>JAKJBW010000007.1 GCA_022706785.1 Bacillota bacterium
CGAGCCGCATCTTCCGTAGGCGTTTGCGGCTTGCGCCGGGGCATCGTCATTTTCTGATTCCCAAAAAGCTGAGCGGATGTCGGAAAGCTCGGAGCATTTGTATACGTTCATTCTTTCCGCGTTGCTGGCTTTATCACCCCGGTGGCCGGATGAACTAAAATTCTTGTTATTCGACATTTTGACCTCCTAAATAATAAAAAGTAAAATAGTGTATGGAAAAAACGTTTCTGCAGATGGCATGAACACTAAAACCAATCCCCCCGCTGGAATAAGACGCGGCAATCAACCTTAATGTACAGACAGAAACATGAATTTGTCCCATTGCTATCATATGTTGCTTTACATAATGAAGTGACTAATTTCGGCCCGATCCGGCCGGACAGATTTTAAAATATCAAAAGAATGCCCCGGGGCTTAAACCCGGCGCAAGACAAAAGCACACAGGGATACCGAAAGCCGGTATCCCTGTGCGCCTGCGTTTTCACGGTCCTAACAGAAATATAAAATATCTGCCATGCCCAAATGCCTAGCGAGCTCTTTTCTCAAAAACGCTTCAGCGTTATCCCTTATAGGCTGCCTGTAATAATATTTCCCTCTGCCGCCGCCCGTCATTTTTTCCTTGTCATATAAATCTATGGCGCCCGGAAAAGCCTCAGCGTTAATAGCTCTGTGCACAAAGCTGTACGTCATGAAGATACACTCGATAAAAAGCTGGTTTTTTACTTTGTTCGACAAGGTATCAGCTAAATACGCGATCAGCTCGCCATACAGCTTTTCCCAGCCCTCCACAAAAATAACAGGCGCAATAAGAAGGCCTGTTTTGTAGCCCGCTTCGCACATCTTGTTCACCGCAGCAATCCTTTTGTCCAGAGGCGAGGTGCCAAACTCTGTCTTCTTTATAATATACTCCGGGTTTACGCTCATGCGGAATATTACGCGGCCGCCTGGCTCAAGACCGAGCAAGGGTTCTACCATATCAAATTTGGTGGGGAAGGTAATAAAACCGTTTTGGGTATTTTTAAATTGCGCTATCGTCCACTCAAGGTTTTGCGTGACGGTATTTTCAAGAATGAGGTCGCTGTTGCTTCCTATCTCAAAGGTCAGCGGACGCGCGTTGCCGCAGGCTGTCTTTATGAGCTTGGCAAGCATCTGCTCACGGTTTACAAACAGCCTCAAATACGCGCATTTGTTGTAGTTGCAGACCAAATAGCAATACAGGCAGGACGCACTGCAGCCCGACGAGGTATACGGCACAAGGAAATCAGAAACCTTATGGTTCTCCACATATTTATGGGTTTTTCTGACGCCCACAATCAAATGTTTTTTCATTTTTCCAAACTCGGCATTCGGCTTGCTTGTCATTTCATCGATCCTGTTGTGACTGTCGATGGGTACCCATGGCAGGTCTTGGTATTTTTGCTTCAATTCCCTGCCCAGCGCATAATCAAGGCTGTCCGGCTCATAGTATACTGCGTCAAAATCCATAACACACCTCACAAAACTTATCAGACTTTTTAAATCTAGTATCAGATTAAAGAAAGCGGATTATGCATGGCACATGCTGGCTGAGCTGCGCGTGATGCGGTTTTGCATAAACTCTGCGGGTTTCACACAAGATATAGCTATTCGGATTTTAAAAAAGGGAGTGGAAAAATGGTGTATTCAAGGACAGACCTGGCGCTGGAATCGCGTGAGATGTACCGCCACAATATTGAAGAAAAAAGCGAAGTGCCGGGCGTTGAGGTGAATGAAGAGGATAGCGACGGTATTCTCATTACGCGGGTAAAAATCGTTTCAAAAGAAGGCGAACAGGCTTTGGGCAAGCCCTGCGGCAGCTATATTACTCTTGAGGTACCGGGCCTGCATCAGGGCGACCCGCACAAATACCAGCGGGTTTGCCAGCTTCTAAGCGATGAGATACGCCGCCTCGTGGATGCGCCCCAAAAAGGCTCCATTTTGGTGATAGGGCTTGGGAACCGCAATGTCACCGCCGATTCGCTGGGGCCGAAAACTATCGAAAAGCTGATGGTGACAAGGCATCTGTTCGAGCAGATCCCCGACCAGATGGACGACAGCTTACAATCGGTATGTGCGCTTGCGCCGGGCGTTTTGGGTATTACAGGCATTGAAACAGGCGAAATTGTGCGCGGCGTGGTTGACCGGATAAAGCCAAGCCTTGTCATTGCCATAGACGCGCTGGCAGCCAGACGCATAGACAGGATGAACACCACCATCCAAATTGCCGACACGGGTATCAACCCCGGTTCAGGCGTGGGCAACAGCCGTCAGGCGCTCAGCCGTGACACCCTTGGCGTGCCCGTCATTGCGATAGGGGTGCCCACGGTGGTGGATGCGGTGACTATGGCAAACGATACGGTAGGGCTTGTGGTAGACGCCGTAAAAGAGCAGGCGGGCGCCGATTCGGCTATTTTCAAGATGCTTTGCGGCATGAACGAGCAGGACAAGTATCAGCTGATAAGCGGTGTGCTCACGCCCTATGTCGGTGAGCTGACCGTTACCACAAAGCAGGTGGATTCAGTGATGGACAAAATGTCCAAGGTGCTGGCAAACGGCGTGAATATGGCTGTGCACGACGATATTACCCTTGAGGAGATCGAGAACTATTTGGGGTAATGCAAAATGGATAAAAAGGAAAAATTTAGTTTGACAATGCGCGAATTTCAGTGTAAAATAGTGGCAACACTCTGGCGTTGGGAAGTGATGAGAAGGTGCGTGATTATCCGATAAAAAATGGAGTCGCTTTGCACTATATTGAAGATACCAAGTTTAAGACAAACACTATAAGCTTTGTCATACACCGTCCGCTAAGCAGGGAACATGCCGCAAAAAATGCGCTTCTGCCCATGATTTTAAAACGGGGCAGCGCGCTTTATCCCACTCTTTCGGACATAGAACTGCGTTTGCAGGAGCTGTACGGAGCCGTATTTGAAGCGGACGTTACAAAAAAAGGGGAGGATCAGCTCCTCAGTTTCAGTATTCAGACCATACAGGATTGCTACACACCCGACCGCAGCGAGGTGCTGCCTTTGGCGGTGGGGCTTATGCTGTCGGTTATTTTTGACCCGCTCTGCGAAAATGGCGTCTTTAAGGCCGACTATGTGGCGTCTGAAAAGCGCAACCTTGCCGACATGATGGGCGCGCTGATCAATGACAAGCGCAAATATGCGAGCCTGCGCTGTATTTCCGAAATGTGCAAGGATGAGCCGTTTGGCGTCCACGAATACGGCGATCCGGAAAGCCTTGACAAGATTGACGAAAAAAATCTGTACGCGCACTATAAAACCGTACTGTCCGCCAGTCGGCTGGATATTTTTTTGTGCGGCAGCGCGGACGTCTCAAAAATTGCGGCGCAGCTGCAGGCAGGTATACCGGCAGCCTTTTTCGCCGACGCTGCCATACCGCAGGGGGAAATATGCCGGCATGCCGGGCAGGTGTCGTATGTCACCGAAGCCTTGGATGTGGGCCAGGCAAAGCTTGCGCTTGGCCTGCGCACCAATACGCCGCCGGCGGGAGACGAGTATTTCCATCTTGCGGTGGCAAATTCTGTGTTGGGCAGCGGCGTCCATTCCAAACTGTTTAACAACGTGCGTGAAAAGCTGGGCCTTGCCTATTATGCTTCCAGCATTTTAATACGGAATAAAGCCCTGATGATTATCAGCATGGGCATAGAGCAGGACAACTACCAAAAGGCGCTTGACGAAACGCTTTTTCAGCTTGAAAAGCTAAAGGGCGGCGAAGTGAGCGGCAATGAGTTTGAGTCGGCAAAGGTGTTTTTGACCGGGCTTGCCAGAGCAGCAAATGACGACCAGTATGCGCTGACAGATTTTCATTTAAGTGCGCTTGTGTGCGGCTGGCAGGGCGGAATTGAGCAACACGCAGAGAGGATTTCGCGCACGACGCTCCAGCAGGCTGTCGCCGCGGCTAAAAAGATTGAGCTGGACACAGTATATCTTCTAAAGGGCAGGGATCATAAATGATGGCATTTGCAAAAACACAGGATAAAGTGCTGGGCGAGGTGTTGTACACGGGTAAGCATCCCACAGGCGTGGAGGTGTTTGTACTGCCCAAAAAAGGCTATCGCCAGACGGATGCGATGTTTGTGACCAGATACGGCAGCATCGACAGTGAGTTTGAGGTCACAGGCGGCGGCAGGGTGATAAAAATACCCGACGGCACCGCTCATTTTCTTGAGCACAAGATGTTTGAAGAGCCGGACGGCAATGTGTTTGACAAGTTCTCTGTCCTGGGCGCAAACGCAAACGCATATACCGGCTTTGGGCTTACCTCATACCTGTTTTCCGCGACGTCGAACTTTACCGAAAGTCTGGGCGTTCTTTTGAGGTTTGTGCAAAATCCTTATTTTACCGCCGAGAACGTGGCCAAGGAGCAGGGTATCATAGCCCAGGAGATACGCATGTATGAGGACAATCCCCAGGCCAGGGTGTTTTATAATTTGCTGGGCTGCCTGTATCATAACTGCCCCGTGAAAAAGGATATTGCGGGCACTGTGGAAAGCATTTCCCAAATAGATGAGCACGTGCTCTATGACGCATATAACACCTTTTATCATCCGTCCAACATGTTTTTGTTTGTCGCGGGCGATATTCAGCCCGAGCAGGTGGCAAAATGCATGGATGACAGCCTGCGTGACATTCCCCCGCTGCCGGGAGGGATCAGGCGTATATTTGGCGAGGAGCCGGACGCTATTGTGTCCGATTATGCCGAGCAGAAGCTCAGTGTATCGCTGCCGCTTTTTATGCTGGGCTTCAAGGACACCGATATGCAGCCCAAGGGCGTGGATATGCTTAAAAAGAGCATTGAAACCGAGATACTCCTTGAAATGATGTTTGGCAAGGGCAGCGCACTCTATGCCGCGCTTTATGAGCAGGGACTGATAAACGACACCTTTGAAACCGACTACACCTGCCATGAACGGTATGCCTTCTCAACGCTTGAAGGGGAGTCTAAGGACCCGGCAAAGGTGCGGGCGATGGTAGCACAGGCTTTGGCGCATACCGGCTTTTGCGAGGCGGAATTCACGCGCGCAAAGAATGTGATATGGGGCAGATGCATACGCGCCTTTAATTCCACAGGCGACATTGCGCACAGGTTTGTGTCGTGGTATGCCAGTGGCGTCAACTATTTGGATTTCTATAATGCATATGCCAAGGTCAGCCTTGAGGATGTGGTGCGCAGGTTTTCCAAACATTTTAATGACCGTAATATGGCGCTGTCGGTGATACTGCCGATGGACTGACAGGGGCGCGGCAAGGTTTTAACTATTCAGAACAGGGGAGAAAACAATGAACACAACGAATTTTATAGATTTTCCGGGACTCGGGTTTTCCTTACAGATAAACCGCGTTGCCTTTTCGGTCTTTGGAAAGGATATTTACTGGTATGGCATCATCATAGCGGCCGGCTTCATCTGTGGCACACTGTATGCGCTGTGGCGTGCAAAAAAAGAGCGCATCAGCGCAGATACGGTTTTTGACCTTGTCTTATGGGGGATGCCGGTTTCCATTCTTTTTGCCAGGATTTTTTATGTGATGGGCGACTGGCAGGCTGTTTTAGGCAGCCCATGGCGCTTTTTTGCGGTGTGGGAAGGCGGAATAGCCATTTACGGCGCCATAATGGGCGCTGTGCTGGTGGGGGTTACATACTGTAAAGCAAATAAGCTTGACACGGGCAGGATCTTTGATTTGTGCGCGCCGGCGCTCATGATCGGGCAAATAGCGGGGCGCTGGGGCAACTTTGTCAATGCCGAGGTGTATGGTGTTTCCACCGACCTGCCCTGGGCAATGTCCATTAACGGTGAGCAGAGTGTACACCCGCTGTTTTTATACGAATCGCTGTGGATGCTGGCGGGCCTTTTGGGTGTTCTTTTGTACTATCGCCATAAAAAGCGCAGCGGCGAAATATTTGCGATCTATATCCTATGGTACGGACTGGGCCGTTTCTGGCTGGAAGGGCTCAGAAACCAAGAATTCATACTCCGGCTGGGCACCTTGCCGCTTTCCCAGGTTACGGCGTTGGTTTCAGTTTTGGCGGCGGCGGGACTGCTTTGGTATTTGTATGCCAAAAAGCCTGAGGCTGGATGTGATGAGGGCAAGGAGGCCTGTGCGTCGGGCCATAATGCCGAATGTATTTGCGCTTCAAAAGACGATGCACCGGCGTCCGGCTGTGACGGTGAAACCGGCGCAAACGGCGGGGAGGAAGGCCGTGAGGAATAAGCCTGCCAATATAATGAAACGTTTTAGCATATCGCTTGACAAAAAAAGACGAATTGATATAAAATAATACTTAAGAATACTTAAGCCGTTGTAAAATTTTGATTGCTGGGAGGTTGCGGTTTGGATAAGAGACAGAAGCTCAAGGAGAAGACAGAGGGGCTGAGAAGAAAAATGGATAAGCTGATTGAAATGGGAGCTTCTACTCAGGATATTCTGGCTGTCAGTATAGAGCTTGATGAGTGTTTTACAGAGTATCTTGCGCTGGAGAAAGAAGAAAGAGACAATAACAGACAATAATAATATATGAAAAACGGACCTCTTTGACAATACCGGCAACGAGGCTTAAGTGATAGGATAGGGGAAGTGCGGTTTATCCTTTTTTTATTTAAACGGCGTGATAAAACCAGCATTTTAAAACAGGGCAGGGTTTAAGGCTTTAGGCGGATATGCTGTAATTTTTGCAATATCGGCCGGTAATGACACGATACAGGGCGGTGATGGCAGTGGCGGTGCGGGTGATATACGGGCGTGCGGGCAGCGGAAAAACGCAGCAATGCTTAAATGAAATCAAGGCGCAGCAAAAATCAGGCGCGGGCGGACCGCTTATTATGATGGTGCCCGAACAGTTCAGCTACAGGACAGAAAAGGGCTTGTGCGGCGCCATGGGCGTGGTAGGTGCGCAGACGGCGGAAGTACTGACCTTCTCCCGCCTGGCCCAGCGCATTTTTGCCGCCATGAGCGGCGCGGCTAAAAATACGCTGTCCGCCGCAGGTAAGAGCATGCTGATTTACCGTGCGCTGTACCAAAAAAAGAACCAGCTTGCCGTTTTTGGCGCCAGCGCTGAAAAGGCCGGGTTTTTAGACCGGATAGAAGGCCTGATTGCCGAGCTGAAACGCTACGGCGTCAGTCCCTCCGAGCTCAGGGAGCGGGCACAGCCGGGCACAGACGCGCTTTTTGCGGCCAAGCTTTATGATCTGGCAGCCATTTGCGAATGCTATGATGAGCTGCTCTCGCCGGATTATGTGGATGCGCAGGACAACCTGTACCGGGCGGCGGCTTTACTTGCCCGGAGCGATTACTTGAGCGGCGCGCAGATATGGATTGATGAGTTCTCAGATTTTTTGCCTCAGCACTACGCCATGCTTGAGGCGTTGGCAAAACGGGCAGACAAGGTAACGGTGTGCCTTTGCTGTGATGAGCACCGGCGTGCAGACGGTCTGTTTTCACCCGCGGCGGCGACCTTTTCGCGGCTTGAGCATATGTGCGCCCGCCTGGGTATACCTTTTAACCCGCCGCTGTATCTGGCAGCCCAGCCAGCGTATGCGCACAGCCGCGAGCTTGCCTTTTTGGAACGCAGCTACGCTGATTATGCCGCCGCGCCTTTTGAAAACAAGACTCAGGATATCAGCCTGTTTGAGGCGGAAAATGCGTTTGGCGAGATACAGCAGTGCGCAAGGCGCATACTTGCGCTGTGCCGCGACCAAGGTTACCGCTTCCGCGACATTGCGGTTGCCTGCGGCAGCATGGAAGGGTATGGCGAGGTGGTAAGTGAGGTTTTTTTGCAGAGCGGCATACCGTATTTTTTGTCTGAAAAGTCCGCCGTGTCGGAGCATCCGCTGGTACTGGCCATCCTTTCGGCATTGGATGTGTTTTTAAAAAACTGGGACTACGACAGTGTGTTCGCCCATTTTAAATCGGGCTTTTCCCTGCTTTCGCAGGGCGAGACGGACCTGCTTGAAAACTATGTGCTTGCCGCGGGGATAAGGGGCAAGGCATGGACACAGGAGCAGGACTGGCATTACCGGGTCGCCTTGTTTGACGATGCGGACGGCGTTTGGCAGCAAGAAACGCTGGCAAGGGTAAATGCGCTGCGGCGTAAGGGTATAGCGCCGCTTATCAGGCTGCGGGAGGGTATCGGAAGCGGCAAAACCGTCAAGGAAAGCTGTGCGGCGGTATTTGCATTTATGGGTGAGCTTAAGCTATTTGACAAGGTGTCGGCCTTTACAGAGCAGTTTAAGGCGGAAGGCCGCCTTTCGCTTGCCAATCTGTACGGCAGAGTGTGGAATTCCGTCATGGAGGTGCTGGATCAGCTTGTACTGATCGCCGGCGATGAACGCCTCGGTCTGCAGGCATTCAGAGGCATTCTGGCGGCGGGTTTTGCCAAGCAGCAAAGCGGCATTATCCCTCAGTCTGTGGATCAGGTCATCGTGACGGACATCTTAAACAGCAGGACCTGTGACTGCAGGGCGCTCTTTATTCTGGGCGCGAACAGCGGTTATTTTCCGGGCGTATCCGCCGCCGAAGGGATTTTGTCAGATGATGAGCGCACCGCACTGTCGCAGCAGGGCACCGGACTTGCGCCCACAGCCCGGCAAAAGGTGTTTGATGAAAGGTTTCTGATATACAAAGCGCTGACCAAGCCGACCTGTCGCCTGTATATCAGCTATTCGCTGTCCGATATGGAGGGCAGGGCGCTGATGCCCTCGCCCGTTGCCGACCATGTCAGGAAGCTGTTTCCCGCAATGACTATAACCTCAGAGGCCGGTGCAGGCGATGAGACTGAGCTGATCGCAGCGCCGGACGCTGCCTTTGACGCCCTTGCGCTAAGGTTTGGGCGGCTGCGCGCCGGCGGTTGCAGCGGACTGTGGGCGGACGTGCTGAGCTGGTATGAGAATAACCCGGCCTATCGGCAGCGCTGCGAAAATCTGTACGCCGCGCTGTCCTATACCAATTTGGCGAAGCCTGTTTCACCGGCGCTGATTTTCAAGGCCTATTCGGGTGTTTTAAACACCAGTGTAAGCAGGCTGGAAAAATACCGTGCGTGCCCGTATTCATATTTTGTGAGCTTTGCGCTGAAGGCAAAGGAGCGTAAAATCTTAAAAATCAGTCCGCCGGATATCGGGCTGATGACCCACAAGGTACTTGAGCTGCTCACCAAACGTGTGATAGAGCAGGGTATAAGCTGGCACGGGCTGGACGAGGCGTGGTGCGCCTCTGCCGTGGATGAGATTGTGGACGGCCTGGCCGCAGAGCTGTTTTCCGATTCCATGCTGGCCGCCGATACCACCGCGGCGCTGATAGCCCGGTTCAAACGTACGCTGGTGCGGTGTGTTCTGCTGCTGGCAGAGCATATCAGCCGGGGCGGCTTTGAGCCGGTAGGCAGTGAGATACGCTTCGGAGACGGCTCGCAGCTGCCCTGCGTGGAAATCGACCTTGGCATCATGGGTAAGGTGCGCATAAACGGCGTGATCGACAGGCTGGATACTTGTGAAACGCCGCAGGGGATCTACTACCGTGTGATTGACTATAAATCCGGCAATAAGCGCTTTAAGCTGAGCAATATCCTAAACCTTCTGGATCTGCAGCTTATGGTGTATATGGATGCCGCCGCGCCTGTGCGGACGGGGGCAAAACCTGCGGGTATACTGTATTTTCGTGTTTTAGAGCTGCTTGTGCGCTCCGATGCAAGGCCGGATGAGCAGGCGCTTGAACGGGAGCTGAAAAAACAGATGAAGCCGGACGGCCTTTTGCTGGCCGAGCCGGATGTGATACGCGCTATGGATCCATCGGCAGGGGATGAGTCGGACATTTTGCCGGTGAAGTTTTTAAAGGACGGGGCCTTTGCCGCTTCGGCCTCGGTTGCCACCGCCCGGCAGTTTTCACTGCTGCGCGACTATGTAAGAAGCGGCATAGCAAAGCTGGGCCGCGACATTTTAAGCGGCAGGATAGACATAAAGCCCTGCCGTGAAAATGGCGCTGCGCCGTGCGCGTATTGTGCGTATGCGGCCATATGCAAATTCCGTCCGCAGGATGGATACAACGAGCTTGAAAGCCGCAGCGCCCAAAAAGCGTGGGCGGAGCTGGCGCAGTGGAAGGAGGCGCAGCCGGATGGCGATTAACTGGACGGCTGATCAGACCAAAGCAATAGACGCCTGCGGCTGCAACCTGCTGGTTTCAGCGGCGGCGGGCTCGGGCAAGACAGCTGTTCTGGTGGAGCGCATCATCAGAAAAATCCTGAGCGGAACCGATGTGGATCATCTTTTGGTGACCACCTTCACAAACGCAGCTGCCGCGAAAATGCGGCGCCAGGTAGGGGAGGCTGTGGCGCAAAAGCTTGCCGAAATGCCGCAGGATACCCACCTGCAGCGTCAGATGACGCTGATCAACCGCGCAAGCATCTGCACCATACATTCCCTGTGTCTGGACATTGTGCGCGCAAACTTTCATAAGCTGGACATTGACCCCGATTTTTCCATGGCCGACCCAAACGAGGCTGAATTAATGAAGGAGCAGGCGGCTCAGGAAACGTTTTTAAAGCTCTATGAGCAGCGGGAGGAATGGTTTTTAGATCTTGCCGATACCTATGGGGGCAGGCAGGGAGACGAGGGGCTTGCAGAGCTTATGCTCAGGCTCTACGCGTTTGTCAAATCCATGCCGTTTCCCGAAAGCTGGCTTGCGGTGAAGGTGGGTATGTTTGAGGCCTGCGCCGATTTTGACGGCAGCGAATGGGCCGCTGCCATAAAGGCTTCGGCACTGCTTACGTTAGACGGCTGTATCGCCATGACGATCGATGCGCTTGGCATGACAGAAAAGGATGAGGAAATTTTATGCTATACCTCGGCGCTGTTATCCGATCTGTCTGCGTTAAAGCGGCTGCAAAGCGCTGTGCAGCACGGCTGGGACAATGCGGTCAGTGCGCTTGAGACATTTGAATTTGAAAAGCTTAAATCCGCAAGGGGAGTGGATGCGGCCAAAACCGAGCCCGTCAAAAAATTACGGGAGCTTGTTAAAGAGGAAATCAAGTCTCTTAAGGGCAAGGTCTTTCATACATACGCACATGACCTGTGCGACGATCTGCGTGCCTGTGCGCCGCGTATGCGTGCGCTGGGGCGGCTGGTGCTGGAATTTGACGAAACCTTTACAGCCCTTAAGCGGCAGCGCGGCGTGCTGGATTTTAACGATCTGGAGCATTTGTGCCTGCGCGTGCTGTCGGAGCGGGACGAGTGTGGCAATGCCGTACCGAGCGAGGTTGCCCTAAAGCTCTGCAGCCGCTATGAGGAACTGCTGGTGGACGAATATCAGGATTCAAACGAGCTTCAGGAAACGATATTTTCCATGCTCTGGCGGGGCGACAACCTTTTTATGGTGGGGGACATGAAGCAGAGCATCTACCGTTTCCGCCACACCAACCCGCTGCTTTTCCTGCACAAGCAGCAGACCTATTCGGCGGAGGCGGGCAAAAACCGCAAGGTGATCATGTCGGAAAATTTCAGAAGCCGGAGCGGCATTATCGACGCTGTGAATGTTATTTTCCGGCAGATCAGTTCGCCCCTGATCGGTGAGATGGCATACGGGCCGGACGAACAGCTCAATGCCGCAGCCGACTATCCGCCCCTTTATGAAGTAGCGGCTGGAGGCATGAAGATCATTATTGCTGATAAAAGCAGTGATGGTGCGCAGCAAACCGTTGCAGACGATACGCCGGGCGCGGGGCAGCCGGACAATGCTGGTGAGAGCTTCACCGGAACGGAAGCGGAGGCTTGTCATGTTGCCGCCGAAATCCGCGCACTGATGGCACAGCCGTTCATGGTGTATGAGGACGGCGGCTACAGGCCGGTCACCTACCGCGACATCGTCATTCTGATGCGTGCGACCGCCGGCAGCGCCGATGTGTTTGCCAGGGTCTTGCAGGAGCGCGGCGTGCCTGTGTTTGCCGATACCGGCGGCGGCTATTTTCTAACGCAGGAGGTCACAGACATCCTGTCGCTGCTTGAAGTGATAGATAATCCCTTGCAGGATATCCCGCTTTTGGCGGTGCTGCGCTCACCCATCGCCGGTTTTTGTGACGAAGCGCTTTTGCAGGTAAGGCTGTGCGCGCCAAACGGCTATGTTTATCACGCCTTGGAAAGCTGTGCCGGGGGTGACGGAGAATACGCGGAAAAATGCGCAAAATTTTTAGAGCGGCTGCTTTGCTGGCGGCAGTGGGCGCACTATATGCCTACCCATGAGCTGATATGGCGGCTTTATACCGATACGGGCTACTACGGCTTTGCCGGCGCCATGAGCGCAGGTGAGCAGAGGCAGGCTAATCTGCGCCTGCTCTATGAGCGTGCCCGGCAGTACGAAAAAACAAGCTTTCGCGGTCTATTCCATTTTATTAGCTTCATAGGCCGCATGCGGCGTGCGAGTGCGGATTTCGGAAGCGCAAAGCTGCTTGGAGAAAATCAGGACGTGGTGCGCATTATGAGCATACACAAAAGCAAGGGGCTTGAATTCCCCGTAGTGTTTGTGTGCGGTATGGGCAAGCGGTTTAATGTGCGGGATATGTCGGAGGCAGTCCTATTGCACAAGGCGCTGGGGCTTGGACCGGATTTTAAGGACAATCAGGCGCGTTTTTCTTATCCTACTGTTGCCAAGCTTGCGATCAGGCACAAGCTGAAATATGAGAATCTGTCGGAGGAACTGCGGCTTTTGTATGTGGCGCTGACACGCGCCAAGGAAAAGCTGATCATGACCATGAACGTAAAGGATGCGCAAAGCAGCCTGGATAAATGGCGGCATATTGCCGAAACGGCCCGGGGAGAAAAGCTGGCGGTGCACTGGATGGCGGGGGCGAGCTGCTTTGCCGACTGGGTGATGCCGGCGGCGCTGAGGAGCAATAGAGCTGTCTCGGGCGGCAATGAAGCGGACCTGCCTGCCCCGGCGGCGTTTGAGATACAAATATCCCCTGCGGTTATGGCTGCCGGCGGCGTGCCGGAAAACCAGCCTGGAAGGGCGGTTGAAGCAAGCTTTAAGGCGCTTGTAGGCGAGCGGCTGGCGTGGCGCTATCCGTATGAGCAATCCGTCATCATTCCCACGAAGATTTCAGTCACCGAGCTTAAGCGGATCCATAATTTTGAACTGGATGCGCAGTCGGCCGCACTGCACGATATTCAGATGGTGAGCGTGCCGCAGTTCATGCAGGAAAGCAAACGGCTTACGGCGGCGCAGCGGGGGAGCGTGACGCATTTTGTTATGCAGCATTTAAGTCTTGACGCGCCGCCGCATGAAGCGGATATAGCGCTGCAACTAGAACAGATGGTAGCTCATGAGCTGCTGACGCAGCAGCAGGCCGCAGCGGTCACGCCTGCAAAAATCGCCGCGTTTTTCCGCACGGAGCTGGGACAGCGCATGTGTGAAAGTATTCATGTGGTGCGCGAGATGCCGTTTGAGATAGAGATAGCAGCGTCTGAGGTGTACGGCGAGCAATACCGGGATGAAGTTATGCTTTTGCAGGGAATGATTGACTGTTATTTTGAAGAGGACGGCAAAATTATCCTTGTGGATTATAAAACGGATTTTGTGGACGCCGAAACCAGGAGCATTGAGAAACTGACGGAGCAATACAGGCCGCAGTTTGAGTATTATGCGCGTGCGCTTGAAAAAATGACAACTAAAACGGTCGCAGAAAAAAATCTCTATTTCTTTTCTGCGGATCGTGTGGTAAAATGTGTATGACATGATGAAATTATGGTATAATAGGACTGGAGGATATTGATTAAAAAGAGGTGGTAGTATGGCGAGAAGAAGCTATTATTCAAGTGTTACACGCGCAAGAAAAAGCGCAAGTTACACGGTTGCTGTGGTGCTCAGTGTGATTTTGGCCCTTTTGATCGGGTTTATCATTTGGGCAGTGGTGGTATTCGGAAACGGGGGAGAGGGCGCATTTTTGAATCAGGCGTCTGAAATCAGCGACCTTAAAATCCAGCTGAACGAAAAGGATGCCGTTATCGCACAGCTCACAGCGGAGCTGGAAGACTATCGCAGTAAAGCACTGCAGCAAACCCCGACGCCGGTTCCCACCGCGGCGCCCACGCCCACGGCAAAGCCTTCGCCGACACCTCGTCCTGTGGCAAGGCAGACCGCAGCGCCTACGCAAATACCGCCGCCACCAACGCCTGCGGAAAGCCGGAATGATACGTCTCCGGAGGCGGGGCACCAGCCTGTGCAGACGGCTGTTCCGGCAGTCGGAAGCGGCATATGATGTGTGGGAAAATAAGCAGCAAAGTATAAAATATCCTTGAAAAATTACGGATAAAAATCATCATGCCCCCTGTCGTTCGACAGGGGGCATAGTTAGCGCCAGATCCGCGGTTTGGATAGATCTGGCGGATTTTACGGCCGGATCAGTATTCATGCTTCATTGCCGCCCCGAGTTTTTTAATGGCCTTTGTTTCAATTCTGGATACATAAGAGCGCGATATGCCGAGCAATTCTGCAATTTCCCGCTGGGTCTTTGCTTCACTGTCGCACAGGCCGTAGCGCATCTGAAGTACCAGCTTTTCCCGTTGCTTTAAAGTCTTTGTCATGGCCTCATAGAGCTTTTTAACCTGTATTTTGAGTGATACGGTATCCGCTACGGCGTCGTCGTCGGCATACATGATGCTCAGCAGGGAAATGCAGTTGCCTTCCTTGTCTGTGCCGATGGGATCCTGCAGGGAAACTTCCTTCTGTTCCTTTTTCCCTGCCCGCATAACCATCAGTATTTCATTTTGAATACAACGTGCGGCGTAGGTGGCCAAACGTATCCCTTTGCTGTTGTCAAAGCTGTTGATGGCCTTGATCAAACCTATGGTGCCGATAGAGATAAGGTCGTCACAGTCGCCCGCAAAGTTGGGGGCGTACTTTTTAACGATATGCGCCACCAGACGCAAGTTGCGCTCAACCAAAACATTGCGCGCCTCTTCGTTGCCCATCCTGCACAGCTCAAGATACTTTTCCTCTTCTTCAGGTAAAAGCGGTTTAGGAAATACGTAATTGTTGGATATATACCCGCCCAGAAAGATCTGAGAGATCAGCGAAGACACAAAATTAAATAATGCCGCAAACATAAAAAAGCCCCCCTCCGACACTGAAAAATGTTTGCCATTTTACTGTCAGCCCGAAACAGATGACACACGCTTCGCAAAACACATATCATATTATATGCGGGCGTACGCGATGCGTTGTATGTCCTGTTTTTTGGCAGGCCTGTATTTTTTTAATGTTTACTGCATAGTGATAACATTATCCGCAAAAGCGGTAAGTTTGGTGAAAATTTTAAAAAACCCCTTTACAAAACGGGCGTTGCGTGTTAAAATAATATCCGCAATCAGGTTTTGTATGCGGGAGTGGCTCAGTGGTAGAGCGTCACCTTGCCAAGGTGAACGTCGCGAGTTCGAATCTCGTCTTCCGCTCCATCAAAAGAACCGTCGGAATCGACGGTTCTTTTGATATATAACCAAAACTTATCTTTAGCGGCAGAGAGGTGTTTTTTTCATGATATCATCCAATACAAAAGCAAAGCGCGATAAGCTGTCCCGTGCCATGGCGGACGCCGGTATAGACGCCTGTCTCATAGGCAGCCCCGTTAATCTGTATTACCTGTGTGACCGCATTTTTGACGGCTACTTTTATATGGACGCACAGGGCGAATCCTTCGCATTTGTGCGCAGGGGAGAGGCACCTGAAGGCTTACGCCGGATTGATATACGCAAGCCCGAGCAAATTGGGGAGATGCTTTGCGCACTTTCAATACCTTTGCCAAAGACGGTTATGCTGGAGGATGATTATCTTTCCGCCGCCGTATATATGCGCCTGGCCAAGGTGTTTGGGTCCGCACAGCCGAGGCCGGATATCCTGCGCCCTGTGCGAAGCATGAAAACCGATGCGGAGGTGGAGCTGCTGAAGGCTTCGGCGGCCTTCCACGCCCGCGCATATGCCGGTATCAGCAGTCTGTACCGTACCGGTATGACCGATACGGAGCTTACTGTAGAGATAGAGCGTCTGATGCGTCAAAACGGTGCGCTGGGGCTGCTTCGTCTGTTCGGCACAGGTATGGAGATACATATGGGCTCTGTTCTGGCGGGCGACAACGCGTCTGTGCGCTCACCGTATGACTTTGCAGTGGGCGGCGCGGGCGTGCACCCGTCCCTGCCCATCAGTGTGAGCGGCGAGCGCCTGCGTGAAGGCACATCCGTTATGGTAGACATGGGCGGCAATTTCACAGGCTATATCTCGGACATGACGCGCACGTTTTCTGTAGGTAAGCTGCCGCAGCGGGCGTATGACCTGCACAATCTGAGCATAGACATACAAAATGAACTTTCCCTTGCGGGGCCCGGCGATTACTGCGCCGGACTGTATGAAAAGGCCGTCGGTCTTGTGAAAAAACACGGCGGCTGGGATGAGTATATGGAAAACATTCAGGGCAGCCGCTTTGTGGGTCACGGCGTCGGACTGGAGGTCAACGAGCTGCCGGTGCTCAACAAAACGAGCAAGGCAGTGCTTGTTGAAAACATGTGTATTGCTCTGGAGCCAAAATTTGTGCTGCCGGGCGTGGGTGCTGTTGGTGTGGAAAACACTTATATCGTACGCAAAAACGGTCTTGAGAAAATTACGCTGGCTCCGGAGGAAATCATAGCGTTTGAATAACATTTGAACGTTATATGAAAAACATGAAATCTTGCCCTTCTTTATGTTTTTCGGCGGATACCGCAACATCGTAAAGCGTCGTTTTTTCAAGCGTACATTTGATGGCGCTGTCCAGCGCGTCAAATGCGCAGGAGCGTATTGCGGCCTCAATTTCGGGCGCTTTTTGCGCGACGGTCTCCTCGGCAGGCTCAAAAAGCGAAAGCTCTACAGCTTTTAAAATGTCCGATACCGTGATCTGATGCGGCATACGCGCAAGCTGATAGCCGCCCTGCGCGCCTTTTACCGAGGTGACAATGCCGCCCCTTTTTAAAAGAGAAAAAACCTGCTCTAAGTATATTTTAGAGATATCCAGACTTTCGGAAATACTGACGACCGCAATGTGTTCCCCGCCAGCATAATTTTGCGCCATGTGGACCATGGCGGCCAAGGCGTAGCGGCCTTTTGCCGATATTCTCATGCGACAAACCCCATTTCATACTTTGTTTATATGTATTTATGATATTGAAAAACGGCTTTGTTGTCAAGCCGGACAGGAAGGAATTTTAAAAAAACGTACCAAAGCAGGTTGCCGAAAGTCACTGAAATACCTACTGTAGCTGCCTGCAGGCGCGGCCTGCAAAAAAAATTTTGATAAAAGTGTTGACAAATATGAATATTCGGAATATAATGTAACATATCATATTAAACATATATGAATTATAATAATTTAGGCAGGGAGGTCTTATTATGGGCAGGATTTACAACAGCCTGACAGATACGATAGGGACAACACCGCTTCTGGCATTGTCCAGATATGGGGAAAGCAACGGTCTTGATGCACAGGTGCTTGCCAAGCTGGAATACTTCAATCCGGCGGGGAGCGTTAAAGACAGGATTGCAAAGGCTATGCTTGAGGATGCAGAGCGCAGTGGGGCGCTAAAGCCGGGTTCCGTCATTATTGAGCCTACAAGCGGCAACACAGGTATCGGCCTTGCCTGTGTAGCGGCCGCAAGAGGTTACCGTATCATTCTGGCCATGCCGGAAACCATGAGCGTTGAGCGCAGAAACCTTTTAAAAGCCTATGGCGCAGAGCTTGTGCTGACAGAAGGGGAAAAAGGCATGAAAGGGGCTATCGCAAAAGCGGATGAACTGGCGGCTCAAATCCCGGGCGCCTTTATACCCGGCCAGTTTGTTAATCCGGCAAATCCGGCGGTACATGAGGCTACGACCGGGCCGGAAATCTGGGAGGACACTGGCGGCAAGGTGGATTTTCTGGTCGCGGGCGTCGGAACAGGCGGTACCATAACCGGAACGGGCAGATTCTTAAAATCAAAAAATCCCGATATCAGGATAATTGCCGTTGAGCCGTATGATTCTCCGGTGCTTTCGGAAGGCAGGCCGGGGCCGCATAAGATTCAGGGCATAGGCGCGGGCTTTGTGCCGCAGGTGCTGGACACCTCGGTATATGACGAGATCGTTACGGTAAAAAGCGACGACGCTTTTGTAACCGGCAGGCAGCTTGCCAAAACCGAGGGCCTTTTAGTGGGTATATCGTCAGGAGCGGCCTTGTGGGCTGCGGCGCAGATTGCAGGGCGGGCCGAAAATGCGGGCAAAACCGTGGTGGTGATTTTGCCGGACAACGGTGAGCGGTATTTGTCCACGCCGCTGTTTTCGGAATAACGCAGGGAAAACTGCCTCCTTGACAACACAGGCTTATGCCGGTACTATAATCATAACGGTATTGCTTACTAACGAGTAGGATGGAAAAGTGTCATGATCAATGAAAAATACGAAAAGCTAATACAATATTTAAAGGAACTGGGCAGCGTAGCGGTGGCGTTTTCAAGCGGAGTAGACTCTACCTTTCTGCTCAGGACAGCGCATAACGTTCTGGGTGACAAAGCAATCGCCATCACAGTGCGCTCGCTAAGCTTTCCGCAAAGAGAGCTGTCCGAAGCGACAGCCTTTGCAAAGCAGGAAGGCGTCCGGCATATCATTGTGGATTCAGATGAGCTGAGTATTGAAGGCTTTTCCCAGAATCCCGCAAACCGGTGCTATCTTTGCAAACGCGAGCTGTTTTCAAAAATGAAGGATATCGCCCTGACGGAAGGGATAGCGTATATAATTGAGGGCTCAAACGTCGATGATGACGGCGACTACCGCCCCGGGCTTTTGGCTATAGCTGAGCTGGGCATAAAAAGCCCTTTGCGGCAGGCCGGTCTTACCAAAGCGGAAATCAGGCAGCTTTCGCGCAAGGCGGGGCTGTCCACATGGGACAAGCCGTCGTTTGCCTGTCTGGCTTCACGCTTTCCGTACGGTGAGCGCATCACGCCCGAACGGTTGCGCATGGTAGAGGCGGCTGAGCAGTTTTTGCTGGATATGGGCTTTAGGCAGGTGCGCGTGCGCTTTCACGGCAATGTCGCCCGCATTGAGACAGAGCCTGACGGCTTTGATGCCATAATGGACGCAAAGGCAAGAAGGCAGATTTATGAAAAGCTCAAACAAATTGGTTTTACCTATGTCGCAGTAGACATGCAGGGCTACAGAACAGGCAGTATGAACGAAACACTCGACCTATAATTTGAGGCGGCGTTTAATGTCTGCCAAACCAATCAAAAGTGCTGCCGCTATACGGCTTCAAAGCGTTTTTGATTGGTTAGAGTGCAAGATTTTAAGGCAAAACAGCGTAAAAACCCTGCACTTCGGGTTTGGGATTTTTAAATATCAGGCCTCAGCAAGATATCAAGAAACGCCTGAATCGGCTGTTTTTGCCCAATACGTTGCCCGCGAAAGTTTATATTTGAATACACAAAGTATTGGCTGCGATTTTTTCCTGCAGGACAAAATTCCAGGCAAAACATCCGCACAAAATGACTGCTTAAACAAGGCCTAATCCAGCAATGATTTGATGTAGTCGCTGTAATCCGAGTTGTTAATCTCCACGCTGGTCGCCCTAAGCTGTTCATCGCTGATAAAGCCGTTGCGCCAGGCTATTTCCTCCAAACAGGCGACGTATAAGCCCTGCCTTGATTGAATTGTTTCGACAAAATTGCTTGCCTGCAGCAGACCCAAGGGCGTACCGGAGTCAAGCCAGGCCATTCCTCTGCCCAACTTAAACACCTTTAAAAGCCCTCTTTTTAAGTATTCTTTATTTACGTCCGTGATTTCCAATTCGTTTCTGCCGGACGGCACAAGGTTTTTCGCAATTTCAACAACACTGTTGTCATAAACATACAGTCCCGGCACCGCATATTTCGATTTGGGAACCTGCGGCTTTTCTTCAATCGAAACAGCATTGCTGTTTTCATCAAGCTCTATAACACCGAACTTGTTGGGATTATTGACAGGATATGCAAAAACGGCGGCCCCGTTATTGATTTTTGCGATTTTTTTCAGCACCGTCGAAAAACCCTGCCCCCAAAAGAGGTTGTCCCCTAAAACGAGGCATACGCTATCGCTGCCGATAAAATCCTCTCCGATGATAAATGCTTCGGCAATACCGCGGGGAGCGGTCTGCGCAGTATATTTTATGGATATACCCAACCTTTCCCCATTACCCAGCAGCTTCTCAAACAACGGCAAATCCGCAGGCGTGGCAATGATAAGAATCTCGGTTATACCGGCAAGCATCAGAACCGAAAGAGGATAATAGATCATAGGCTTGTCGTAAACCGGCAGAAGCTGCTTTGAAAAAGCTGTTGTAATCGGATACAGGCGGCTGCTCTTGCCGCCCGCAAGAAGTATTCCCTTCACACGGATTTCCTCCCTTATCGTTTTGCTTCCGATATGATTGCGCAAATCCTTTGTACGTCGCTTTTGGCAAGCCCCGGATACAGCGGCAGGCACAAAACCTTCTCGCTCAGCGACCTTGCAGCCGGAAATCCGTTTTCATTATGCGGGTAAAGCTTTTTGTAAAAATCAAAATCGGATATGAGCGGATAAAAGTATTCCCTTGCCACAATGTCTTGCGCAAAAAGCAGCGCCGCCAGCCCTTTTCTGCCCGTGCCGAAAACCTTTTCGTCCACAAAAATCGGAAAATACGCGTAATTGTACGCCTCCTCCTCTTTTTGTGATATGCAGGATATGCCTTCTATGCCATCCAGGTGCTGGTGGTAGAGCATGGTCAGAGCTCTGCGCTCGTTTAATATGCGGTCAAAATGCTTAAGCTGCAAAAGCCCCAGAGCCGCTTGGAATTCATTCAGCTTTGCGTTGGTTCCCGCCTGGTATATATCCCCGTCGTCTTGGATACCGAAAGCTTTATACGAATCAATACGCCGCTTGATTTCCGGACTGCGGCATATCAGCGCCCCTCCCTCAAAAGTATTAAAGCTTTTGGTCGCGTGAAAGCTAACCGCGGAGATATCGCCGAAGCTTAATAATGACCGCCCTTTATACCTGGCACCAAATGCGTGGGCGGCATCGTAAATAACCTTCAGGCTGTATTTTTTTGCAATGGCATCGATCCCTTCAACGTCGCATGGATGTCCGTAGACGTGAACCGGCATAATAGCAGCCGTATCGGGGGTTATAGCCTTTTCGATCTTTTTAGGATCAAGATTGCCGTAGTAGCTGTCAACGTCTGCGAAGACAGGCTTCAAGCCGGCCTGCACAATTGCATTTGCTGTGGCGGCAAAGCTGAAAGGCGTGGTTATGACCTCGCCCTTGATTGCCAGACACTTCAAGGCGGCAATCAGAGCCAATGTGCCGTTGGCAAAGAGAGAAACGCAAGACACCCCTAAAAAGCCGGCAAGCTCTCTTTCTAATTGGCGGTGGAATTTCCCGTTGTTGGTCAGCATTCTGCTGTCCCAGATGTCTTGCATATACGGCACCAATTCATCCAGCGGCGGCAGGTAGGGCGTCGACACATAAATTTTGCTCATATCTGCACCTCCTCCTTTTTGCCGAAAAATAATCTGCTTTCTTTGCGCCAAAACTTATAGGTTAAAGCCAAATAGGTGACTGTACCCGCGAAAAAGACAGTAATAATATTTACCACATCGTTTTTTGAATGAACTGCAATAAGCTCCGCCGCGGCAAAGGCAAGCCCTGTTGCAGCAAAAAAAGGCGCCATATCTTTGATTTGCTCCGTCCAGTGATAGCCTATCATCCTTCCGGAATAATAGGTATTGATAAAATATGCGATTACTGAACAGACCATCTGTCCGTAAATCATCGGGAAAATTCCGAAAGGAACCGTGGCCGCAAGCGATATGGTGACCAATACCTTTTTTATGATCTCCAATCTCAGAAACAGGTCGCTCCTGCCTCCGACCTTAATAATATTTAGGTTGATCGCATGGAACGGGTAGAGCCAGCCGAACAGCAAAAACAGCTTCATGATAGGCACCGATGGAAGCCATTTTTCGGTCAGCAGCAGACGAATAAAAGGCTCTGCGATCAGATACAGCGTCGCACAGATGGGAAATATCAAAAACGCAAGCATTTTTGATGTTGTTTTGAAGCCGCTTTTAAGAAGCGGCTTGTCCGTCTGTATTTTTGAATACAGCGGATAGGTCACGTTCTGAACGACCTGACTTATGCTCTGAACAGGCAGGGCCTGCAGTTGATACGCACGTGTATAAAAGCCCAGACTTTCCGCATTAAAAACCTTGCCTATAATGATTTGAGAAAGGTTGCTGTATACGGTATCGAGCAGACCCGACAGCAGCAGCTTGGAGCCAAAGGAAAACATCTCGTCAAAGGTTTTTTTGCAAAATATCAGGGTCGGACGCCAACGGTTAAAAAACCATAGCAGAACGGTATTGACAAGGCTGCTTGCCAGGGACTGAAACACCAGCGCCCAGACGCCCTTGCCGCAAAAGGCAAGGTATATGCCCACAGGGGCGCATAAAACAGAGCTTAACAGGCTTATTAACGCTTGGGCTTTGAAGACCATTTTTTTTGTAAACACCGTTTTGTGGATTAACCCGAAGGCGTTAATAATCAAAGATAAGCTTGTTATTCTTGCGATGCCCGTAAGCTGAGGTTCACGGTAGAAAATACTGATCAGCGGAGCCGACAGGTATAAAACAATATAGACCGCCAGGCTGACGATAATGTTAAAGATAAAAACCGTGGAATAATCTTGCTCGGTGGCGTCTGCCTTTCTGATCAGTGCCTGCCCGAAGCCGCTGTCGATAAAGGACTGCGAAATCATGATAAAAATTGAAAGCATGCCTACCAATCCGAAGTCGGCAGGCAGCAAAAGCCTTGCCATAACAATGCCTACCGCGAATTGGATGCCCTGCGTGCCCAAAAGCCCGATACTGTTCCAAACCACGCCGCTCATGGTCTGCTTTTTAAGCGTATGTATATGTAATCGCTCCATGGTATCCTCCGGCTCAAGAGAATTTGGCAATTTACGTTACTGTGCTTTAACTCTTTATCGCTCTATCAGGAATATCGTATATTGCTTTAAGGCATAGCAGGATATACATATAGATACTGCTGATATAAAACATACTGATACTGGCGCCGCACATCAAAAATGCCGCCAGGGGCAGATAATCCAACAGCTCGTATTTCATCTTACGGCATTGCCGTTTCATATACTTATTAATCGAAGCTATAAGGCAGTATAATATCAAACTGCCGGTAATACCCCAGGCAATAATGACCTCCAAAAAGATATTATGCGTAACAAAGCCGATATTGGAGATGCTTTTATAATCAAAAATCCCCATGCCAAAGAGAAGATAATCGCGGTTTTGAAATAAAATATTAAGATATTGGCTGATAATCGAACTTCTCTCTCCTGTAAAGCGGTCCATACTGGTGAAATTGAATCTGTTTAGCGACAAGTCTATGAGCTTTGAAAAGTAAGCGTGGTTAAATTCAAATAAAAATACCGAAATCAGAGCCGCTGTCAGCAAAAAGGTTATTAGTTTGTTCTGCCTCAGTCTGACCAACATGATCAAAAACGAAAAAACAGTTATCAGCGCAAAGGCTACCACAAACATCCTTGAGCCTGTGAGAAATCCGTACACGACAAAAATAAAATAGGCAAAGGTATAAAAAAATAACCCCAGCCTCTTAGTGGTGTAATTATAATTTTTCAGGACAACATATATCAGTGAAATGCCGATTATGATAAAAGCTGCCACATCGTTCGCGTTCCCGTTTATGCCCATAAATCTGTGTTCCAGATATAACTGCAAAGGCTTAGCCGGGGTATTTGCCAATAATGAGCTGCCGAGCAAATATACCAGCATGCCAAGGATGTAACAATCGGCAGAGGTTTTAAAATCAAACCGTACGTTTGACACCATGAGCAGCACCAGGCAGAGCGGAACAAAATAGATAGCCAGCGTAAAAAAGCTTTTATCGGTGTAATAACAGATGAACTGTATCACATTATAAAGCACGAACACAGAAAAAAGCCCTATGGAAGCAATATCCACTCTGCAGATTCTTACGGCAAAGGCATACCTTACAATCAGCAAAACACACAAAATGCCGTAGAACATTTTCCCTTCGGTGAATATTAACATTCTGTCCAGGGGCAAAAGAAAAAACATTGCATAAACCGCTTGTTCCTTATCGGAAAACAGGATAGAGAATGCAAATAATGCAAATGAAACATATTCGGTTTGGAGTACGTTGTAAATTCTCCCGAAAACAAACAGCAGCAGTCCGGATAACAGGCTGACTATGCTTAGGCAATTGCGTGCACTTAGTCGGGCAGCGATCTGAATCATTATTCCAAACGACCTCTAATTCCTACTTAATTTGTTCACTGTACAGTTGAACATACTTTTGAAGCATAAAGTCCGTATCAAACTGATGGGATTTCTTCAAATTATTGCTTTTCATCAATTTCCTTCTGTCCTTGTCCGCGCACAGCGACAGCATAGCAGCGGCTAACTCCTCTTCATTGCTTACTGTGATACCGTTAACGCCGTCCTCTACTAATTCAGTGATACTGGCGATATTGGAACAAATAACAGGAAGACCGGCGGACATAGCCTCTAAAACAGATACCGGCATCCCCTCATATTGGGAAATAAGCACGAATATCTTAGACAGCCTGAGCCAATACGCAACATCCTTTGCGACGCCTGCGAATATTACATTGCGCCCCAGCTGCAAAGCATCAACCTGCCTTTGGATATCGTTTCGGACTTCGCCGTCTCCCACCAAAACCAATTTTGCATCGGGAAGCTCCCCGACGATCCTGTCGCCTAAAACGTTAAGCAGAGATTTGTGGTTTTTAAGCAAAGTCAACCTTGCAACGCAGCAAAAATCGTAGACAGGCTCCTCTTTACCGTCTGCCGGCGAGAACTTCTTAGTGTCTACGCCATTGTAGACCAACGGGATCCGCTCGGGCTTAAGCCGGTACACCTTCGATACGGTGCCTTTTACATAGTCGGAAATTGCTACCGGAATCATAATATTCAAATGCAGCAGGATAAACATTATTATTTTATTTTTAAGGTTAGCCTCTTTTTCCGCTGTGCTGTGAACGGTGTGCAGCCATTTGATCTTCGGGTGCATAATTTTCCATAACAAAACATAAACCGAACAGTTCAGATGGGTATGTATGACGTCCGGATGAAGATCACACAACAGGTGGTATAAGTTTTTTATGACCCGGGTGTCAAAAAAGCCTTTGACGGGCAAATAAAATATCCTGGTATTGTGCTTGGCGGCAGCCTGTTCATAAATCGTGCCCGCCGGTTCCGACAGGCAAATTATTACCGGCTCTACCCCTAACCCGGGAAGGCCGGAGGCTAAGTCCAGCAATATCTTTTCTGCGCCGCCGACACGCAAAGACGGAATGATAAGCGCTACTCGCATCCTTTCATATCACGACCTTTCTGTGCCAATGCCCTATCACCATATCCTGCGGGCAACGCCGGTTTTCAAAACCGTTTTGTCATATAAAGCCTCGTACTTGGCGGTAATTATTTTTACGTCATACTGCTTTGCGGCCTCAATGTTTTTCCTGCCCATTTCTTCCCTTAGCGCGCTGTCTTGGGCTAAATCTATAATCGCTTGTGCCAAAGCGCCGCTGTTTCGCGCTTCAACCAATATTCCGTTGATAGTATTGCTGATGATATCAGGCACCCCGTCGACGGCGGTTGCGATCACTGGCAGCCCTGCGCACATCGCTTCAACGACGGACAGCGGCGTTCCTTCAAAATCGGAGGAAAGTATAAAAATATCGGATCCGGCTAAGTATGCCTCAACGTCAGTAACATTACCCGTTAATACAACCTTATGCTCTAATCCGCAATCCCTGATCTGCTTTTTGATTTCGCCCCTTAATTCACCGTCCCCGACAAGCAAAAGCCGCATACCGGGGACAGCGCCCTGAGCTTTGTTAAAAGCTTCAATCAGGAGTCTGTGATTCTTTTGCCTGTAAAACCTGGCGACACAACACAGCACAAGCCCTTCAAAAACCTTTTTTGCATTTTTTCTTGTAAACCTGTCCGTGTCGACGGGATTATATATCAAAGGGATTTTATCCTTATTCAGCCGGTGCATTTCAGCGATTTCTTTTTGTATAGAGTTCGATATGGCCACCGGACAGGCCTTGTTTATGTGATACAAAAACCGCTGAATAATTCTCTGTACGGACCGGAGCTCATATTTGGGCGGACAGTGGACTGTGTGGACAATTTTGCACCTGTGGAACATAGCCCACGGAAACACATACAGTATGGTCCCCAGATGGGTGTGCAGCACATCCGGCTTTAATTCCGACAAAGTTTTCCACATGTAAAAAAAACAAGACGGCGCAAATCCCAACGCTTTACCCAGAAACCGTACCTTCACGCCCGCGTCGCAGAGCCGCTTTTCAAGTATTGTGTTACAGGGTTTCGACATACAGACAAACCCGGCATCATATTTTTCCCGATCTATATTAAGCATGATTTGCGACGCCATAAACTCGGCCCCGCCGACAACCAAAGACGGCACCAGAATTGCCACTTTTATTTTGGCCAAATAAATTACTCTCCGTTCAATCAGCCCAGAAACATGAGCATAATCAGTCCATTTGTTTTATATAAGCCGTTGCCGTTGGTTTGACGCCTTTTTACTTTATTAATATATTTTATCACAATAACCCCGATAATTCAAGATATATTTTTCGTATTCGGCATTTTGCTTGAATTGCTTTTTCGAGTATGGTAAGATATAAAAAGTGCGGAGGTAGCGGTCAGCAGAGGCCTGGCTCATAACAGATAATAAAGGAAGGGGTTTGTGTGGCTGTATGGCTTGTAACCGGCGGAGCCGGTTTTATAGGATCAAACTTCATCTATTTTTTGCTTAAAACCTATCCCGGTGATCGGGTGATTTGTTTTGATGCGCTGACATATTGCGGTAATTTAAAAACCCTCGACAGGGCTATGGCTGATTCCCGCTTTGTTTTTATACAGGGGGATATTACCGACCCTGCCGCCGTTAATCTGTGTTTTGAGGCGCACAAACCGGATTATGTGGTTAATTTTGCCGCAGAATCCCATGTCGACCGTTCTATCAGGCAGCCCGATATATTTATTAAAACAAACGTGTCCGGTGTTCAGGTGCTGATGGACGCGTGCAGGACGTACGGATGCGGGCGCTTCCACCAGGTGTCTACGGATGAGGTCTACGGTGATTTGCCGCTTGACCGCCCCGATTTAAAATTTACCGAGGAAAGTCCTTTGCAGCCCTCTTCGCCGTATTCGGCGTCCAAGGCGTCCGCGGATTTGTTGGTGCAGGCATATTTCCGCACCTTTAAATTACCTGTTTCCATCTCCCGGTGCTCCAATAATTACGGGCCCTTTCACTTCCCTGAAAAGCTCATTCCCCTTACGATCACCAATGCTTTGCATGACAAGCGGCTGCCGGTTTACGGCGACGGGCAAAATGTGCGGGATTGGCTTTATGTGAACGACCATTGCAGGGCAATTGATATGATTGTCCGCAGCGGTAAACCCGGATCACTGTTCAATGTGGGCGGAGGCAGCGAATATGCCAATATCAGTATCGTAGGGCTGATTCTTGAAAAGCTCAACAAACCGCAAAGCCTGATTGAGTTTGTCGCCGACCGCCATGGGCACGATCTGCGTTATGCCATCGATGCCTCAAAAATCAGAAGTGAGCTGGGCTGGGAACCTTTATGCGGCTTTGACGAGGGCATAAACCAAACGCTGGACTGGTATTTAAACAACAAGGATTGGTGGTGCAGGCTTGTTGCAGACGGCTGATCTGGACGAATGGCAGGCCCATATGCTCTAATGCCCGCTAAACAAAAACCCTGTTCATCCTTTGGGCGAAGCAAAAGCGTGCGGGGATGCAAATCCGCCGTAAGGGGAAGAGGTTTGGTTATTTTTGCGTGGCAGTGTTTATCGGATAAAATAATTGCCGTATCCTATGATACGGCAATCAGCATTGCGACAGGCATAAACTCGGCGGAATCCGCAGCTGTTCACCAGCTTGAATATAACGCCATGTAAAATTCTCATACGCTTTGGTATACGTTCAGTATTTTCTTTTTGTACTCTCCGATATTATTTATTCTTTCGGCAGAAACCTCCGCCTCATACGACATTTTCCTGAGGTAATCCGTATCTGTCAGCAGTTTGCAGACGCTTTTGACGAGATCTTCGTTGTCACTGCTTAAACAGCCGTTTATGCCGTTATCAATTATCGCTTTAACTCCGTCCACCGGCGTTGAAACTACAGGGGTTCCCAAAAGCATTGCCTCTAAAACGCCCATAGGAAGCCCTTCATAAACCGAGCTCATCAGCAACACCTTAGCCTGCGACAAAAGCTTATACGGATTATCCATAAAACCGAAAAACGTGACGCTTTCACCAAGGCCTGCCGTGTTGACGGCATTTGTCACGGCTTCCTTTAACTTCCCTTCGCCCGCGATGCCAAAGCTGGCCCCCGGAACTTTTTCAATTACCCGTGCGGCAATTTCAACGGCTCTGAGCGGGTCCTTTTGAGCAGACAGCCGCCCCAAAAACAAAAAATCAACCGCATAGTTATGGGCATCCTGCGCAATCGCTTCGATCAGCCGGCTGTGGTTTACAACATTATATATAACAGCAACCTTGGACTTTATTGCGCCGGCAAACGCGAAATCGTTAAAAACCGAGTCGGAAACGGCGATTATCTTAGCGTATTTTTTTATGGTAAGCCTATACATCAGGGATTTTAAGGTTATCCTGCGCATATTGATGAAATTACAGTGCAAGTGGGATATTACAGGGATGCTGCCGGCTGCGGCCGACACAAATACGCTTGCTCTGATGTCATGCGCATGGATGATATCAGGCGCTATAGCTTTAATGGCTTTCCTTATATGTCTGACCGACAGTTTCCCGATGTCAAAAAAAACGTGCCCACGCTGCGCGACCCGCCGGGCTATCGGACCGTTCGGCGATGCGTAGACCATATCGATTTCACCGCGAAACGCATCCATTATTTCCAAAACCACATTTTCCGCACCGGACAACCGGTCGGAGGAAAGCACATGCAAAACCTTCATTTGTATCCCTTTCAGTTAATTTAGGTATAGGGAATATATTTCCTTCATTTTTCCCAACACAATGTCAATGTCATATGCCCGGACTTTTTTCTTGTTATTTTCACCCATCTGCCGGCATAAATCGGGCGATTTCATCAGCAGTTCAATGTATGCGGCAGTTTTCTTCGCATCGTCACAGCCGACCAGAAAGCCGTTTGCGCCATGCTCTATAAGGTCTGTATTCCCTCTTATCTTTGTTGCAACAGCCGGAAGTCCGGCTGCCATTGCTTCCATCAGCGCCTTTGACAAACCTTCCTGGTAGGTGGTAAAAAGAAAAAGGTCGCTGCACGAAAGAATGTCACCGACATCAGTTCTGTGTCCCAGAAAAATGACGTTTGCATCCAAATCCAGCTTGCCGCAGAGTTTCTCCAGCTTTTTTCTGTACGGACCGTCTCCGCATATGCCGTAAAGCATATGCGTTATCCCGTTCGCCTTCAGGATGGAAACAGCATTTAGCGCCTGCTTGTGATTTTTCCGCTTTCTTAAATCGCTGACTGTGACAATAAAAAAGGCTTGCTGGGGAATGCCTGTTTCTTGGCGGCGGCAGGCAATATCGTCCGCTGGGAGAGCGTCTGCGCACGCCACTCCGACGCCTGGAATATAAAAAACCCTGCCGTTTTCAGCCAGCCGAAACCTTTGGGCCAGCGTAAAGTCCTCATGGTTAATGGTCAGCAGGCCATCCGTGTATCGTGCCAGAAACAGCTCTACAGGATAAAATAGCAGCCATGACAAAAACGGGGAACCTTTAAAAAAGTGAAACCCGTGCGCCGTATACAAAACCTTTGTCCCCCGGCGACGGGCCTTTATGGCGGCAAGCCTTGCCAAAACGCCGCCGACCGGCGTATGGCAATGAATTAAATCATAGCTGTTTTTTGATATAATAGATTTCAGCGCTTTGTATGCCCTGACATTTTTAATGCTGAAGGGATTTTTTTGAAAGCAGATGTTATATTTTACGTCGGCATAAGGCACCGCCGTTTCTCCGTTGCTTGCGACGTGAACGGCATACCCCAAATCCTTGAAGTATTTGATGCAGGGAATGTGAAAATTAATGATATGGCTGTCAACATGCGCAACAAACAATACCTTCTTCAAACGCACACCTCATTGCGGCAGTTCATATTTTTATCTCAACCTTGTTATCGTATACGGCCTTCTCCGCTTTTGCGTTTTGGTAAGAGCTTATTTCGTTCCCAACGCCTTGGGCAGCGTCTTTTACAAACAGCACGCCCAGCGTCTGAAACATGATCTTTATATCCTGCAGCAGGGAATACTCCTGAATATAAAGCAAATCATATTTAAGCTTGTCCACGGCGGTCGTATTATATTTGCCCCTGATCTGCCCCAGACCGGTCAGCCCTGCTTTTACGTTGAGCCTGTATTCAAACCCTGGGATTTCGTTTATATATTTCTCAATGAATACTTCCCTTTCAGGCCTCGGTCCGACAACGCTCATATCTCCCAGCATAATATTAAAAAGCTGGGGCAGCTCGTCCAAACGCAGAATGCGCAAAACACGCCCGACAGGCGTTATTCTCTCGTCATTTCTTGCGGCAAGCACTGCGCCGCTGTGTTTTTCGGCATCCGGTATCATTGTGCGAAACTTATAAAGCTGAAATTTCCGGTATTTGTACGTGATACGCTGCTGCCGGTATATTACCGGCCCGCCGTCATACAGCTTAATTAAGCCCCCGATGACCAGCATAACGGGCAGGGTCGCAATTATTCCGGCGGCGGCTACCAAAAGGTCAAACGCCCTTTTGATTACCCTTTGGTCTTTGGTCAATTCCAAGGCTTTGCAATATAAAATAGGGACGTCGTCCACTGTAAATTTGACCGATGAATTCATAACAATTTCATATATTTCGGGTACGATATAAACCCCTTTTTTATTTTTAACGCAGTAGTTAATAATATTGTGCTTCTCTCCATCCGGTATGCCAAGCAGAAAGACATAATCGCACATTTCAATATCGTCAAGCAGGTCGGCGCTGGTGTAGCTTACCACATTGATCACTTCAAAATTTACAGGCCTTTTGAGAATTTTTTCAATATAATACGAACCTTTATCAGGACCGCCAAAAATAACGGTGACCTTTAAAGGCTTATTGAGGGTGTAAAAAATACGGTTACATATGTAAGCCCAAAGCACAACTAAAACAGACTGTAGGGCAAAGCACATCAATACTTTGTGCAGCGTATAAGCGTATCTGTTCATAATAACTAATATAAAGCATGTGCATAAATCCGCAAAAAAAATGGCCAAAACAACCAAAACAACAATTTCATTGAGCCTTTTCTGACCAATATTAAGCGCATTGTATAGTTTCAGGAAAACCGCGGAAAAAAGCGCAGTAATGAGGATGTTTTCGATATCAGCCTGCGGAAAGGAGATAATGGCAATGCATAGGCTTATTATGATAATTGCCGCCGTATAATAAAACACTGTCGATACCGAAATGCTTTGCAACAGCTTCTTTAGCATTTTTCAACCGCCTTTCCCGGTTTTCGCCCTTTTTCGCAGAAATTGCAAATCGGGCATATACCCTTGCCGAAAAACGTAATAAATAATAAGCATATCGCCGTGTTAACCTTATTTTTAAACATACATATCTTAGTATATTTTATCACTCGAGTCCTGTGTTGTCAAGCGTAAGACCACCGGTGCCTGCAAATTTCCCTTTACATTTTTATCTATTCCTTACTTGAAATCATGCTGTGCAGGTGGTATAATAAAGGCCGGTAAAAAATGTCGGAATTTAAGCGCTTGGTTTGTTAAACCTGTGCGCAGGATATCCCTGCTTAAGCGGGTGGCTGCGCAAATGCGGCATATTTGTTGAAACGGTTGGCATAAAGCAATGCCCGCATTATTCTATAATGCTTGAGAAAAAGGGGACGGATAAGATGGAAAGCACTGCCGGCAAGGCCATCTATAACGGTTTTTTAGAGGTGGCAAAGGAAAAATGCGGCTATTTTGCCCAATGGACCTATGATACGCCTATCGCCATCACGACGGCTACAAATCAAAAGCTCCACAAAATACAGAAGCTGCTCTACAAATGTATCCGTTATTTTGTGGAAAATTACGAAGCGTTCTATGAATTGATGCCGGTTTCGGACCAGGTCCGCGGCATCCTTTCACTGTTTCAGGAAAAGCCTTACAGAACGGGCACATACAGAACGGATTTTGTCGTCGGGGAGCAGAATGAAATTAAGCTGATTGAGATTACCTGCCGGTTTGCAATGAACGGTTTTTTTACCACCGGGTTTTTCCGCCTGCTTTCGGAAAGGTTTTTGCAGTATCACCCCGAGATCCGCAAAGTTGATGATTATACGCCGTATTTTGATTACATTGCAGGCTGTTACAAAGCATTCGACCGCATCTGCCTTTTGAAGGGCGTTGTGGAAAAGAATGAAGATAAGATTATGATACCAATATTTGAGGCGGCAAAATACCCTGTTTTTGTGCTGCGGCCGGATGAAATCTCCGCTGGCACCCACCTGTTTGAGAATTCATTGGTCATGTCGCAGCTCAGTCACGAAGAGATATGCTCGCTTCCCATGGACACTATACGGGCAATACGGGACGCCAATCTGATTAACGATTACAGAACGGTATTTCTGATCCACGATAAGCGGTTTTTGTCGGTCCTGTCAAAAGAATCGTTTTTGGACAAAGTGCTGACGGCCCGGGAAAAAGAGGAATTCCTGCAATACCTCGTCCCCACCTATCAAAAAGGGGAGAGGGAGGATTTATGGCAGGCCGCCAGGCACGAAAAGGAAAAATGGATCATCAAGCCAAGCGTCTTGGGCAGAAGCATTGATATCTTCGCGGGCTGCGTGACCGCCGATAAGGATTGGGCAGCTTTATTTGAAAAAGAAAGAACGGACATTGTTTTGCAGGAATATATCAGTCAGCGCCGTTTCCGGGGCCGGATCGGCGAACAAAGCTACAACGATTACGCCGTAGGGACCCTGCTGTTTTTTGACGACCATTTTTTTGGCCCCGGCATGTTTCGCACCTCTTCCCATCCGGTGACAAACATTACCGACGACAGAAAGATGGCTTTTGTCGTGACCGACGACACCGAATGTTTTTCGCAGGACAATGTACTTTGAATTTTTGAAGGTGAACAGTTTATTATGGGATGGAAGGAATTCTGGAACGAATTTCCGCTTAGGTTTGAAAAAGACAGCCTTTTCCACCAGGTTGGAAAGACATATGGCGGAAAGCCCATCAACGATTGGCAGTTTCGTATCCTGATGGGTGACATTATAGCCAAGCTGAATATTACGCAGGAGGACTATGTGCTGGATTTGTGCTGTGGGAACGGTCTTATCACGCACAGGATCGCGCCGTTCTGCAAAGGCGTTTCGGGGATCGACTTTTCCGTACCGCTTATCTGTACGGCAGAAGCATGTTGCCGAGCGGGTAACCTGAAATACCACTGTGCATCCGCCCTCCAGATTTCGCGGCAGCACCTGTTCAAAGAGGGTTCGCTTTTCCGCAGGGTTTATATGTATGAGGCGCTCCAGCACTTTGCTTATGAGCAGCTAGGGCCGCTTTTGCAGCGTATTCTCACCCTATCGGAGGATGATGTCACCATTCTTCTGGCCAGCATCCCCGACCGGACCAGGTTAACTTCCTTTTACAATACGCCCGAGCTTTTGTCCGATTACTATGCCAAAACGGAAAAGGGCGAGCTGCTGCTCGGGACGTGGTGGGATCCGGATTATATCCGGCAGGTCTGCGCGGAAAAGGGGTTGCGCGCTGTAGTATGCCGGCAGCCCGCACAGCTGCATACAGCGTACTATCGTTTTGACGTATTGATTACAAGAAAATAGTGATTGGGGAAGTGATTATGAAGCTCGGGCTGATGCAGCCTTACTTTTTTCCGTATATCGGATATTTTCAGCTGATACAGGCGGTCGACAGCTTTATCGTCTATGATGACGTTGCCTTTATCAAGCAGGGCTGGATTAACCGGAACCGGCTTTTGCCGCTGCATGGGCAGCCAGTTTATTTCAATGTGCCGCTTAAGGGTGCGGGTTCCTTCCAAAAGATCCGTTCCATTGAAATTTTCGATGACGGCAGATGGCGGCCAAGGCTCTTGAAGATGATCCAACATAACTATAAGTCAGCGTCATACTTTGAGGAGACCTTTCCCCTCATAAAGGATCTCATACTGACAGAGGAGCAAAGTCTGTCTGGGTATAACCTTTGCATCATGCGGGGCATAGCGGGCCACCTGGATATCGGCACGGATATCCGCTACGAGCCCGACAAATATCAGTGGCTGGAAAGCGCGCTTGCTGCCGAACCGTCCGCTTTAAAGCATAAATATGCTGAGGCGGGGTATGCTTCGGAGTCAAAAGTTATCCGTATCCTTGAAATCTGCAAGCACGAGGGCGCCGATACTTACGTCAATGCGATTGGCGGACAGGCGCTTTATGACAGGGAAATCTTTTGCCGAAGCGGCGTAGCGCTTTTATTTGTCAACACACTGCCGTATCAATATGACCAGCGGTCAGAGGCGTTTTATCCGCATCTGTCCATCATTGACGTTTTGATGAACTGCGGAAGGGAAAATACCAAAAAAATGCTGTGCGGCTTTACGTTAATTTAGACAGTAAGGACTGATTAATTATGCCAGGCAACGCCCAACCGCTTGTCAGCGTACGAATTATCACATACAATCACGCCAAATTTATCAAACAGTGCATTGAAGGCGCGCTTATGCAGAAAACAACCTTTCCGTTCGAAATTCTGATCGGAGAGGATTGCAGCACGGACGGCACGCGTGAGATTGTGTTTTCTTACGCCGAAAGATATCCGGACCTGATACGGGTAATCACCTCCGACCAGAACGTGGGGGCTAACCCCAACATTCAACGGGTCATAGCGGCGTGCAGGGGAAAATATTATACCATATGCGAAGGCGACGATTATTGGATTGATCCGCTCAAGCTGCAAAAACAGTTTGATTTTATGGAAGCCAATCCGGATTGCCCTATGTGTTTTCATAACGCCTTTATTATTTCGGAAGATGCAAGTCAGCCTCCCGAATATTTTTGCCCCGGCGGTTTGAAAAACTGGCTTTCCTTTCCCGATGTCATAGAACGGGAGCGTATTATTCCCACCTTAAGCGTGTTTCTCCGTGCCGACATTGCACAGACCCTGCCGCAGTGGCGGTTCAAATACTGGTGCGGTGATCTGGTCGTGCGTTTGTGGTGTGCGCACTGCGGCCAGATCGGATATCTGAATGAAATCATGGGCGTTTACCGGAAACACGCCGGTGGTATCACACAGGCAATGGCTTTTACTAAGCATGCGCTGCAAAGCCGACAGGATTTATATGCTGAGCTGGACAGGGATACGGACTATGTGTACAGTGATCTTATCAAAGCGGAAATCCGCAGGCAGAAAGAGGAGCACACGCTCCTTACGGGTATCCACAGGTTCGGAAAGCTGTACTATCTTATGAATCCGGCGGCGGCTTACAGAAAAATGTTTAAAAGGTAACCGGCTCTTTTTACGACACATACCGGCGTCCATCTGAAAAATATAAACGTTGATCAGGGCTTGTTAAAAAAATTCCTTTACCCGTTTATCGGCCGAAAAATCCGCCCTGCTGCGGCAAAAATCTTGTTGATACACGAAGCGTTATTTTTCCTGCAGAACAGCCGGCATGAACAAAACGGCCAGATTATGATTTGAGGTGATAGTTATGATACAGCAGATTAAAACCAGTCATGCGCCCGAGGCGATAGGCCCTTACTCGCAAGGCGTCGGTGCGGGCGGCCTGATCTTTACTTCGGGGCAGATCCCCATAGACCCAAAGAGTGGTGAAGTGACAGGCGGCGGGATAGAGGCGCAGGCGGCGCAGGTGTTTGAAAACCTGGGTGCGGTGCTTGCGGCTGCGGGCACAGGCTTTTCAGAGGTTGTAAAAACAACGGTGTATCTTAAGGATATGAATGATTTTGGCGCGGTAAACGAAATCTACGCTTCCTATTTCTCACAGCCGTATCCGGCAAGGTCGTGCGTTCAGGTGGCGCGCCTGCCAAAGGATGTGCTGGTGGAAATTGAGGCTGTGGCTGTGCGTCAGTCTGCGCTGTGATGTATCCCGCGTCCGGCGCAGATGTTCCCACCCCAACCGCCGAAAACCTGCCGCACGGCGGATACAGCACTTTGCACAGCGGCTGCAACGAAAAAGGAATAGTTATGCAAAATGCGTTTTCAAGGACACAGATGCTTTTAGGTAAAGAGGCTATGGAAAGGCTGGCGGCCTGTACCGTCGCCGTTTTCGGCATAGGCGGCGTTGGCTCGTATGCGGCTGAGGCGCTTGTCCGAAGCGGTGTGGGGGGGCTTGCCCTGTTTGATCCCGATGCGGTGTGCCTCACCAACATCAACAGACAGCTCATTGCCACGCATGAAACCATTGGCAAGAAAAAGGTGACTGTGATGCAGGAGCGGGCACTTCAGATTAATCCCGGGTGCCGCGTGGAAAAGTATGAATGCTTCTATTCGGCTGAAAATGCGTCGCAGTTTGACTTGTCAAAATATGCTTACATCATAGATGCGGTGGATACCGTTTCCTCCAAGCTCACTCTGGTGCAGCAGGCAAAAGAGGCTGGCGTTCCCATCATCAGCTGTATGGGCGCAGGCAATAAGCTCGACCCCACCGCCTTCGAGGTGGCCGATATCACCAAAACCTTGATGTGCCCTTTGGCAAAGGTGATGCGAAAAGAGCTGAAGGCAAGGGGGATCACATCGCTTAAGGTGGTGTATTCCAGGGAAAAGCCGCTGTGCCCCATAGACGACGGCCAGCCAACCTGCAAAAACGGCTGCGTCTGTCCGCCCGACGCTAAAATAAGGTGTGCCGACAGGCGTCAAATTCCCGGCAGCGTGGCGTTTGTGCCTTCTGTGGCCGGCCTAATTCTGGCCGGCGAGGTGATCAAGGATTTGATTGCCTCTGCCGCGCAAAATTCGGTAAAGCCGTAGCGCATATGAACTTTCAAAGCTATAACCAGAGCAAACTATTAAATTAAACAAGAAAGCGTGTAATAGCTATGACACAGGAAAGAAAATATAAATTTGAAACCCTGCAGCTGCATGTGGGGCAGGAAAAACCGGACTCCGCGACCGGTGCGAGGGCGGTGCCGATCTATCAGTCGACCTCGTATGTGTTTGCCGATTGCGCACAGGCGGCGGCGCGCTTTGACCTGAGCGAGCCGGGCAACATCTATTCGCGTATTATGAACCCTACCTCAGATGTGCTTGAAAGGCGCATTGCCGCGCTGGAGGGCGGCATTGGGGCGCTGGCAACGGCCAGCGGAGCCGCTGCCGTTACCTATGCCGTTCAAAACATTGCCCATGCGGGCGACCATATCGTATCTGCCAATACGCTGTACGGCGGTACATACAACCTGTTTGCACATACCCTCCGCGACTTCGGCATTGGCGTGACCTTTGTTAATCCCGATGAGGAAGGCAGCTTTGAGGCGGCTATTAAGCCAAACACCAAGGCGATCTTTATAGAAAGTCTGGGGAACCCCAATTCAAGTATAATTGACATTGAGGCGGTGGCCAAAATCGCGCACAAGCACGGACTTCCGCTTATCGTGGACAATACCTTCCCAACGCCTTATCTGCTGCGTCCCATTGAGCACGGTGCCGACATCGTGGTGCATTCGGCCACAAAGTTCATAGGCGGACACGGCACCACCCTCGGCGGTGTGATCGTAGACGGCGGACGTTTCGACTGGGCGGCTTCGGGCCGTTTCCCATGCCTTACAGAGCCTGACCCCAGCTATCATGGCGCAGTATTTACCGATATTGCGGGCAATGCGGCTTACATTGTCAAGGCAAGGGTAACCCTTCTTCGCGACACGGGTGCGGCGCTTTCGCCTTTTAACGCTTTTCTGCTCCTTCAAGGCATTGAAACGCTTTCGCTTCGCATAGAGCGGCACGTGCAAAACGCGCTTGCCGTTGTGGACTTTTTGAAAAATCATCCCAGAGTGGCGCGTGTGAACCATCCTTCACTGCCAGACAGCCCATATCACGCGCTTTACCGCAAATACTTTTCAAATGGCGCAGGCTCCATTTTTACATTCGAAATTAAGGGCGGCGCTGACGCGGCAAAGGCGTTTATCGATAAACTGGATATCTTCTCGCTCCTTGCCAACGTAGCCGATGTAAAATCGCTTGTCATTCATCCTGCCAGCACAACCCATTCCCAGATGAATGAGCAGGAGCTGGCCGATTCCGGCATCAAGCCGGGCAGCATCCGCCTGTCGGTGGGTACGGAGCATATCGACGATTTGATTGATGATCTGAAGCAGGCTTTGTCGGGCTAAAATGTTGTTACAATACAGGAGTGGATGCTGATGTCGGAAAAAGTGATGGTTGCAATGAGTGGCGGCGTGGACAGCTCTGTTGCCGCGGTTTTGCTGCAGGAGCAGGGCTATGAGGTGTGCGGGGCGACGCTTAAGCTTTTTAGCAATGAGAATATCGGCATTGATGAAACGCACACCTGCTGCTCGCTTCGCGACATTGACGACGCAAGGAGCGTTGCCCGCAGGCTGGGCATCAGCCACTATGTGTTCAATTTCGGCGATGATTTCAAGCGCAGTGTAATCGAGCGGTTCGCGAATGGATATGTCAATGCCGAAACGCCCAATCCCTGTATAGACTGCAACCGGTATATTAAATTTGGCAAGCTTTTGGAGCGGGCTACCTTGCTGGAGCAGGACTTTATCGCCACAGGCCACTACGCACAGGTCGGATGGCATGAAGAGAGCGGCCGCTATCTGCTCAAAAAGGCGAAGGACGCCTCCAAGGATCAGACCTATGTGCTCTATGCTATGACCCAGGCCGAGCTGTCAAGGACGCTGTTTCCGCTTGGCGCTCTTACAAAAGGCGAGGTGCGTGCCACCGCCGGAGCGCACGGGCTCGCCAACTCAGACAAGCCCGACAGTCAGGACATCTGCTTTGTGCGCAACAACGACTATGCGGGGTTTTTGGAAAATGTGATGGGAATCCCGGCAGCGCCCGGGGAGTTTGTGGACGAAAGCGGCAAAGCGCTGGGCCGCCACAAAGGCCTGATCCACTACACCATAGGTCAGCGCAAGGGGCTTGGCCTTAGCTTTGACCGACCCAAGTATGTGATCAAAAAGGATAAGGATACCAACACAGTGGTGCTTGGTGACGAAAGTGCGCTGCTCAGTCGGACTGTCGCTGTCGGTGATGTGAATTTGATTTCAGTCGAAGAGCTGACGCGGCCTATGGCGGTCACGGCCAAGACAAGATATTCGCAGGCGGAGGTGCCTGCCGTGATATCGCCGCTTGGGGATGGGCGCATACAGGTGGAATTTGCGTCCGCTGTGCGTGCCGCAACGCCTGGGCAGGCGGCTGTATTTTATGACGGTGATACCGTTGTAGGCGGCGGCACGATCCTTTACGCATAAACGAATCGTGAATAGTATTTTATACTAATCTCCAATAGAAATCACAATATCTTTCCGGGCCTTTTTGCACCGGGCGGTGTTCTCCTCTTTAGCGGACGACGGCCCGCCTGCATGGTCAGCCTTGCCCGGCTGGAAAAATCCTCGGAAATCTTATCGCACTTTCTATTGGAGATTAGTATAAAACGGGATACGCAAAGCGCGCATCCCGTTTCAAGTTTTTGATTCAATGATACCAGCCGCAAGAGCTTAAAACGGTTTGCCGCCGCTAAGCCAGCCTCGGGATTCCCAGTAGCTTTTATCGTAAGGGATGCAAAAGTTTTTTTTCATCATGCTTTTGACGATAAAGAACATAAAACCTCTGAAAAAGGGCGAGGGGAGGGCGTCCGCGTTTTTTACGGCTTTTGCGATCTTTTTAGCCAATGCGGCCGCCTGCTTTTTTATGCGTGCCATATTCGCCTCAGAAACACCATTCCAGGCGGAGGCGGCAACTGCCTTTTTATAGGAAAAAATCCTTTTAACGCCCCAGAATTTAAGGCTGTATTTTATTGTTTTAGCGGTGTGGGAAAGACCTGCGCCGGCGGTGGTGGACACAGTGAGCCCAATCTTGTTAAACATTTTGGGGTTAGGCCTGTGGGTAAGCCACATAAAGCATAAATGATCCAGGAGTGCCTTTAACTGTCCTGTCACATCCATCGCGTAAACAGAGGATGTGATAATAATCAGGTCGGCCTCTGCCAAAGCCTCCGCGATAGGGCTTACACTGGCGGTGTGCGGGCAGGTGTGCTCGCCGTTTTGGAAGCAGGAAAAACAGCCGTTGCAAAAATGCGGCATATTCCGGGGTAGAAAGAACTCCGCCGTCTCAATGTGGTCGTAGCGCGAAAGCTCGTCACATATCAGTTGCGCGCAATGACGGGTACTGCCGTTGCGCGTGCTTCCGTTAATGATGGTCAGTTTCATAAAAAAACCCCTTTGCCGGATTATTCTGCAGGCTCCGTATCTGTATAAAGTATACCATAGAGGCCTTATAAATCAAGGGCCTTATACTTTTTAATCATTGCAGAATTATTTAAACAAACAAGCTTTGCGTGCAAATTTCGCCCGATGCATTGACACGCAGCATGTCTGTATGCTATTATATTAGGGCAGTATTTTTTAAAAAAATCAGTGTGCCGGTGTGATGGAATTGGCAGACGTGCTGGACTCAAAATCCAGTGGTAGCGATACCGTACCGGTTCGACCCCGGTCACCGGCACCAAAAGTCTTCGGCTGTCTGCCGAGGACTCTTTTTCTACAGAAAGACCCGGACATTATACCCGGACAACCCCGGATATGCACTGTAAGCTGTCAAGCGAAACAAACCGCTTTAAGGGGTTTATGCGTTTTAAAGCGGAAAATATAAAGGGGGCTTGTTTCAATCATGAAAAAGCAGACTGTTTTTACCGCGTGGCTGTTGGTTACGGCGCTGTCCTTAGGGATATTCATAGGTACGCTTGCCGAACCGACGCAGAAGGAGATAACGGCATACCTGAATTCGGCGTATAACATTGATCTGAACGGCAGCCGCTTTGAAGCGACTGATGAAAATGGCACGGCGTATGTGCCCGTTGTATACAACGACAGGATATATCTGCCTCTGAGGGCGATAGGCAATGCCGTCGGCGTTTCGGTGGACTGGGACGAAGCGACGCAAACCGCCAAGCTTACATCGCCAAATACCCAACAGGTAAAAACAGCAAAAAACGTGATATATATGATCGGCGACGGCATGGGCTTGTATCAGGCACAGATCAGCCAGTGGAAGGGCTTAGGGCCGAAGCAATGGCTGGCTATGCAGCAAATGCCGGTGACAGGTATTATATCGACATATTCAGCCGATAATCTGGTCACCGATTCCGCCGCCGCGGGAACTGCGCTTTCCTCAGGCTTTAAAACTAACAACAGTGTCGTAGGCCTTGACCCTGACGGCAAGAAGGTAAAAAATATACTCGAGGCGGCAAGAGAGCAGGGCAAGTCTACAGGTCTGGTTGCTACGTCAACCATCACGGACGCCACGCCCGCTTCTTTTTCAGCGCACGCCTCCGGCAGAACTAACGTACATGATATCGCATCACAGATCGCCACATGCGGCGCCGAGGTGATCCTGGGCGGAGGCAGGGCAGACTTTACTCCCACAGCCAACGGCGGCTCCAGAATCGACGGGCGCAACCTTCTTGACGAGATGGCATCGGACGGCTACACCGCCGTAAGAACCAGGGCTGAAATGAACAGCTTTATGATGGGCCGCGGCAAAAAGCTGGTCGGGTTGTTTAAGCCGGGCAACCTTGAAACCAAGTATCCGCTCGACCCTGCGGGACTTGAGCCCACAATCGAGAACATGACGCGTAAGGCGATAGATGTGCTGAAGGATGATCCGAACGGCTTTGTACTTATGGTGGAGGGCAGCAAAATAGACAAAATGGCGCATTCAAACGATTCTGCGGCGATGATCCATGAAACGCTGCTTTTTGATAATGCTGTCAGGGCGGCCGTTGAATTTGCCAAACAAGACGGCAATACCATTGTTATCGTCACAGCCGACCATGAGACCGGTGGTATCAGTATGCCGGACAAGGTCATTTTTACCGGGGACGAGATGACGAGTGATGTTAAATGGAGCACCGGAGGCCACTCTCCGGCCTATGTGCCACTGTATGCTTATGGCTGCGGCGCCGAGCTGTTTACAGGTGTGTATGACAATACCCAGATCAGCAGAAAGCTGGCGGATATCCTTGAGCTTAAAAATTTTCCTATGCTGGAACAATAGCCATAAAATAAGCAGCGGGCTTGTTCACCTATGCGAACAAGCCCGTATTAGTGTCAGACATATAGCGCAAAAACTTTAAAAAAGCGGTGGCTGTGCTTGTCATGCTGCGGCATCTGTGCTATAATTTTCGGAAATATAAACGGATCGGGGTGGGTGTGATGTTGTCTAAGCTTACTGAAATACTGGCATATCTTGAAACGAATCTGGATGAGGCGCACTTAAAAAAGGTTGAGCAGCGCTATAAGGACGCGATTGAACTGAAGTCGGAAAAGCCGCCGCTGATCCTCGGATATTTGGACTCCGGTTTTGAGGCATATCCGTATCCGCAGGTGCACAATGATATGGAAAAAATGCTCTATAACCAGCTATGCGCATGTATGGGCGCGGCACAGGTCAAAGACGACAGTCTCCCCATGGTACGCGCCAACTACGGCGTCGGCACGGTGCCTTCGTTATTTGGCCTCACAAGCAGGCTTGTTGGCAACGCCATGCCCTGGGTGGATCATTGCGAAGGAATTGACAAGATAAAAGAGATTGTAGATAAAGGCGTTCCTGATCTGGATGCGGGATTCGGGAAAAAGGTAGGTCAGACCCATGCTTTCTACCGTGAAGTGTTTTCTAAATATCCCAACTGCGAAAGGTGCATCAAGATTTTCCACCCCGACCTGCAGGGGGCGTTTGATATTGCGCATCTGATGTGGGGGCCCGATATCTACTACGCGCTCTACGATGAGGAGGAGCTGGTACACGAGCTTTTAGAACTGATTACCCAAACATACATTAAAATCTGCGAAAAGTTTAAAACACAGATAAACGACACCACAGACGACGGCTACATATATCACTGGTCCACGCTTTATCCGGGCAAGGTACTGCTGCGCAACGATTCTGCGGTCAATCTGTCAAGCGATATGCTTTTAGAGTTCATACGCCCTTATGATGAAAAGATTCTAGCGCATTTTGGCAGCGGCAGTGTGCATTTCTGCGGCCGTGCGGACCAGTGGGTTAACGAGATGTTTAAAACGAAAAACTTAAAAGCGCTTAATTTCGGCCATGTGTGGAGTATGCAGTTCGGTCAGGAGTACCTTGATCTGCTCGATACCAAGCTGGAAAAAAAGCTTCCCATCATCAATTATGTCCTTCGTAAACAGGAATTTGAGCGGTTTGATTTTAGCAGGCACAACAAAGGGCTGACGATTGCCGTAGGTATGGATTCCAAACAGGCTGCAATAGAGCAGATACGCAAATACTATAACGAATAAATCATTGTGGTCATACCCGACGCTTTACCTGCACAAGGAAAAACCGGCCGCAAAACGCTTTTGAGCAGTTTTGCGGCCGGCGTTATCATTTTACCTGGTTTACCATCAATCGCCATAGCCGTCCGGATTGTTTTTCTGCCAATTCCATGCGTCGCGGCACATCTGCACGATATCACGCTTCGCTTCCCAGTCCAGCTCTTTTTTGGCCTTGGCAGGGTCGGCGTAGCAGATGGTGACGTCCCCGGGGCGCCTGTCGGCAAGCCTATAGTTGATTTTGATATCATTTGCCGTTTCAAACGCCTTAATCACATCCAGAACGCTGTAGCCGGTTCCGGTGCCGAGATTGTGGATGAACACGCCGCGCTCACGCCTTACCTTGTCCAGCGCTTTTAAGTGCCCTTCGGCCAGATCGGCGACATGGATATAATCGCGTATGCATGTGCCGTCAGGGGTGGGGTAATCGCTGCCAAAGACGCTCAGCTGGGCCAGCTTTCCGGCCGCGACCTTGGTGATGTAGGGCATGAGGTTGTTGGGGATATCTCTCGGATCCTCTCCGATAAGGCCGCTTTGGTGCGCGCCAATAGGATTGAAATACCGCAGCAGGGAAACGGACCATTCGTTGTCCGACACATAGAGGTCCTTTAGTATCTGCTCAATCATCAGCTTGGTCTGTCCGTACGGGCTGTAGGCAGAAGTGGGCATATCCTCTGTGAGGGGGACTGTTTCGGCTTTGCCGTACACCGTGGCCGACGAGCTGAACACTATCTTTTTTACGCCGAACTCACCCATCACTTCAAGCAGGCACAGGGTGCCGGTAATGTTGTTATGGTAATACTTAAGCGGCAGCGCGACCGATTCGCCTACAGCCTTCAGCCCCGCAAAATGTATGACGGCGTCAATAGCATTTTCACGCATCACCTTAGAAAGCATGGGTTTGTCGAGGATATCACATTCATAAAATTTTACGGTTTTGCCTGTGATAGCTTGCACACGGTCAAGCGCGGTGCGGCTGCTGTTGGAAAGATTGTCGACGCAGACCACCTCATGGCCGGTTTCCAGTAAGGATACGCAGGTGTGTGAGCCGATAAAGCCGGCGCCGCCGGTTACTAATATTGCCATATTCTCATCCTCCCGAACTGTTTATAATGCAACGGTAGAAAAATTTTCTTTCCCTAAAGCGTTTCAACGAAGCGGGGGATATCTCTCGCTTCGTTATAAAATCATTTTCGTACTATTATACCCTAATTCCCGCACAGAATCAAATTATTTTAAAAAATATGCGCAATTTGTCCTTTTTGCCGCCTTGTTTTGAAAATACAGTTGATAGAATATAAAATTTGGATTATAATAAGATAAAGGATAAAACAATATCTGCCAATGCGCGGCTGAAAAATGCCTGGCTAAAGAGAAAGCCCGCGGAAACGGAAGTGAATGGCTAAGTGATAGAAAGAATATTTGAACTTGAACGGAACGTGGATGTCGCCGCGCTGTTCGGCAGTTTCGACGCCAACATTAACCTTTTGGAAAAGCAGCTTGGCGTCAAAATATTAAACCGTGACTCGGAAATCAAAATACTCGGCGAGGAGCAAAACGCCGAAAATGCGGTCAAGGTTTTTGCCAGCCTGGTGGCGCTGCTTGCGCAGGGTGAGCATTTAAACGAGCAGAATATCCTCTATACCATCTCCATGGTGGAGGACGGGCTTGAGCAGAACCTGGGCAGCCTGGGTGCGGACGTGGTGTGTATCAACGCCAAGGGTAAGCCTATCAAGAGCAAAACCTTGGGCCAGAAAAAATATGTCGGCGCAATCAAAAACAACGTGATAACCTTCGGCATAGGCCCTGCCGGAACAGGCAAAACCTATCTTGCGGTGGCGGCGGCCGTCATGGCGTTCCGCAACAAGGCGGTGAGCCGCATCATCCTCACGCGCCCGGCGGTGGAGGCAGGCGAAAAGCTGGGCTTTCTGCCCGGCGACCTGCAGACCAAGGTAGACCCCTACCTTCGTCCGCTCTACGACGCCATGTATGACATGTTTGGCGCGGAAATGTATCAGAAGCACATGGAGCGCGACCTTATCGAGGTGGCGCCTTTGGCGTATATGAGAGGGCGCACGCTGGATGACGCCTTTATCATCCTGGACGAAGCGCAGAATACCACAGCCGAGCAGATGAAGATGTTTCTCACCCGAATCGGCTTTGGCTCAAAGGTAGTGGTGACGGGCGACATCACGCAGATCGACCTGCCGGAAGGCAAAAAGTCGGGGCTTAAGGAAGCGGTGAGAATATTGAAAAATATTGAAGGCGTGGAATTTTGCTATCTTACCGAGAAGGACGTTGTGCGCCATCCGCTGGTGCAGAAAATCATTAAGGCGTATGAGCGTGTGGAACAGGAAAAGCAGCGTGGGCGTGACAGCGCCAGATAGCGTTTGCATGGGTTTAAACATTTAGATTTTGAGCGGATTTTGTGCCGGGCAAGACGAAAATTTGCAAGAATACTTTGTGTATTTAAAAATTTTTAACACAGCAGGGTGTAAAATCCACCAAAAGATGGGCGTCGTCCGCCCGCGCGCGCACTATCCAAGGACGGAAAAGGAGATTATGTAAGGCAATGGCTGACGCAGAGATTTATGTGGAAAACGAGCAGGATGTACTGCCGTTTCTGCCCGAATACGAGCAGGTCATCGTAACTGTTATTGAAACGGTACTTGAGCAGGAGGAGTTTGTGCATCCTTGCGAGGTGTCGGTGCTGATTACCGATGATGTGCGCATCCGTCTTTTAAACGCTGAGCATCGCGGCAAGGACGCTGCGACGGATGTGCTGTCCTTTCCCATGCTGGCATTTGACGATATGGGCGAGCTGGTAAGCGTCCCGCATGAGCCCCTCGCAGGCGCTCTGCTGCTGGGGGATATTGTTATCAGCCTGGAGCGGGCGGCGCAGCAGGCCGATGAGTTCGGCCACAGCCTTGCACGCGAGATAGGCTTTTTGACGGCACACTCGGTGCTGCACCTTTTGGGCTACGATCACGAGTGGGGCGAAAAGGAGCGGCAGATCATGCGTGAAAAGGAAGAACGCACACTCGGGCTGATCGGGCTTGTGCGGTAGGGGTTTTTACGAGGACATGATCTGCACATAATATGGCGATAAAAACCTTGTAAAAGGTGGGAGAAAAGCTTGAAAAGGGTTTACAGTATTGTGCGCAGCTTTAAGTTTGCCTTGGCCGGTGTGCGCTATACGCTGAGGACACAGCGCAACATGCGCATCCATTTTTCTGCGGCGGCGTTTGTAACCGCTTTCGGATGCTTTTACGGTCTTTCGGGGCAGCAATGGCTAGCCCTTGCTTTTACTATCACCTTTGTTGTGGTATGCGAAATGTTTAACACAGCTGTGGAAAATGCTGTAAATGTCGCCACGTCTTCTTACCACGAAAACGCAAAGATAGCAAAGGACGTGGCTGCGGGCGCAGTGTTTATGGCGGCCGTTATGGCGCTTGCCTGTGCGGCGCTGCTTTTTTGCGACATATCCAGGCTCTGCGCCGCTGTTTTTGTCATCCTGTCAAACGGTTTTTACATAGGCGGCTTTTTAACCGGCGGAGCGCTTGCCATCTGGTGGATATTATCGGATGGCAGACGCGCATAGGAAGGAAGAGCCTTAAAGATTACGGAAATTTTTATTCTGACCGGCCTTTTCGCGGCGGCATTGCCGGCGCAAGGGCTTTATCGTGAGTTGAAAGGAGCAGTCATCACGGCTATGAACTTAAAAAAAACTTTCAGATCCGGATTTGTGTCCATTGTAGGGCAGCCTAATGTGGGCAAATCCACTATATTAAATGCGCTTGTCGGGGAAAAGATCGCAATCATCTCCGACAAGCCCCAGACAACCAGAAACCGCATACTCGCCATTCTCAATGAAGACGACCTCCAGGTGGTTTTCACGGATACCCCCGGTATCCACAAGCCGCGTACCCGGCTGGGTGAGTATATGGTCAAAACGGCAAAGGATTCTATGGACGATATGGACGCGGTACTGTTTGTGACGGACGCCTCCGGCCCCATCAGCGACATAGAGCGCGGGATAGCCAAAAATTTAGACGCGCTTGCGGTGCCGGTAATTTTGGTCATCAATAAAATCGACACTGTAAAAAAGGATGCGCTGCTGCCCATGATAGCCGATTATTCCGGCCTGTGCAGGTTTGAGGCCATCGTGCCCGTGAGCGCGCTTAAAAACGACGGTATGGACCGGCTGAGAAGTGAAATCCTGCAGCATATCCCCAAGGGAATGCCATATTACCCGGAGGACATGGTAACCGACCAGCCCGAAAGGCAGATCGCTGCGGAGATCATACGCGAAAAGCTGTTATGGCTTCTGGACAAAGAGGTCCCGCACGGAATCGCGATTGAGATTATGAGCATGAAGGATACGGGAAAGGTTGTAGAGGTGTCCGCCGCCATCTACTGTGAAAAGATGTCGCACAAGGGCATCATCATCGGCAAAAACGGCACACTGCTCAAAAAGGTAGGCTCCATGGCGCGCACCGATATTGAAAAAATGCTTGACAAAAAAGTATTTCTGGAGCTTTGGGTCAAGGTGAAGGACGACTGGCGCAACAACAATACGCTTATTAAGAACTTCGGATACCAATAAGAAAAAAATATATTTTTGCCATATTCAGCCCTAAGTTGGCGGCAAAGTAAAATTGTTACAGCATATTAATATAATTTCTGCAAACCCTAATTTTAAGAAGAAAAAAACACGCAGGGGGTATTGCGATGCTGGACAGGTATATGTGGGAAAAGTTTATGACGTCGGGCGATATAGCGGATTATCTGGTGTATTGTGAGCTTGGAGGCGATGAGGAAATGACAGCAAAGGCGGACGGTGAAAAGGGAATTTGCACGCGCACCGACGCCGTCAATTTATAAATAACGGCTTTTGCAAATCGGGAGGAACAGCATGGAAAGTATGGTGTGCAGGGGATTGGTGATCAGGCAGAGCAACTATGGCGAAGCAGACCGCATCCTTACCATATTTACCGGCGAACTTGGCATAGTGCGCGTGGTCGCAAAGGGCGTACGCAAGTACAAAAGCCATCAGGGTGCGGCCGCGCAGCTTTTGTGTTTCGGGCAGTTTACGCTGTGCCGTGGCAAAAACCTTTATACCTTGCGCGGTGCGGCGCAGACAGAGAGCTTTTACAGGATTGGCGCCAGTGCGGAAAAGCTGGCGCTTGCCGCGTATTTATGCGAGCTTACGCAGGGCTTCGTGGCGGAAGGAGTGTGTGAGCCCGAGATTTTACGGCTGCTTTTAAACACGCTCTACATATTGGCGGACAAAGACCGCCCCCTGCAGCTTATCAAGGCGGTATATGAGTTGCGGCTGTCTGCGCTTGCCGGCTTTGCGGCGCAGAGCGGCAAATGCGTATGCTGCGGCACAGACACCGGCCTTGTTTATTTTTCTGCGCGGCAGGGTGGCGTTTTGTGCGGCGCCTGCCTCGATGCTGACCGAGGGGCCCGAAAAATCTCGGATGCCGCCCGTTTTGCGCTTGACTATATTCTCTGCCAGCCCCCCGAAAGGATATTTGCGTTTGAAGCTTCACAGGGCGTGCTTTTCGAGCTGTATGCCTTAGCGGAGGATTTCGTCTGCGCACACGTCGAAAAGGCGATTTTGTCGCTTTCTTATTTTAAAAATCTATTGTAACGCCTTCGGTCAGGCAGTCGGTTAAAAAAATTTGCACAAAAAACTTTACTATTTCCCCAAAATACAGTATAATATCACACAGCAATATGAGAAATTGTTCTTAAAATAACGGCTTTAAGGAGTGTATGGGGCATGAAAAAAAGAGGTTTGGTTATTGTTTTAATTTCTGTACTGGCGCTTTGTTTTGTTTTGAGCGGCTGCAAGGACAAGTCATGGTCCAAGGTTGTGGATAAGGAGCTTATGCTGGTGGGGCTTGACGTAAATTCTCCGCCGTACTGCTTTATGGACGAAAACAACTCTATCGTTGGTTTTGACGTTGATATGGCTATGGCAGTGGGCAAAAGGCTGGGTATTTTGGTACAGCTTAATCCCATTGACTGGAAGAACAAGGAAGGGGTGCTTGCCGCCAACCAGGCCGATGTTTTGTGGACAAGCTATGCCATCACGGATCAAAGGAAGAAGGATATGCTTTTAAGCGATCCATATTTGTCGGGCAAACAGGTCATACTTGCCAAAGCGGATTCGGCAATCGCCGCCAAGAGTGATCTTGCCGGCACTAAAATCGGGTTGACTGCCGAAACGGCTGCCTATGACAGTGTGACAAAGGATCCGGGCTACGATCAAATCAAGGAAAATCTGATTACCTACAATAGCAGCAATGCCGCGGTAAAGGATCTGGATTCAGGCGCGATTGACGCTGTTGTGCTTGACGGGTTTACGGCAAAATGGTATATGAACAAAAATGAAGGAAAGTACAAGGTGTCAGATGATGCCTTTGGCAGTGAACAATACGGCATAGCGTTCAGAAAAGCGGATAAGGCGTTTTACGATAAGGTGGCTCAGGCAATAAAAGAGCTGAAGGCTGACGGAACCGCGTCCAGACTTTCGATGAAGTGGTTTGGCGAGGATTTAATGCAGTAGGATAGTACCATTTGCGGATGCGGCCTAAAATATGATTTTCTGTTGCGGACGGGGAGATATATCTATTTTCCCGTCCGTTTTATTCCGAAAAAGTGCGTTTGATTTTGTAAGTTTGAAAGATGTCCGCTTTTGCAGGCGTGAAAAATATATGCTTTTCTCTTGACACACCAGTCCTGATATGGTAAACTAATGCTTGCGGTAATTTAGGGCTTTTTATTAACTGGACTGCTATCTTGGAGAGGTGTCCGAGTGGTTTAAGGAGCTGGTCTTGAAAACCAGTGACTCGAAAGAGCCAAGAGTTCGAATCTCTTCCTCTCCGCCACTTGTTTTTAACTTAATAAATTTATATGGAGAAGTACTCAAGTAGGTCGAAGAGGTGCCCCTGCTAAGGGTATAGGTCGTGAAAGCGGCGCGAGGGTTCGAATCCCTCCTTCTCCGCCAAAGAAACTAACAGAATTTAGTACAAAAATAGCTGCTTAAAATAAGCGGCTATTTTTGTGTATTTCCATATATTTACAAGGGATTTGTGGGTTCGCATACGCTGCGTGTTACCGCTGGTCGGCGCGGTAAATTGATATAAAAATAAGGCGCGATACATATTCCGCTATTTTTATTTGAACCCCACAGGACATATTGCAATAAAGGAAAATATTACCGTTAAAAAGCATAAGTTAGCGTTAAAATGTATGAACCCCACAAATCAGCCCCGCGCTTTGGCGGGGCTGGTTTTCATTTTCGGGCGGCTATTATTCGGCTACGAAGCCTCGCTCCGCCAGTGCGTCTATCAATTCTTGATTGCTCTCGCCTGTAAGCGTTCCGTTGCGGTCTATGAGGTAGTTTCCGATTGCGTAAACGTATGTCGGTGCGCCTTTATATACGGGTTTCTCGCCTATTATTTTACCTATTGCCGTAACTAATGCTTTGCGCTGGTCGCCGGTTACGTTGTACGCTATTTCTACATTGCCGCTTTCGGCGAGCTGCTCTTGGTCTGCGTTTACCGGGGCAGCTATATTTACTATTACCGCCGGAAATGCTGGCTTTTCTTCTTCGCTTTCCGCCGCGGCTTTCGCCGCCGCCTTTTCCGCCCGTGTCATTTTGGGGCGTATGTCCGGGAAAACCTCCGGCAGTATGCCTTTTTCAAAAAATAGCTGAAAGCTGATTTTTCCGTCCTCGGGTACGTCGAATTTGAAGTCTGTAATTTCTAATTCCTTCAGCGCGTCCGGGATGTCAATGTTTTTGTACTGCTTTACTTCATCGTTCCCTACCATAAACCTTACCGGAACCGCGTCCCTCAATTTTGCTGTGATTTTTCCTGCTTTCATAGTCATTGTTTTTTCCTACCTTTCAAAAATTTATTTTTTTGTTGACTTGCTTTGTGTGCCACAGCTTACTCTGGAAATGCTTATAAAGCAAGGCTTTTTATAATTTTCTTTGCATAAAATAAGACAAAAAAGCTGCTTACTTCTTGTATGAAGTCAACAGCTTTTCAATATTAAAAATATTTTTAATTTTCGCTTGCAATCCCACGGAAATTATTGTAACATCCCGACAACGGGATTTTCTCGGAAAATAAAAAGCGTCATGGCAGGCGGGTATGCAGCGAACATAACCGCCCTGCGCGAAAGGTGAACAGACCACCTCTGCACAACTTAAAAAGCACCATGACTTTAATATTATACATCCGCTGAGAAATATTTTCAAGTCATTTATACAAATGTGTGCGAGGGTCGGAGGTCGTTTATGCGACCTTACCTTTGTACGCATTTTTGTATATACGGGAATTTCCCGACATATTAAAATTTGTCGGGAGGTAGTAAAAAGTGAACATTTTTGAAAATGCGGGCGCGTTTCTCGGTGAAATTCGCCTGGAGAGCTTGGGAAATGCTCTGACGGAATTTTACGGGGCGGTGGCTGATGTTAAAGGGAGGCTCGGTCATAGCGGGCGGTTATTGGATGAATACTTAGAACTTGTATTCGGGGCTATCCATGAGGTTAGCACGGAAACATCCGCAACGGACGGGTATTCTTCCTGTATGCCGGAGTTAAAAAGAATGTGCGGCTCGATTGTGCGGGGCGAGAGTGGGTACGAAAACCACCCTCTATACGAGCAAACAAAGCAGTATATTGATTTGCACCCGCTTCCGCACCTCGAACGCTTGCACAAAATCGAAGTGTACGCCGGGGTTTTAATGGGGGATTACAGTAAATATGCAATAGAAAAATATTACAACAAATACAACGGTAGGCTGGCGGACAGCGGGTATATTTCCGAATTGAATCCGTTATATAACGATATTTGCGGCATACTTGGGTCGGAGGACGCTATGGAGCGGTTAAATATGATAATTAAACGAAGTTTTTTAATCACCCCTGTTATGCACTCTTTTTTACAGGCTGTAATTGATAATATGCTTGAAATGCTGTCGTTTAAGGTGCCGGAAACCGCGAAACATGTCTTTGAATTAGTGCCGTGTATGGAGGGACGTGATGAAAACTGAATATTTGTCAATGAAACATATTGAGATACTTTTCAAATGTTACTATTTGAAAAGCTACACGAGGGTCGCCGACGCCGAAAATATTATGCCGGGTAAAGTAAAGCAAATAAAAGAAAACGCCCTTCGCATTATCCGGCTGTCATATAGTCAATCTCATATGAAGGGGTTACGGTTTGACGGTGAAAATATCTTAAATTATATGGCGGAACGCGCGGGCATGGAAAAAACGGCTCTATTTTCGATTTTTGAAGGATATATATCCGAGGGGTTGTCATCAGACAATAAGAAATATTGGGCGAGAATTAAGAGTAAAGAGCCTATTCCCTCGCCCGCTGAACTATTAGATTTTATATATGATAAATACGAGATTGAGATTGAAGGTTTTATTTGACGGGATAATATGGAGGTATATATTGCGTATGCGCGTTAAAACGCCTCTATTTTGGACGAACATCATCCGCATATGGAGGAATATGGAAACTGACTATACAATGCCTTAAACGGCAAATATGAGCCTCATACGACGAATGTGGAAAAGCGTCTGTGCTGGGTGGTGATAGCTTTTGACGGAATTACGGAATTGACGGGTTTCTGTATTTCTTTACATATAGACCAGTAGAGGAACAATAGAAAAACCATAAGCAAAAAAACTTTGTTTTTTTGCTTATTTGCTTATATAAAAAAGATAAATATATGTACTCGTCAAATCCGTCAAGCCGTCAAATTCGGCGGGATAAAAAACGAGTGTGAATTTACAATAAGATGATTGTTTAAGGGTTGCTTATTTGCTAAGAAGTGTGCTAAAATGGTATTATGTGGAAACGTGATTAATGCTGGATTGTTCTTTGTCCTGAAAAAATTTATAGTTCGTCGTCAGAAAATCATGAGGAACACGGTAAACACCGTATGTTGGTTACTGCTATAAAAGTATTTGACGGAATTACGGAATTGACAGGTTTCCGTATTTCTTTACATATAGACCAGTGCGGGGATAGGTAAGGGGTTTATGTGTATACGACTATATAAAAAAGATAAATATATGTACTCGTCAATTCCGTCAAGCCGTCAAATCCGGCGAAACGAAAAACAAGGCGCAAAGCTACGGAAAATCAGGGTTACAAGCATATAGATAACGGAAAGGCGAAGCCTACAGGGAAATAAGGCGGCGGGGACAAAAACAAATTTTATCTTATGGAGGTTTTGTATATGCACATAGCATTGGCTTATCTTGACAAAAGAACAGCGACGGTATCCGCGATAAAAGATTACACGAGTATGGAGTTTATAATTAACAACACGCCGGATGAGGCGAAGCTGGCACCACAGATTGGCGAGATGGACATCCGCAAGGAATGCTACCGGCGTGCTTTGGAGTACATGGAGTGGTTTCTTCCTGCATGGGATACGCTCACCGATGACGAGCGGTTTGTCCTTTCGGAGTTTTACCGCGAGGACGGGGCACAGCGCGGGGACGCTATTGATAACATCCGCGACCGCTTCTATATTGAGAGTACATCCGCCTATAAAAAGAAAAACCGCGCTTTGGCAAAATTAACAACTTTGCTATACGGAAAAATAAAAGTGTCCAAAAGTGGAGGGTACTTTTTATAAAAAGTATGATATAATGTTACTGTGCGAAAAATGAAAAGTGTCCAAAATCGCGGACGATTTTTCGCATTGGATGTGATACACTGTTATTATCGAAAAGTGCGAAGATGAGATTTTTACGAGATGAACATAATACGTTCTCGTGTTATACTTGTATCATCAAAAAATACACAAGCAAAAAAGTCTTTGAAGCAGGCGCCTGCCAAAGGCTTTTTTTGTTTGCTTTATATAAATAAAATTTTTTGCTGGGAAAGGAGGGATAAAATCTCTACAAACCGCTCGACGTTCTACCGGCGCCCCCCTTCGCGTGAAAAATCGCGTTTTCAAATAGGGTATAGGGTGCGAAAAATGCGCTCATAACTTGTCGTTGCGCGGCGTTTGTGGTGTTTTTCGCGAAATATCCCTCCCCCCTGTGGATAAATCAAATAACAATCAAATGAAGTGTCCACGCGGAGGAGCTTTAGGCTTGGCAGAGGAAAAAACTTGTTCTGGTGTGTTTGTAAAAAGGTGTAATCTTACGGCTATGCCTTTTGAAAGATGGGGGTTTTATGGGGGTATTTTTGCTCTAAGGTGTGTTATAATGTTATCATCTGAAAATATCAAAACGGGAGCCTTCGGCGCGGAGGCTCCTTTTTCGTGCTTATTTTACGAGGGGGGGACAATATGCAAGAGTTAAAGATATATGCCTATGGAGCAGGACAGGTGTTTGGATGAAATGAAATCAAATCATATAAAAAATAAATTTTAAGGAGGATTTATCACTATGAAAAACAAAAAATTACTTGCTATGATGGCAAAACGAAACGAACTGAAAACACAGGCACAGAGACTGCTTGACGCGGCACAAAAAGTGGGACGCCCGCTCACTAACGCAGAGCGCGAAACGCTGGAGGGGCTGAAAGTTAAAATCGAGCAATGGGACGACACTATCAAGGAAATGGTAACTCTTTGGGAGGATGGCACACCGAGCGGCGCGCCAAATGGTGGTAACTCCCGTAAATTCACCAGCTTTGGCGAACAACTCCACGCGATATATAACGCCGCCAAGCCGGAGCGTTCCGCAATGGACGCGCGGTTGTTTAACGGGGCGAGCGGCGCGGGCGAAAGTGTTCCTTCGGACGGTGGGTTTTTAGTGCAGAGCGATTTTGCGGCAGGACTTTTAAAGCTAACGTATGAAACAGGAATACTCGCGGCGAGATGTAAAAAAATACCGATTTCAAGCGGCGCGAATGGAGTAAAAATCAACGCGCTGGACGACGACTCCCGCGACAACGGGGCAAGGTGGGGCGGCATACAAGCCTTTTGGACTGGCGAGGCGGACGAGTTGACTGCCTCAAAGCCGAAATTCCGTCGAATGGAATTAACGCTGAAAAAGCTAGCAGGCTTATGCTACACCACCGATGAACTTTTAAGCGACACGATGGCGCTTGAAAGTGTAATCGCGCAGGGCTTTGCCGAGGAATTTGGGTTCAAAATGGACGACGTTATACTGAACGGCACGGGGACGAACCAGCCGCTCGGCATTCTCAAAAGTAACGGTCTGGTAACGGTGGCGAAAGAAACCGACCAAGCGGACAAAATCACAGTTGATAATATAACAAAAATGTGGGCGCGATGCTGGGGACGGAGCCGTAACAATTCGGCGTGGTACATAAACCAAGAATTAGAACCGTACCTTTATGCGCTAAAAATCGGCGACGCGCCCGTGTATATTCCCGCAGGCGGGCTTTCCGCGTCGCCGTACGGCTCAATATTTGGTCGCCCAGTAATTCCGATTGAGCAATGCCCGGGGGTGGGCGAGAAGGGCGATATTATCCTTGCCGACTTGTCGCAATATCTACTTGTTGACAAGGGCGGAATTAACGCTGCGTCGTCAATTCACGTTAGGTTTTTGTATGACGAAAACGTGTTTAGATTTACCTATCGCGTGGATGGTCAGCCGATTTGGAACGCACCTATCACTCCGTACAAGGGCGCGGGTACATTGTCGCCGTTTGTAACGCTGGCGGCAAGGTAGAATTATGGCTGAAAAAGCTGGCGGAGGACAGCAACGCCTACTGGCTCGCGTGGAAAACCGTGGTGTTTTTGCGGAGTAAGGGCGTATAAATTTTTCTAAACAATCACAATGTCCCCTTGATGTAATATAGTGACAATGCTAACATCAACGGCGAAAGGAGCGGATTATGATGAACGATAAACAAAAAGCTACAATTTATGAATTAAGACAGCAGGGATTGGTGTATAGGCGAATAGCGGCGCGGCTTGGTATATCCGCGAATACGGTAAAAGGGTTTATTTATCGTAAGGGAATTACTTCGCAAGCTGCTGCAAAGACAAAATCGGAGGGTTGCTGCCCGCAATGTGGCGCGGATATATCTCTTGTAAAAGAGCGCAAGAGCCGGAAATTCTGTTCCGACGCCTGCCGCCATGCTTGGTGGAAAGCGCACGAGCATATAATAGACCGCCGCGCTTGGTATTCCTGTGTTTGCGCCGGGTGCGGTAAGGCTTTCAAAAGTTACGGCAACAACAAACGAAAATACTGCGATCACGCTTGCTATATTTCCGATCGCTATAAAAAGGAGGTTGTGGCACAATGACCGAGGCGCATTTTGACCGCGAGGCGTCCTTTCGGGTGGCGATTATCGCCGCTCGTGAAATGTTAAAAAACAACGTAATATCTGCCGCCGATTATTCAAAAATCGCGGCTTTTTTTATGAAAAAATATAAACCTTTTTTCGTGGAATAATGCTGAAAAACCTTGATTTCCACAGTGTTTGAGAGTAAGCTGTCAACACTAAGGAAGGGGGTGTTTAGCAATATGGAACGAATAATAACGCAAGTAACGCCGCAGGCAATACACCTTGCGGCACCACAATCAAAGCGTGTAGCCGCCTATGCGAGAGTATCGAGCGGCAAGGACGCAATGCTGCACAGCCTGTCGGCACAAGTAAGCCATTACAGCGGATATATCCAAAGGCAACGCGGCTGGCAGTATGTGGGCGTATATGTGGATGAAGCCGTTACCGGGACAAAGGATTCACGGGCGGGATTCAAAGAAATGATCGGGGATTGCCGTGCCGGGAAGGTTGATATGATTATAACCAAATCAATCACACGCTTTGCGCGAAATACGGTTACTCTTTTGAATACCGTCCGCGAATTAAAGCTGCTGGGAATTGACATATTTTTTGAAAAAGAAAATATCCACTCAATGAGCGGGGATGGTGAGATTATGCTTACCATCCTCGCTTCATACGCGCAGGAAGAAAGCCGGAGCGTTTCGGAAAATTGCAAATGGCGCATAAGAAAACGGTTTGAAAAAGGCGAGCTTGTGAACTTGCGGTTTTTGTATGGTTACGATATTAAAAAGAGCGTAATCGAAATTGACCCGGAGCAGGCGGAAATCGTCCGCGTGATTTTTGACGACTATATCGGCGGCATGGGCGGAGTGTTAATTGCACAAAAGCTAAATGAGGCGGGTATTCCGTCATTTTTCGGCGCACGCTGGAGCGCATCCCGTATTCTTGACATTATCAAAAACGAGAAGTACATCGGCGATTCGCTGGGACAAAAATCCTTTGTTGCCGACCACTTGACAAAGAAAACCGTCCGTAATATTGGGCAATTACCGCAATATTACGCCGAGAATGTACTCCCTGCCATTATCGACGCGGCGACCTTCGAGGCGGCGCAGGACGTTATGGCGGGGCGGCGGGAGCATTTCAACGCCAAAGACACCAGCGCGAACCGTTACCCGCTCACGGGGAAAATCCTGTGCGGGAATTGCGGAAAAAAATTCAAGCGCAAAAAAGGCGTCGGGTGTTTCTATTGGCAATGTTCCACCTTTTTACAGGATGGCAAGGCGTACTGCCCCGCCAAGCAAATACCCGAAGGGACGCTGTACGCGGCAACTGCCGAGGCATTAGGACTGGCGGAATTTGACGCGGCTGTATTTGCGGAGCATATCGCGGAAATACGGGTGCCGGAGCATAACAAGCTGGTATTTGTATTTTATGACGGACGGACGTTGGAGCGCGAATGGCAAGACCGCTCCCGGCGCGAAAGCTGGACGGAGAAAATGCGGCAAGCTGCGCGGGAACACGCGCTCAGAGGACAAAGAAAATTAGATTAGGGGGTTTTGACTTATGCCAGCAAAAACGGCAACAATAGAAAAACGGGTACGGTATATTCCCGCCGTGGATAATCTCGCGCGGGTGCCGTTCAGTACGGAGTACGTCAAAAGACGCACGGCTGCTTATGCCCGCGTATCTACCGACGAGGAAGAACAGCTAAACAGCTATGAGGCGCAAGTTCAGTATTATACTGAATATATACAGTCAAACGACGAATGGGAATTTGCGGGTATGTACGCGGATAAAGACCGCTCCGGCACCACAACTAAACGCCGGGATGATTTTAACCGTATGATAAAGGACGCGCAGGAGGGCAAAATTGATTTTATTATTACAAAGTCCGTTTCCCGGTTTGCCCGGAATACGGTTGACACTTTAACGACGGTGCGGCAATTAAAGGAAAAAGGCGTCGAGGTGTATTTTGAAAAAGAGAATATTTACACGCTGGATAGTAAGGGCGAGCTTCTTATAACTATTATGTCGAGCCTCGCCCAAGAGGAAAGCCGCTCCATATCCGAAAATGTGACGTGGGGGCAGCGTAAGCGCATGGCGGACGGAAAAGTGAGCCTGCCTTACAAACAATTCCTCGGATATGAAAAGGGCAAGGACGGTTTGCCGAAAATTGTGGACGCCGAAGCGAAAATAGTGCGGCGCATTTACCGCCTGTTTCTATACGGCAAAGCCCCTGCTACAATCGCCGCCTTACTAACGGTGGACGGCATACCTACTCCGTCCGGCAAGCAGGAATGGCGGGCGCAGACGGTTATTAGTATTCTTACAAACGAGAAATACAAGGGCGACGCGCTATTGCAGAAAAGCTACACGGTGGATTTCCTTACCAAGAAAAAGAAGGTAAACGAGGGCGAGGTTCCGCAATACTACGTCGAACAAAGCCATCCCGCTATTATCGAGCGGGAAATATTTGACCTCGTACAACAAGAATGGAAACAGCGCAAAGCGTCCGGCAAACAGTCAAGCTCGGTTCATCCATTTTCGGGTAGAATATTCTGCGGCGACTGCGGCGACGGGTACGGCTCTAAAATATGGCACAGTAACAGCAAATACCGCCGCGAGGTGTGGTCTTGCAACGGCAAGCACTATGGCGGCAAAAAGTGCCAAACACCACGCCTAACCAACGAAGAAATACAAACGGCGTTCGTAAACGCCTTTAACGGCTTGATAGACCACAAAACCGAGATAATGAAAGCATACGGGGAAATATGCGGCATATTGACCGACACCGCCGCTATTGACGCCGAACGCGAGGAATTGCAGCGGGAATGCGACGTTGTAATGGAATTACTCCGAAAATGTATTGAAGAAAACGCGCATACCTCGCTTAATCAGGACGAATACCGCCAGCGGTACGAGGGTTATACGGCGCGGTTTGAAACCGCCCGGAACAAGCTGGTGGAGCTTGACGCCGAACGGCTGGCGCGTATCGCCAAACGCGCAAATATCACGCTGTTTTTGGAAACGCTGGAACAGCGCGACGGGCTTATATCCGCCTTTGACGAGGAACTATGGTACATTACCGTGGAAAATGTAAAGGTGTACGACGGTAAGCGGCTGATATTTACCTTCAAGAACGGCGTAACGGTGGAAGTACCCTCTACGAAGTAACCTCATATTCCCGCCCGTGGGTTCGTCCGAGCCTGCGGGCTTATTTTTGTTTTGGGGCTTAAGTGTTTTAAGGAAATTATTACAAAAAACATTGAAAATTGCATAAATATGTGTTATAATAATTTTACCAGTGTAGAAATAGTCAGATTCACTCCCATTTGGCTCACATTTATTGTGGGCGGCGTTGTGCCTCAAGGCATGAACGCATTTTTCTCCGGCGCACGCTCTCTCATGTTGTTTTAACACTTGCTAACACTAACGTGTTATGCAGTAGTGATGACAGTGTGATGATGTGTATGTGTATAAGATAAATCAATTTTATCGGGAGTTAGATTGTGCTGGTGTTATCGGTATACGGCTATTATCTCTTTGTTATTAGAGGGTGCGGGAGACCCTCGACCGTTTTGGTTAGGGGCCAATAATAACAAGGAGGTGAAAACATCGTGAAGAAAGCGGATAGGCCTAATGTTACCATTAATATTTTTAATGGTAACAAGATTTCTCTTGATGGCAAGTCATTGCTGCTAATTATAGTAGTAATTGTATGCCTAACACTGGTTGTATCGTTACGTAGTCCCGAACTGCAAGCTAATGTTGTCCGCTGGTTAATTAGCTTAGCAGAGAACTACTAACACCAGCACACTAAAATAATGAGGTGTATGCCTTTTGATATATAATAATTGTAAGCTATATCAGTTACAATCAAAAAGAGTATTGAAATATCTGTTGGGGATTACGGATACAAAAATGTTTAATCAAGCATACGTGGCGTCTTTAATAAAGCCTTATATTGACTCCAACGGAAAGCCGCGTATTATTGAACCACCTTCTTATGGGTTAAAACAAATACAGGCACGAATCAAAAAACTTCTTTATGCGGTTGTGGTACCAGAAAATGTGTTTTCCGGTATTAAAGGCAGATCATATGCCCAAAACGCAGAAATTCACAAAGGAAATAACTATACATATAAAATAGATTTAACAGCTTTCTTTCCGAGTATTTCACGAGAAAAAGTTTATGCCTTTTTCAAAAATGAAATGCAAACCGCTCCAGACATAGCGGAGTTTTTGACGAATGTTACAACGGTAAACATAGATTTATCTGACGTTCAAAACATAGATGATATAAATAAATTTCTTGCAGATAAGAAAATTAAAACTCGCAACCACCTCATATCGGGTTCACCGACAAGTCAAATATTATCATATATGGTCAATCATAAGATGTTTAATGAACTTCAAGATTTGGCAAGTAAGAATCAAGCTGTTATGACAATATATGTGGATGATGTGGTGTTCTCTTCTAAAAACAAAATATCCAGTGACTTTAAATATGCCATTAACGCAATTGTTAAAAAACATGAGTATAAAATATCAAAGCATAAGGTTAAAGGGTATTCCAAAAATTATCCTAAACTGATAACAGGGGCAATTATTGATAAAAATGGAAATATGAGAGTCAAAAACTCATTAAGATATAAAATTATTATGGCATTTAACGAATCTTTAAAAAATCCTGATGATCTAGAAATTAGAAAACGACTAAGAGGACTTGTTACAGCAGCAAGGCAGGTTGAGCCAAATGCATATCCAGAGATACGAAAATATGCATTTAAAAAATTATAAATACAGCAGTTATTTTTTAATATGTAACGCTCTTTGTTGTATGCAGTAATTTTTTTTTGGGGGGGGTGATGCAATGGAAAAAGGGGATAATCGCGCAAGGTTCAATGAAGTAAGGAAAATGCTTTTTGCAGAGAATATTGATACCAAAAAACCTTGTATATTTCTGTCACATAGGAGTTTAGATAAAGAAATGGTAAGAACAATAGCGGATTATATTGCCGAGCAAGGTATAGATTATTATTTAGACGAGGAAGATCCTGCCCTACAAGAAGCCGATAAAAATGAGGATGACCAAGCAACTGTTGATTGTATAAAAGAAGGCATTGGATTATCTTCGCACATATTATGTGTTTTATCTTATAATACAGTCAGTTCCTGGTGGGTTCCTTTTGAAGTGGGATATGCAGATTGTTTAAAAAAGAAAGTGGCATCTTTAAAAATAAAAGATTTATCTGATAAAGAGATACCTGCATTTCTGAGAATCTATGAATGCCTTGCCGGAATTAAAGAGTTTAACAAATACCTTGTAGGAATATCAGATCCATACGGTGGACTTTTCTCAAAGTACAATAAGCAACAGAATGGAACGACTTCTCCTTCTGTTGAGATAGCATACACTCAAAATCACCCACTATATGATACGCTTGATGAATAGGTATAATTAAATTAGTCTTCATCTATTTATATTACCGGGGAAAATGACTATGAGTGACTATATCGAAAAAGGGAAGCAAATTATGAACGATTTTACTAAAACATCAAGTTTTACACGCAAATTGGTATGTGTCAATATTGTATCGTCTGATCCAAAACGGCTCGCCGATTTCTACCGAAACGTTTTAGGTGCAGACATCAACGAGGAACATGGTGCTCCGCGCCGCATTGAAATATGGTTCGGAGAAAGAGACGAAAACACCGTTTGTATTGTTGTAAATTATGAAGAAGGATTTACGCCGCAGACCGTTACCGCCTGTCAGGGATTTGAGTTTCGCGTGACAGACGTTGACGCGGAATACAAACGGATACGAGATTTGGATATTGATGTAAAAGAACCGCCAAAAGATGTATCTTGGGGTTATCGTTTTTTCAATATCAAAGATCCGGACGGTAACGGTATTGATATTGTTCAAGCTTTATAAGGGCATATAGGAAGTATAAGCATTTTTCTATATTCCCGTTAAAAAGTGTACCCCCTAACACAACGAAATGCACCCCATAAAAGAAAAATACACCCCATAATAAAAACTTTTCGCGTTATTGACTTTCTCGTTAAATTGTATTAAAATTTGTTGCATTAGACAATCAGTAATGGCGATTCTTTGGAATCGCCATTATTTTTTACCTCAACTCTCCGCCATTTTACAATGAACCGGGTTTGCCGGTTCACTAAGGGAAGTTCGCGGCTGCCCAAAACTTAAGCGCAGAGCATAGTTTAAGGAAACTTGGGCTATGCTCTTTTTCTTTTCAGCATTTAGGCAACCCCGACAAATACTAACCATCCTGCGGCAAATAGGATTGCGCCACCAATCGTCATATTCGGCGCGGAAAATCCAAACCCGCCGAGAGAGCGAACGGGTGCGCCAATGCCGCTCAAATCGCCATATCCCAGCCACGTTCCAATTCCTTCAGCTTTTTCTGAATGGGGTAAACCCCCTAAGGCGTCCTCGCCGTTTTGCCTTTCGGGGCCGTTCCAATATGTGCTTACCCTTTCTGTGAACAAGTTATATCGAAAATGGAATTTTAGCACGCGATTACGGTTAATCTGAATAGCAAGGGGCTCGCCCGTACCGTACCTGGCAACGGCCGTTTCATAAATTGCCTTTGATTCTTCATATTGTGATCGGTCAAATGGTCCGCGGTTCTCCGAAAGCAAGCGTTTGTATTGTGCAATAGCCTGTTTTGACTGCTTGGAGTTGCGAGTTCAAATTCCCCTGCTGCCATGGAAAAACCGACTGTGGTATAAACAATAAATAAAACTGCGAGGAAGTGGTTTGTTCAAATATATACAGAAAAATATGGCTTAGTTTGCACAGCTATCATCATATTGATAAAAAACTTGACAAAAACGGCTAAAAAAATCCTTGAAAAATCCGTAAACTTATAATATACTATTAGTACTTTTTATATTTCTCAGGCTGTTGAAATAAAATATAGTCTAAAAGCCGGTTGTCAGTTGCCCGGATGGTATCGATTGTGGGGGGTTTTTATGTATGAAATATTAAAAAAGCAAGAGCTTAACGAGCAGGTTAAGCTGATGGAAATATATGCGCCGGGGATTGCCAAAAAGGCCAAAGCGGGACAGTTTATTATGCTTCGTATTGACGAGAATGGCGAGCGCATACCTTTAACCATTGCGGATTATGATCGCGAAAAAGGTTCCGTGACGATTATTTTTCAAGAAGTGGGCAAAAGCACAATTCATTTGGGTATGTTAAACGAAGGGGAATGCTTGGCCGATTTTGTCGGTCCGCTGGGCGTTGCCACGCATTTGGAGGGCTACCGGAAAGCGGCGGTAATCGGAGGCGGGTTAGGCACGGCAATTGCATACCCCCAGGCAAAAGCGCTGAAAAAGATCGGTTGCGATGTTACCGTCATTGCGGGATTTAGGAATAAAGACCTCATCATACTGGAAAAAGAGCTTTTCGATATTACCGATAAAACCATCATCACGACTGACGACGGTTCAAACGGAATAAAAGGTTTTGTGACAAATATTCTGGAGGACAAAATCAAAGAGGGGGAGGAGTTTGACCTGGTTATCGCCATCGGCCCCCTAGTGATGATGAAAGCGGTTTCGCAGTTGACAAAACGCTACGGCATCAAAACCATTGTGAGCATGAACCCTGTTATGATCGACGGAACAGGCATGTGCGGCGGCTGCCGGGTTAAGGTTGGCGGCCAGACCAAGTTTGCCTGTGTTGACGGACCTGACTTCGACGGCCATTTAATTGATTTTGATCTGGCCATCAGAAGGCAGAACTTTTACAAAAAAGAGGAACAGACATCGGTGGAAAAACATCGCTGCAGACTGGAGGGTGTGAACTGATGCCGAATATGTCTTTACATAAGGTTGAAATGCCCGAACAAAATCCTGACGTGAGAAACAAAAATTTTAAAGAGGTTGCGTTGGGCTATGATGAGGATATGGCGGTTACCGAGGCGCAAAGGTGCTTAAACTGCAAAACAAGGCCTTGTGTTTCAGGCTGCCCTGTCAATGTTGCGATACCGGATTTTATCATGAAAATCATCCGGGGGGATTTTATCGGCGCATATGAAACCATAAAAGAAACAAACGCGCTGCCCGCGGTTTGCGGGCGGGTATGTCCCCAGGAAAGTCAGTGTGAACAGCTTTGTGTCAGGGGAAAAAAGGGCGAACCGGTTGCAATCGGGCGGCTGGAGCGTTTTGCCGCCGATTATTTTTTGGCAAACGGCGCTTCAAAGGCAAAAAAAGCTGAAAGCAACGGGATCAAAGTGGCCGTGATCGGGGCCGGTCCTGCCGGGATCACCTGTGCGTCGGATTTGGCACAAATGGGGTATGACGTGACCGTGTTTGAGGCCTTTCATAAAGCGGGCGGGGTTTTGGTTTACGGAATTCCTGAATTCAGGCTGCCCAAAGCCATCGTGCAGAAAGAGATCGACGCCCTTTTGGACATGGGCGTTAAAATACAGACCAATATGGTGATCGGAAGGATTAAATCTATAGACGAATTGAAGCAGGAAGGCTATCAGGCCATTTTTATCGGTTCGGGGGCAGGCCTTCCAAATTTTATGAATATCGAAGGGGAAGATTTAAACGGCGTTTATTCCTCCAACGAGTTTTTAACGCGCATCAATCTGATGCGGGCATATGAATTTCCCAATTATGATACGCCGGTTAAAATTCCGGAGGTTGCCGCGGTGATCGGCGGCGGAAACGTTGCCATGGACGCGGCGAGGTGCGCTAAAAGGCTGGGGGCCAAAGAGGTTTATATTATTTACAGGCGGGGCGAGCAGGAAATGCCTGCCCGGCTGGAAGAAATCCATCATGCCAAGGAGGAAGGGATTATCTTTAAGCTGTTGTCTGCCCCCACAAGGATTCTCGGAAACGACGAGGGCTGGGTAACGGGCATAGAATGCGTGGAGATGGAGCTGGGGGAGCCGGATGCTTCGGGCAGACGGCGGCCTGTTGTAAAAAAGGGCAGCGAATACACCATTGATTTGGATACGGTTATTGTTGCTATAGGGCAGTCGCCAAACCCGTTGATCCGCAATACGACGCCCAACTTGGAAACGGAATCCTGGGGCGGTATTATCGTGGAGGAGGAAACGGGAAAGACCTCCAAAGCGGGGGTATACGCCGGCGGGGATGCCGTTACGGGCGCGGCGACGGTTATCTTGGCCATGGGCGCCGGCAAGGTTGCCGCAAAGGCGATTGATGACTTTTTAAGCGAAAATAAAGAAGAAAAACGGCTGTAGGATCGGTACTGAAAAATCATGGCGGTATGCGCCGTGCAATTTTTTCGTATAGAAAAATTTTATATTTTAGGAGGAGTAAACATGTTGGCAAATCCGTATTTGCAAGGGGTATTTGATGCTGTTATAAAAAGGAATCCGGCTGAACCCGAATTCCATCAGGCAGTGAAAGAGGTTTTGGAGTCACTCGAGCCTGTTGTGCAAAAGCATCCTGAGTATGTTTCGGCCGGTATCATTGACAGGATCGTGGAGCCGGAAAGATTTATTTCTTTCAGGGTTTCCTGGGTTGACGACGCGGGAAAGGTCCAGGTAAACCGCGGTTTTCGCGTTCAGTTCAACAGCGCGATAGGCCCGTACAAGGGCGGCCTCAGGTTCCATCCTTCGGTGTATTCCGGTATTATCAAATTTTTAGGGTTTGAACAGATTTTCAAAAATTCGCTTACCGACCTTCCTATTGGCGGCGGAAAGGGCGGAAGTGATTTCGACCCGAAAGGCAAATCGGATAATGAAATCATGAAATTCTGCCAGAGCTTTATGACGGAGCTGAGTAAGCACATCGGAGCGGATACTGATGTGCCGGCCGGCGATATTGGTGTCGGCGGGAGAGAGATCGGCTTTATGTACGGGCAATATAAAAGGCTTAGAAATGAGTTCACCGGCGTTTTGACGGGCAAGGGCTTAACATACGGCGGAAGCCTGGCCAGAACCGAGGCTACGGGCTACGGGCTTTGCTATTATACCGATGAGATGTTAAAAGATAACGGCAAATCATTTAAAGGAGCGACCGTTGTTATTTCCGGCTCCGGTAATGTTGCCATATACGCGGCGCAAAAAGCGACGGAGCTTGGCGGAAAGGTTGTTGCTCTGAGCGATTCCTCCGGATACATCCACGATCCCCAGGGAATCAACCTGGCCACGGTTCAGCAAATTAAAGAGGTTGAAAGAAAGCGGATTTCCGAATACGTCAATTATCATCCCAATGCGACTTATACCGAAGGCTGCAGCGGCATATGGTCCATTAAATGCGATATTGCCCTGCCCAGCGCAACGCAAAACGAAATAGACGCAAAATCGGCGCAGATGCTTGTTGACAACGGCTGCTTCGCTGTTGCGGAGGGCGCGAACATGCCTTCCACTCCGGAAGCTGTTGAAATATTCCATAAAAACGGCGTTTTGTTTGGCCCTGCAAAAGCCGCAAATGCCGGCGGGGTTGCGACCTCCGCGTTGGAAATGAGCCAGAACTCCATGCGGTATTCCTGGACATTTGAAGAGGTTGACGCAAAGCTTAAAAACATTATGATAAACATATACAGAGAGAGCAGCGAAGCTGCGCAGGCTTACGGATTAAAGGGCAATTTGGTTGCCGGGGCGAATATCGCCGGATTTATGAAGGTTGCGCAAGCCATGTATTCCCAGGGCGTGGCTTATTAATCAACAGAAAACCTTTCAAACAGACAGTCCGTTTTATCGGGACTGTCTGTTTTGTTTTGTGCGAAGCATTCGGTATTTCATCAAATCACTTAAAAAACAGATTCGGTTTTTGAGGTGAACAACGGCTGGTATTTGAACATTTTTTTGGAATGCTCAAATACCAGCCGTTATTTTTACGGTGAAACCCTTATAATTAAGGGCTTTACCGTTATGATGTATTTCATATGTAATTGGTGAACAGAATAATTCCATCACAGCATTGTGATACGGCCTCCCTGAAAGAGAAAAAAGGATTGTGCGGCATGTAACATTTTGGGCAGATTCTGAAAACCTCCAAATCAGTGTCGTTATTTGACGCCGATTTGGAGGTTTCAGGAATATACTCAGTTTATAACTTAATTATTGCATCTTGGCCCTGTTGTCGCTTTCAAAGGATCAGGGCGCTATCAATACCTGGCAGCAGATGAAATCGTCAAAGTAGTGCGTGCCTCCCCACGAGTCTTTCACAACAAACCTTAAGATATTATTATCTCCGCTGTTGAAGGCAAACGTATACTCCTTCCATTCGTCAGGACTCCAGCTTGTCGGACCGCAGTCCTTTATTAGCACGCCATCTGTAGTATATATATAGAAATTAGCGGGGATATAGCCCGATTTTCCATATACTCTCCATATATAGTCGGTATGCGGGAGTAAATACGCATCCTGCCTGAGCCCGGTCCAGCCTGAATTGCCTGTCAGCTTGGCCGAATAGAAACCCCAAAGATGCTTCTGTTCGGTTGTCACACTAAACACATCCGATGCGGTCCATGCTGAAAAATCACCTGTTTCAAAACTGTGATTGGCAATCTGAGACGAGAGACGGAAGTGCACAACATATGTATTCACCTTGACGCCGTCCTGCGCTGTTACTGTTATTGTTATTGTACCGTTGCCTGATGATACGTCCACCACTCCGTTGGCGGGCATCATCTGTACTGTCGCGTTTGGATCCGACTTTATTGCTTCTACCGTTACTGTAGTGGTGAGACCCGACACCTCTGTTATGCGTGTTTCGCCTTGGTTCTCTTCCCCAAACCATTCCTGATTCAGCTCCGTTAAACCTGCCGTCTGAAAAACAATTGAGGACAATCTGGCGTCATCCGACAGCGGCGGCGGCTCCGGCGCGCCGGCAATGCGCAGGTCAGAATCGTCTATGTAGTGCGTCCGTCCGGGATAAGAATCTGAGATGGACGGGACAAGCTGGCTGTAGCTTCCGCTGTTGAAGTTAAGCGTATACTGTGTCCAGACAAAGCCACCCGTGTTATTGACAAAGCCTGAGCCCGGCAGGATGCCGCCGCCGTCAGCCGCAGTTCGCAAAATTCTCATCCGTGCACCGTTGGCAGCGCTGGATTTCATCCACACTGTCCAGGTGTAGTCTGTATAGGGTATTACATTAACAGTCTGGCCAAGGTAAGTCCAACTGCCGCTGCTGGTCAGTACAACAGAAAGCATACCCGAATGCGCCTGTTGGGATGTTAAACTGAAATGATCCTGAGGGCTGATCCACGGTGTAAACACGCCTGTTTCAAATCCGGGATTTGCAAGCAGGTTGTTTGCTACCAGGAATTTGATGGTGTATGTATTTAATGTGATGCCATCCTCGGCCCTGACGACGACTGTTGCTGTGCCGCTTCCTGACGATAGATCAAGCGTGCCGTTTTCGGGTGTCATCTGTACTGTCGCGTTTGGATCCGCCGCGGTTGCGCCCACATTTACCGAAGTCGCGCCTTCCCACAGCTTGACTGTATAGGTGCCGCCTTCATCCGTTGCCGAAAACCCTGTAACCGCTGCGGTCGAGCCATAGCCTGACTGGTATGTCAGTGCTGACAGCTTCGCGTCGCGGGACAGCGGCTCCGGCGTAGGCCAGTCTTTGAGACGCAGGTCAAAGTCATCGATATAATGCGTGCGGTTCTTTTGCGAATCCGACACAGAGAGGGTAAGCTCGGTGCAGCTTCCGCTGTTAAAATTAATGGTGTATGGCGTCCATACATTGCCGCCTACGTTATCCACAGCGGTAGTTCCGGGGAGCATACCGCCGCCTTGAGCTGCGGTTCGAAGCACCCTGAGCCTGGCTCCGCTTGCGCCGCTGGATTTCATGTATACCGTCCAGGTATAATCCGTATTTGGGATGACATTGACCACCTGTCCCAAATAGCCCCAGCTGGCGGTTCCCGCAAGCTTGACCGAGTGCGTACCGGAACGCTTCTGCTCTGTTGTCACGCTGAATTGCGGCTGGTTGAAGGTCCACGGAGAAGAATCTTCTTTTTCAAAACCGGGATTTTTAAGAAGATTGCCCCCGACGCAAACGGTACATGAGGTGGTATAACCGCCCACTGCCGTTGTTGCGGTGATGGTGGCTTGCCCCGGGGAAACGGCTGTAACATTTCCGGTAGAATCTACTGCAGCTACGGCAGGATCGCTCGAACTCCAGTAAATTAATTTATCCTCGTCGGGAACATTACTAGGTATGACAGAGGCGGATAATGCAACAGAGTCGCCTATATTCGGAAGATCCACATATTCATAAACAGGCGTAATGCCTGTAACCGAATATTCAAGCGCAAGAGATGGATCCCCATAAATGTTATACATTAACATCATAGCCCATGGGAAATCGCCGTTACACGCAAACTTACCATATCCTCTGTATGCATTATTTAATGAATCACCCGTAGTCAGCCCATCAAGTATAAGATTTTTAGAGTAGTCATATAGTAACCAGTTATTAAATAGAGACCAGCTAATTCTTGTGGCGCCTAAAGTGTTGATAGCGCCGCTTAATAAAAGTTTATAAGCTAAATTATCTGTAGCCTCCGGATAAGCAGTCCAACAACTGGCTTGGAATGTAAAGCTGTACCAGTCATCCAACGTGCTTGCTGTAGTAATATCCATTATATCGGAAGCCCCTTGAGGCCAGCCATGTGTCGACCAAGCCACAAGCCCTGGGGATATGCCGTTCCATTGATCTCTCACATTTGTCTGGGTACATGGCACTGTAATATTAGTATTTGGGTCATTTGGAACATAACTGTCATATACACGTTGATAACCATATCCGGCTGGTATTAAAATATCATTTTTTACTTCTTCCAAAGTCGTATATCCTACATCAGTCGGAGTTATTGGTTTGCCAGCGAGTAAAACGTCCTTAGAAGGAGTGATCGTCCCAGCATCTATAGTCTTTTGCAAAATTACATCGAGATCATTCATGGTTCCATAATATGGAATTCGCCCGACTGTTAATTCTCCATAGCAATCCGCTCCACCATCCCCATAATCATCTTCATATTCACCAAATTTGCCATCAGCATCCACATCCCAATTACCGCTCATTTCAGAATAAAAGAAATCAGTAGGAATAGGTTGATATTCGTCCAGTGTTAGATCACGATAAGGACCATATGCACATGCCATTTTCATTGGAACAGTACCGGTGGCCGGGTTAGGGTTGCCAATCAGCAAGGCGTATCTGAGGCTAAGGCTCTCGTAATTTGATTGCAGCCACGCGCGGATATTGTTGGCAGCGGTGTCGCCTGTCCCGCCGCCCCAGTCGCTCTCGGTCACCACATAAACATCAAACCCTTTGTTTTGCTTGTCTGCTACAAAGGCATTTAATTTGGTTGAATTATTTTTAATATCATTTGTTGTTAAGATGACATATCCCACGCCTAGCTGCGACGAGCTTGCCGCGCCCCGCAAAGTACTTGTCATGCTTTGCGACGGGGCAGCATCATCAATATATTGGGCTGCCATTTCATTATAATTGGCTGCACCCTCAGCAACCATTTTATCAGCACGGCTCTTCAAAAGATCCTTTCCCGGTTTTTTCGTATATTTTTTATCCGAAGCCTTTAGTCTGTAGTTAATGACAATATTACCCGCGCTTAATTTGCGCAAAGATTTGGAAACAGGATTATACAAATAAGGGCTTATTGTAATGTCATCCATTTTCCACTCGTGTAATTGGCCGGTTTTTGATTGTATAATAGTTGAATTGGGGTAAAACTTATCGGCATTATAGATCGCAGCATCTTTTCCGTTTTCGATCGTTTTACCCTCCGGCCAGAACTCCTTTTTCTCATTATCAGCCGGCACTAACGGTCCGTTGGCCCGCACATCCCAGGATCCGGGCACATCTGTGTATTCGTCTCCTTGCATTTCGACCGTTACAGAACCGAAATCAACGTCCGGCGGCAATATGGCGCTGATCTTTTGAATCGGTATTGCGGGTTCCCCCGGTATGCTGTTTGTTGTGCAATCCGAAAATACCGCGTAACCGTCCTTATCTGTTTCCAGAGATATATCTTGAATCGGAATAGGAATTACGATCTGATTCGATCCTTTTGAATCACCCTTCTTTGCAAAGATGTTCGGGCTGACTGAAAAGGAAATCAATAAACTTACAAGCAGAATGGCAGATATTCTTCTCATGCTTTTATACAATTTTGATCATTCCTTTCATTGTTGTATTTAATTGACAGGCTCACAGCTTATCCAAGCTGCCGCTTATTCGACAACCACGAAATCCCACGGCGTATAATTCGCATTATCCGTAATAAGCATAGAGTCAAATTTTCCGCCTGCGCCTTGCGGGATAATGCTTAGCACATGTTCTCCTGCCGTCAGGTTTATTACGGCTGCCTTTTTCCATAGCCAAACGTCACCGCCACCCGACGAAGTTACAGGGATGTTAACAAAGGTGTACGCATATTGATCGTCGGCCATAATGCAGGCTGCGCCCTGGCTGGCAGTGCTTGTGCAAACCCTCATCCATATGTAATACGATCCGGATTTATAGGCCGCGAACGAAGCCTTCAAAGGCGCTGTCTGCCAGCAATTCCAGGGCCCTGCGTGTTCAAGATTGGTGCCTGTCGCCGCTGCGTATTCTCCGCCCTCGCACTGGATCGACTGTCCAACGGTATATCCCGCAACAACATGTCCGTCATCAAGAGTAGAAAGCGTAGCATCTTCCATCTCTGTCTGGTATATGTACTCCTCCATATCGTCAGCGATGATCTGATGCGGGAGCAGATTGCCTGTGCTTAACGGCTGTCCCGCCTGACCCCATTCATTATCTCCCCAGGCATACCCCAAACCGCCTTTTGTTCTGGCAAAACTGCTGTAGTATCCTGCTGAAACATTTGCAGCGTTTGTCAGGCCTAACACCTTTACGGGCGTATTGCTGTTCTCGAAAGTGCCATTTCCAAGCTGACCTAACTCGTTGGCACCCCATGTCCATACAGTCCCGTCATTTTTAAGCGCCACACAGTGAATCCCGCCTGAATCGACCTGCTCAATTCCCGTTAACCCGGTTACCTGAACGGGAATACTACTTGGTTCATCAAAGGTGCCGTTTCCAAGCTCACCAAAATTGTCGGAGCCCCATGTCCATACCGTGCCATCATTTTTAACCGCCACACTTGAGTTGTCTGCAGCGTCGATTGCTTTAACATTCGTCAGGCCTGATACCTGCACAGGCGCATAGCTTGTCTGGGTAGTGCCGTTACCGAGTTGCCCAAAGGTATTCTCGCCCCAGGCCCACACAGTCCCATCGTTTTTGAGTACCAGCACATGACCATATGATGCTGAAACTGACGCTACATCTGATAATCCGCTTATCTGGACCGGTGACAACATATCGCTCTCAGACATATAGGGCACCGTCGCCCCCCAGGTCCATAAGCTTCCGTCTTCCTTAACGACAAAACTGCTGAAAGCTCCAGCAAAGACCTGTTTTACATTACTGAGCCCCGCCACAGGTGCAGGCGTACTGCGTGAGGCCGTAGTGCCATCTCCAAGCTGTCCACTGTCATTCTCACCCCAGGCCCACACAGTCTTGTCATCTTTTAAAGCAAGGCGATGCTCACAGCCTGCGGAAACTTGACTGGTGTCGCCTAAAATAATTTCGCCTGCCCCGCTCGTTGTCAGTTCTCGTACATATCCGTCTGCGAGAACATATCTTTCATTATACGTGGATGCTGTGATGTCCCCTTGTAAGTCCGGAATGCGCAACACAGCGCTTAAATGCATGTCACGATTAGAGGAAGTGCCATATCCCCATATCCATACGGCGCCGTCCTGCTTAAGCGCGATACTGTCATAGGATCCGACTGCAGCCTGTTTTACGCCTGACAGCCCTACCGCTTGTACGGGTGTTGCCCTATCCGTTGTTGTCCCGTCGCCCAGCTGCCCATCGTTATTATCTCCCCAAGCCCACACAGTTCCGTCATTTTTTACTACCATACAGCTTTGATAAAAAGAAAGGCTTACAGAAACCGACGCCACATCCGAAAGCGAGCTGACGCATTGAGGCGTAGCCAGGCCGCCTCCAAATTCTTTCCAGGTCCACAGGCTGCCATCCTTGACCGCCAGTACATCGTCACCGTCATAACCGTCTATTTCATAATAATAGCCGCCTACGTCGATATCGTCTACTCCGCTCATCTCCTCTATTTCTTGCGGGATAGGTTGATATCTGCCCCATACCCATAATGTGCCGTCTGTTTTCATTGCCAGTATACTCGTCCCTCCGACTTTTACCTTGCACACGCCATTAAATCCTGACGAAGGAGGTAAGAAACTGCCCCCCCATACCTGTACTGTTCCGTCACTTTTAACGGCGGCGTTATGATAATAGCCTGCATCCATCTGTACAATGCCCGATAATCCAGGTATTTGCATCGGTGTTACATATAACTCAGAACTTTCCGAAATTTGGTGGTAGTCATTCCAGCCCCATCCCCATACGTTTCCATTCTGGTCCAGGGCCAGGATGTGGCCGTCGCCTGCCGATATTTGTACAATTCCTGTCAGGCCTTCTATCTGTACAGCCCCCTGACCGCTACATCCCCACACGCTTCCGTTATTTTTTAACACATAAAGGCCTGGATTCACCGCCGCAACCTGCTTATTTGGCAGACTGCTAAACAGTTCCCAGCTCTCCTCGGCTGTCGGCTGGTAGCCGTGCACATCGAAGTCGTCCGCCGGACTAACCGGAACAATGGTTGGGTCTGTCACGCCGGCCACACAATTGTATATGCCAAGCATGCTTGCCCCGCTTACCTTATTTTGCAGATTGGAAAGCCGGTATGATGTATTTTTCAGCCGTATTTTTAGGTCTGCGGGGGCCTGCTGCCCGGCACTCAGCGCCGCTGCCAAAGCTGCCGCGCCGCTCACATACGCAGTCGATACCGAGGTTCCGCTCAGCTCGCCGTATCCGCCGCCGGGGTAGCTGCTTTCCACATTACGGCCCAACGCCGCGATATCCACGCTCTCGGTTCCGTAGTTGGAATAGTAGCTAAAGCCCATATCCGCGTTCAGCGATGTTACGCTTACTACATTGTCAAACCCATATGATGCAGGGTATACCGGTTCTGTATCCACATCCTTGCGCCCATTTCCCGCGGCGCAAACGAACAGCATATCGCTGCTTTGTATCACCTCACGCAAAGCGGGATTGTCCTCACCGCTGCCAAAGCTGCAGTTGGCGATCGTCGCACCGTTTTGTTCGGCATATTCGATTGCGTCTATGATGTCACTTGTGTAAGCCGAGCCGCCCTCGAATACCTTTAAGGGCATAATCTGCGCCTGCGGTGCCACCGATGCGATCACGCCCGCTATGTGCGTCGCGTGGATCTGGCCCATAACGTTATTGTTGTCGTAGGTCAAATCGGTATCGTTGACAAAATCATACCCGGCCGCCAGCCTGCCTGTCAGATCAGGGTGGGTTACATCAAGACCCGAGTCGATCAGCGCAATTTTTACACCCTGACCTGCCGATAATGTGTGCGCAGCGGTAATGTCAGCCGGCGTGCTGCCCATGATCCCGTCTATGCCGACTGCGTTCACCGGTGCGGGCTCGGCCGTTGGCGTTTCCTGTGGCAGAGATGTCTGTACGCCAGCATCCGGTATGTCGGGTTCAGCGGTTGCTTCATAAACCGGCGTGACCTCCGGCGCAGCGCTGGGCGCTTCAGTCTGTTCGGCTTGTCCGCTCAGGCCGGGATCCGGCGAATATGCCTGAGATGACGGATAGAGCTTATAGTCAGGCTGTATGTACTCAACGGCACTGTCACCCAACTCCGACTTAAGCTGTTGTACATATGCTTCCGTCTCCACCGCCGCGTCAAGTTCAATCACGTCTGCATTAATCCGCGCTACCTTGCTGACGCGCGCGTTTGTCACACTTTTCGCTTCCCCGGCATTCTTGCCGTCAGGTCTGCGCCGCACATCCATGCCCTTAGCTTCATTTATTACCTGTGAAGTATCCAACTTTTTAATATCGTCTCTGCCGGCAACCGTCAGCGCCCTTTGCTTCACCGCCTCGGATCTGTCGGTTCCGGCAGACTCAGCCGTATACTTAATAATAAAACGATTGGTGTAGCGTTGTCCTTCCCCCATCCGGACAACATCACTAACATCCTCTGTGCTTTTCGTGTTCTTTGCACGGGCCTCTTGGGCGCCGTTTCCTTTTGACGATACACCCAGAGTCAGACCCAAAACCATACTGATCGCCAAAAATACGCTTATGACACGTTTCTTCATGCTGCTTCCTCCTTTTGTTGTTTTTTTAAAATTAAATGAAAGTTGAGGACACTTCAGCATTTCGGGTACGATATTTCTGCGATAAAATCAAGCGCCTCTCGCAAGAGGAAACGGCCTCATACAGAAAACGGTATCCGTTGTATGCCAAAAGCGCAACAACAGTCATTTAGTTTTATCATTGAAATGGAGATTCTGATAGGAATAAAAATCTTTGCCGGAGCTGTTGTCTTGAATTTGCACCCGACCGCCCAAGGCAAGCCTTTTGCGTCGTGATGGCGGGGACTATTCAAACTGCTATTTGCAATAAAAAATGCAGTCATGCATTTTTTGCCTTTAAAAGCACCATAATAACCACACCCTTCCTGTCGGCACTGTGGGGTAGACACGGTTTTAAGCGAATGCATTACCTGCTTATTTCATTATTGTTAAATTGCCCATGCTCTGGGTTAGTAAAAAAGTAATTCATAACAGTGGAAAGCTTCAAAAACGATACTTTCAAAAATTGGATTGAGTCTTTGACAAGCAATTTAAGACGTGATACAAAACCAAACAGGGCTTTTTTCCTTTGCGTTAGTAAATAAGCGCATTTCTCTGTTCGTGTTTTTTTTTGACTATATCAGACCGTATCGCGTGCTTTATGGGTTGACGTCTGCCCGGATGGCCGGTTTGACTTGTCAGGCAAAAGCGGGAGTATTTGCCCATTTTGTAAAGCAACTATACGATTTTAAGTACTTTTTCCAGTTTTATTTTACGGATTCTGGAGTTTGCTGTAGGATTTTGCTAATTATAGGTATAATATAGTTCCGAAAGATATTTTTGTCAATTGTTTTCGGGCGCAGGTTTTCTTATTTTTCGACATCCCTTGGCGCTGTCTGAACACATGAGCAGAAAAATATGAAACAGGGTATTGGTAAATGCTTAGTCAAGGGCAAATAAAAGCGGTTGAAGGATTAACTGAAAATATTACTGCTTCGCCACGGAAAAAAAGGCGCTGCTTTTGATCACGCTAACTATTTTACACAAAAAACTTGACTACCGCATAAAAAGTGATATAATAGAGTTGTATATGATATACCCATGTAAAAGGCAAAGCATATGAAAGTATGTGACGCAAAGCTATAGGGCCTAAAGATGATGAATCTATGGCAGCCAGTTGCCGGCTAATAAGAAGTGCTGACAGGATAGCTGTATCCTTATGCCTGTTATTAAAGGACAACTGATTTGTTTCGGTTGTCCTTTTTGTTTTTCATATGGCAGAGCACAAAAAAATCTTATGAGTAAAAGGGATGTATAATCATGAAAAAACTTATGAATTGTCTGAAACGGGCTAAAAGCAATGAACAAGGGGCAGCCGTTGTGATTGTTGCGGTCTCAATGACGGTGCTGCTGGCCTTTGCGGGCGCGGCGGTTGACTTCGGTATGGTTTACCTCAATACCTCACAGCTCCAGACCGCATTGGACGCGGGCGTTATGGCGGGGGCCGCCCGATTGCCCGACACGGTGCTGGCCGAATCAACCGCGAAAGAATACATAGAAAAGAACGGAGTACCGGCACAGGACATTCAGATTTCATTTGGCGACAACAACAGTGTGATCAGCGCTGAAAGCGAAAAGGCGATGGGTGCGACTTTCCTGAAAATCATCGGTATCGATGTGATGCCGTATGCGGCAGCGGCCAGCGCCCAAAGAGCAGTAGAAACGCTTGGCGGGCCGTTTGATTATAAGATATTTTCAGGGGATCCCGACTATACCCTGACTTTGGGCGGTAATTTTAATATTGCCGGAAGCGTTCACTCCAACGGCTCACTGAACGCAAACCCGGCCAAAGGCAATATTACCGGTACCGCACAGGCTTGTAAAAATGTCAATATCAATACCTATACCACAACTGTCGGTCATACGGAGGCCGGTGTGGGAAAAATCAATATGGTTGATTTTTCAAATGTTGTCAGTGAGAATATGCCCGGATCGTACGGTATCGTTTGGGACGCAAGCTACGTCAATGCGCAATGGACAAAGCAGTATTGGAACGGAAACATAAAAATAACCGGGAATACCCATGTGTCCAATCAGGTGGTCATTAACGGAAACGTTTATATCGACGGCAATCTGACTATTAATGGCGGTGCGCCCGTCTGTGTCCTCAACGGCAATTTATACGTCAACGGAACGATTGAGTTTAACAATACCACGGTTGTCAACGGTTGTGTTTTTGCGAAAAATAATATTTATTTCAAAGGCGGCGGCTTGTCCCTGAACACCACCAGTACAGTATGTGTCTATTCGCAGCAGGGAAGCATTGATATCAGCACCGCGTCAAGTGAAGTGAGAGGGATGATATACGCCCCAAACGGAACGGTGCAGATCGCGGGCGGCACAACCACCTTTTATGGCAGCATTATTGGCAACAGGGTATCGGGTATCCCTGCCAATCTGCTCATGAAAGACCCTGACGTTACCTTGCCCTTTATCCATTCCTCCTACAAAATACGCCTGGTGCGGTAAGCGCAAGGTGCCCGGATTTTGAGATTTATGCAAACGGCTTATGCGTATGCCGGCCTGCCGCGAAAAAAACATCGCAATCTGTCTGCAAATATGGTATGATAGATACCGGAGTGAGCGCAGATGAAAAAAACGGTGTTTGAAAACAACAATAATCCGCAGCTTTGCGGGATAGTGCAGCCGCTTTTAAGGTGGTATGCCGAAAACGCACGGGTGCTGCCGTGGCGGGAAAATACGGACCCTTACCGGGTATGGGTGTCTGAGATCATGCTGCAGCAGACGCAGGTGGAAACCGTAACGCCTTATTTTGACCGTTTTATGCGGCAGTTTCCGGATATACAAAGCCTGGCGCACGCAGAGGAGGAAGCGCTTTTAAAGGTATGGGAGGGCCTGGGGTATTATACGCGGGCACGCAACCTGCAAAAAGCGGCCCGGATCATCGTGCAAAAATACGCCGGGCGCTTTCCCTTTTCTTACGACGAGATACGCGCCCTGCCCGGCATTGGGGCATACACCGCCGGCGCTGTCGCCTCCATTTGCTTCGGCCAGCCCACCCCGGCGGTGGACGGGAATGTGGTGCGGGTGGTCGCAAGGCTTACCGGGTATGACGGGGACACGGCCCATCCAAAGGTGAAAGAGCAGATAGCGGCGGCTTTGCGCGGGGTTTATCCGGCGTCCCAGAGCGCCGACTTCACGCAAAGCCTGATGGAGCTCGGCGCTACAGTCTGTTTGCCGAGGGGAGCGCCCAAATGCGAAAGCTGCCCGGTTAATTCGTTGTGCATGGCATACCAGACAGGCACGCAAATGGCGATTCCGGTAAAGGTTAGTAAAAAGCCCCGGAAAAAGGAACAAAAAACGGTGCTGCTGCTTTGCTGCGGCGATAAAATCGCGCTCCGGCGGCGGGAGGCGGGGGGCTTGCTTGGCGGGCTTTGGGAATTTCCGAATTCAGACGGCAGCCTAACTGTCCAGGAAGTAAGGCGCATACTGGACTGGTGGCATATATCGGTTGTCAGTGTGGCGGAAAGCGTACGCAAAAAGCACATTTTTACCCATATCGAATGGGATATGAGCAGCTATATCATCATCTGCGAAAATATGCCGCAAGATTTTTTGTGGGTGACCAGGGAAACGCTTGAAAAGCAGATAGCCTTGCCGTCTGCTTTCCAGGCTTTTCGGCGTGTGTTTTTTTGCACGCTTGCGGACTGATAATACGCACCAAACATTTTTTGCGAAGTAAAAGGGCAAAGTTTTGGTCAAACTTTTTTAAAAGCGGGCAGCGCCCGCTGGCACCTGTGCGGGTAGTCTTGCGGCAGTTTCGCCCTTGCGCCCGGATTCTTTTGCGAAGCAAAAAGCTAAAGTTTTACTCGATTTTTTTCAAAAAATCGCGGGTTTTAAAAGGGCAGAGCCCTTTTATCGCCGTCCGCAGACGGCGAAAGCCCAAGCGTACAGGAGCATTTTTCTTTGTTACTTTCTTTTTGCGATAGAAAAAGAAAGTAAGGTTTTGTTTATACACTTTTATACGCTGTCCGCCGATTTAGTACAAATGAACATAAAGCTTATTCTGCGTTTTCACGTTCCTTATAGTGTTCGCAGGCCTTTGCGGCAGTTTCCCGCTTTTTTAATCGGGGATAAACGCAGTGCCCATACCAAAGCTCGCGATAGCTGAGCCCATGTTTGATATAGTGCTGCCTGAAATGCCTGCAATTTTTGCAGATATTATTCTCATTCATTTTTAATTATCTCCCGATTAAATATATACTTTTTCAGCAAATCCTCAATCGCTTCATCCAGCAATTTGGTCTTGGGTATTCTGGTCCGCTCAGCCAAGCGGTTAAAAGATGGCACCAACTCATTTTTCAACGAAGACGTAAAGCGTGTTCTGTTTTTCAAAAACGGCTCAGCCATTATATCACTCCCATATGTTTTTTGCTTACTATCTATTATATATCTGTCATAAACCTAAAACAATTGGTTGCATATAGTAAACAATTTGTTGCAGATAGTGATTATATAGCATAACGCGAATATGACAAAAGACAAGCACAATAGCTGATGGTTTCTGTTTTGCAAGCCCTATCCATTCCGTATGGTCAGGGGCGACCTTTTATACGCCGGATGCCTGTTGGGTAGTATTTTACGATAATAAGCACAGGGCTGTATACAAGCAAAGTGTTATCAGAATGTTATCATCAGAAAATTTTTGTGCAGACGCATACCATAAAAATTGAGCACAAATAAGGCTTTGCGCCGGAATGCGGCCGAGATAAAAATTAAAAACTTTTTTAGAAATCTAAAAAAAGCCCGTTGCGTTTGCAATAGGCTCAGACTGTCAAAAGGGACAGGGGATCGGTTAATTTGCGCAAAATAAAAGCCATAAAGAGATAATGGGGAAACCCCCGGCGAGGGTTTCCCCACGCAAAAAAGCTTCCATCGGAAGCTTTTTTCGCGCCCCTTCCTGCGCTTTGGGGCGCTTAAAACCTTAAGACTCTAAGACTCTAAGACCTTGGGGCGCCGCCCCAAACCCCGCAAGCTTTTGAAAAAGCTTGACCAAAACTTTTGGCCTTTTGCTTTGCAAAAGGATTCGGGCGCAAGGGCGAAGCCGCCGCAAGACTACCCGCGCAGGTGCTAGCGGGAGCGTACCGCTTTTATACTATTTGGATAAGGCGGACCGGTAGGCTTCATGGAACGCTTTGAGGATTGTCATGGTCATTTTATCCTTGTCGGTAACGCCTTCCTTGACAAACGCCCTGTACAAAGTATTTCGGGGACGCAGCACCTTTAGCCGTATCATCGTCCCTAATCCCAGGTTGTATTTGTTCAGCTTGTCCGCCGGTGTACACAAGAATTCCAGCAGACGGGACGGGGTAAAAAGCGCTTCTATCAACAGAAATGACTTCTTTATGGTTTTGCTTAGCTTTTTGTTCATATTACGTCCCACCTCAAATTCATTTTAGCGAATATATCGCTAAAAGTCAATAGCGAATTATTCGCTAAAGTATAATGGAACCGAGGTGATGGGCGATGTATCAGAATATACGCAGCCTGCGTGAGGACAATGACTGGACGCAGAAGCGGGTGGCAGATTATTTGCATTGCAGCCAGCGGGTCTACAGCAACTATGAGCGCGGTGATGTGGATATTCCCACAGCTGCTTTGATTAAGCTTGCCGATTTGCATGAAACAAGCACGGATTATTTATTAGGCAGAACAAAGATTAAAACGGCTTATCCCAAAACTGAGTCGGTGTGATTGAGCAGACGGCGGCCTTTTTTGGCATGTTTTTTTATTGACGTTTTGACACAGGCGCCTTGGCGCGTTTTTTTGAAGGCCGGGTATTTTATATGAAGAAGGATAAAACCCGCACCACTGTCTTAGTGCGGGTTTTTTGATATTGTATTTGACCGTTTGATATGCTATAATAACTTTGTTGCCTGTCCGTGCATATGGCAGCGGCTTATACTATTTAACACGACAATCAAGCTGATTTTTGATCTGGTCGCTTTTAAATCGCTTGTATCTGTTTCATCGGTGCCAGACATAAGTTTCCCGACAAAATCGAAGGCTAATGCGTTCGATTTATTTATTGCATTGAAAACACGGATATGGCATATGGAACCCAGGCAGGGTCAGTATGCCATTGGCCGGCAATATAGGAAAGGTTGATATTTGTGGCGGGGATGACGGGGTCAGAGGAGAAGTATGGCAGGGCTGTTGAATTTATAAAGGAATTCATGAGATACGTATTGGTAGGGGGTACTGCCTTTATTGTTGACACGGGGGTTTTATTTCTGTTCAAAACGTTTGTTTTCGGCAGCATGGGTGCCATGGGGATATTAATTGCTACCGCTTTTGGATTCATAGCCGGGCTTATTTACAATTATATTTTATCAATCATGTTTGTTTTTAAAAAAGCCGACGGCAAAGTAAAAGGCAGACAGATGCAAGCGTTCATTATTTTTGCGATAATAGGCATTATCGGTTTGGGATTGACTGAAGGCGGCATGTATTTAGGCGTTATTGTTTTTGGGACAGCATATTATCTTGTCATTAAGATTTTTGTGGCGGCTGTAGTTTTAATCTGGAATTATCTTGCCAGAAAGCTATTGATTTTTAAATAATATTTGTAACGTTGGGGGAAGACAAATGCACACAGATGGTTTGCCTAAAAGCGCAATCATTATTGGAGCCGGTCCTGCGGGGCTGACCGCAGCTTATCAATTATTGAAAGAGACCGGCATAAAGCCTGTTGTATTGGAAGAATCTGAGTTTATTGGCGGGATATCAAGAACGGCGCAATATAAAGGCAACCGGATGGATATCGGGGGTCACAGATTTTTTTCAAAAAACCAACAGGTAAATGACTTATGGAAAGAGCTTATGCCAATCCAGGGAGCGCCGTCCCGGGATGATAAAAAATTAGGCATAGAAAAACCCTTGGCGCCGGACGGCCCTGACCCTGAGCAAACAGACAGGGTGATGCTTGTCAGAAATCGCGTGTCGCGCATATTTTATTTAAGGAAATTTTTTGATTACCCTATATCGATTAAGCCTGCAACCTTTATCAATATGGGTTTGGCCCGTACTATAAAGGCCGGATTTGGCTTTGTTGCGGCGTCGATTAAGAAAAGAGAAGAAAACTCGCTGGAGGACTTTTATATCAACCGGTTTGGCCGGGCACTTTATGAAACATTTTTTGAGGACTATACCGAAAAGCTTTGGGGCGTGCACCCTTCAAAAATCTCTTCCACATGGGGCGCGCAAAGGGTGAAAGAGCTTTCTTTGAGTAAGGCAGTAAAGGAAATGCTTGCCAAAGCATTCAATAAAAATTATAAAAGCAGTCAGACGTCTCTTATCGAGCAGTTTGCTTACCCCAAAAAAGGTCCGGGTCAGCTTTGGGAAACCATGGCGGACCGTATAACGGACATGGGCGGACAGATCAAACTAAATTCAAAAGTAATTAAAGTGAACGCCGACGGGAATCAAATCGGGGAAGTCATTGTAAGGCATCCGGACGGGCAGGAGCGATCCATCACAGGGGACTTGTTTTTCTCTACTATGCCAATTAAGGATTTGGTAGAAGCAATGGGGGATACCCCGGAGGCTGAGGTGAGAGACATTGCGGCCCATTTGCCATACCGTGATTTTATTACCGTAGGGCTATTACTGAAAAAACTTAAAATAAAAAATAAAACAAAGATCAAAACAGTCGGAAATATTGTGCCCGATTGCTGGATCTACATTCAGGAAAGAGACGTGAAAATAGGCAGGCTTCAAATTTTTAATAACTGGTCGCCATATATGGTGGAAGACAATGAGAACACAGTATGGGTGGGGCTTGAGTATTTTTGCAGTGAAGGCGATCATATGTGGAATATGAGAAGTGAGGATTTTGTTAAGTTTGCCCTTGATGAGCTTGCCAAGATAGATGTGATAGAAAAAGAAGATGTGCTTGACGCGACGCATATCAGAGTGAAAAAAGCTTATCCCGCCTACTTTGGAGCCTACAGCAGGATAGATAAGGTGAAAGAATATCTTAACGGCATTGAAAACCTTTATTGCTTAGGCAGGAACGGTCAGCACAGATACAACAACATGGACCATTCGATGCTTACGGCAATTGAGGCTGTTAATCTTGTGAAGTCGGGCAAAAACGATAAGTCACTGGTATGGAAGGTCAATACAGAAGAAACGTACCATGAATCCAAATAGAGACAAGGTACGTTTCTTTATATTGTCGGGCAGTTTTTTTATCTCGTAATAAATTGCGGTTTAGGAATTTTATAAATACACATATTCCCTTTTTGGTTGTACAGAAAAGCATTATTGGCAAACTGCTGCAGCCAGCCCGGAATATTGTTCTTGTCGGCGATAAAAATAGTAACCGTGGCGCTGCTTGGCAAAGGCGCCATTGTACCGCTGATGTCGGCTAAGCTTGCGACCTGCCGTACCTGCTTTAAAGACCAGCATAGCTTTGAATGCTGCTCCGACGCAACGGAAAAATCCGGCGAGAAGACAACATCGAAATAGCCGGTATTATCCCGTACAAAGGTTCCGTACGTTTCAACCTCTGGTGTGCTGGGGGGATACATAGCTTTGTATGTCGGCGTGACAGAATGTATATATGTTGAGGCCGAGTACACGACAGCCACTGTGATTGCGTATGCCACAACAGCATTCAATATGGTTTTATTGCCTAATTTTGATATATCTCTCAAAATGGCATAGAGTGTGACAGGCAGTATGATCCAGCCTGTTGAAAGTATAAATGAAAGCTTAGCTATTGAGAAATCATGGATAGCCGAATGGTTTTTAAAGGCGTAAAGCTGCATAAAGCATGGAAATACGATCAGCATTAAAAAGTTTGAAATAATCATTAGGTTTTCAATCGTATGGGATCTATCAGTATTTTTTGCGGAGGCCATTGTTTCTTCCGCCTCATTTTTTTCGTCTCGTTTTTTCCTAAATCTGCGGATCAAGAGAACCGCCAAAAAGCATAGGAAAAGTCCTGCCGCCAAGTAGAATGTACCCCATATGATCACATTTGCCCAAGGCCCGTATCCCGCTTTCATATACCTGTCCCAAACCATAGTGTCGAACCAGTTTATCCATCCGCTTTTGTCATCAATCCCTGTTCTCTCTAAAAACACTTTCATAAAGCGGTCAGAACTATTTGTTAAAAGCTGTGCTGCGTAAAACGCAACTGCGGCAAAAGCCGGAAAAGCCAAATCAAAAGTATTGCAGACAAAAGCCTTAAACGTCTTCCCCAGCTGGCCGTTAATAAGCCTTTTTATAAACAGCACAACGCATATAAACGCAAACAGCCAATCGGTCAATACACCGAAAAAGATAATGCTCCACTGCAGTATGTCAAATGTTCGTTTAAATTTCGACGGGTATACCAAATCGCGCGCCGCCTCTAAAAAAATTAAAGCTGCGAACGGGAGCAAAACCGCCTGATCCGAAAAAAATACGTTTTGCAGATAATACATGGTTTCGGGCATGAAAAGGATAATGGCTGAGGTGACAAATGCCGATAAGATTGAACCGATATAAGCAAAGCGTATGCGTCTAAGCGTCAAAAACAGTGCGCAGGCCAATAAAAACGAAATCCAAAAGTGGGAAAACAGATTATATCCCATGACCATGGCGGGACTGGGGGGCGTGTGGGCGATAACGCTTATCAGATAAATCGGTATGATTGTTCCGGGCGGATAGGTATCATAGACAAATCTTTTGTCGGGAGTCGGAGAGTCAACGGACTTTCCCAAATAATACATTTTAAAACCGAGGCTGAGTGGATTTTCGTTGTACCAATGCGTGGCAAATAAGATTGTACTTCCCGTAAGGTGGTTGTGGTGCTCTAGGTTCAGTTTGCCAAACTGATTACTCCTGATTTTAGCCGATACACAAAACATTGAAAACGTGGCAATAAAAATAATAATAAGTCCAAAAATAACAGGGCGCCTAATAACTTTGCGCATAGTTTCCGACTCCTTAAATAAAATAATCCTATCACATTACAGATGATATAATAAATGCAACTAAAGGGATAAACCCTATCGGGTTTATTTCATATGCATTTATTGTATCGGTGTGTAACAAGCCGACTACGGCTTGTATTTATGATATAATAAACGCAATCATGGATATAAAACCTTTCGGTTTTATTCTTTATGCATTTATTGTATCGGTGTGTAGTAAGCCGACTGCGGCTTACAATTATGATATAATAAACAATTATCCTTGTCAAGGCGTTTCCGGCCAAAGCCTTGATAGCAGCCGAAATTATGCCTGTCAAGCTAAAAATTTCGCAAAACCCTTTTCATTACCCAAAAAGCTTGGTATAATATTTCAATCGTGCTAATAGGATAATGGGGGCGTGACGGCAATCGTGCGGTATACCGGCCCCGGCTTCTCTTGGCGATTTTGCGGATATGTATTCAGGCGAACGTGATGCAACCGTTTGCCTGCTTTCGGCTAAGCTCAACTATCACAATAAACGGGGATGTGAATATATGGCCAGGGATCTGACCGGAAACGCAATCAAAAAGCAGACGTTTGTACAGGGCGCGGCAATCATCGCCGCCGCCCATATCATGATAAAATTTATCGGAGCGGCATATAAAATACCGCTTGACGGCTTGATTTTGAAAACGGAAGGCATGGGCATTTACGGCGCCGCCTACACTATCTACAACTGGATGTTTATGATTTCCACCGCCGGTCTGCCGGTCGCGGTGTCCAAGATGGTAGCGGAGAGTGCAGCACTTAGAAACTATGCGGACGCTAAAAAAATATTTTCAATCTCCCGCGGACTGATGTTTATTATAGGCTTATGCGGAAGTGCGGTGCTGTTTTTCGGCGCTTCTATGTTTGCCGAAGCGTTAGCAGCGCCATCGGCTAAATACACCATCATGACCATGGCGCCCAGCCTGTTTTTTGTAGCGATGATGTCGTCCTACCGCGGCTTTTTTCAGGGGCTCAGCAATATGACGCCCACCGCCATATCTGAGGTAATTGAAGCTTTAGGTAAGCTTGTTGTGGGCATAACGTTGGCGCTTGCCTTTATCGGATACGGTGTGCAATGGGGCGCGGCGGGCGCAATTGGTGGGGTCACTATAGGCACTGTATTGGGTCTTATTGCGCTGTTGGTTTATTCCGCGTTTGCCAGAAGAAAGCTTCCCGAATTCAGCCGCGCTGCGCTGAGCAAAGGCAAAAGCTGCGCGGTAGTGCGGACGGGCAGGCAGATTCTAAAGCAGCTTGTCTATATCGCTATCCCCATCACCCTGGGGGTATCGGTATTCACGCTGACATCGCTTATCGACACGGCAATGGTCATGAACCTGCTTAAAGGGCTGGGGCATGTTGAAGCCGAACGCCTGAGCATGTACGGTTATCTGTTGCGGGCTATCACCATGTTTAACATGCCGCCTACCATTATCTCCGCTATTGCTATCAGTGTGGTCCCGGCTATAGCATCAGCGCTTGCGTTGGGCAACAAATGGCTTGCATCCGAAACCGCCAAATCCGCCCTGCGTATTACCATCCTGATCTCGGTGCCGTGCGCGGTGGGGCTGTGTGTGCTTGCAAGCCCTATACTGCGCCTGCTGTACCACGACTCCGGCTATTACCAGCTGCTCAATATCATGGGCCTTGCGGTGGCGATGGTTACCATAGTGCAGGTCGGCAACGCTATCCTGCAGGCAAACGGCAGGGTGTGGACGCCTGTGCTGAACATGCTTGTGGGCGGCTTTGTCAAGATTTTTGTCAACTACACGCTGGTGGGCAATCCGGCGATCAATATCTATGGCGCGCCGGTGGGCACCTTCCTGTGCTATTTCACGGTAGCGGTGCTCAACCTGATCGCCATCAAGCGCATCACAGGCATCAAGTACGAGGCGGCAGACTTTCTCATACGCCCGCTGGCAAGCGGTATCGTCATGGGCGTGGCAACCGACCTGACCTATAAATTTGTCAATAACGCTTTGGGAAATTATATCATAGCCATGGGCGCGGCGATGGTTGCGGCGGCGGGGATATATTTTGCCATGCTGTTTTTGGTGCGTGCGGTGAAAAAGGAGGATGTGCTGCTGCTGCCCAAGGGGAAGTACATTTACGCCATGCTGCAAAGGGCGCGTTTGATGAAATAGGGTATATTGGCAATAATTATAGAAGACTCATGCCGAAACATCGTCCGACAGCGGACAGGCACCAGACGGAAAGGCGGGCGGAGAGCTATGCAGAAGAAAAAGTATACCATTGATGATCTTTTAGGCATTCTTGCGACATTAAGAGGCGAGAACGGCTGCCCGTGGGACCGGGTACAGACGCACGACTCCATCAAGAAATGTATGATAGAGGAGAGCTACGAGGTCATTGAAGCGCTTGAGGCGGGCGACGATAAACTGTTTGCCAACGAGCTGGGCGATCTGCTTTTGCAGGTGGCGTTCCATGCGCAGCTGGCATCCGAGCGCGGCGCGTTCTGTTTTGACGATGTTGTGGGGGAGATATGCCAAAAGCTGATCGACAGGCATACGCATGTGTTCGGGGCGGATACGGCCTCCGATCAGACGGACGCACTGGCGACATGGGAGAAAAACAAGAAGAAGGAAAAGGGGCTGGCCACGCAGGCCGAGATCATGCGCGATATCCCGCACGCGCTGCCTGCGCTTATCCGGGCTGAAAAGGTGGGCAAGAAGGCGGCGGACGTCGGGTTTGACTGGCCGCAGGTGTCGGGCGCCCTTGAGCGGGTGAGGGAGGAAACAGACGAGCTTGCCGCGGCAATCGCCAGTCAGGACGGGCAAAATATCGCCGAAGAAATAGGGGACATGCTCTTTTCCGTGGTGAATGTGGCGCGGTTTGCGCAGGTCAACGCCGAAGAGGCGCTAAGGCATGCGACAGATAAGTTTATCGCCCGTTTCGGCATTGTAGAGCAACTTGCACAACAATCGGGGGAAAATTTGTCCAAAATGACGTTGGATGAGCTGGAAACCCTGTGGCAGCAGGCAAAATTACAAAAAAAAGCGGAAAAACTTTAAAAAAAAAGAGGATTTGTTTAAATTTTAGAGAATAATTATTTCATCATCATTAAATTAGGAGGTCATATATTCATGAACAAAGCTGAATTAATAGCAAACGTAGCTGGTAGTGCCGGTATTTCCAAGAAGGATGCGGAAAAGTCAATCAATGCGCTGATCGAAAACATCACAAGCGCGCTGAAAAAGGGTGACAAGGTTCAATTGGTAGGCTTCGGCACTTTTGAGGTAAGAGCAAGAGCCGCAAGAAAGGGCAGAAATCCGCAGACCAATAAGGAGATCACCATTCCCGCTTCCAAGGTTCCCGCGTTTAAGGTAGGCAAAGCTTTAAAAGACGCGATCAACTAATTTTTACCCAGAACATAAAACCGGCCCGGCATACAGCAAAAAGCTTTATGCAGACCGGTTTTTTTATTTTTGAGATATGTGCTGCGGCAAGGAAGCATTAAAACGCGGCAAAGATGGAAAACTGAGATTATGCAAGCGCCGTGCGCAAAACGGATGTGCGCGGCCCTTTATGTAAGGGAGGAAAAGGCTTGAGACTGGATAAATACCTGAAGGTATCGCGGCTGATCAAGCGCAGGAGCGTGGCAAACGAAGCGTGCGACACGGGGCGCGTATTGGTGAACGGGCGCAGCGCCAAGGCTTCGTATGACGTTAAAGAGGGCGATATTTTAGAGATCCGCTTTGGCGAAAGGCTGGTTCGGGCAGAGGTGATCGGCGTGGCTGAGCATGTTTCCAAAAACGATGCGTCGGAGCTGTGCCGGCTTGTTCCGTAAGCGTTTACCTGTCTTTATTCCCCGCATTAAACAGTCATAATTTTACAGGCCGCCGAATATATTAGTACAAGTTTTCAAAATACGGCGTTCAGGCTTTGCGAGGGGGTAGAAAAATGGCGGCGTTAGATGATAAAAACACCATGAGGACGGGCGCGTCCAAGCCGTTGCACAACATCATTGTGGAGAACCGTGAAAAGATAAGCATTTCGGGCGTGGATGATGTGGAAAGCTTTGACGAGGAAAGCATCATTGTCCACACGCAGATGGGTATGCTTACGGTAAAGGGAGCGGACCTGCATATCAATAAGTTCAACGTGGACACAGGCGAGCTGATTATAGAGGGGGAGCTTGACGAGTTTGCCTATTCGGACGATAGCGGATACGGGAAAAAGGGCGGATTTTTCTCAAGAATGTTTGGATAAGGCGGGATAAAGATGGAAGTGTCCGTATCGGCTCAGGCGTATGTGTTTTTTGTGATGGTTGCCGCGGGGTTAGGCAGCGGCCTGGTGTTTGACATGTTCCGGGCCTGGCGCAGGCTGCTGCGTCCGGGCAGTGTGTCGACGGGGATAGGCGACCTTTTGTTCTGGCTGCTTGTGAGCGTGGGGATATTTTTCGTTATCTTCACCGTCAACAACGGCGAGATCAGATGGTTTGAGCTTGTGGGCCTCATTTTGGGCGGGCTTATCTATTTTCTGGCGTTTTCACACTCATGCCTTGGTGCACTTACCGCCGTCATAAAATTTTTTGCAAAAATAATTTTGTTTCTTTTGAAAATTATCTTGACTCCGTTGGTTTTTTTATATAAAATGATAAAAAGCCCACTTTTATGGATGGGTGGTCTTTTCAGGCGCTTTTTCAGAAGGACAGGGCGCGGGCTTAAAAAAACGGCCGCACATATGGGGCGGGGCGTAAAAAAGCTTATACTGGTCAGCAAGAAGTCTTGACAGACAAGACATCAAGCCCACAGCAGAGCGCAAAACACAGTGATGCGAAAGCTATGATTTTGTCCGAAACACGAAGGAGGCGCACAGATGGAGCGCGAAAGTGTAAAGGAACGCAGGAGCGTTAAAATGAGACGCAGCAGAAAAGTGCTGTTTCGTCTTGTGCTGATTGGCTTTTTTATTTTCGCGGCCGTGCGGTTTTGTTTCCAGCAGCCGATCCTGAGTAAATATGCCAAGCAAATAGACGAGCTTCAGGGGCAGATCGCCCAGGAAGAAAAAAGAGCCGGACAGATCAAGGATTTAAAGCAGTTGTATGAAACGGACGAATATAAGAAACGTATTGCAAGAGACCGGCTGGGGCTGGTGGAAGCTGATGAACGCATTTATGTGGATGTTTCGGGGCAGTAAACGCTGCCAAAAGAGTAGTTCCTTATTTTGATCGTTAAGGTGAGGGTTGCCTTTTTGGTTTGAATTTGACCGGCTTTAAGCCGTCAGAGCATAGAGGTTAAGGAGGATCTGTTATTTTATGCCAGTCGAAGTCGGGAATGTTTTTGAAGGTAAGGTGGTAAGCATTATGCCGTTCGGCGCGTTCATATCGCTGCCCGAAGGCAAGACCGGTTTGGTACATATTTCAGAGGTCGCTTTGGATTATGTGAAAAACGTGTCGGATCATTTAAAAGAGAACGATACCGTAAAGGTGAAGGTTATCAAGATCGACGAAAAGGGCAAAATCAGCCTCTCCATCAAAAAGGTGCTGATGGAGGAACGCAAGAGCGGGCCGGGGCAAACGTATGTGGTACGGCCGGCGAATGTGGACTGGCAGTCGCCCCGGGGGAATGAGCCGGAGCTGTCCTTTGAGGACAAGCTGAACAAGTTTAAGACAGACAGCGACGAGCGTATGCACGACATCCGGCGAAACGCCAATTCCAGGCGCAGCGGCGGATACAAACGTTCGGGCGGGAATTATTAATAAAAAAATTATGTCGCCTTGCAGGACAGGGCGGCATTTTTGATTTTATAATGTCAGAAACATTCATAGCCACAATACGCTAAGCGCATGAAACTTTTTGCGAAGCAAAAGCGGGCAGCGCCCGCTGGCATTACGCGGGTAGTCTTGCGGCAGTTTCGCCTTTGCGCCCGGATCCTTTTGCGAAGCAAAAGGCCAAAAGTTTTACTCGATTTTTTTCAAAAAATCGCGGGTTTCCGAAGGGCAGCGCCCTTGGTCGCCGTCCGCAGACGGCGAAATCCTAGGCGTACAAGAGCATTTTTCTTTGTTTCTTTCTTTTTGCGATAGAAAAAGAAAGACCAGCTATTAAATGTCAAGAGGGAAAATGAAAAAAGCTAAAGCAAATTTAAGGCTGATTTGAGGCACAACAAAAAGCCCTAACAAGAGGGCAGCACAAGTAAAAAACAAGCGTTCAGCGTTCGGGTGGCACTGCCTCGTAAGACCTGTTCTCCCGCAGGATAACGAAAATGATGTTGCACAATTTCCTTGCTACGGCTCCAACAGCGGTCAAATGGTGCTTGCCTCTTGACCTGAGCGATCGGTAATAATCCGATAGAATCGAGTCACAAAAGGCGGCGCGACTTGCCGCAAGCCAAATAGCGCGACGAAGATACGGCGAGCCACGCTTTGAGATCTTGTTTTTCGTACCTGTGAACTCGCCGGACTGGGTGACTTTCACGTCAAGACCCGCGAATGCAACGAGTTTGCCGGGCGCATCAAAACGGTGAATATCCCCGATTTCACTTATGATAATCGCACCGAGCGTGTCGCCGATGCCTGGGATAGTAGTGATGTAGGAGCCAATCTGTTTAAGCAGCACAGAGATTTCCTTCTCCAATTCACAGATTTGTTTTTCAAGGAAAAGGATCTGCTCCATAAGCTGCCGGATCTGAAAGGCAAAGGCGTCCTTTGCAAAGCCAACACCAAAAGAACTGACTGCAACGGTCTTTAACTGCTTTGCTTTTTCCTCGCCGAAGTGACCATGACTTGCCTTGCTCAAAAGCGTCGTAAGCTTGCGGGTCGAAACGGTCAGCATATCCTCAGGCGTCGGATATTTCAGCAGGACTTCTTTTGAGGTAACACCAAAGGTATCTGAAAACAGGCTGTCGTATTCGGGAAATACCTGGTCAAGCAGGGCGATGACGCGCCGCTTGCAATCGCCGCAAGAATCCATCAAGGCAAGACGGTAACGCGAAAGCTGACGCAGGGCGACAATGCCCTCTTCGGAAAGGTTGGTTGCCGAAAACTGTCCGAACCGCATGATTTGGGCGATGATGAAGGAATCCTTGCTGTCGTTTTTGGTCTGGCGTATGTACATTTTTCGGAAAGCTTCGGATTGGATAGGATTAATAACCTTAACCGTAAATCCGAGTTCCAGAAAGAAAGCGTGTACGCTCAGCCAATAGTGTCCGGTAGCCTCCATACCGATTAAAACATTGTCTTTTATAATGTTCAAACGGTCAAAGAGCGCAAGCAATTTCCCGCAACCATCCTTTGAATTGGAGAATGAAAGGCTGTCGAGTAGCGCGGTTCCGTCCGCATCAATGACGGATGCTTCATGCTTGTGCTTGGCGATGTCGATACCGCAATAGAACATTGAATCACCTCTGTGCTTAAAATTACGGCAGCGGTTATCCTCTGTTCTTTACGGAATACAACCTCGTTAGACATTCAGCGCAAGACGCTATCCAGCTCATTCGTATCAGCCCGTAAAGCAGAGGCGCAATTCTTTCTGAGGAAGCTAAACTTCAAGGAGGGTTACTGCGCCCTCTGCCGACAGACCTATTATCCCATACAAATTATGAGATAACAAGTTTCTTATATGGTGTCCTTGTTAAAAACACCGTAAATACATTATACGAG
>JAKJBW010000048.1 GCA_022706785.1 Bacillota bacterium
TTGACATAATTGACATAGATATTAAAATACTGCCACTGGGGGTTGTGCCCGCCGTCGTAGTAGTAAGGCGGGCAGTCCAAGTCCGGGAAGCGGGGGTTAAAGGCGTGCAGAATATAGTGGTTGACGCCCCTGACGGCGTGCCAGTCGGTCAGCCACTTCATCATCCTAAGTCCGACATGCCACCCGTATGCGCCAAACGTTTCGGTCAGCGTTAAATCGTCCTTTAGATTGTACATATGCGCCGCAGAGCTTGCCAGCTTAGGCAGCCCCCAGTAATCCCTGTTTTGGCAGCCCGGTATCACCTGGTTGCCCACCAGATCCATCCCACCCTGGTCGGCATACCTTGAAACCTTGAAAAAATCGCCGGGACCTTCGCCAAACCCCTGATGAAACATAAAGCGCTCACCCTGATCGGGGCAGGCTTCATGCTCATACCAGTGCCCGATCAGCTCAAGCCCGTTTTTGTGGCACCAGTCCTGCAGCGGCCGGCAGAAGGTTTGCGCGTAATAGCTGTTCAGCGTTTCAAAAAAGTCGTACTTAAAGGGGTGCGCCTCCTCCTCAAGCCATAAAAGCGCCAGGTAGGGAGCGGGGTCATACCCTCTGGCCTCCGCAAAAGCCTCCGCAAAATAGGGGCTGTAGGGCATCTTTTCCACTTCAGAAAAATAGCCCGGCTCATCAAAGAATATGCCCGCCAGCGGCTTGCCGAAATAGCTGCCCAGATTGTGTTTGGTGGATTCAAACAGGCGGTCGATATACGCCTGTACGGCATAAGGATTTAAAGGGTCTATGTAATCGTCGCACCTGTCGGCAATAAGGAATACGATCAGCCATTCTCCTTGCGGCACATCCCACCTCAGAGCGTTCAGGATGCCGTGCATGTGCGCCGACACATCCACCGTAAGCCTGTCGGACAAATCGACATAGCCCTCCCAGTTCGTACGCCCGTCCTCTGTCGGGTAGGCGTATGCGCCCATGATGCGGGAGGGCGCCTCAGTCCAGGGCAGCATAATGCTGACATCCGACTGGGGGCCTGTGTAGCGGATAGACTGGTAGCGCACCGCCATGCGCACATAATCCGGATCAAGCTTTTGGATGGTATGCCCCGCCACGCCGCTGGGATACCATTTTTCGTCAAACAGATAAGCCTTGATATTTTCCTTGCCGCACCAGTCCAACACAAGCGACAGGTCGCTCCACCACTTGGGGCCTAAATAGTCCCAGTGCGGCCTGGATTCCAGCACGAGCTCGCCTATGCCGGAATCCACCGCGTTGCGAAAAGCCTGCCACAGCTGCGCCTCAGTCTCGTCGCCGTGCAGCCACAGCAGTGTGCCTAAAAGACGCGGCGGATCTTGCAAAAACTTGATGAAATCAGAATTTGTCATTTATCATACTCCGTTCGGGGGGTGTTTTTGCGGCAGTTTCGCCGTTGTGCTCAGTGGTAACTTTGGTTTTTCTTTTGCAAAGCAAAAGGCCAAAAGTTTTGGTCAAGCTTTTTCAAAAGCTTGCAGGGCTTGGGGCGGTGCCCCAAGGTTCTAAGGTTCTAAACGCCTTTTCAAAGCGCAGGAAGGGGAGCGCAGCAAGCTGCTGCGCGTGGGGAAACCCTCGCCGGGGGTTTCCCCGTATATTTTTTTGTTGTGATGCCGGCATTATGCGAACAGTCTAGCGGCAAGTCCGTCCCCGGCCCGGTGCCCATTAGCGCCGCTTTTTGCTCAGCAAAAGATGCAGGGCCTCAAAAGCTGCGGGGAAACCCCCGGCGAGGGTTTCCCCAGGGCAGGAAAGTTTTTGCCAAACGTTTTAGCGTGCCCCTTCCTACGCCTGTAAGCGATATTAAAACCTTAAGACCTTGGGGCTCTGCCCCAAACCCCGCAAGCTTTTGAAAAAGCTTGACCAAAACCTTTGGCATTTGCTTCGCAAAAGAAGACGAAAGTCACCACCGGGTACAAAGGCGAAACCGCCGCAAAACTGCCCGCGTAATGCCAGCGGGCGCTGCCCGCTTTGAAAAAGCTTGACCAAAACTTTTGGCGTTTGCTTCGCAAAAGAATTCGAGCGCAAGGGTGAAACTGCCGCTAAACTACCCGCATAAGCGCATGCGTGCCGGCTCAAACAACAGCCGCGTTTATACCGAGCAGATCCGCTGTTTTCTTAAACAGCGAGGCGTTATGCCCCACCGACATAGCGCAGTGGTGCGTTGGCGCCTGTTCAAACCAGCGGTCCATGTATATGTCGGGGTGGCTTTGGAAGCGGATATGGGTCTGGGTGTTGCCGATCATTAATATGTTATGCCTGACCGCCTCACCCTCGCTGATGATCATCTTCATCTTTCCGCTCAGGTCCTGCGTCACGCCAAGCGTAGTGACGTCGCCCGGCCTGACCTTGGCTTCCACCGACACGCCGGAGCCGCGTTTGCCGTGGTAGATGCCCATGCCCCGCAGGATGGGCTTTGCGTCCGCTATGCGGATATGGAACGGGCCGTCGTGGCCCATGATAATGGTGCCTTTGTCGTAATCCGCCGCCACGATTTCCGAAAAGCTGCCGCCCGTGCCTAAGATATCGCATATTTTCATGGCGATGGCCGTTTTAAGGTCGCCCTCACCCGAGCACGGGATACCGGCGGCAGTGAGCAGCGAATGCCCCACAATAAAGCCGCTTTGCAGCTCCTCGTAAGCATTTCCGTCCGAGCCGTGGTAGTAGTAGGCGAGCGCGTCTAAATCATAGCCGCGAACCATTTTTTCCTGCGCCGCCGCAACGGTGCATGACCACTCCATCTGCTGCGGCGTAGGCTTTTTGGCAATGGGGTCGGACGGGGAGTCGCCGCTGATTTCAAAGAAATCCGACACCTGCGACAGCTTGGCTTCAATTTCAGCCTTGGTGACTGTTTTCAGATACCTGTCCAGATCGCACATCTCAAGTATTTCCACATGGATCCCCGCCTGCGCCTGCAGCATAGTAAAGTCGCTGTACATATCAAGCATACCGCTGTAGTTGTTGCCCAGAAAGCCAAAACGGCTGTGGGCCAGGCTGCGTTTTACCGTCGCCGCCCTGCACCACTCGGCTATTTCCTTCCAGGCGCGCACAGCCTCCGGCCGTGCGTGCGTATCCTCGTCGGTCAGAGAAATACCGGGCGTTTTGTCCATACCCAAAAGGCCGTTTACCACCTTATAGCGAATCCCCGCACGACAAAAAGCGTTTGCCAGCTCAGGAACAGGGCACGCGCCGCAGTGGGCGAGCCATTCGCCGGTGGTGGTCTGGGCATAGTTCATGGCCGCGGTGGGCTGCAGGTTTAATATCACAACCGGCGCTGTGCAGATCTGATGCACCGGCAGTACGGATGAGCTGGTGCAGTAGGTGCCGCTGTGGCAGAAAATGATATCGACGTTCTGCGCATTGAACCATTCCCCCGCTTTGCGGCCTTCCACCTCGTCGTCTACCAGGCCATAGTGGCAGACCTCTCCCCACAGGCTCATCTTTTCCTTGATAAAATCGGAATAGCCCATCATACGTTCCCTCAAGCCGGAAAACTGGCTCCAGTATGCCTTAAGGCCAATGGTGTAGAGTCCTATCCGGGGTTTTTTGGCAGGTTTGATCTGCGAAAAGTTTTGCATTGCGCTTCCTCCTGAATCATATAATATTTAAAAATCTGACAAGCTTATTGTGAGGTGTCTGTACGGCGGCGCTTATCCTGATACATCAGCTTGTCGATGTGTTTCAAAAAGCTTGCCACATCGGCCTCCGAGCTGCCGGTGTAATAGTCGCAGCCCAGACTTAAGTCAAGCGCATACGGGACCGTCCTTTGTGCGTTGAACCGCCGCAGGCTCTCTTTGAGCCGCGCAACGGCGCCGGTCAGCTCTTCGGCGCCCCGCACGGGCATCAGCACAAGGAATTCGTCGCCGCCGTATCTGGCGATGAAAGCGTCCTCTTTAAAGGTGCTCTTCAGGATTTGCGCGGTATAGCACAGCGCCTCATCGCCGGCGTGGTGGCCGTAGATATCATTAATCGCTTTGAAGGCGTTTAAGTCTATCATAATGCCGGCAAGCCTTGCGCCGCCGTCACACTGGCTGTTCTGGCGCAGGAAATTGTCTAACTGCCTGCGGTTGAAAAGGCCTGTCAGATAATCGATGTAGAGCTGGCTGTTTTGCATTTTGATAAAAATGATCAGTGCCGAGAAGGTCACGCACGGCCATATGAGCGATATCCCATAGATCAGGCTTTGTATGATGCCGCCCACCATAGGGGGTATGGAAAAAACCAGCATGGGCAGGAAGTCGCGCTTTTTTATGCGCGACCGTTTGACGATCATCATAACCATAGCGTATGTCAGATAAAAGAAGCTGATCAGCGCCATGACATAAAACAGCGGCCCGCGGTGATAGAAGCCCGCAGCGTCTATATAGAACAGATAACCGCCAAAAATGCTCAAAAAGGAAAGCAGAGCGTTTGCCAGCACAGGAAGCGACAGGATTGCGCTCGCCCTGCGCAGGTGCCTTCTGCTTTTATATATCTGGTAGTCGACATAACAATACCATATCATGCAGATGAGCGGATTGAAAATATAATACAGCACCGTTATCAGGTAGTACAGCCCCCTGACTATGGGGCCGGATACGCCGTCCAAGACCCACATGCCCATATCCAGGGTCACAATAAAGGCGGCCGACAGAACGAGCAGCATATATATCCTTTGTTCAATAAGATAACTGCCGCTGCTGTTGTGAACACTCAAAAAAATCAGCAGCAAAATAGCCAGTGTGAAAATATCAACGATAAGCAATGGCATCATAAGACAACAATACCTCCCCAAAAGGGCTTGTCTGACGATTTGCGCTGCCCGCACACGATTATCCCCGGCGGCTGAACGGGCCAAACGCCTTTTACCTGATTATAGCCTTTTTTCGGAAGGATGGCAAGCCCATATTTTTACGCCCGGACGGCTGGCGCACAAAAAAAATAAATCCTTACTTTCTTTATTTATAAAAAGGGTTTCATGCGTTTATACCATACGCAGGCACACTCGGCCCGGATGCAAGAGCCGCCCGGCGGACACGAATAAATGGTATTGAACAGGCCCGGAATTTGTGTTAAAATATTGTTCATGCACACGAAAGGTATGAATATTTCACATGGAAAAACCAATCACGGCTTTTAAAAAATGGATGATTTTATTTAACGTAACGCTGTCGGTCTTTATGGCGACCTTGGACGGCAGTATCGTCAACATTGCCCTGCCCGTAATATCGGGACAGCTGAATGTCAATATCAGCTCGGTGCAGTGGATCGTCACCGCGTACCTGCTTGCCATATCGGTGCTGCTGCTCATCTGGGGCAAGCTTTCCGACGCCTACGGCAAAAAGAAGGTGTTTGCCTTCGGCTTTGCCGTCTTTACGCTGGGCTCGGCGCTTTGCGGCTTATCGACCAATTTGCATATGCTGGTCATTTCGCGTATCGTACAGGCAATCGGCGCGTCGGCCACCATGGCGCTCAGCCAGGGGATCATCACAGAGGTTTTCGCCCCGAACGAAAGGGGCAAGGCTTTGGGCATAAACGGCACCACCGTTGCGGTTGGCGCCCTGGTCGGCCCCAGCCTAGGCGGCTTTCTTGTCCATTTGTTCGGATGGCAGTCCATATTTTTTATCAATATCCCGATAGGCATAGCGGGCGTTATGCTGACCTTTTTGATCATGCCCGAGCTGCACAGGGAGGATGGGGACAAAGCCTTTGACTATAAGGGTTCGGTTCTGTTTATTGTGTCCATCCTATTGCTTTTCACAAGCCTGCTGTTTTTCCAGGATGGCGTTTTAAGCCCGGCGTTGTTTGCGCTCCTGTTTGTGGCGTCACTGGCGATACTGGCAGGCTTTATTTATTATGAAAAAACAGCGCAAAATCCGCTGCTCAACTTAAAATTATTCAAGATACCCATCTTTTCACTGGGTATCAGCTCGGCATTTCTATCATTTGTCGCAATCAACACCATCCTTTTGTTTATTCCGTTCTATCTTCAGCTTGGCCTGCGCACAGATGCGCTTTCCGCCGGGCTTTTGATGAGCGCCTACCCCATCACGCTTGCGATTTTAGCGCCGGTAAGCGGCGCACTCTCCGATAAAATATCCTACAGCCCGCTCACGGTTTCGGGGCTCTGTTTAAATACGCTTGTTTTCTTTTGGCTCACCACACTGACCGCCTCGTCGGGCCGTTTTAAGATTACGCTGCTTTTGGTGCTGATGGGCGCAGGCATGGCGTTTTTCCAGTCGCCCAACACCAGCAGCATCATGAACGCCGTCCCGAAAAACAGCCTGGGCGTTGCGGGGGCCGTCAGCGCATTGTTCCGGAACCTCGGCCTTGTTACGGGAACGACAGTTTCGGTAATGATCTTCTCGTTTTCCACCAAAATGAATATAAACCGCATGGCAGACGGGGATGCGTCGTCTGTCACGCTTTTCTTAAAGGGGTTTCGGTATGTGCTGATATTTGCCGGCCTGTCCTGTCTGGCGGGCGCCGCACTCAGCCTGAAAAGGGCTGTGGGCAGCAGGCCGGACCAAAATGATCCGCCAATCAGGACAGGCGTCTGACCGGCACGCAAACAATCAAAACCACCAGTTGAACTGGTGGTTTGCACAAGCCCTAAAAGGGCATATTACTGGCGCAGCGTCTTAAGACGCATTGAATAAGTCCGCCAACCGCATTACTATTACAGGCCGCCGCTTAAGC
>JAKJBW010000049.1 GCA_022706785.1 Bacillota bacterium
CAAAATCATCAACAGCCGGATAGGGGAAAACTCCATGGGTTTTGGCGCCACCGTTGAAAGCAAAAAGGAGATGGATTTAGGCAAAATCCTTAAAAATATTGCGCCCCAGGATCTTCTGAAATATGGCCTTATCCCTGAATTTGTAGGCCGGCTGCCGGTAATCTCCACGCTTGATAATCTTGACAGGGATGTTTTGGTGCGTATCCTCACCGAGCCTAAAAACGCATTGATCAGACAGTATCAGAAGCTTTTCGAGATGGATGATGTGTATTTGGATATGGATCATGCGGCCATTGAGGCGATAGCCACTAAGGCAAGTGAACGCAACACAGGCGCCAGGGGCCTTAGAGCGATTGTGGAAGAAACTATGAAGGATATTATGTTTGAAGTTCCTTCCGACTCGACCATTGAACGCGTTATTGTTCATGCTGCTACTGTTAACGGTGATGCCCCGCCCGAAATTATACGCAATGCCAATAAGCCTCATACAAAACGGCGCGTTTCGGATGAGATGATTGACCGGGACATTGGCTAAAGAACTGAAAAGCTAATTACCTTTACACTTAAAAGGGTGCGTGCGCATCCTTTTTTTGCGGCTTTATACTATTTTGAACGCGAAATAGTATGAAACAAAATACGCTATCATTTACCAGTATATAAATTTTTCCCACACAAACAATATATGTATCATATTTAGCACTATGGGAGGAATTGCCTTGTTGAATGCATTTCTGGCTGCCATGCAAATACTGCTGGCGTGTATTGTGGGTTATTACTTCTACACCCAGTTGCGCAATCAGACATCAGGTAAAAACGCCATTCATGCCGGAAGTGAAAAAGAACTGGCAAAATTAAAGGCAATGCGTGCCATAAAGCTGACTACGCCGCTTTGCGAAAAAATGCGTCCCGACGCTATTTCGGGGATAGTAGGACAGGATGATGCGCTAAAGGCGCTTAAGGCCCTGCTGTGCGGCCCGAATCCTCAGCATGTGCTCCTCTACGGCCCGCCGGGCGTGGGCAAGACTACGGCGGCACGCGTAATTTTGAAAGAGGCGGCGGCAAACAGCTTTTCTCCTTTTAAGCCGGACGCAAAATTCATAGAAGCCGACGCGACCATTATGCGCTTTGACGAGAGAAGCATAGCCGATCCTTTGATCGGCTCGGTGCACGATCCTATTTATCAGGGGGCAGGCGCGTTCGGCCCTGCCGGAATCCCCCTGCCCAAGCCCGGCGCCGTTACCAAGGCGCATGGCGGTATTTTGTTTATCGACGAAATAGGGGAGCTTCATCCCATGCAGATGAATAAGCTTTTAAAGGTGCTGGAAGACAGGAAGGTGATGTTGGAAAGCGCTTATTATTCTGCCGAGGACAAAAACATCCCGGCACATATTCATGACGTATTCAAAAACGGCTTGCCGGCAGACTTTCGCCTTGTCGGCGCCACAACACGCCAACCGGAGGAAATATCCGCCGCAATCCGCTCCCGCTGTGCCGAGGTCTTTTTTGAGCCGTTAAAAGACAACGCCCTTATGCAAATCATCTCGGACGCTGCAAAAAAGCTGGACATGCCTACAGAGGCCGGAGCAGAGCGTTTGATATGTGACTATGCCCAAAATGGCCGTGATGCCGTAGGTATCCTGCAAACAGCGGCAAGCCTTGCCATTGTTGAAAACCGGCATACCATAACGAAAGCGGATGTCTTATGGGTAGCGCAGTCGGGGCGCTGCTGCGCTAAAATCAGAAAAAAAACCGGGTTCGGCGCACGAATCGGATGTGTCAACGGATTGGCTGTAGACAGCTTAGGTCGCGGCTCGCTGCTTGATATTGAAGCAAGCGCGACAAAAGCTTTGCGATCAAAAGGCGGCCTCACAGTCACCGGCGCTGTGGAGGAAGAGAGCTTTGAACGGGGCGGAAAAAGGCTTTCCCGTGTCGGCACAGCCCGCGCATCGGTGGAAAATGTACTTACTGTCATGAAAAATATTACGCAGCTAAACCCTTTTTCGTATGATATCCATGTCAATTTTCCGGGCGGTATGCCTGTGGACGGCCCATCCGCCGGAATCGCCGTATTTGCTGCGGTGTATTCAGCCATTACCGGTATTCCCGTAGACAATACAATCGCGATGACCGGTGAGATTTCCATTATGGGTGACGTGCGTGCGGTAGGCGGCATAGAGAGCAAAATACAGGCCGCGGCAGATGCGGACGTATCAAAGGTGTATATTCCCTCCGTCAATCTGGCGCACAGGACTGGTAAAGCAGATATTAACGTGATCGGTATTTCAAATATAAGCGAGTTAATAGCGTCGGAGCTTGTGTCAAAAAAAGCCGCAGGAGGCCTGGCTCCAGCGGTGTATGACGGTTATGATATCATAACGGCAACGCCGCCAGGCAATTCCGCGGGCGGTTCCGGTTCATGTCAAACGCATGAATGAACTTTTTGGGAACAAAATGAAAGTTTTACGCGATTTTTTTAAAGAATTACGGGTGAGGGGAGGGCAGAGTCCTTGGTCGCCGTCCGCAGACGGCGAAACCCTTGGCGTTCAAGCGTTTTTTCTTTGCTTCTTTCTTTTTTCAAGAAAAGAAGAAAGAAAGGTTTTTCGTTGTTCATAATTTTTTCTCCCATATGTTTGCCGTGGGTTCCGGCTGAAAAAAGCTTGAAAAACGTTTGCTTATGGGATATAATAGCAAGGCATATAACGCAGGTCAAACCATAATGAGGAGCTGATAGGATTTGATGTCGGACCGGCAGGGCAATGTGAATCGTATATTACCGCTGATCGCTATGCGGGGGCTGGTAGTATTTCCATATATGATGGTTCATTTTGATATCGGCAGAGAAAAGTCTGTCAAGGCGCTTGAAGCCGCCATGGCAGGGGATCAGATGATCTTTCTGGTCGCCCAGAGAGATACTGAGATTGAAGAACCGGACAGGCAGGATATGTACGATATAGGAACTGTCACAAAAATCAAGCAGGTTTTAAGGCTCCCGGGTGACAGTATCCGTGTTTTGGCGGAGGGCGTCAACCGTGCAAGATTATTGGATATCGTAGAGGATGACGTTTATTTGTCCTGCGTAGCGGAAGATATAGCGGACGACGCGCTTGTCGATGACACGACGAGGCATGCGGTTTTACGGCAGCTCAAGGAAGTTCTGGAGCGATATTTTTCATTTAACAGCCGCATAAGCGCAGAGGCAATATCTTCTATGATGGAAATGGATAATCCGGCTCAGTTGGCGGATGTGACAATTGCCAACTTAAACCTTGACTACACAGTGCGCCAGCGCCTTCTGTCGGGTACCGACATCATACAGCGTGTTACCGACCTGATTGCCATTTTGCACAATGAAATAGAAATCATAAAGGCGGAGCAGGATATTTCAGAAAAGGTGAAATCGGCTATTGTGAGCAACCAGAGGGAATATTACCTGCGTGAGCAGTTAAAGGCCATCTCGGACGAGTTGGGCGGCAAAGACGGGCTTGGTGCAGAAATCAAAGAATATAAAGAAAAAATTGCTATTGCTAACCTGCCCGAGGAAGTCGCACAAAAGCTTGCAAAGGAAACCGAGCGCCTTTCAAAGATGCCTTACGGTACGCCTGAAGGCTCTGTCGTACGCAATTATCTTGACTGTGTGCTGGAGCTTCCCTGGCATAACAAAAGCAAGGAACGCTTCAATATCCACAAAGCGGAGCAAATACTCGACGCCGACCATTACGGCCTTGAGAAGGTTAAGGAGCGCGTATTGGAATATCTGTCGGTGAGGAAGCTGTCCAAGGGTATGCACGGCCCTATTTTGTGCTTTGTCGGACCTCCGGGCGTGGGCAAAACCTCTGTGGCGAAATCTGTCGCCAAGGCACTGGGCAGAAAATATGTGCGCATTTCTCTTGGCGGCATACACGATGAAGCGGACATCCGCGGCCACAGAAAGACATATATTGGCTCTATGCCGGGAAGAATTATGAACGCTATGCGGCTTGCGGGAACGAAGAACCCCTTGATGCTGCTTGACGAAATCGACAAAATGAGCCATGATTTCCGGGGAGACCCCGCATCGGCTATGCTGGAAGTGCTTGATGCAGAACAGAATTTCGCGTTCCGCGACCATTACCTTGAGTTGCCGTTTGATTTGTCCGGCGTACTCTTCATTACGACAGCAAACACACTTGATACGGTATCGCCTGCACTTTTGGATCGCATGGAGGTTATTTCTATAAGCGGCTACACCCAGGAAGAAAAGCTCAATATCGCAAAGCGCTATTTGCTGCCCAAGCAGTTTAAAAATCATGGCCTTACGCCGGAGCAGCTTTTGATTGACGACGAGGCCATAGAGGACGTCATAAACTATTACACGCGCGAATCAGGCGTGAGAAATCTGGAGCGCGAGCTTGCAAACATCTGTCGCAAAGCCGCAAGGGCAATGATAGGGGAGAAAAAGCACAGTATTACCATAACGCCGCTTCTTTTGCAAAAATATCTCGGCGTTAAAAAATACCGCTATGAAATGGCGGGCAAGACAGACGAGGTGGGCGTAGCGCGCGGCCTTGCATGGACCAGCTCCGGCGGGGACACGCTGTCTATTGAGGTCAACGTTATGCCCGGTTCGGGCAAAATTGAGCTGACCGGGCATCTTGGCGATGTGATGAAGGAATCCGCAAAAACGGCTATCAGCTATATCCGTTCTAAGGCGACTATCCTTGGTATACGGGAGGATTTCTACAAGACGCTGGATATCCACATTCATGTGCCGGAGGGCGCTGTGCCCAAGGATGGGCCGTCCGCCGGTATCGCTATTGCAGCCGCTCTGGTTTCCGCACTCAGCGGTTACAGCATACGCCATAATGTGGCGCTGACAGGGGAGATCACGCTGCGCGGACGCGTGCTTCCGATTGGCGGTCTGAAGGAAAAATCGCTTGCGGCATACCGTGCGGGGATATCCACAGTGATTATCCCTGAGGAAAACAAGCGTGATTTGGACGAGATCCCCAAGAACATTAAGGAATGCATTGATTTTGTAACGGTCGGCAGTATGGAAAAGGTGCTGGAGCTGGCCCTGACAAAAAACAAACAGCCTCTGTTTGAATTGCCGGTATCCAAAGCGGAGATAAAAACAGATATTATTCCTATGGCGTACAATTCGGACAAAGCACAGGTACAGATAACACAGTGAGGTGATGGAAATGAATCTGCATAACGCAAATATTGCGGTATCGGCCGTAAGCCCCGCGCAATACCCCAGTATGGTTATTCCCGAATTTGCCTTTGTGGGGCGTTCAAATGTTGGCAAATCATCGCTTATCAACAAGCTTTTAAACCGCCGCTCATTGGCGCGTATCAGCTCAACGCCGGGAAAGACGGCCACAATAAACTTTTACAATATTGATGACACCATATTTTTGGTGGACTTGCCCGGCTACGGCTATGCGGCACGTTCCAAAAATGAAATTAAAAAATGGGGAGAGATGATAGAAGAATATTTGGGAACACGGCAGCAGATCTATCAGGTGTTTCTGCTGGTGGACAGCAGACATAAGCCTACCGCAGACGATGTACTTATGCTGGAGTGGATCAGATCTTATCAGCAGTCGGTTGTAATAATCGCAACAAAAGCCGACAAGCTGTCCAAGCGTGAACTTGAGCACAATCTTGAGCTCATTTATACCACACTGGAACTGACCGACGACGACGTGCTTGTTCCCTTTTCCACTAAATCCGAGGAAGGGAAGATAACCGTTTGGGATATGATAAATCTTCTTTTGGAAGGGGAGGACTCTTCGGACAAGTAAATCGGTTACCATAATTATATTATGTATACCAAAAAAGGGTGTCGACCGGCTGCCGACGCCCTTTTTTGCAAAAGTTAGCCGATAAAAATATCAAATATGTAAAACTTATGCTTGCAGTTTGCAAATTTAATGTTTATAATATATCCTAGGCGAAAATAAGTTTCGTTTTTAATACTGTTCACAAATATAAAGAATGGACAAATAAAACGCCGGATTTTTTGTATGGCAAGAAAAAGGTTCTCGGCAATCATTTATTTATTGCTGACGGTTCTTTGACGCAGTCAAACGGAAAAAAGACAAGTTTTATGCTATGATTTTATTTGCGAACAGTATAAGCTTGCCGGTTTTATATAGGCAAGTGTACGCAATAATGATGAAAAATGGAGGGTGGGCTTATGGGCACTATTGACAAATTGACCGATCTGCAGAACCGCAGAGCGACAATTAATGCCGGCGGCGGTGCTGAAAAAATAAAGACACAGCATGACAGCGGCAAAAAAACGGCACGGGAAAGAATTGCCATGCTGCTCGACGAAGGAAGCTTCGTTGAAATTGACGCATTTGTAGAGCATCGTTGTAATGAATTTGATATGGCAAAAACTAAGGCTCCCGGAGAAGGGGTTGTTACCGGATATGGTACGGTTGACGGACGGCTGGTATATGTATACGCTCAGGATTTTACCGTGATCGGCGGTTCTCTGGGTGAAATGCACGCAAAGAAAATATGCAAGGTGATGGATATGGCCATGAAAATGGGCGCGCCCATCGTCGGCATGAACGACAGCGGCGGCGCGCGTATCCAGGAAGGTCTTGACGCGCTTTCGGGGTTTGGTGAAAT
>JAKJBW010000027.1 GCA_022706785.1 Bacillota bacterium
CTCCGACGGCCCGGACGCTGTCTTATCGCCGACTCCGTCCCCAAAGGTTCGCTCGAACAGACCAACGCAAAAAAAACAGGATAAGCAGGACGACGCCATGCTTGCCGAGCCTGCCCCGACCATAATGCCCGGAGCCGTTTCCGACAGGGGTGATAAAGATGAAGTACCCAATAAAAAAACAATTAAGCGCGGGATAATGCGGCAGTTTCAGGGTGCCGGAAAGAGCCAGAAACCATCGGAGAGGAATTTTCAAAAAGGAAACAAGTGAACCCGTCGCGCTATTTCATGCAAATACGGAAATTGTCGTTACAGCCGGCTGGCTGTGTCCGGCGGTTAAAAAAAACCATATTGTCAGCAAAAGACAACGGTTGCAGGGTTTTAGAGGTTCAGACCTTTAAATCGCCGTCTGCAGACGACGAAATCCTAAACGTTCCGGAGTTTTTCCATTCGTTACTTTCTTTTTCGTAAAAAGAAAGTAACGTTTTGCTTTTCTTTCATGCGGCAGTCGTGACCGGACATGAAATATATGCCAATACTCCTCCGGCCGTATTAAGGCCGGAGGAGTATTGGCATATTTCAACTAAAATAGCATTATTCTACTTTGGGCAGCTTCTTAAGGCTTTCCACAGACGCTTCTTCATTATAATCGCTGTCGCCCATTTCGCCCGAGAAATAGGATTGATACGCAGTCATATCAAAGTAGCCATGACCGCTTAAGTTAAAGAGAATAACAGGCTCTTTGCCTTCTGCGTTAGCCTTGAGCGCTTCATCAATAACCGCTTTGATAGCGTGCGAGGATTCGGGGGCCGGCACAATGCCTTCGGCACGCGCAAAGGCCATGGCGGCGTCAAATACACTCTTCTGGCCGTATGCGCGTGCTTCCATAAGTCCCATATTATACATGCGGCTTATGATGGGAGAAAGCCCGTGATAGCGCAAACCGCCGGCATGACCTGGCGCGGGTATGAAGTCATGGCCCAGGGTATACATTTTTGCGATGGGCGCTGACTTTGCGGTATCGCCGTAGTCATACGCATACACGCCTTTAGTGAGTGTGGGGCAGCTTTCCGGTTCGACAGCAATCACCCTGAGTGCGCTGTTGTTTTGGATTTTGTCCATCATAAAGGGATTGGCGACGCCGGCAAGATTGGAACCGCCGCCACAGCAGCCGATGACCACATCGGGATACTCATCCACCATTTCAAGCTGTTTTTTTGCTTCTAACCCGATGACGCTCTGGTGCATACAGACGTGATTTAATACGCTGCCCAGCGTGTAGTGCGTGTCGCCGGACTTTGCCGCGACCTCGCACGCTTCGCTGATGGCAATACCGAGCGAGCCTGTGCTGTCGGGGCTGTCTGCAAGAATCGCCCGGCCGGATTCGGTAGTGGCGGACGGACTTGCAATAACGTTGGCGCCGAATACCTCCATGAAGGTGCGGCGGTGGGGCTTTTGGTTATAGCTGACCTTGACCATATAGACGATCAAATCCATGCCAAAATGGTTGCATGCCATGGACAAAGCGCTTCCCCATTGTCCGGCGCCGGTTTCGGTTGTAAGCTTGTTTATGCCCTCAAGCTTATTGTAATACGCCTGCGCGATAGCGGAATTCAGCTTATGGCTTCCCGTCGCATTGCCGCCTTCATATTTGTAGTAAATGCGCGCCTTTGTGTCAAGCGCTTTTTCAAGGCCGCGTGCGCGAAACAGTGGTGTGGAGCGGTAGCTTCTGTACATTTCCCGGACTTCCTTGGGGATCTCGACATAACGCTCCTGCGTTACCTCCTGCATAATCAGCTCTTTTGCAAAAATCACGCCCAGCTCATCAGGCGTGATGGGCTTTCCTGTTTGTGCGCTGTAATAAGGCGCAAGACCGTCCTTCAAATCAGCCTGAATATTATACCAAAACTTGGGGATCTCACTATCGGGCAGCAGTACCTTTACCACATCGTTTTTGTTCATGTTTATTCTCCTCTCTGATTTGTCCAGTTGATTGGGCGTAAAGACGGACCAGCATTCATACCGGCAAGCAGTAAATTTCTGGTGATTTGCCAATGCCGGCATAAAATAAAAAACGCAATGCGATCCAAGCGCATTGCGGGGTTATTCACACTGGCACAAATGAAATTTATGCAGCTTTTAAAAACCACTTAAGCTACGCTCAGCTCATCTTTACTATTCTCAACTATACTGTTTTTATGATATCAAAGTTTGCACAAAGTTGCAATACCTATATTTTGTCTGATATCGCACAAATAATTTTAAAAACATAAAACAATAAATATATGACGTGATTTTTTAGGTAGTCCGCTTGCGTGCTATAGTATGGGCACTATATTTGCCGGAAAAAATCGCCTTGCGCCCGTTGTAACATAAAAACCTCTTGACATTGTCCCCGAAAAAATTTATAATATTTAACGTGCGGCAGCTAAAACTGTCGTACGGGTATCGGGGTGTAGCTCAGTTTGGTAGAGTGCTTGGTTCGGGACCAAGAGGCCACAGGTTCAAATCCTGCCACTCCGACCAAAATAAAAAGTCTGTCGACGAATATTGATGGACTTTTTGTTTTATACTCTGCATTTAAATTACCTTTAGTAATTTTAATATGCTTATTGCGTCTTTTAAGCCACTTAAATAAATTTCATCAGCCTCATAACAAAAAGTTTCACTTTTCAAAGCATCATATTTATTAATCAGCTTACGGTTTTTTTTTCTTAAAAGTCTTTCTATTTGAGAATAAACACTGTTAAGCTCCTTTTCACATTTAATATAACCGGGCTTGTATACATAACTGTCTTCTGTTATATTACCATTAAACTCCATTAAAGCTTCTAATTAATGCTTTGTCAAAGTTTTTATTCATTTGTTATCCTTCCAATTATATTTGCATTAGTAAAATGATTTTTGTAATTGTAAATATTATAACGCGATTGAAAAATGTCAAGTGTTTTCGCAAAAAACTATTTGTATTAGTAAAATAATATTTGCAAAAAATTAAAAGTACTGTATAATTAAATTGTTTGGAGGGTTAAAGATGTCAATTAAATATTATAAGTTTTTTGATTTATTGCAACGAAAAGGATTAACAAAAGGCGAGTTTTCAAAAATGGCAAATTTATCATCGGCTACAATGGCAAAGCTATCAAACCATAAGGTTGTAAGCGGTGAGGTTATTGTGCGCATTTGTAAAGTGCTTAATTGTCAGCCCGCTGATATTATGGAATACATTCACGATGAAGAAAATTAATTTCAGCTAAATATTTTTAGATAGCAAATACGGCTTGCTAATTGCCTGCAGCTATTGATTTTATTGGACTTTTTCGGAAGTGGTATTACTGCCACTCCGACCACCGCCGAAAGGGTAGACTTTAACCCTTTCGGCTTTCTTTTTTCTTGATATTACTGGGTTTTCGGACAGCAGGTGGTGTTACTGCCACTCCGCCCCTAAGTATTGAAAACAGATTGCTTCGTTCTTTCCGCATGTTTTGATACTTCACTCTTCTTTCAGTCTCAAAAGTACCTGCCAATCATATGACAATTGATTTGCCCTGCTCCAACGATAGAGAAAAATCATAGCAATAGGGTCTATTTTCCCACTGTACCGGCATACAAAGGCATTTGCTTGCTGATTGCCTCCGCAAGCGCGAGAGAGGCCTGCTCCACGTTCCTCAAGACGGCGCGCTGAGTATCAGGACGGGCCGCCACAAGCTCCGACGCAATATTATCCGCTAGGTTCCTTTTTTCCACCTCAGAAAAAGACTCATATCTCTGGCCTGCTTGCGTAAAATTGTCCGGGTTGGGGATTTCAGCGCGCATAATCTCCCCGGCGATGTGTCTGCCGTCCCCGCTGGATACCATTGATGCGGGAGACCAGCCTTGCTGCTTGTTAACAGGGATATTACGATAATCAGGGCCCAGTCGATGACGCTGTGCATCCGAATAAATAAACGTGCGTCCCTGCAATATCTTGTCATCTGAAAATTCCAGCCCGGGAAGCAGATTCGCCGGATTAAAGGCCAATTTATCGACCTGCTCGACATAATTGTCCGGGTTGCGGTTCAAAACCATCCGCCCGACGGGTAAAGAGGGATATTGGGCTTCATCCCACACCTTGGTATCGTCCAAAGGATCAAACGGAAGTGTCTGTGCATCCTCGGGATCCATCAGCTGTACGCGCAGCTCGTATTCGACAGCCTTGCCCTGTGCGATACTGTCATACAGGTCGCGTCCGGCGATGTTCGGGTCTTTGCACGCCAGCTGCTGGGCTTCCTGCCGATCAATGAACTCTTGCCCCGCCATGGGAATCCAAGTGTATTTTACATAGCGCCGAACACCCTGTGCATTCTGCCAGACATAGGTGCTCACACTATATCCCCGGATATGGCGCAAGCTTTTGATCGTTCCCAAATCCGAAAAAAACCATACCAGCATATTGGTTGTCTCAGGATATTTGGCAAACAGACTCCAAAACCGCTCCGGATCAGCCAGGTTATTCACCGGCGAGGGTGAAAGATGGCTGATGACATCCGGCACACGAATCGCATCGCGTACAAAAAAGACAGGGAGATGATTGCAGAGCAGATCGAAGATTCCCTCGTTGGTATAAAACCTGGTACTGAACCCGCGCACATTTCTTAAGGTGTCCGGCGTTCCCAGATTGCTTGACGCTAGGGAGTAGCGTACCGCCACCGGCACCTGTTGACCGGGCGTTTGCAAAAATTCGGCTTTGGTATATTCCTTCATCGAGTGGGTGGTGCGAAAATGGCCAAAAGCGCCATATCCTTTTGTATGTATGCGCCGCGGAAGCGTGGTAGAGAATACAAAGGTTTCTAAAGTCTCATGCAGTGCGGTATCCTGCACAAGGACAGGACCCCGTACACCCACTGTCTGCGAATGGGATATATCAGAGTTCGCTGTTTCTGCTGGCGTTACGTTTGGACGGGGTGTTTCGGTAACAATTGGGCTGTCGTTCCTATAGGCACCCAGAGAGGGAGATTGATTGCGCTTGATTGGTTGATTTTTTCTGCCTCCCTCGCGTCGGGCATTCTCTTGCTCTAATCGAAACCAGCCGTTATTATTATCCATTTATAACCCCTCCAAAGCGTGCAAAAAGCACGATAATCATACGATACAATGTATTCATAATTTTTAAAAATGATACCATTGCCCCTGATGCTTCGATTCTCCACAAATCGGCACATCTGATCCATATCATGTCATACTATGTGTCATTTGTTTTTGTGGTATTGTCACTGAACGACGGTAGGAGATCTGAACATTTTTATTGAAATGTGCAGAAATCTACTGTCTTTCTTTATGTCTAGAACCCAGTCATATCAATAATTTACGGCGCTTTGGGGATTTCTCAACTTTTGGGACACTTTTTATAAAAAATTCCAACTTCACGATGCAAAAAGTTAAAATGCTAACTTCTAAACCCCTCTGTCTAATTTGGAATTAAGAAAAAAGCTTTTGTTTAAGCCCAAAAACGGATTTAGTTTGTATCGGTGTCTCGTCTCATATATTTTTTAATGATCGCTTTTGTTTGCGTTTTATAATATAATTAACATTAAAATTCCGATTATTTATATAATGGGAAAGTTAAGAATGTAATAGTAATGAAGACTTGGATAACGACACCAGCTTTATTCTATGTACATTGTCCGAAGGAGAGTTAAAGATGAGTGATTGGAAAACCGTACTCAAAGCAGACCCTACTAATTGGTTGTTAGAAGAAGAAAATCCCTCTGTGCGGTATTTTACGTTAAAGCATATTTTAGACAAGCCTGAAAATGACCCGGAAATACTACTGGCGAAACATAAAATCATGCAATCCGGTGTTGTGTCCGATATCCTTCGGCAACAGCAGGAGCCTGCGTATCTTCAAACGTATCCTAAATTTTACACCTGTAAATACAAAGGACTTGTGTGGTCGCTGATCGTGCTTGCGGAATTAGGGGCCGATGCCTCTCCGCAGATTAAAGAACAATGCGAGTATATATTGAAGTATTCTCAGGAAACGCAGAACGGCGGTTTTTCGCAGAGCGCCGCTGTAAAAACTGGCGGCGGCAGAATCAATGAGGTTATCCCCTGTCTGACGGGGAATATGGTATGGAGCCTGATACGCTTCGGTTATATTGATGATCCGAGGCTGCAAAAAGGTATTGATTGGCTTACCCGGTATATGCGCTTTAACGACGGTACAGAGGATACGCCGCAAGTTCCACCGTACAATCATTATGAAATGTGCTGGGGTAAACATACCTGCCATATGGGTGTGGTCAAGGCGCTCAAAGCGTTCAGCGCTATACCGGAGCCGAGAAGGATGCAAGCGGTAAAAGATACAATGGATAAGGCCATAGAATTTATGCTGATTCATCATATCTATAGACGCAGCCATAATCTCAATCGGACTTCAAAACCCGGGTGGCTCAAATTTGGTTTTCCATTGATGTATCAGACCGATGTTCTGGAAATACTCGACATTCTGAGTACGCTTGGCGTCAGGGACAGCCGTATGGACGACGCGCTCAATCTCGTTGTGTCCAAGCAGGACGATATGGGCAGATGGCGGATTGAGAATACCTACAACAGCGACCGACTCCTGATCCCAATCGGGCAAAAAGACGAACAGAGCAAATGGCTTACACTCAGGGCTATACGGGTATTAAAATATCAATACAAGGAGGGGTAAATGTGAAATACAATTTGGATTTAAGCCGCTTATCTGTCCAAGTTTATAAAGAGCTTGTAAAAAACCAAAATCTTTTACCGGGGCGCAGAATTCTTTGGCAGGATATTGATGACAACTTTGCTTTATTTGAAAATTACGGAATACGGACTGTGGCTGATCTGAAAAAAGCTCTGTCTACCCCTCAAAAAATAGCATCCTTGGCGGCAGACAGTAGTTTATCGGAAAATTATTTAGTCATATTGAAAAGAGAAATTGGTAGTCTTGAGCAAAAGCCTGTTCCAATCGTAAATTTTCCTAATATGAATGTTTCATTGATTGAATCGCTGAATAATGTAGGTGTCAAAACTTCCAAAGATTATTTTCAGAGCAGCCGGTCTGAATCGGGCGAGTTGTTGTGCCTTTGCGACCTTGTGAGGATCAACGGCGTGGGCACACTCGCGGCAAAGGCTTTTTATGAAGCCGGTTACATGTCTGTATCGGATGTTGCTCATGCAAATGCAGCAGTGATGCTTGATAAAGTATCAAATATCAATAGGGTCAAACAGTATTATAAAGCAAATTTGGGTATAAAGGATATGCAATTTTGCGGCTGACAAAATAAGAATACTTAGAAATTAAAGCTGAGTCGCATTATGAGCATAATGGTCTGCTCCGGGACTGCAACACCAATGCAAATCGGGTGTTATCTTTTTTTACCAAACCTTCCAATGTTGAAAGATGTCGAATAAAGGAATTGTATGTGCCCTGCTCAAACGCCAGAAACGGATAGGCGTCCGAATCCTCAAGCGAAACGACCGTGCGCTTTGACAACGGATGGCTCACGCTGATAAATACGTGCGGCGCCGCTTCAAACAGCGGATGGAATACCAGGTGGTTTTCCTTGAGCAGCTTACTGAGTACCTTCTCATTAAAATCGCTGGGATAAATAATGCCAAGCTCGCTGCGAAAGTTCTTGACATCCTCAATAATTTCATAAGCCCTTGTCTCGCGCAGCGTAAACTCATATTCATCGGTTTTTAGCGAAGACAGGAGATTCACAAAGGCGTTGACGGCGAAGGCATAATGCTGGGTGGATACCGAGCAAAGCTGCTTTGACGGTTTTTTGCCGACATATCTTTGCTCCATCAGCTGAGTCCGCTCAACAATTTGCCGCGCATACGAAAGAAATTCGGCCCCATCATCAGACAGTGATATGCCCTTTGCGGTACGATAAAAAATTTCAATACCAAGCTCGGTTTCTATTTCCTTGATCGCCGCCGGAAAGGCTGGGCTGTGAGATAAAAGCTGTCTTGCGGCTTCGGTTATGGAATCGCACGCCACTGTTTTAATGACATATTTGAGCTGCTGCAGCGTCATAATGTCACCTTGTCATAGTTTTTTTCTATATTATACTTATTCTCAAGCGCAATGCAAATGTCTCAAATGCATTCTTTGTGGTGTTATCCTAAAACTGATGTGGCTCTTAACTGTCAGCCGCTTTATTCCCCTGTTAAAAAAAAAATGACGCGGCAACGCCGCTTAAATACATGAAGCAGTGACGGCGATGGTGTTTACGTTTGGTGCTGAAGAGCTCTTGCCAACCCCAATGCCGACCTTATTACAACATAGCAAAATCGTTATAAAAAAGCATAGACGCAGCAAAAATTGATAGAAAATAAAAAAATATAGTTTAAAATAAAAATATAGACCATCTTATGTATAGGGAGGTTGATTGAGTGACTGGCAAAATGATAAAGCCAAAGATATGTTTTTTTGCGTCCAGAAGATATTGGGATAATGCGGGCAAATTGCAGGAGGCTTTTGAAAAAATGAGGCAGGAAATGGCGGATATCAGCGGTGATGTGTGCCTTATTTCCAGCGATGAAGAGGCAGAAACGCTTGAGCCGGGAGATGTCATGGTCGCTGTGCCTATGAGCGGCGCCACACAGCAACCGGTCATGAATGCGGCAAAAAAGTTTGCCGTCGTCTGCCTCTATCCGGGCTATATCAATGGAAATTTTAATGAGGCTGTTGCTAAGCAAATGCTGTTTTTGAATGCGGCGCCCGCCTTAATGGATGTCTATGGTGTTATCAAACGGGAGAATACGCATGTCTTCCTGTGCCTGAATCCGGAAACTCTCAAAAGAACACTCAGAGCGGTTAAAGGCTATTTTAAGCTGCAAAGCAGCAGGCTGCTCCTGATTGGAGCTGTAGAGCCATGGGTAATCAGTGCCGGACGGGACCTTGGCGTATACAAAGATAAACTCGGCGTTGAGATTGAAACCGTACAGCTTGATGAGGTCATTCGGCATTATAACGAAACTGACCCAAAAGCAGCCAAAGAATTGTATCATATGTGGAAAGAACGCGCCTGCAAAATTTTTGAACCGGCGGAAAGTGATATTTTAAACGCGGCGCGTTTATGCATCGCGCTGCAAAGATTAATTCGTTCATATCACGCCGACGGCGCTGCGCTCGCCTGCTTTAACCTTTTGCAAAAGCTGAATACGACATCGTGTCTGGCCGTCAGCTATATCAATAATAACACAGATTATGTTGTGGCCTGTGAAGGAGACACTGACTCCGCCGTCACAATGCTGATGATGAGAACCTTGACAGATGGCGCATTATGGATGGCAAATCCGAATTTACAACAGGATAAGAGCGTCAACTTTGTCCACTGTACTGCTCCCGTCAGGATCAGCGGCACGCAGTGTCAATATACGCTTCGCAGCCACCATGAAAGCGGCATTGGCGTAAGCACACAGGTAGATTTTCCGGATGGCCTGACACTGACAGCCTGCCGCATTTCGGATATGGCCTCTAAAATCACTGTTCACACCGCGACAGGCAAAAAAGGTGTCTATGAGCCCAGCTGCCGGACGCAATACAATATTATGTTTGACGATTTCGACAAGTACATTAAAAATGTTCTGGGCTGCCACCAGGTATTTGCTTTTAAGGATATTTCCGAAGCGGTTAAAATAATTGCCGGCCTGTTGGGGCTTCAGGTCTTATAGCCTGTTGCGGCTTCTGTACCGCAGAGGGGATATGCCGTAACAGGCACGAAAAAGCTTTCCGAAATATGAAAAGCTGGAAAATCCAGTTTCCAGTGCAATCTCCGATACAGGAATATCCGTATGGAGCAGAAGCCCGGATGCCTTTCTGATCCGCATGTTATTGATATATTCAATGATCGTGTAGCCTGTTGATGTCTTAAACAGTCTGGTAAGATGGCTGATACTGATGTTCAGATAGTCGCACAGCTCGCCCAGCGTGATTCTGCGGGTATAATTTTCATCAATATAACGCAACAGCTTTATAATGTCCGCCCCGCCGTATTCGATGCTATGCGCGGGCGTGTGATACCTTCTGAACGTATAGATCAACAGCTGATGCACCAGAAGCGCAATATATTCGTGCTGCATAGTCCGGCTGTGGCTGCATTCTTCAATAATCTGGCGGATGATAAGCTCAATCTGAATTTGCTCTTTGGATGAAAGAGCGATACATCCGCCTTTAATAAACGGCTCAGTCAGCTTGCTGTTTTCCTGCTTGAGCACATTTTTTCTGATACATACAATAAAGCGGGTATGGGGCATGTCCGACTTTGAAAATGCCCTGTGCATGTGTTCGCCGTCAACAAAGGTCAGGCACCCTGTCACCATAGGATAAACCCTGTTCTCTATAAAAAACAGCCTGGTTCCGCTCATCAGGTAATAAAGCTCATATTCATCATGAAAATGAGGCTCCAGCATATTAAAGGTATGTGCGGCGTTTTCGTTGCACATGATTCGGAACTTATTAGTGACATAGGTTTGCACAGTGCATGGCCTCCATTTAAAAGATATCATATTTTTATAAAAATCAGCAATATACAGCATATTACGCAAGAAATTAATAGGATTTGATAATATAATAGCATAATCATACCGAATTTACAATGAGGATGCCAATATGGAATATGGGTTCGAAAAATTTAATTTTAAAGACCTCAACGCGTTAAGAGAAAAACTAAACGTTATGGGGCTTGATCTGCCTGTCAGCAAGGACGTATCCGTTCTTGCACAGCCTGTGGGACTTGGCGCCCGCACACTGAAAAATGCGCTATGCGTCCATCCGATGGAAGGATGCGACAGCATGGATGACGGTTCCCCTTCTGAGATGGTATACCGGCGTTACGAACGGTTTGCACAAGGCGGAAGCGCACTCTTATGGGTAGAGGCCTGCGCTGTCTGCAGTGAGGGACGTGCCAACCCGCGCCAGCTGTCCATTCATGAAGGGAATAAGGATAAGTTTAAAACGCTGGTCAGCTTTATACGCGAGAAAGCGGCAGGAAAGATTTATCTGGTCCTTCAGCTCACACATTCCGGCAGGTATTCAAAGCCCTATGCCGGGGCGCCGGCGATTATCGCTTGTGAGAACCGATACCTGGATCCATTTTTGCCGCCTGAGGTGCATAGTATTACCGATGAAGAACTCGGCTGTCTGGAAGACAAATTTGCCGATGCGGCCCGGTTCGCAGATTATGCCGGCTTTGATGCCGTGGACATAAAATGCTGCCACAGATATCTGAGCAATGAACTGCTGTCGGCATACCGCAGGCCGGGCAGCTATGGTGGGACATTTAAAAATAGGACCAGGTTCCTGTTTAACATTGTAGAAAAAGTATTGAAAACCACTTCAATTGATGTTGCCGTAAGGCTCAACGCATACGACGAAATCCCGTATCCATACGGATTTGGTGTGAACCGGTCACAGTACAGGAAACCGGATCTGACTGAAATAAAACTGATTGTTCGGCGGCTGTACGAGTTGGGGGTCAGGCTGGTCAATATTACGAGCGGAAATCCCTATTATAATCCGCATGTCAACCGTCCGTACGATACAGGCACCTACACACCGCCTGATCATCCTCTGGAAAATGTATATAAGCTGCTTGACGCGTCGAGGCAGGTCAAGCGAGCTGTGCCGGACATGACAGTGATTGCGGCGGGGCTCACTTGGCTTAGGGACTTGGGCGCCAATGTGGCGGCCGGCTGTATCGGCGAAAAATGGTTTGACCTGGCAGGCTTTGGCAGACAGGCGTTTGCCTATCCCGATTTTGCAAACGATATCCTGGCAAAAGGAGAGCTGATGCGCAGCAAATGCTGTATCACATGCAGTAAGTGTACCACGATCATGCGGGATGGCGGTGCGGCAGGATGTGTCATTCGTGATCCCAAGGTTTATCTGCCGATCTATCAAGTGGGCAGGCAGGACAAACAGGATATCGACGGCTCGCGTATCGCAGAGCACATTTAACCGAGAAAGGTGATGTTTATGAAAACCGCAGTGATCACAGGCGGAGCCAAAGGGATCGGCTATGCGGTTGCCCAAAAGCTTTGTGAGGAGGGCTACCGCACCGTAATTTTTGCCCGTTCTCCTCAAAATGAGGCGGAAAGCGCACTGAAATCCTTACAGAATGTGGTGTATGTGCAGGGGGACCTGTCGAACGCGTCGGACAGACAGCGCTGCCTTGCCGCCGCAGGGCGGGTCGAGCTTCTTGTCAACAATGCCGGCGTTGCGCCGAAGGTTCGTGCGGATATTCTTGAGGTGACTGAGCGGGATTATGATTTTGTGATGGATATTAACCTGAAGGGTACGTTTTTTATGACGCAGGCGGTTGCGGCCTCCATGATTAAGGCCGGTAACGGCGGCTGCATTGTCAACATCTCTTCAATCAGTGCGTACACCTCTTCGGCCAGCCGTGCACAGTATTGCATTTCCAAAGCCGGTATCAGCATGGTTACAAAATTATTTGCCGATAAATTGGCTGAGTATGAAATCGGCGTGTATGAAGTACGGCCCGGCGTTATTAAAACAGATATGACAAAAACAGTCGCTGAAAAATATGACCGGTTGATTTTTGAGCAGGGAATCATACCCATAAAAAGATGGGGCGATCCAAGAGATGTTGCAAATGTGGTATCCGCACTGGCCGACGGCGTGTTTGCCTATTGCACAGGCGAGGTAATCAATGTGGATGGCGGATTCCATCTGAGGAGGCTGTAATATGACTTCGCAAGAGGTTACAGTTGCCGGAATGCGTATGGAGGTTATTTGCCTTAACACCATAATCGTAGGAAGCGGAGCGTCCGCGCTGAATGCCGCGGACAGGCTTTATGGTTTCGGGCAAACCGATATTGCGATTGTGACAGAAGGGCTGAATACCGGCACCAGCAGAAATGCCGGCTCAGATAAGCAGACTTATTATAAACTGACGCTGGCCGCAGATGTTCCTGACAGCGTTTTGGATATGGCTCAGACACTGTTTCAAGGCGGGGCAATGGACGGCGACCTTGCACTTTGCGAGGCGGCTTTATCGGCCATGAGTTTTTACAGGCTGGTGGAAATTGGCGTTCCGTTCCCGCACAATGCGGCAGGGGAGTTTGTGGGCTACAAGACGGATCATGACCCACGGCAAAGAGCGACATCAGCGGGGCCGCTTACCTCAAAAATGATGACGGAAAAACTCCAGCGGCAAATAACCGGTAAAAACATTCCCGTTTTTGACGGTTACATGGTAGTACGGGTGCTGACGGCAGGCGAAAGCTGCGTGGGCGTATTGTGTATCAACAAAAACGCATTGGGCAATCCAAACGGGCGTTATACTGTTTTTTATGCCACAAATACCATCTATGCAACAGGCGGTCCCGCCGGGCTCTATGCGTGCTCTGTTTATCCGACGGGGCAGAGCGGGGCAAGCGGTTTTGCGTTTGAAGCGGGCGTTAAAGGAAAAAACATGACAGAATGGCAATACGGTATCGCTTCAACAAAATTTCGCTGGAATCTATCGGGTACCTATCAACAGGTGCTGCCCCGGTATATTTCCACAGACAGCCACGGTAATGACTTAAAAGAATTTTTGGGCCAGTATTTTAAGTGCAAGGATCAGTTGCTCAGGGCTATATTCTTAAAAGGATATCAATGGCCCTTCGGCGCGAGAAAGGTTTCAGGCGCCGGCTCTTCACTGATTGATTTGCTGGTGTACCATGAAACACAAATTAAGGGAAGGCGGGTCTGGCTTGATTTTACACAAAACCCCAGGGAACTGAAAGCCGATTTTTCCAATGTCGGGACGGAGTGTTTTGACTACTTAAAGAAATCGGATGCACTGTTTGGCACGCCGGTGCAGCGGCTGGCACATATGAATGCCCAAGCGATTGAATTGTTTTTAAGTAACGGAATCGATCTGACAAAAGAGCCGTTGGAAATTGCGGTGTGCGCACAGCACAATAACGGCGGACTTGACGGGAACACTTGGTGGGAAAGCAATATTAAGCACTTTTTTCCGATTGGCGAGGCCAGCGGAACGCACGGCATTTACCGTCCGGGCGGAAGTGCGCTCAATTCAGGGCAGTGTGCGGGACTTCGCTGCGCGCAGTTCATTGCCGCACGGTATAGCGGTGATCCTGCTGATGTTGACATGCTGCCGGAATCAACAAAATGGGCGATTGCAGAGCGTATTTCACAAATGGAAGGGTTGATTTGTGCAAGCGGCATCGGTAACAGCCGGGATCTTAGGCAAAGGCTGGGCGAGAGAATGAGTCGCCAGGCGGCGCACATCAGAAGTGAAGCAGGTGTGGCCGGGGTGTTGCAGGCGGCGCAGGAAGAATACCGGAATTACTGGGAAGTTGCCAAGATCAGCGATATATCCGAATTGCCGCTTGCTATGTCAAATTACGATTTACTGATTGCGCAGCAGGTGTGTGCGGCCGCCATGCTGGACTATATCAGGCAAAATGGCGGGAGCCGTGGCTCATATCTGATTGTTCGGGCGGGCAATCCGCTCCTGAAGGTGCTTTCGGAAGATATCACAATCGATTGTTCGCTTCAGGGCCGTATACAGGAAGTAGTATTTGACAAAGGCGGAACCGTATGCAATTGGCGTGATGTGCGGCCTATACCAAAGCTGAATTATTGGTTTGAAACTGTGTGGAATACTTATGCAAACGACGCGGTCATCAGATAAGCTCGGGGGGGGAATGTTTATGCTGAAAACAGGCGTAGTTTCTGCGACTTTTCGGGAAAAGACAGTGGAGGAAATGATTGATTTGGCAAAGGAGTCGGGACTGGATGCCATTGAGTGGAGCGGGGATATCCATGTGCCGCATGGAAATTTTAATCTGGCGGAGAAGGTCGGCCGCCAGACGCGGAAAGCAGGGCTTCTGACCCCTTCCTATGCCTCGTATTATCGCGCGGGGCAGTACAAAATGCCGTTTAGAACGGTCTTGGATACAGCAATAGCCCTAGGCGCCGCCAATATCCGGGTATGGGCGGGCGAAAAAGGAAGCGGCCAGGCTGACCCGGCGTATATTCATGCAGTTTATGAAGATCTAAAGAACATTACAGCGCTCGCAGGGCAAGATGGCATCACGGTGTCTGTCGAATATCATGCAAACACGTTGACAGACACACCGGCCAGTACGCAGGCTCTGCTGGCTGCCGTGGATGATCTGTATGCCTATTGGCAGACATCGGTGGGAAGAACATCGGCAAAGGAACTGGAAAGCTTGAAAGAGCTGGGGGAACGGTTGACAAATGTTCATGTGTTTTACCGGCAAAGCACAGACTTTATGCCGCTTGCAGTGGGGCAGGGAGATTGGGCGCAATACACTCGGTATTTGGCACGCTTGCCCGGCGACAGGTTTTTATTTTTAGAATTTGTTAAGGGTAATGAAGTACGGCAATTTTTACAGGATGCGCAAACTCTAAAGATGTTATTGGGTGGAGGTATAACATGAAAAAGGCAGTTGTTTTCGGGGACAAAAATGCTTTATGCAAGGTTTATACAGATGAGCGAATGAAGCTTCTGGGCAGCATGGTTTCCCTCTACCCGCAGAAAATTGACCAGACGGATTTTAACATCCATACAGAGGCTATGAAAAATGCCGAAATTATTTTTACAACTTATCGAATTACGCCGTTTGAGGCAGATCAAATTAAAAAACTGTTTCCAAGCGCAAAGATTTTATTGTACGCGGCCGGAAGCGTGCAGCGTATCGCGCGGGCATATCTGAATTGCGGGATTGAGATAGTCAGCGCATGGGCGGCAAACGCGATACCGGTAGCGGAGTTTGTGGCCGCGCAAATAGTGCTTGCAAACAAAGGTTATTTTTGTATGCATGCCATTTACCGCCTAGAAGGATATGCCAAAGCCAGAGAGACCGCTCTTTCATATCCCGCAAACCGCCACGCCAGCGTAGGGATTTTAGGTGCCGGAATGGTGGGCAAAAAAGTGATTTCCCTGATCAAAAATTTTGGCGTAACCGTTTACGTCTACGACCCGTTTCTGACAGATGAGGACGCCGATGCACTTGGTGTGAGCAAGGCGGATCTTAATTTTATTTTCAAGCACTGTCATACCATATCAAACCATATTGCGGATCTTCCTCAAACAAAAAAGATATTGACAGAGGACTTGTTCTGCGCTATGCGCCCCGATGCGGTTTTTGTCAATACCGCACGCGGCGCGCAGGTGGACCATGCCGGGCTGGTCAAAGCGCTAAGGCAGGGACCGGGAAGGCTTGCCCTTTTGGATGTAACCGACCCAGAGCCCTTGGGGGACTGCCATCCGCTCTGGGAACTTCCCAATACCATTATTACGCCGCATATTGCAGGCACCTATGAGGAAGCAACACCACTGATGCTGGATCTGCTGACGGAAGAACTGAAACGGTATGTCAATCATGAGCCCAGAAAATACCGTGTTACTTATGACATGCTGCAAACAATGGCATAGCCTCGCTTACAGGTTGTCTGCCTTATACTATTTTAATTTTAAAATATAGACAAATTTCCTGCCGCACAAGCCTGACCTGATCTTTCCACGCCAAGAAAATGCACCGTTTCATGGGGTTAAAGCCCGGCCAACAATCCTGAGGGCGGCGCCAATAAAAAAGGCCCCACGGCCATGCTCAACTCGCTGGCAAAGTTTGAGGCGAAGTATCAGGGCGGATCGGTCCAGAATATCAAGTTCTCGTCCGCATTTTTTAATCAAAACCGGGAACGCATCAAACAGCTGTTAAAGGTTTACTTCAAAAGAGGCGGCTGTCATATTATGATCACGGTTGTGGGGCGCGGCGTGCTGGAGGACGCGGTGAAGCATCCGGAAAAATACCCCGATCTGATTGTGCGCGTGAGCGGCTTTTCGGCGGTATTTGTCAACCTTGAGGCCGATATCCAGCAGGAACTGATGAGCAGGGTGTTATATGATTAGTGACAATGAAATGAAGGGCGGCAAGACCCTAAACGTAATGGAGATAGAACGGTTTTCAATACACGACGGGCCGGGGATCCGCACCACGGTTTTCCTGAAAGGGTGTCCCCTGCACTGCCCTTGGTGCGCCAATCCGGAATCGCAGAGTCCGGCGAAACAGCTTATGTATTTTGAAAACAAGTGTGTCAGGTGCCAGGCGTGCAAAAATGTTTGTAAAACCGGCGCCCTGTCGTTTAAGCCCGACGGCCGGCCCGTATTTTCAAGGGAGATATGTAACGCGTGCGGAGAATGCGCGCGCGCTTGTCCCCAAAGCGCCATCAGCTTTTCAGGCGAGATAATGCCGGTAGGGGATGTGCTTTCTGAGGTGCTTTTAGACCGGGACTACTACCAGGAAACGGGCGGCGGGCTTACGGTATCGGGCGGGGAGCCGTTTGTACAGCTGGAAGGACTTTTGGCGCTGCTTGGGGCGGCGAAAGCCGCGGGACTGCATACCGTCATAGAAACTACGGGGAATGTAGCGCCCGACAGGTTCATGCGGGCATTTGCGTATACCGATCTGTTTTTGTTTGACCTGAAGCATACTGATGCAGATGTGCTTAAGGATGCGGCGGGAGCGGATTTGGAAACGATACTTGGAAACCTGTCCCGTGCGGCGCGCAATGATTGCGGGGTAATACTGCGCACGCCGGTGATTCCCGGCTTCAACTGCTGCAACGAGGTGTTAGACAGCATATTCGCAATCGCGCTGGATAATCAGATAGCCGAAGTGCATCTTTTGCCGTACCATGTTCTGGGGAAAAACAAGTATGCGCAGTTGGGGCTTCGCTACCCTTACCCGCATACGACCGCACTGGATAAAGAAGAGCTGCTGCCCTTTAAAAAGCACGGCGAAGCGCTTGGGCTGAAGGTGGAGCTATAGCTTATGCCGGGAGAGCGGGGCAGACTCAAGCTTAGATACGGTATGAAAGAAGTATAGATGTGCATTTTTGCCGCTGCCGGCTTGATACGGCGGCGGTTTTGCTTCAAACTTGATTCCTGTCCAAAAAAAGATGAATAAACCCGCATTGTCCTCATATACATATTACAGAAGATGAGTCAATGTTCTGCTGGCGGAGCATACCGCAAAGCAGTCGTGCGGAGGCAAAATGCTGCCGCCGAAGCATGAATCTATTTTTTAATATAAAAAGGAGGAAGACAGGATGCAAGGATATGACATATATGCCGACATCGCCCAGCGCACGCAGGGCGACATCTACATAGGGGTGGTGGGACCTGTACGCACAGGCAAATCTACCTTTATCAAAAAATTTATGGATAACATGGTGATACCCAATATTGAAAACGAGTATAAGGCGGAGCGCGCCCGGGATGAACTGCCCCAAAGCGCGGCAGGCCGGACTATTATGACCACGGAACCCAAATTTATCCCCAATGAGGCTGTCGATATTTCCTTAGGCGACAACGCCCATATGCGCGTGCGTATGATAGACTGTGTGGGATATATTGTGGATTCGGCCAGCGGATATCTGGAGGATGACATGCCCCGCATGGTGCGCACGCCATGGTTTGACCAGGAAATTCCGTTTAACGAGGCAGCGGAGATGGGCACCAAAAAGGTCATCTGCGACCACTCGACAATCGGGCTTTTGGTCACCACTGACGGCAGTATCACAGACATCCCCCGTGAGGATTATGTGCAGGCGGAGGAAAGGGTTGTAGGCGAGCTTAAGGCGATAGGCAAGCCGTTTGTGATTCTGTTAAATTCAGTTCGGCCCACCGGCGAAAAGGCGCAGGCGCTTCGTCAGGAGCTTGAGGACAAATACGGCGCAAGCGTTATCGCGGTAAACTGTGCGACGCTGACGGCGGAAGACATCAATTTTGTTATAGAGGGCGTGCTGTTTGCATTTCCCATCAGGGAGGTCCGTATACAGACACCGCGCTGGGTTGACGCGCTTGACAATACACACTGGCTCAAGGCCGGTATGTATGATGCCGCCATGAAAGCAATGGAGGGTGCACAATTCATCCGCGATATGGGCCATGTGGGTGAAGCTATGGACGGTTATGATTTCATCAAAGCTGCCCGCATTGACGGTATGGATCTGGGCGATGGGACGGTGGTCATAGAGGTCATAACGCCTGAAGATCTGTTTTATCAGGTACTCGGCGAGATGTCGGGAATTCAGATTGACGGTGAGGATGCGCTCATGGCTATGATGTGTGAGCTTTCCACCGTAAAGAAGGAATATGACAAAATTGCTTTTGCGCTTCATGAGGTATCGGAAAAAGGATACGGTATCGTATCGCCGTCCATAGACGAGCTTGAGCTTGAGGAGCCGGAGATCGTACGTCAGGGCAGCCGGTTCGGGGTGCGTTTAAGGGCATCTGCACCGTCAATTCATATTGAAAGTAACAAAAAGAAGTGTAAAAACGGTCCGGGGCGGGAACACAAGGTCGCTTAAGGCATACACGCTTACATATCATATCGCTATTTATTTAGTGGCATAATAAATGTAATAAAATAAGCATAGGCAGACAAGACCCCCTGTCTGTGTTTTTTATAACGATAGGAAATTACGCCATTTTGGCGTAATTTCTGAGTTTCAAAAAAGTTTACCTTGAAAAGGTGAGCGCAGCGAATATTTGTTGCCGAAGGCAACTTTTTTAATTTGCAGGAAATTACTACCGAAAGGTAGTAATGACGGAAAATTAAAAAAAGTTCACCTTAATCCCCCAAAACTGGGGGCAAGGGGTTGATGTTTCCATAGGAAACTTTTTTATTTTGAGCATAAGCCTTTATCGAAAGGTTAAAAATAAAAAAATACCCGTACAAAGTATTTCTATCGCCATGAGTTGACTGGGTGAAGAAATATGTATACAATAAATATTGATGACACTGCTTAATTATTTCTAATTAGCACAGCAGTTTTTGTTTGATGCAAAGCGGTACCGGAATAAACCGTAGGTTTTGCGCCGCGGCAGACTGTTTTTTGTGAAGGACAAGGCTGAAGGTAATCGCAGAGCGTTTTTTTTCTCTGTTTAATTTAAAAGAAGCGTACAAGGGGGTGGTATTGGCGTTAGCTGTGAATATTTTGCGCGAGGAAGGGGTGAGTGCTGTTTGAACGCGATTTTTTCAAAATTCAAAGAGGTTTTATACTCAGTTTTACCAATAACGATAATTGTGCTTGTCTTGCATTTCACATTGACGCCGCTGGATGCGCAGATTATGATTAAATTTATTATCGGTACTGTGCTGATGCTGGCCGGCATCCCTCTGTTTTTACTGGGGATAGACATTTCCGTGACGCCTATCGGTGAGCGGCTCAGCGAAGTCTTGGTAAAATCCAATAAGCTTTGGCTGATTTTATTGGGCGGAGGTTTGCTTGGGTTCGTTGTCACGGTTGCAGAGCCGGACGTTCACATTCTGGCGGGCCAGGTCCGGGCTGTTACAAACGGGAGTTTCAACTCGGAGCTTATGATATTGCTGGTCTGTATCGGAATCGGCGCTATGGTCTCTGTTGGCATATTCAAGATCATAAAAAACATATACCTAAACCGGTTTATGACGGTAGTTTACCTCATTATTTTGATTTTGGGATGCTTCACACAGTCTGATTTTCTGGCGCTGGCTTTTGATGTATCCGGCAACACGACGGGTTCTGTCTCTGTGCCGTTTATACTTGCCATTGCCGTGGGGATATCCTCAATGACCCGGAGCAACGAAAAGGAGGGGCATGACGGATTTGGCATTTTGGGCATTGCTTCTGCCGGAGCCGTAGTGGCGGTAATGCTCCAGGGTATTTTTACACGGGCGGATTTACTGGACGAGAGCCTCGCGGTCAGCGCGGCTGCAGACGGCAGTGTGCTCGGATATTATGTTGTTAACATGATACAGTATGCAAAAGAAGCGCTTATCGTGGTTTTGCCCATACTGGTTATATACATGGTTATTGATTTGATATGGATAAAAACGCCGGCATACAAACTAAAAAGAATATTGGTAGGGATAATATATACATATATAGGCCTGGTCGTCTTCCTTATGGGCATCAACACAGGGTTTATTGACGCAAGCCGACAGGTTGGCAGCCAGATTGCGGCGTTAGGCAAACCATGGCTGTTAGTTCTTGTCGGCATGCTGTTTGGCATGATTACCATCCCCGCCGAGCCGTCTGTACATGTTCTTACACGCCAGATTGAAGATAATACGGCCGGCTCTATCAAAACCCTTACAGTTATGTTGGCTCTTTGCCTGGGGGTTGCGGCGGCGGCGGGACTGTCAATGCTCAGGATCCTGGTCCCATGGCTCCAGCTTTGGCATGTGCTCCTTCCGGGGATGGTCATCGCAGTTGTCCTTTCATATATAGTTCCGGATATCTTTGTCGGAATAGCCTATGATTCCGGGGGCGTCGCTGCCGGAACCATGACATCGGTTTTTGTGCTTCCTTTCGCACAGGGGGCGGCAGAATATATTCCCAGCGCAAGTATTGTAAAGGATGGGTTCGGCATTATTGCGCTGGTCGCTATGACGCCTTTGATTGCGGTTCAGCTGCTGGGACTGATTTATAAATTAAAACCACATCCGTTGATGATAGAAGAGGGCGAAACGGATGCGGATATGGAGGATGTAAAATATCATGAGTAGCAGATTGTTGAATAATACTGCCTATAGCCTGTTAATTATTATTATAAAACGGGGGAAAGGGAGCAAGGTATTGGAGTTTGTATATGATATGGGCGCGCGGGATGCAAGCTGCTTTATTGGCAAAGGGACCGTAAAGAATAAATTTTTACAGATAATTGAGATGGATGAGGTAGACAAAGAGGTTGTTTTAATTATTGTGCCTTCAGACAGGGAAGCAGAATTTTTAGAGCGCCTGAATATAAAATTTCATTTGGAACGTAAAAATCATGGTATTGCTTTCACCATTCCGCTCGCAGGCACTATGAAAATGAATACGGACGCGGCAATCCAATGGCCTGAAAACTGCGGCTCCGATTCGGCAAATCAGGATTACACCGCCCTGTTTATGGTTGCAGACAAGGGCGAGGGTGAAAAGATAATTCAAGTCTGCCATGACGCCGGCTATTATGGCGGCACCATCATAAAAGCCCACGGCACAGCCTGCCAGTCCAGTATAATATTAGATATGATGGTGGAAAGAGAGCGGGAAGCGGTTTTAATGCTGGTACCAACCAAGCTTGCCGATAAACTGACTCCGCTTTTAGGCGGATATGTGACGTGTGCCGACTTTTTTATTAAAATGGATGTAAGCAGGACAATCGGCCTTTTCCAGAACGATAAGTCATACGAGGTGGTAGAGAAATGAAGTATTTTATGGCTGTAGTCATTGTTCCTTTAGGCCTTGCCGATAAGGCTGTCGAAGCGGCAAATGAAGCAGGTGTGACCGGCGCTACGATTATCCGGGCAAGGGGATCAGACAGCTCAGTGCCAAAAGGGGTATTAGGGTTTAATCTGGAGACAGATGAGGAAATAATATTAATAACTGCCGCTAAGGAAACTATTGTTGCCGTTTGTGATAAAATTCATAATGCGTTTATCAACTACGACATACGCGGAGGTTCGGTTTACGTCCTGCCAATACAGCGGGTATCAGACGGCGGCAGATAGGGTAGCCGCTGTAAAAGAATCAGCGAAATTGCCGCGCCCGGTAAAGATGTGCGGCTATACAAAATCAGACGGTGAGGTGAGGCTGAAATGGAGAACCAGATACTTGACATCAGAGGTATGACCTGTGCGGCTTGCGCACAGCGGATAGAGAAAACAGTGCAAAAGCTTCCGGGTGTTGTGCGGGCTTCTGTGAATTTGGCCAGTGAAAAGCTGCTTGTAGAATACGACGGCAGTGTACTTTCACTCTCCGCCATCAAAGAAGCTGTTACAAAGCTTGGGTACGAGGTTGCGGAAAAGACAGAGCACAGCAGCGCCACTATTCCGATTGACGGCATGACCTGCGCTGCCTGTGCTCAGCGCGTTGAAAAAGTCATCCGGAAGCTGGACGGGGTCAAAAGCGCATCAGTCAACATTGCTACAGAAAAAGCCGTTGTGACATACGACCCGCATAAGGTGCGCTTATCCGCCATCAGAGAGGCCATTCAAAAGGCAGGGTATACGCCGTTAACAACCGTCAAGGCAGATATGGCCGGTGAGGACAAGCTGCGCAAGCAGAAGGAGATCCGAACGCTTTGGAGAAAATTCGCCGTAGCTGCGGCGCTGGCACTGCCGCTTCTCTATATTGCCATGGTGCCTATGATTAAATGGGCGCATCTCCCATTTCCAAACAGCCTTGACCCCATGAGATTCCCGCTTGCTTACAGCCTTACAGAGCTGCTGCTGGTGATTCCCATTATCGGTGTCGGGTATAAGTTCTACACCGCAGGCTACAAAGCGCTTATCCAGCGAAGCCCCAATATGGATTCGCTGATTTCGCTGGGGACTACAGCCGCCGTCCTGTACAGCGTTTATAATGTGTTTCAAATTATTGCAGGCAATCCTGAAGCAGCCCACTCCCTCTACTTTGAAACGGCGGGCGTGATCATTGCGCTAATCCTTCTTGGGAAATCGCTTGAGGCTGTGTCCAAGGGCAGGACGAGCGAGGCAATCAAGAAGTTGATGGGGCTTGCGCCAAAGACGGCGATTGTCCTGCAGGACGGAGAGGAAAAAGAAATCCCCATTGATGAGGTGGAGATTGGCGATATCATCATTATCAAGCCCGGTGCGAAAATTCCTGTAGACGGCACGGTCACAGAAGGCCGCAGCGCTATTGATGAATCTATGCTGACAGGGGAGAGCATGCCCGTCGATAAAAAGGGGGGCGATATGGTTTATGCCGCTACCTTAAATACCACCGGCACGTTTGCGTTTCGGGCTGAAAGGGTGGGCAGCGATACGGCTTTGGCGCACATCATTAAGCTGGTGGAGGATGCGCAAGGGTCTAAAGCACCCATTGCCCAAATGGCCGATATTGTGTCGGGTTATTTTGTGCCTGTTGTATGCGCCATTGCGGTTTTCACAGGAGCCGCGTGGCTGATTGGTACAGGTGGCGATGTGACATTTGCGCTTACCATTTTTATTTCGGTGCTTGTGATTGCCTGCCCCTGCGCGCTGGGCTTGGCAACGCCTACCGCGATTATGGTAGGCACAGGCAAAGGGGCTGAAAACGGTATCCTGATCAAAGGCGGAGAGGCGCTGGAAACAGCGCATAAAATCAATACCATTGTACTGGACAAGACAGGGACCATCACAGAAGGCAAGCCGGCTGTGACCGACTTGCTGACGCGGCAGGGGATAGCACAGGACGATCTGCTGCAGATGTGCGCATCGGCAGAAAAAGGCTCCGAGCATCCGCTGGGGCAGGCCATTGTCCAAAGCGCACAGCAAAAGGGCTTGGCTTTGTGGAAGACAGAAGAATTCGAGGCCATTGCCGGGCAGGGGATACAGGCCAGCATAAACGGTGTGGCCGTGCTTGCGGGCAACCGTAAGCTGATGGATGGGCACGGTATTTCTCTTGAAGGCATGGAAGCGGAAGCGGACAGATTGGCCCAAGATGGCAAGACGCCGATGTATGTGGCCCAAGACGGCAGGCTTGCCGGTATCATCGCGGTAGCCGATGTGGTGAAGGCCGGCAGCCGTGCGGCAATTGAGCGGCTTCACAAAATGGGTATTGAGGTTGCCATGATCACGGGCGACAGTCAAAAGACAGCGGCGGCCATTGCAAAACAGGTGGGTATCCACAGCGTGCTTGCCGAGGTGCTTCCGCAGGACAAAGCCGGCGAGGTCCTAAGGCTGCAAAACGAAGGCCGGAAGGTGGCGATGGTGGGGGACGGAATCAACGATGCGCCCGCCCTTGCGCAGGCAGACATCGGGATCGCCATCGGTTCGGGCACAGATGTGGCGATGGCGTCGGCAGATATTGTTCTGATGCGCCTGGGTCTTGGCGATGTGCCCACTGCAATCGACCTGAGCAAAAAGACCATTCGGAATATCAAGCAGAATCTGTTCTGGGCGTTTGGGTACAATGTGGTGGGTATCCCTATTGCGGCAGGTGTGCTTCATTTGTTTGGCGGACCGCTTTTAAATCCCATTTTCGCTGCCGCGGCAATGAGCCTCAGCTCGGTATCTGTGCTTGCCAACGCATTGCGGCTCAAGCGTTTTAAGCCACAGTCAGATGCTGACGGCTCGGATAAAGTTTCCGTTGTGTGATATGCGGCGAAAGCTGTGTTAAGCTAAAATGATACAATAAACGGAGAGAGAAATGGAGGATATGAAAAATGGATACAGTGATATTAAAGGTAGAGGGTATGTCCTGTGCGCATTGCGTAAAGGCAGTTACAAGCGCAGTGAGCGCCCTGCCTGGCGTGAGCGGCGTTACTGTAGATTTGGGTGCCAAAACTGTAACGGTGGCGTATGATGCTTCCAAGAGCTCGCCGGACAGCATCAAAGCCAAAATTGAGGATCAGGGTTACGATGTGGTTTGACGGCGCATAAAAGGCTACTATGTGCTGAATTTATAAGCTTTACACCGGGAAAAGGGGATGCGTATTCGGGCATCCCCTTTTCTGATATCAGGCGAAGTCATCTGCCATCAATTCCTTTTTCACCCGAAAGCTGTTGCTGCTTTCGGATTTGTTATGTTAAGAGCGGATCAAGCTGTCTTGCCGCCAAACATTACGCCTAGAAAATCTAACATGACATCCCGGCTTGAACACTGCTGTTTTGGGGGTTAGTACAGTGCCGTTCTGCCATACAATGTGTCGCTGTTCAGATAAATAACGGTTTTGTAAGTATTTGATTCTGCCGGTCATTTGTATTCATAAAACCAAAGGCAATCTCATATTTATGTATAGAACATCAGACAGATGCAGTATCAAAACTCAAGAGAAGGGATGGTGACAGACATTGGCAGATAGCGCCGGTTTTTCAGACGACACGTTAAGCAAAAACAAATTAGCTTTTATTATGGAAGTTAAATTGTCTGTCAACCAACAGCTTTTCGATAAAAACCTCATAACAGAGGAAATGTATAACAGGGCAAAAGAGCAGATTATAAGAAAGGTGTGCTAAAAGAAATCATCATCAAAAAAATATCCCCCGGCACAGCCGGCGGTTTTCTTTACACAAACAGGCCAACCCGGATGGGAACATTCCCCATCCGGGTTGGCGCATATATCTGTATTTTTTGCCCGCCTTTAAGCCTTATTTAACCATAACGCCAAGGCCGAATATTTGATGATAATGTTACTGGGATATGCGTACATCAAAATCATCGAAGTAGTGCGTTCCTTTATTAAACATACGTTTGCGTGTTAATGCTTAGCCACCTAAAAACACTAGTTGGCAGTCAGACTCATATCGTCTACATAAATTGTCCTGTTATTACAAGTATCCGTTACAGAGAAGACAACCTGGCTGTAGCTTCCTGTGTCGAAAGTAATAGTATATGTCTTCCATGTGCTGCCGCCTGAGTTAGATACAACACTGGTTCCGGGCACCAGGCCCCCGCCGTCAGCCGCCGTCAGACTAACCCTTAAATCGGCTCCGCCTGAGCTGTTGGCCCATATCCATACCCGCCAGGTATAGCTTGTATTTGTCGCCACCGCAACCGTTTGCTCTAACCTCTGTACCGAAGTAGTGCCCGGAACTTTAGCCGAGTATGTGCCTGCATGCGCCTGTGCGGTCGAGATGGTGTATACGCCGCCGCCGTTCGTCCAGGAAGTGAAATCTCCTGTTTCAAAGCTCGCATTCAGAAGCTGTCCTGTAGGCGCAGGTGTTGCGGTGGGCACTGGCGTTGCGGTAGGCGCCGGTGTTTGCGTGCCGCCTGAACCAACGATCCAGATATAGTCTACGTTGGCACTGCCGCCTTGGAACTGTGTCGGGTATTCATCAACAGGGTCGAATCTTAGGCGTCTGAGCGTTCCTGTCCACAGCGCCTGCCCCGACATAGGGACCTCATAGGTGGTGTAATCTGAGTTGGGGGATATGGGGAATGTCACATACTTATCCCCTGCGTATGGATTTGACGTGGTGGTGGTCCAAAGCAGCGCGGCATGCGTGGCAGACGTATTGTTCTTCATTCTTACTATGATCTTATCATAGCCGGTCAGATCGTAGCCAAGATTATCCGCCGACTGCATAGCAGGATCATTGCAGTCACCAGTGAAGGTTATGTTCAAGCTTCCGCCGCTGGCAGTTGAAGAGGTCTGAGAGTAGTTGCCCCACCCTTCCTTGCCGTTGGTAAAGTTCCACTCGTAAGGCACCGGGGTCTGACCACCCGGAGGTGGGGTCGGTGCGGGTGTTGGCGTTGGAGTCGGCGCAGGGGTTTGCGTGCCGCCCGAACCGACGATCCAGACATAGTCTACATTGGCGCTGCCGCCTTGGAACTGTGTCGGGTATTCATCAACAGGGTCTAATCTTAGGCGTCTGAGCGTTCCTGTCCACAGCGCCTGGCCCAACATAGGGATTTCATAGGTGTTGTAATCTGAATTGGGATATATGGGGAACGTTACGTACTTATCCCCTGCGTATGGATTTGACGTGGTGGTGGTCCAAAGCAGCGCGGCAGTCGTAGCCGGCGAATTGTTCTTCATTCTTACGATGATCTTATCGTAGCCGGTCAGATCGTAGCCCAGATTATCCGCCGACTGCATAGCGGGATCATTGCAGTCACCGGTGAAGGTTATGTTCAAGCTTCCGCCGCTGGCGGTTGAGGAGGTCTGAGAGTAGTTGACCCACCCTTCCTTGCCGCTGGTAAAGTTCCACTCGTAAGGCACCGGGGTCTGACCACCCGGAGGTGGGGTCGGTGTTGATGCCTCAAGCACCAAGATCCAGTCATTATTAGCCCCGGGGCTGCCCGAGGGATCAAATTGCCTGCTTGTTTTGGCATAGGTTCCAATGGTTGTGTATGCTCCTGTTCTGGGATTAAACCATTTCGCCGATACCTCAGTGCTGGTGGTAATCTTACTCAGGTCGCAGGTGATTGTGTCCCCGTTTGTGATATATACGAGATAAGAGCTGCCGCCGCCGACTTTTACTGCGCATTTATAGTTTTTGGCTGAATCCGCGGTGCCCAGCCCTGAGGTAATGATTGAACTATCTGGCACAAGATTTT
>JAKJBW010000028.1 GCA_022706785.1 Bacillota bacterium
CCCGCGCCTTTTATATCTGCGCCCGCCTTGATCAAAAAGCTTGCCAGATCGACTATCTCAGGCTCTGTGGCGGCGTTTTCGATAATGGTCTGTCCCTGTGCCAGTACCGCCGCCATAATCAGGTTTTCGGTCGCGCCCACACTGGGAAAATCTAAGTATATTTTTGTGCCCTGCAGCCTGCTGGCCTTTGCTTCCACATAGCCATGACCGCTTGTGATCTCCGCGCCCATGGCCGCAAGCCCCTTTAAATGCAGATCTACGGGCCTTGTGCCGATTGGGCAGCCGCCGGGGAGGCTGATGCGCGTTTTGCCCAGTTTTGCAAGCAGCGGCCCCATAACCAGAAATGACGCCCGCATTTTGCTGACAAGGTCGTACGGCGCGACGTGGTTTTTCAGGCTTGAAGTTTTTACCGATACAAAGGTTTCGCCCTGCTCAATCCCTGCGCCCAGACATTGCGCAAGCTGGCACATGATTTGTATATCCGCCAGATTGGGCACCTCGTCTATCCTGCATTCGCCGTCACACAAAAGCGTAGCGGCCAGTATGGGCAGCGCCGCGTTTTTGGCTCCGCTCACACGCACGCTTCCTTCAAGTCCTAAAGATTTTTTAACCACAATCCGGCTCAAATTGTATCCAGCTCCTTTTGTTTTTTTCTCTCTAAATTAGATTTTGCCCTGATTTGCGAGCCGGCATACTAGCAAAAAAACAAAGGAAGGATATTATTTTGCAAACACCCCAAATACCATTATATTGATTAAATTTTTGCCAAAAATAAAAAGCCCCGACTGCGGCACAAATCCACAATCAAAGGCTTGTATTTTTGATAAATTTTCAAAAACCCTAAAACATTTTCTTTTTCATCATGACAAATGCCGTAAACCCGGACAGGGCGACAGCAATTCCCAGCACAATCCAGAATCCGTACGGATTCGCGCCAAACGGCAAAGCGACATTCATGCCCCACAGGCTCGCCACAATCGTCGGAATAGTAAGGATGATGGTTATAATGGTCAAGACCTTCATCACAATATTTAAGTTGTTGGAAATCACCGAGGCAAACGCGTCCATTGTGCCGGAAAGAATGTCACGGTATATGGTACACATTTCAATGGCCTGCTTATTTTCAATGATGACGTCCTCCAAAAGCTCGGTGTCGTCGGGATACTGACGGATAAAGCTCATGCGCAAAAGCCGCTCAAGCACAGCCTCGTTTCCTTTTAACGAGGTGGAAAAGTACACCAGGCTCTTTTCCAGTGTGAGCATGGAAATGAGCTCCTTGTTCTTCATGGACTTGTAGAGCTCGCTTTCGGCTATACTGCTCTGCCTGTCGATCTGGCGCAGATGATACAAAAACTTCGCGGCATTGCGGTAGAGTATTTGCAAAATAAAGCGGTTTCTCTTTTTGGTGGAGAAGCTACGCACCCTTCCCATAGAGAAATCACTCAGCACAGGGGATTCTTTAACGCACACCGTAACAATGCAGGTCGGCAGCGTAATGATGCCAAGCGGTATGGTATCGTACTGCTGCCCGCCTTTGCTGCTTTCCAGCATAGGCGTGTCCACAACGATAAGCATCTGATCGCCTTCGGTTTCAATACGCGATCTTTCCTCCTCGTCCAACGACGCGTTTAAAAAATCCGGCTCGATTCCCGTCAGCGACTGTATCCGCTTTAACTCCTCGCCTGTCGGCGCCGACAGGCAGATCCAGCAATCCTGCTCGAATCTGTCGATTTCATACACCTTTTCATCATCGGTGCGATAGATATTCAGCATTTAAAACACCTGCTTTCTTTTCAGAATAGACGGGCTGCACACCGAACAAAACCCGTCTTATCCGAAATCAGCAGAAAAAGACAGGGCCGCCTTGGAAATGTTGCCCGCGTTTCAATGTGAAACCGTAAGGGTCATAAGGGTCCGCTTCCATAATGGCGACCTCCTTCTTTTAGTATTTTAGCCTGTACCACATGCTTTATTATACTCCCTTGGGATGAATTATGTCAAACAGTTTTATCTTTTTTCATATTTTGCCTATATTTTACCCTGCCGCCCTAAACCTACCTTGACTTTTTGCGTATTTGTTACTATCATAGTATTCAGAACAGGGCTTTTAAGTTATTCTACAGAGCCCTGCTTACGGTTTAAAAGGACAGAGGGTGACCCGATGAAGCACAAAACTTTCATATTCGCCGCCGTGATGTTTTTAGGCATAACGCTGTTGTCCGGCTATGTGAACACAGCGCCCCGCTTTGTATTTGACAAGGTCGAGTATGCCGGCGCTATCAGCGATGCGTATGCCTGCTCGGAAGGGCTGCTTGCCTTTCGCACAGCCGACTGCAAAATGGGCTATATTGATACCGCGGGCAAAACGGCGATTGCGCCTGTGTTTGAATACGCAGAAAGCTTCTCGGAGGGGCTTGCCCCTGCCGCCGTGCCGCGCGGCAAGCTCGGATACATCGACACCACAGGCAAATACGCCATAAAACCGCGGTTTGACGCTGCACAGGGCTTCAGTGACGGCTTGGCTTTGGTTCGTATCGGAGACACCGCGGGATATATCGATAAAACCGGTCGTATGGTGGATTTGGTTTTAAGTCCGGCGCTTACCCCCGTCAGCTCCTTTAAAGAAGGCGTGGCATGGGTTGAAGATCAAAACGGGCAGCGCGGCCTGATAGACCGGACAGGCCGGCTTGTGATCGACTGCAGATATCAATGGACAATGCCGTTTTCGCAAGGGTCTGCGTGGGTAAGCGACGATACCGGCGACGACTTTATTTATATCAGAATGGGGCTTATCGACAAGCAGGGAAACTGGCTGATAAAGCCCGGTTCATACACCGACGCGCAGGGCTTTTCGGAGGACGTGGCATGGGTAAGGGAAGAAAACAGCGGCAACGTCTGTCTGATTGACACAAGCGGCACCAAGCTGGCGGATCTGGGCGCAAGCCGTATGCCGTCGGCCTTTAATGGCGGCGTAAGCGCCGACATGATAGCCACTACGCTGAGTATACGGTCCAAGGGCAAGGAAATTATATGGAGCTCAAGATCATACCGGCCTTTGTCGTACGGCGGTTTTCAAAACGGATGCCTTCTTGTTGCCGGTCCAAGCGGCGGGGCAACCTACATTATGCGCGACACCTCCGCCCCCCAGGCCCAAACGCAGGAGCCCCAGCAGCATTCATGGACGTATCTTCCCGAGCCCCAACAAAATCAAAGCTATGAGATCGCACTTAAAATAGATTCGTCAGCCGCCTTTGTGAACGGGGAGAAAAAGCCCATAGATTCCGGCAATCCGGATGTTAAAGCCTATATCCTAAACGGACACACTATGCTTCCCATGCGCTTTATTGTGGAAAACACCCCCGGCTGGAGCGTAACCTGGAACTATCTTAATAACAGCGTGCTTCTGTACGGCGAGGACACCGTTATATTCACCCAAACCGGCAACACGCAGGCAAACGTTATGCGTTATGTTAGTGAAGAGTGTTGGTACAGTGAGCAAACCGTGACAATGGCCCAGTCCCCGGTAATAAACCATGACCGCCTTTTCCTGCCCGTTCGGGCGATTGGCCAGGCCATGAACAGCCGTATTTTTTGGGACGGACGGGGACTGGTAGTGATTTCAAACACCCGCCAGGAACTGACACAGGTGCAGGCGGATCAAATTCTGGCGTATTTTGAGTAGACGCCTGTGTTACGGCTTAATATAAAGATATAAACGTGTATGCCGGGTAACATTGCCATTGATCATATCCTGCCAAAGGATTGTGAAAGAAAGGGAATACTATGTTTTTTGAAATTCCCGCGCCTGTATTGCAGGCGCTTGAAATTCTGGAAAAGCACGGATTTGCATGCTATATTGTCGGCGGATGCGTACGCGACAGCGTTATGGGCAGAATCCCCACAGACTGGGACATTGCCACCAATGCGCTTCCGGAGCAGGTAAAGCGCTGCTTTAGTGGGTATACCGTTCACGACACCGGATTAGCCCACGGTACGGTTACCGCCGTCATAGACAGCATGCCGCTTGAAATCACCACCTACCGTATTGACGGCGATTACGCCGACCACCGCCGCCCGCAGGATGTCACCTTTACAGACAGCCTGCGCACGGATCTTGCCCGGCGGGATTTTACCGTGAATGCCATGGCGTATCATCCGCGTGCGGGCTTGCGCGACTTTTTCGGCGGAACGCAGGATATCCGAAACCGGCTTATCCGCTGCGTGGGCGACGCCGATAAGCGCTTTAATGAGGATGCGCTAAGGATTATGCGGGCAATGCGCTTTGCTTCTGTCCTGGGATTTGGCGTAGACCCCCAAACGGCTGAAAGTATGCATAAAAACAAAGCGTTGCTGGGCATGATTGCGGCAGAACGCATAAATGCGGAACTTATAAAATTGATCGCAGGCGAAGGCGCACCGCATGTGATAGACGAGTTTTTGGATGTTGTCTGCGTTTTCATACCCGAACTCGCACCGTCATGTAAAAGCAATAGCAATTGCACAGATACCCGCTGGCAAAACATGCTGTCCGCACTTAACCATACCCGGCCTGTCCCCGCCCTGCGCCTTGCTATACTTTTTTGCGGCGCCGGTCCTCCCGCCCATGCAGGGTATGATGCGCAAAATAACGCACAGCATTGCGCCAAGGTTTTCGCAGAGCGGCTAAGACAGCTAAAATGCGACAACGTTACCATAGCGCTGACAACGGATTTAATTCGTCATTGCCAAAGCGATATCACATCATCGCCCGAATCGGTAAAACGCTGGCTAAGCAGGCTGGGCAAGCAAAACCTGCGGTTGCTGCTGGAAATGCGGCGCTCATTTTTGATAGCAGATAAAATTACAAACGAAGAAAAGCTTGTGCAGCTCGAGAAAACAGAAAAAATCATAGCGGATATCATCTCACAAAAACAATGCTACAGGATAAAGGATTTGCAAATAGACGGCAATGATCTGCTTGCCATAGGCATAAAAAAAGGACCCCTGATCGGAAAGATACTGGAGCGCCTTTTGGATATGGTCATAGCCGGCGATGCCGAAAATGAAGCATCCCAGCTCATCGCCCATGCGAAACGCATTGCGGGAGAGCAAGGCATGTAAAGCTAAAAGACTTAACACACCTTCGTTTGGTGTTAATTCTTTTTTTGTTGGCTTTGATAGTCCTCCAGAAATGCCATGTCTTTTTCGCTCAGTTCCACCCTGCTCAAAAGCTCCGGCCGTTTATTCAAGGTGTTGATTAATGACTGTTGCCGCTTCCATAGTTCGATATTGCCGTGATGGCCGCTTTGCAGCACCTCTGGCACAGCTCTGCCCATGTACTCTGCTGGGCGTGTGTATTGCGGATATTCCAAAAGGCCTGCGTAATGCGACTCGTCAATATAGGCTTCCTCTCCGGATAATACACCGTCCACAAGCCGCGACACCGCGTCTATCATGGCCATAGCGGGGATCTCTCCGCCTGTCAGCACAAAATCGCCCAGTGACAGCTCCATGTCCACAATTTGGTCAATGGCCCGCTGATCCACGCCCTCATAGTGGCCGCACAAGATCACAATATGGCTTTGCTCAGACAATTCTGCCGCAACGTTTTGGTCAAACACCCTGCCCTGCGGCGACATATATATGGTGAGCGGCTTATAGTCAAGCCCGGCGCAGGCGCTTTGGTAGGCGTCACATATGGGCTGTGCCGTCATAAGCATACCGGCGCCGCCGCCGTACGGGTAATCGTCCACACGCCGGTGCTTGTCGGTCGAAAAGTCGCGTATCTGCAAAAAATTCATGGTAAGAATCCCGTTTTTGCGCGCGCGCCCCACTATGCTGTCGCCCAGTACCGCTTCAAACATGTCGGGAAACAAGGTCAGCACATCAAAACGCATCAGTCCACCAGCCCTTCCAGCAAATGAACGGTTGCGATCTCGGCGTCAATGTCCACCGACAGCACCACATCGGGAATAACAGGCAGCAAAATATCTCTTCCCTGCGGCGGCTTAACGACGTATACGTCGTTTGCTCCCGTTGAAATCACATCCGTAAGCTTGCCCAGTTCCCTGCCGTCATCTGTCACAACGCGTATGCCCAAAAGGTCGCAGATATAGTAGCCCCGTCTGGGCTCGCCAAGCTGGCTGCGGTCCACATACAAAACCTGCGTCTTGAGCTTTTCGGCGTCATCAATATGGTCAATTCCCTTAAGCTTGAGGATGATATTGGATTTCTGGTACTTGATGCCTTCAATCTCAAGCGTCATTTTTCCTGCTTTTGTGTCGGTATAAACATGCCCCAGCGCCTCAAAGGTATCGGGCGTGTCGGTCCATGCCACTACTTTTACCTCACCGTGCAGACCGTGCGTATTCACAATCCGGCCAACCTGCAATGTGGCGTTTCTCATTGGTTTTCCTCCCTGCCAAACAGCTGTGATGCAAAAAGCAAAGGGATGCTTATATGGTTTAAGCACCCCCACACGCTCAGCCTATAATTTCAACAACCACACGCTTGTTTTCACGGCTTGCTGCCGCCTTCACAACCGTTCTGACCGCTTTGGCGATACGCCCCTGCTTGCCGATCACCTTGCCCATATCGTCGGCGGCAACACGCAGCTCCAAAATGGTGGCGCTGTCACCGGCAATCTCCTTGACCGATACCTCGTCAGGACTGTCCACAAGCGCTTTTACTACGATTTCCAATACTTCTTTCATTGTCTATTCCTCCGCATCCGTCCAAATCAGAGAATGCCTGTCTTTTTGAGCAGTCCCTTTACCGTGTCTGTAGGCTGTGCGCCGTTTGCCATCCACTTCTTTGCCTTTTCCCCATCAATATTGATGGTAGAAGGATCCGTCAAGGGGTTGTATGTGCCGATCTCCTCAATGAACCTGCCGTCTCTTGGGTATCTCGAATCAGCCACAACCACTCTATAAAAAGGAGACTTCTTCGCACCCATTCTCTTTAACCTGATTTTTACCGCCATTTTTGCCACCTCCAAATTTTTTGCCTTGCCTGACTTGCGGCTCAGCTTAGTTTTATAGCGCAACCATAGAAAATTTTTCATATTAGAAAAAATTTTTCTTACCACTGCGCGTTTCAACGCGGCGGGAAGCTTTGCCCGCCACCCGAAAACCAATTTAACCCATGTCCCCCGCAACGGTCAAAATCACCTTTTGCCGGGTCATATCTTAAAAAAAACTTAAGTATAGACGTTTCTACGGCATAAAGCCGAACGGCATACGCCTTTTGCCCTTCTTTTTGCCCTTGTGCCCCGAAAACTGCTTCATCATCTGCTTCATCTGCTCAAATTGCTTTAAAAGCGCGTTGACATCCTGCACGCGTACCCCGGCGCCGTTTGCGATACGCTGCTTGCGGCTTGCGTTCATTATAGCGGGGTTTTCGCGTTCTTTGGGCGTCATGGAAAGTATGATGGCTTCCGGCGTTGCCAACTGACGGCTGTCCAGGCTTGCGCCGTTTAGCGCCTGTTTGTTGATTCCCGGAAGCATACCCAATACCTGATCAAGCGGCCCCATTTTTTTGAGCTGCTGCAGCTGGTCTAAAAAGTCATTGAAATTAAACTGCTGGGTTGCCAGTTTTTTTTCAAGCTGGGCGGCCTGTTTTTCATCAAACGCTTCCTGCGCCTTGTCTATCAGCGTCAAAACATCGCCCATGCCCAAAATACGCGACGCCATCCTGTCGGGATAAAACGGCTCAAGGTCGCTGAGCTTTTCGCCCATGCCCGCGTATTTGATGGGCTTTCCTGTGATATGGCGCACAGACAGCGCCGCGCCGCCCCTGGCGTCACCGTCAAGCTTGGTCAAAATCACACCGTCGATGCCCAGCTGTTCGTTGAAGCTCTGCGACACATTGACGGCATCCTGGCCTGTCATGGCGTCTACAACGAGCAATATCTCGTTTGGCCTGACCGCCTCTTTGATGTTTGCCAGCTCACCCATCAGCTCTTCGTTGATATGCAGCCGGCCGGCGGTATCTATCAAAACAGGGTCGTTGCCGTGCTTTCGCGCATGCTCCACAGCAGCCTTGGCTATATCCACAGGATCCTTCTGATCCCCCATGGCAAACACAGGAATATTAAGCTGTCCGCCCACCACCTCAAGCTGCTTGATCGCCGCGGGGCGGTAAATGTCGCACGCCGCCAGCAGCGGCCTCTTATCAAACTGCTTGCGTACGGCTGCCGCCAGTTTGCCGCATGTGGTTGTCTTGCCGGCGCCCTGAAGGCCTACCAGCATAATCACCGTAGGCGGCTTACTTGAAAAAGAAATCCGAGACTGGGTGGCGCCCATAAGCTCCGTGAGTTCATCGTTAACAATCTTTATGATCTGCTGGCCCGGCGTAAGGCTTTCCAAAACTGCTTCGCCCACAGCCTTTTCAGACACCCGCGCCACAAATTCCTTAACGACCTTAAAGTTCACGTCGGCTTCCAAAAGGGCAAGCTTCACCTCGCGCATGGCCTCTTTTACGTCGGTCTCGGACACCTTGCCTCTGCTGCGCAAATTTTTAAATACACTCTGGAGTTTTTCGCCCAAGCTTTCAAATGCCATTTTATATGCTCCTGTTTTTTGCGAGGTCTTTTTTACTTTGCCGTAATGCGGTCAGCTCCCTGACAGGTTTAATAAGCTACACGATATTCTCAATCTGCTCAAGGTCGAATTCAATGGTGGTAATACAGTCGTTTGCGCTGTCCGAAAGCCCCATGCGCTTTAACTGAGAAAGCCTTGTATGAATATTGTCGCACTTCTGCGTTATCCGGCTGAATTTTCCGGCAAGGCCCAATTCTTTTTCATACTCAAAAAGCTGCTTTTCCCCGCGTTTGATATTGTCCCTTACGCCCTGGCGCGTAATGCCCAGATGCTCGGCTATTTCAGCCAGGGACAAATCCTGATTATAGTACAAATCCAGTGCGTCGATCTGTTTGTCGGTCAACAGATGTCTGTAGAAATCAAGCAGCATGCTTATGGTAAGATCCTTGCCCACAGCTTCACACCCTTAAAGCTTAATCATGTAAAGTTATCTGCTTTACACATAGAGTATTTTATGTTACGTATTTTAAAAAGTCAAGCGTTTTTTTGAATATTTTTTGTTTTAATTTTTGCACACCTATAAAAACGAAGCGCCTCTTGGTATCATACCGGATCAGTGTTGCAAAGGCATTACAATCTTTGTGAGCAGCTCGCTTTGGGGAAAATCCGGGCCGTTGTAATAATATTCATAAGCCGCCCCGGCAGCCTTGCGTCCATTTTCCTCAATCCATTTTGCCATCTCATCATACACAGGTCCAATTTCAGCGTAAGGCCCTCTGTACATGCAAAAAACAATCTGTCCCGCCGGTATAACGCCCGACCTTATATCATCTTTGCCGGACAGCTTTTGGGATACGCAAAAACCTATCTCCACATCAAGATCCTGCATATCCATATTGTGGTACGCCACAAAGGGCACGTCGGTCATCAGTTCTCCCAGCTCTCCCAAATAAGAGGCGATTTTTGCGTAGCTTTCGCCTATCAGCTTTGGCAGCGCCTCAACCCTCGTCCTTGTGCGGATAACCAATGTGGGCTGCTCATTCTGCTGCAGAATAACTACGTCGGACATTTTAGGCATGTCAAACACTCCTTTAGTTTAAAATATTGTTCAATCATGAAGCTGCTCATTTACTTGTTATTAAGCCAGTCCCGCCTGCCTTTTGATGTCGTCTAACACATGCGCCTCAACATATCTTGCGCCGCCCGTCTGCCCTATCGCTATGTGCGGCTTGTTTGAGCCGTGAAAGTCGGAGCCGCCGCTTATCATGAGCGCATGCTTACGGCACAGCGCAACGCACATGTCGCAAAACGTTTCGTCCTGCTCTGAATGCATACACTCCACGCCGTCCAAGCCAAATCCCTTCAGCGTCACAAGCAGGTCTTCCAAAGCATCCTGCTCCTTTTCGGAGTAAACAGGATGCGCCAAAAACGCGTAGCCTCCCGCCTCTTTAATCAGCGCAATGCACTCCTGCGGCGAAAATCTCTGGCGGGAAACATAGGCGGCGCTGCCGCCTGTCAGATACCTCAAGAACGCCTCCTCCACTGTCGCGGCATACCCTTTTTTCACCAGCGCCACCGCCATGTGGATCCTGCCCAGCCCATCGAGCGCAGCGCCGGGCTTACAGGCCAAAACATCGTCATAGGTAAGTAAAAAACCCTGCGCAATAAGGTTGTCTATCATTTTGGCGTTCCGCTGTGCGCGAAACTGCCTAAGGCTATCAAGCTCTTTTGCCAGAGCGGGCGAGTTGTGATCGATAAAAAGGCCCAAAATATGCATTTCACGCGGATAGTCGGCACTAAGCTCAATACCGGCTATGACCTCTATCCCAATATCGCCCCCCGCGGCAAGTCCGTCGTCAAGCCCTGCGACAGTGTCGTGGTCGGTTATGGCAATGGCGCTGAGGCCTGCCTGAGCGGCATAAACCACAAGCTCAAACGCGGACATGCTTCCGTCCGACGCATTGGTATGCGTGTGAAGATCAACATAGTTAGGCATAGCATCCTCCAAAGTTTGGCTTTAAGGCCTGTCCCCTTGAAAAATCTGCCGCCGTGGAGACCCCGGTACACCGTTTATCAGGCTACTTGGACTCTTTTGCGTTCAAAAGCCTGTCAAGCTCATCACGGAAGGTATCGATATCCTGAAAGCTGCGGTAAACAGACGCGAAGCGTATATAGGCCACCTCGTCGAGCTCACGCAAATATCCCAGAGCCATCTCCCCGACCTCTCTGCTGGTGAACTCACGTTTCAGGGAATTTGACATGTTGGATTCGATTTTGTTGACGATCTCATCCATCTGGGCCACTGTAATGGGACGCTTGATGCAGGCGCGCATAAGGCCGCTCAAGAGCTTATGCCTATCGAACGGCTCTCTTGAATTATCGCATTTTATCACAATCAGCGGGATGGTTTCCACCTTTTCATATGTGGTAAATCGGCTGCCGCATTTGATACACTCACGCCGACGGCGAATAGCCACGCCTTCGTCTGTCGGGCGCGAGTCTATTACCTTACTGTCTTCATGGTCACAAAACGGACACTTCATATTGTTTACCTCCCGTACAAAGTATATGCCTTTGCCTGCGCCGCACCGTGCCGCAGGGCATTTTTATACCCACGGGCATTTGTATTGAACGACAAACAAAGTATACACTAAGAACGCCGCCTTTGCAAGCTTTGGGTTTTATCTTTTGGACTTAGGCGCATACGGCGATATATCGACCAGGATAATGTCGTCGCCCACGCGCACAATGTCGTTCCACGGTATCACATAGTCGCTGTCACGGCCGAACACGCCGAGAAACCGGCTCGGCCCGGGTACCACAATGGCCTGGATTTCGCCGTTTTCAAAATCAATTTCCACATCACTGACAAAACCCAGCCTCATTCCGTCGGCTATATTAATAACCTCTTTCTGGCGCAAATCTCCCGCCCTAAGCATAAAATCACCCTCCGGAATCAAAATAAAGCCGTTCTATCCTATTCATATCATATTCTTTTTAAAATGCCGGTAGTACAGCGTGTGTGATAAAAAACTATCGACAAATGCGCGCAAATATAGTAAAATGCCAGCAGGGTATATTAATCCATGAAAGGAAGCGGATAACTATGTGGTGTCCCGAATGCGGCTGTGAATATGAGAAAGGCTTTACCATGTGCTCAGACTGCGGGTGTGCGCTGACCGACAAAGAGCCGGAAAAAACGCTCATAGACGGCGTTGATATTCAAAACCTCGTTTGTCTTTGCGAGGCGGGCACGGACTTTGACGCCGACGTCAAGATAGCGCTTCTTCGCTCATACGGCATAAAGGCCTTTAAGCGTTATTCCCCATTCGCCTCGGTCGCAAAGATTTACTGCGGCAGCTCTAACTTAGGCGTCATGCTGTATGTGCCGTCCGAAAGCTATGCCGACGCCAAGGAGATCATAGACGCGCCTTTTGATAAAGACGATTTTTCCGAAAACGCGTATGGAGAAGCCAAAGATGAAGAAGATTGATATTTTCACCGACGGGGCGTGCAGCGGCAATCCCGGCCCAGGCGGTTACGGCGTGATTTTAAAATACGGCAGCGCAGTCAAGGAGCTTAGCGGCGGTTATCGGAACACCACCAACAACCGCATGGAGCTGATGGCGGCAATCACCGGCCTTGAGGTGCTCCGGGAAGCCTGCCACGTCACGCTCTACAGCGACTCGAAGTATCTGGTTGACGCCATAAAAAAAGGCTGGGCGCTGCGCTGGAAGAAAAACAGCTGGAAAAAAAGCGACAACAAACCGGCGCTCAATCAGGACCTTTGGGAGCGGCTTCTGCTTTTACTTTCCCGTCATAAGGTAGACTTTGTTTGGGTCAAGGGCCATGACGGCCACGCCGAAAATGAGCGGTGCGACCGTCTGGCGGTTTCGGCGTATCAAAAAGGTCCCCTCGCAGACGATACAGGCTTTCGCGGGCAGTAGCATCTGTTTGCGTCCGGCTGCAGCTCCGCTGTAGTCTTGCCATTTGTATAAATTTTCACCTTTTGTCCTATAATACAGGCAGGAGGTGGATATTTTATGGTAGTTGCGGTACAAAAAGGCCTTGAGAACCTGGCCGAGCAGCTCCGGCAAACGGAGTTTGAAGTCGTTATGCTCGGAGATTATAACCATCCTGTCGACGCCATCGTATACGGCACAGGCGACCGCCCCAGCGGTATGATGAGCTCCAACATATCGGTAAGTTCAAGCAGTCACGGACACTTCGGCGTATTTATGGTGAACGCACAAAACAAAAGCGTGGGCGAAGTTGCCGAGATTCTGCGGCGCAGGACGTACACGCCGCTTTTTTAACGACGGCATACCTTGGCCGCGCAGAAGGCGCCTTTGTCCAAAGAGGACAAACTCTCACACGATACACCTGTCCTCTTTATACATAATTCAACAAATTGCCCTCCCGGGCAATTTGTTTTTCGGTTTATCGACAGGTTAATATGCGGTTATGTCTTGAAATGATTGCCGAAAAGGTATATACTGGACCGAAGATATCTTACTAAGGATTTGAGCCACTTATACTGATGCAGATATCTTTCAGGTCACAAAGGAGGGGTTTATCATGCGCGATTGCGTTTATTTTGATAATGCCGCAACAACAAAAATAAAGTCTGCGGTCCTGGAGGCAATGATGCCCTATCTTACCGAAGAATACGGCAATCCGTCGTCTATCTACTCACTTGGCGCACGTGCGCACAGCGCGATTGACGAAGCGAGGGATCAGGTAGCAAGGGCTATAGGCGCAAAGGGGCGCGAAGTGTTTTTCACTGGCGGCGGCACCGAAGCCGATAACTGGGCCATCAAAGGCGTAGCGCTTGGCAACAGAAAAAAAGGGAATCACATTATTTCCACAGCCATTGAGCACCATGCCGTCCTTCACACGCTTGACTATCTTGAAAAGCAGGGATTTGAGGTAACCTATCTGCCTGTGGATGAATACGGGCGCATAAGCCCGGAGGATGTCAAAAACGCCATAAAGGATACCACCATTTTAATTACCGTTATGTTTGCAAACAATGAAATAGGCGTAATTGAGCCTATTGGTGAAATAGGCGCCATTGCAAAGGAAAAGGGCATTGCTTTCCACACAGACGCGGTACAGGCTTTAGGGCATATGCCCATTGACGTCAATACTCTGAACATCGACCTCATGAGCCTGTCGGCGCATAAGATACACGGCCCTAAGGGCGTCGGCGCGCTCTATGTGCGTCAGGGGCTCCGGATGGAGAATTTTCTCCATGGCGGCGCCCAGGAGCAAAAGAGGCGTTCCGGCACCGAAAATGTGGCCGGCATCGTAGGGTTTGGCAAGGCAATCCAGCTTGCTACGGCTGATATTGCAGGTCACACCGGCAAAATAGCCGCAATGCGCGACAGGCTGATCGATGAAATTTACAGCCGCATCCCCTACTGCCGCTTAAACGGCCCGCGTGACGGGCGGGTATGCAACAATGTGAATTTTTCATTCCAGTATATTGAAGGGGAAGCGCTTTTGCTGATGCTGAACATGAAAGGTGTGGCTGCGTCCAGCGGCTCCGCCTGCACCTCAGGATCACTTGATCCGTCGCATGTGCTTCTGGCCATCGGACTGCCCCACGAGATCGCGCACGGATCGCTCAGGCTCAGCCTCAGCGATTACACAACCCAAGAAGATATCGACTATGTGCTGGAGGTTTTGCCCCCCATTGTGGCAAGGCTTCGCGCCATGTCGCCTTTATATGAGGAAATTGAAAGGGGAGTTAAATATGTATAGCGAAAAGGTTTTGGACCATTTTGAAAATCCCAGAAATGTCGGCGAAATCGCGGATGCAAATGCTGTGGGTCAGGTAGGCAACGCCAAATGCGGCGATATTATGAAAATATATATGCAGATAAGCGACGATGAAGTCATTGAAGATGTAAAGTTCAAGACGTTCGGCTGCGGCGCCGCTATCGCCACAAGCTCTATGGCTACCGAGATGGTAAAGGGCAAAAGCGTTGACGAGGCGCTTACGCTCACCAACAAGGCAGTCATGGAGGCGCTCGACGGACTTCCGCCTGTAAAGGTACACTGCTCGGTTTTGGCAGAGGAAGCCGTTCGTGCGGCTATCCAGGATTATTACGACAGAAAAGGCATCCAGAAAAAAGTTATTGAGAAGTGCAGCCAGTGCTGCGGCAATTGTTCGTGCGGGGAATAAATACCGCCACAGCAGCATTCTTGGTAACTACATATACACAAAAAAACAACCTTCTCCACCTGTCGCTTCCGTTAAAAACAAAGGCGATACCTTGTGGGGAAGGTCTTTTTATGCCAATGGCTTTCTTTGCATTTAATAAAGCCTGAACAGCCACAATATCAGGCCTGCAACAACAGAGCTGACCGTGCCGAAAACCAGCACAGGCCCGGCAATGATGAACATTTTTGCCCCTATTCCCAGGATATAGCCCTCGCTTTTGTGCTCCATTGCGGGCGCTACAATTGAATTTGAAAAACCTGTGATGGGAACGATGGTGCCTGCGCCCGCCACCTTGGCGATATTGTCGTACAGATCAAGTCCGGTGAGCAGCGCGCCTATGAAAATAAGCGTAATACTTGTCGCCCCTGCGGCCGGCTCTGCCGCCATGCCGAAATACTTATAAATATCGGTAATCCCCTGCCCGATCATACAGATCAGTCCGCCTATCAGAAACGCGAAAAAGATGTTTTTCGCAAGCGGCGAATCAGGTGATTTTCTCTGCGCATACTTCTCATATTCCGCTTTTGTCATGTTCTTCATCATATCAGTCCTTTGTTTTTTTTGTTAGGGTGTATCTTCAAATAGTCAAAACACCTAAAAATGGCTGTTTTTCCGCCATACTTTGTTGTCAAAAGCTTAAATACACAAAGTATTCGCGCTTTTTTCCGCCGTGTCTGGCGAAAAAACATCTCACCTTTATGCACTCTGCCTATTTGAAGACACACCCTAGTATCTCACATTCGGACTGAATTATTCGAAACTACAGACTTTGCCGGCGAACAAACATAATCTCTTAAATGCATTAGTCTGTTAACAATGCCCGGCTTTCGTGCGTTTTCACAAACTGGCTCAAGGTATCGATTTTCTCTTTAAACCGCTCGTCACCGATTTGGTTAAACATTTCATGTGGATTGGTATCAAAATCATAAAACTGCTCGGCCCTGGCACCGGCGTCGTATTTTATGTATTTGCTGCTTTTGTCCACCGCCATCTTGCCGTACTCGCTTTCCACAATCAGGGCATCCCTTGGGATATCATTCGCCGCTTGCTCGGCCGTGTCTTTAAGCGAAATCCCCGGCAGATACGCGGGCGCCGCCGCGCACGCATAGTCAAACACGGTACAGATCAAGTCAAGCCCGTTGGAAATCAACGCGTCGCATGTGATACCGCCCGGCTTGCCCGAAACGCCTTTAATAATCAGCGGTACCCGGCAGCATTCGTTATAAAGGATTGATTTTTGCTCCATCTTGTGGCTTGCGTCCATGTCTCCATGATCGCTTGTAAAGATGATGACGGTGTTATCCAGTTCACCCTTTTTCACCACGGCGTCGATAACTTTTCCTATCTGGCGGTCTACCTGTTCTGTCAGACGCGCGTATGTATAGCGGTGCAGCCGCCAATCGTTGTCGGAATAGCTTTCCCTGGCAAGCCGCATATACTGGTTTTCTGAATGCATGATAGATATGGCTTCTGCTTCGTCGGAAGACGGTTGATAGTTTTCCGGAAGCGGCGGGCAGATGCGCATGTAGAATGCCTCTTCAGATACGCCTGCCGGAAGCTGTTGCGCATGGCGCATAGTCTCAACCTCAAGATGATATTTTTCCTTAAGCCACATTTCGTGCGGCGTACGGCCATGGTCGTCGATAGCCATAAAGCAAATATCGTGAGGATTGATAAACGACGCTACCATGAAATAGGGCTTGTCATCCTGACTGTTTAATATATAGTCCGCACATACGTCAGCCAAAGTATCCCGCTCATCATTGCAGATGTGGTCAAAGCCCAGATTGGGACTCCACATGGCGGGCAGGTGCTGTTTGCCGCCGTATACCGCACGGTATCCCGCCTCTTTCATCAGCTTGGCTATGCCATTTTCTAAAATATAACCCGGCTGATGATCCTGGCTCATTTCTTTTTCAAAACCATTGCTTCTTACGCCCACCTCGCTGGGGTATAGCCCCGTCATGAGGCTGAATCTGGACGGCAGGCATACGGGGTTAGTGCAATATGTGTTGGTATAGCGCACACCATTTTGCGCCAGAAAATCCATATTCGGCGTTTGCAGATACGGATTGCCCGCACAGCTCAGCATATTCGCGCCCTGCTGATCCGTCATGATCCATAAGATATTTGGTTTTTTGTCACCCATTAATAGCCCCCCTAAATTTTATCTGTTTTATAACGCAAGCGTAGAAATTTTTTCGTTTGTAGAAAATTTTTCTTTCCCTAAAGCGTTTCAACGAAGCGGGGAATATATGCCCACCACTCGTCAGAGCTTAATTTTAACCCGCCGCCTGTAGAGGAGAGGGATATCTCTCGCTTCGTTATAAACCTATCGGGCGCGCGGGGATTATGGTGGATATGGCATGCTTATAAACAAGCTGCTGTTTACCTTCCGCTTCCAACGCAACCGTGAAGTTGTCAAAGCTCGTGATAATGCCTTTGATCTGAAATCCGTTTACCAAAAATATCGTCAGCGCAATTTTTTCCTGTCTGGCTACGTTTAAAAAAACATCCTGCAGATTTACCTGTGACATAATAATACCTCCCTAAATGATTTTCTTGCTTGATTCGCACAGCCACGCTTCAATTTGTTTTATGCATTTTGCACTCATCATCTCGTCCGGCGCGGGAAGGCTTATAATCTGCTTGTTCCTGCGAAACCACGACAGCTGCCTTTTTGCATAACGTCTGGTAGACCGCTTTATGATTTGTCCTGTCTCATCCCAGGTTGTGCGCCCGTAGTAGTAGTTTAGCATTTCCTTGTAACCGATCCCCTGCATTGACGTGAGGTTTTTGCCGTAGCCTGCCCCTGCCAAAGCCTTCACCTCGTCATACAGGCCGGCATCCAGCATCGCATCGACACGCGCGTTGATCCTTTGGTAGAGCGCTTCCCTGTCCCACTGGGGCATAAACCATATGGTATGATATGGGGTTGCGCCGCACCTGCTGCGCTTTTGCTGCTCTGTAATGGTCATACCGCTGGTGTGGTAGACCTCAAGTGCCCGTATCACACGCCTCAGATCATTGACATTAAGACGCTGCGCCGCCTCAGGATCAACCCCGCGCAGCATGCTGTGCAGATAATCACCTCCCCTCTCTTTAGCGATCCGTGCCAGTTCTTCACGAAACCGCACGTCAATGCGCGCTTCGCCCAACTCAAGAGCGTTCACAACCGTATCAATATAGAGCCCCGTCCCTCCGACCAAGACGGGCAGTTTGCCCTTTTCATGGATCCGGGCGATATATTTGTGCGCCAGCGAGGTATAGCGCGCAAGGTTAAAATCCTCACACGGCGCCGCCTCATCAATCAAAAAATGCTTTATACCCCGCCGTTCAGCCCTTGTCGGTTTTGCCGTCCCGATATCCATCTGCCGGTATACCTGCATGCTGTCGGCCGATACGATCTCCCCCCCAAAATGCTGCGCGACATCCAGTGAAAGCGCCGTTTTGCCCGACGCCGTAGGGCCCGCAATCACCACAAGAGGTTTTTTTTCCATAACTGCCTCCAATCAAAAGCTTTGATGCTATTTTTTACAAATGACTTATATTATCCGCTTAAACTGCTTTTCAAGCCCGTGCTTTGTCAGAGAAATCATAACAGGTCTGCCGTGCGGACAGGTGTTAATGCCCTTTAAGGCAAGCACATCACTTACCAGGGCTTCCATCTCGCTCTGCTTCATATTCCGGTTTGCCTTAATCGCCGCCTTGCACGCTACCGTGTAGAGCGCGCGCTGCTGCTTTTCCCCGACGGCCTCAGACCGGAAGCCGGCTATCTGACCCAACAGCTCCACAAACAGATCGGAAAGCTCATCCGGACTGAGATTGACCGGCGTAAGTTGTATCACAATGGTATGATTCCCAAAATCCTCAATTTCAAACCCAATTTTATCAAAAAACTCTAAATTCTCCTTCACAAGCGCAAATTCAGCCGGCGTAAGGTCCACCATAACAGGGGCCACAAGCGTTTGGGATACTACGCCGCCTTCGGCCAAGCCTGCCAGAAGCTGTTCATATTTGAGACGCTCGTGCGCCGCGTGTTGATCGATTAAAAGCATGTCGCTACCGCATTCCACAATGATATATGTATTAAAAATCTGTCCTGTTATCTTAAAATTATTCGCTTCCTGTGCCAGATTTATTTCAGGTCCACGCACAACGGTTTGGGCTGCCGGCTCTCCGGCGGCTTCATGGACGCAGGCTTCCTTAGTCTGGCAAGCTTCGGCCGCCTTCACAGCTTCTGCATCAGATACGTTGTTTTTATCCTCCTCCGGCAAAGTTAAAGGTGCTGTTCTGTACAATTCGGATGCACTTTGATGAAATCTTTGCCCGCCCGGCTTTGCGCAAGAGGCCTTTGCATAAGGTATGCCTTCCTGCTCCTGTTTTGCCCCGCCGCCCACAGGCCGGTCAGGAGCACTTGCCAGACCCTGCCCTGTTTGACTGTCGGTATCAATCTTACCCTGAACATATCCGGTTTCGGTCGGCGCCTGACTGTTCCTGAAATATGTCTGCTTGCGCGCCGTAAGATCCAGCCTGGGCACAAACGGTTTTTCATAAAGCGCGTTTTTCACTGCCCAATATACCGTATTAAATACTTTTTTCTCATCCGAGAATTTCACTTCCGTCTTATTTGGATGCACATTCACATCCACAAACGCGGCGTTGACAGAAAGCTTGAGCACCGCAAACGGAAATTTGCCGCCCATCAGCTGATTTTTGTAGGCTTCCTCCAACGCGGCGGCGATAAGCCTACTCTTGATGTTCCTGTTGTTGACAAAAAAGCTCTGATAATTTCTGTTGGGGCGGCTGATGTTGCTTTTTCCTGTAAAGCCTTCTGCCTTTACTATATTGTCTCCGAAATCAAGCGGTAAAACCGCCTCGGCGTAAGCCTTACCGTAAATGGTATAAATCGCGTTTTTCAGGCTGCCGTCTCCTGGGGATAACAGCTGCTGCTTTCCGTTATTAATAAATCTGAACGCGATATCGGGGCGCGCCAGGACGAACTTTTCCATGACATCGGCGATATAGCCCGCTTCCGTCGTGTCCTTTTTCAAAAATTTCATTCTTGCCGGCGTGTTGTAAAACAGGTTACGCACCTCTATGGTGGTGCCATCCGGCGCGCCGGTCTCCGCCACATCCTCCATTTCGCCGCCTTCAATCAATACCTGCGTGGCGCTGGGGCAAGAAGCCGTCTTGGTGATGAGTCTTATCTTGGAGACTGCGGCAATTGAGCTTAGCGCTTCACCGCGGAATCCCAGCGTATAGATGGATTCCAAATCCTGCGCGCTTGCTATCTTGCTGGTAGCGTGGCGCATAAACGCGAGCCCTGCATCGTCTGCCTCAATACCGCTGCCGTTGTCCGTCACACGCATGTAGGACATCCCGCCGTTTTTTATCTCCACAGTAATATTGGCAGAGCCCGCGTCTATGGCGTTGTCCACCAATTCCTTCACCACCGAAGCCGGCCGCTCCACAACCTCACCGGCAGCTATCATGTCGGCAACCGAAGCGTCCAGAATATTGATTTTTCCCATACCGCGTCACCTCTCTTTGCAAGTCCGGCAATATGTGTAAAGCCATAAGGCTTTACTGCTAAATGCTTTTTGCCTTATTCACCAGCTCATTGAGCTTATTTAGCGCCTCCAGCGGCGTATATGTCGTAATATCCATCATTTTCAGCACATCGACTATTTCACTGCTTCCGAACGCTTCAAAGCCCATCTGCATGTCATCATCCGGCTGCTGCCTGGCATCACGCAGCTTCATCTTCACCTGCTGCGCTTTGTTTACATCGTTTTCCTCTAAGGTTTTTAGAATCTTCTTGGCGCGCGAAGTAACCTCTGACGGCACACCCGCCAGCGCGGCAACCTCCACGCCGTAACTGCCGTCCGCTCCGCCGCGGATGATTTTGCGCAGGAAGATGATGTCATCGCCACGCTTTTTGACTGCAATACAGTAGTTTTTTACCCCGTCCAGCCGGTTTTCAAGCTCCGTAAGCTCATGATAGTGCGTGGCAAACAGCGTTTTGGCGCCAATCTTTTTCATGTCGGACACATACTCAACAACAGCCCAAGCGATGGAAAGCCCATCATATGTACTCGTTCCGCGGCCTATCTCGTCAAAGATGATCAGGCTGTTCTGGGTAGCGTTCTTTAAAATGTAGCTCACCTCGCTCATCTCCACCATAAACGTACTTTTGCCGAGCGAAAGATCATCCGAAGCGCCGACGCGGGTAAAAATCTTGTCCACAAGCCCTATTTGGGCATGCGCCGCCGGCACAAAGCTGCCAATTTGCGCCATCAGCGTGATCAGTGCCACCTGCCGCATATACGTCGATTTACCCGCCATATTAGGTCCTGTGATAATGCAAAGGCGGTTGTCGCTTTTGTCCAGCGTGGTGTCGTTGGGGACAAAAAGCTCGCCTGCCATCATTTTTTCCACAACGGGATGCCTGCCGTCCTTTATAACGATTTTCCCCGAAAGGTCGACAACCGGACAGGTGTAGTTGTTCTGCTGCGCCGAGATGGCAAGGCTGCACAGCGCGTCCGCCACAGCCACGACCTCCGCGGCAGCCTTGAGGCGCTCAATCTGGCCTGCAATCTTGCCCCGCACCTCTTCAAAAAGATGTATCTCCAGACGAAGCAGGCGTTCCTCCGCATTGATCACCAGGCTTTCAATTTCCTTGAGCTTATGCGTGATATACCTTTCACAGTTCACAAGCGTCTGCTTTCTGACATAATGCTCGGGCACGCTTTTTGTCTGTGCCTTGCTGACCTCAATATAATAGCCGAATACCTTATTGTACCCTACCTTTAAATTCCTGATGCCCGTGTCCTCGCGCTCCCGCTCCTGGATCTGCAAAATCCAGTCCTTGCCTTCCGTCATGGCTTTTCTGTATTCGTCTATGCGCGCATCATAGCCTTCCCTGATAACACCGCCGTCCCTTATTGTGGCGGGTACGGAGCCGTTGTCGATGATAGCGTTTTCCAAAAGCGCATAGACGTCGCCCAGCGTATCAAGCCTTTTCGCGCTGTCGGCAAGAATTCGGCTTTTAGCCTGTGAGAGCACAGCCTTCAGCCCGGGCAGCTGTGCTATGGAATTTTTAAGCGAAACCATGTCCCTTGGCGTTACGCTGCCTATCAAAACCCTGCTGATAAGCCTTGATATATCGTATATGCTGCCCATGATATCTAAAAGCTCATCGCGCAGCTGCATGCTTTCCTTAAGCTCGCCAACGCCCTCCTGACGCCCCATGATCTGCGCCGGGCTGAGCAGGGGCTTTTCTGTCCACTGCTTTAACAGACGCCCGCCCATTGATGTTTTTGTATGGTCAAGAACCCACAAAAGCGACCCGCGCTTGGATTTGTCGCGCATGGTCTCGGTAATTTCAAGGCTCCTGCGCGTCGACATATCTATCTCCATATACTGCTCTGTCTCGTAATATGTAAGCTTAAGCGCATGGGCCAAATGCGCCTTTTGCGTGTTGGCCAGGTAGGCGATCACGCCTCCCGCCGCGCAAACCACCGCTTCCTCGCCCGCAAGCCCGACATCGCCGATATCTTCCAGATCAAGCGCCTCCACGATCTCGGCGTACGCCTCGTCATAGTCAAAAAGCGCCTCATCCGCCGCGCTGATGTATATGTCAAAGCCGGCGCGTATGTCCTTCTCATAACGCTCTGCCGCCTGCTTGTTCAAAAGCAGCTCACTTGGGGCGTAGCGCGCCAGCTCGTTAGCCACCTGTGCGCTGTTTGCGCCCGCTACTTTAGTGGCAAAGATCTCGCCTGTGGAGATGTCTGCAAATACCAATGCCGAATCCCCGCCGCGCTCAAAGATACAGCCGAGATAATTGTTTTTCTTGCCGTCCAGCAGCTCGGGGTCTGTGACCGTGCCCGGTGTTATAATGCGGATAACGTCGCGCCTTACAATGCCCTGGGCATCCTTGGGATCTTCGACCTGCTCGCATATGGCGACCTTGTGCCCCCTTGCCACAAGCTTTGCGATATACGAGTCCGCGCTGTGGAACGGTACGCCGCACATGGGCGCCCTTTTCCCCTCGCCGCAGTCGCGGCCTGTCAGCGTAATTTCAAGCTCGCGCGAAGCGGTGAGCGCGTCGTCGAAAAACATCTCATAAAAATCGCCCAGACGAAAAAACAGGATACAGTCGCTGTATTCGGCTTTTATCTGCTGGTACTGCTTCATCATCGGCGTAGTAGCCTCTTGCATTAGTCTGCCCCCCGTAAGCGTTTATGTGATAACCTAAAATCTGAAATGCCGGGTTAATGACAGCCCGAGCAGCCCCCGCAGCCTGAATGGGAGCATCCCTTCTCCTCGCCCGAAAGATAAAACGCAATGGTGCTGTTGACCTGCTCTATAAGTGCTTCAAGCGCCTGTTTTGCGCAGACATATGCGTCAATTGTACTGTTTTCAAGCAGCTTGTTATACTCGCGCATCAGCTCATCGCGTATCTGCTCACGCTGCTCGTTTGTGGCGTTGCCATCATCGAGCCTCTGCATAAGCTGCATACGCTTTAAGTTGTACTCACCAAGCAGCCCCTGCGCCTCATCATCATTATTCTGTGCCTTTTCGGCCTCCTTGAACACCGCCACCTGCGAAGATGCGGCGATTGCCACCCCCAGCTCCTTTGCCATTTGTATAATATCCATGTCCTCATCCTCCAATTTGTATTTTGATAAATTTAACTGATTTTGCTTTACTGTTGTACTTCCCCAAACAGTGACCATGTCTGCGCGGCAGTGATCTTAACCGATACCGTCTTGCCTGCCATGTCCGGTGCCCCTGTAAAATTGACGATCTTGCCCGAGCTTGTCCTGCCTGTGAGTGTGCTTGGATCCTTTTTGCTCTCCCCTTCTACTAAAACCTCATACACCTTTCCCAGATAAGAATCGTTGATCTCTTTTGAAATTTGGTTTTGCACCGCCAAAAGGCGGTCAAAGTTTGCGTGTACCACTTTATCCGCCAGGACAGGCGCAAGGCTCTCCGCCACTGTGCCTGTGCGTTTGGAATAAATAAAAGAGTACACCGAGTCAAAACGCACTTCCTGCAAAAGCGACAGTGTCTGCTCAAAATCCTCTGCCGTTTCGGTAGGAAAGCCCACAATAATATCGGACGTTACGGCCATTTCAGGCATCATGCTGCGGACCTTGCTTATCTTTTCAAGATAATCCGCACGCGTGTAGCCGCGGTTCATGTCGCGCAGGACCTTATCGCTGCCCGCCTGCACGGGGAGGTGGAGCTGGCTGCATATCTTCGGGCAGCAGGCCATAGTTTTTATCAGCTTGTCGTTGAAATCCTTTGGGTGCGACGTCATAAAGCGGATCCGCTCAATGCCTTCCACTTCGGCAGCCAATCCCAGCAAATCGGAAAAGTCGGCTGCCCCGCCAAGGTCTTTGCCGTATGAGTTCACATTCTGCCCCAACAGCATGACCTCTTTATACCCTTCCTCGGCGATCTGCCTAAGCTCTTTTAAAATATCATCGGGCTTTCTGCTGCGCTCTGCGCCCCGGACATAGGGCACAACGCAGTAGGAGCAGAAATTATTACAGCCGTACATCACCGAAACGCAAGCCTTTACGCCGCCCTCACGCCTGACAGGCAGATCCTCGGCAATCATCCCGCCTGTATGCCCCACGCTGACAGCCATCCTGCGCTCGCTCACCGCTTCCCACAGCAGCTGCGGAAGCCGGTAGAGGGTATGGGTACCGAAAATGATATCCACATGCTTATATTTTTGCTTGATTTGCTTTGTAATATGCTCCTGCTGAACCATACAGCCGCATATGCCGATAATCAGCCCCGGTCTTTTCTGTTTTTCGTGCTTTAAAGCGCCAAGGTTGCCAAATACACGCTGCTCGGCGCCTTCACGGACCGCGCAGGTGTTGTAGATAATCAAATTCGCATCGGCGGCAGAATCACAAAAGTCAAAGCCGGCCTCCCCCAGTATGCCTCTGATGTGCTCCGAGTCGCTCTCATTCTGCTGGCAGCCATATGTCACAACCAGCGCCAGCCTGCGCCTTTGTGAATAATGATATTGCGAATCGTTCCACCGCCTGAGCCGTTTTATTATTTCCCTTTGCTTTTCAATTTCCCCGGGCAATATTTTCGTGTTTTCTGCTTTGTTCAACCTTTATCCCCCTGTTTTGCCTGTAAGACACCGTATTTGTCACAAAAAATCATTATTTGGATTTATTGTATCACAAAAACGACAATAAGTTAATGCATTTTTTTATAAAACGAAAAATATTTTAAAAAACTAATTCCCAAAAAATATATGCCGTTTGATCTTAACAATTCAGATAAAAAAGCCGTACAGTCCGCGCTTACCCGCGCGCATAACATCTTCAAACCAAGCGCATGTGCGCCGATTTATTGACTTGCCCAGCCAATATTGATATAATATCCAAGAAATGAATTCACAGAGGAATGTGCGTTAAAACTGTTATAGGGAGCTTGATGGAATGACGATAGAAACTAAAACGGTTGTATACAAAAAGGTGAATGACGCAGAACTGGTGATCCGTATTTATTTTCCCAAAAACAATAATGCGGGTCTGAAAAAGCCTGCCGTGCTGTTCTTCTTTGGCGGCGGCTGGAGCGGTGGCACCATTGAGCAGTTCGCTCCTCAGAGCATATTTCTGGCTTCCCAAAACTTTGTATGCTGTACACCGGAATACCGTGTCGCATCAAGGCATCATACCACACCGTTTGCGTCTGTTGAAGACGCAAAAGACGCTGTGTATTGGGTCTGGCAGCACAGCACACAGCTGGGGATTGATGCTGCGCGGATAGCCGTTTCAGGCGGGTCGGCCGGCGCGCATTTGGCAGCATGCACGGCAATGCTGCAAAGCAATGAATTTGACGTCGGGCAAATATATAAAATTCCCGGGGCCATGGTATTGTTTAACCCGGTGTGCGATACTTCCGAAAATGGGTTCGGGCGCAAGCTGATTGGAGAGAGAAGCCTTGAAATTTCACCTTTTCATCATATTGAAGAGAATTTGCCGCCAACGCTTATTTTCCACGGAACCGACGACTCCATAGTCCCTTTTGCCAGCACGGCCGCCTTTTGTGCGCGTATGAAGGAATTCGGCAATGACTGTACGCTGATCGCCTATCCCGGCAGAAGTCATGGCTTTTTTAACAAACCCGCCGGGCAGGACAACGAGGACTATACAGATACGCTGAACAGAATGCACGATTTTTTAAAAAATAAGTTTTTGTAAATCGAATAAAGTAAGTATTTAAGCTTATCTGTTTTTAATTAAGGTTTCCGATAACCGATAAAAACCCGAAGCAAAGTGCCATCCCAGCACACTTTGCTTCGGGTTTTATTTTTCCGATTCTATTGCTTGCTTAACATCTGTCCGCTGTGTTCATATTGCCGGCACACTACACGCCGGCAGAGGACAGTCTGGACAGAACTGCCGCTATCTCGCCTCCGGTCGCGGTGTCGCCCGGCCTGAAGCCTGCCTCGTCTCCCGTCATCCAGCCCATCGCGCGGGCAATATAGACCGCTTCCTTCGCCCAGTCGGATATAGCTCCGTCGTCCGCAAACACAAAGTCGTCCACAACCACATCCGGTGCAAACGCACGTACCAGTATTACCGCTATCTGCTCCCTTGTGACCGCTTCATCCGGCCCAAAGCTGTCCGCGTCATTTCCTGTAATAATACCTTTTTCGGCCAATGCGCCTACATAATCCTCCGACCAGTGATCCTGTGTATCGCTAAACGCCTTGCCCCCTGCCGATATATCAAGCTTTAAGTACCTTGCCATTGCCGTTGCAAACTCCGCTCTTGTCAGCTCGCCGTCCGGCCTGAAGGTATTGTCGCCGTATCCTGTCATAATGCCTTTTTCGATAACATCCTTCACATACTCTTCCGACCAGCTTCCTGAAATATCGCTCGGCAGCTCTCCGCTATCCGGCGTGGCCGTCGGTGTAGTGAGCGGTGCGGGTGTGGGCGTATTTGTTACTATCACTAAACCACTGCCTCTATTGCCGCTGCTGCTGTTGCCACCACTTGGCGGCGAAGTTGGGGTTGCGGACGGCGTTGAAGTTGGTATCGGGGTCAGCTCAGGTGTCGGCGACGGCTCAATTGTCGGCGACGGGGTCGGCTCAGATGTTGACGTTGGCTCAATTGTTGGTGTTGGGGTCGACGGTTCAGGTGTTGGCGTTGGTACCGGTGTTGCCGGCGGCTCTGTTGTTACCGTAAAGTTCACCGTAAACGTATGCGCTGTAACGCCATCTTGTGCCGTCACACTTACCACTGCCTGACTACTTCCGCTTGTGACATCAACTGCCCCGTCCGCCGGCGTTACAACCATTGCGGCCCCTTCATCCGCCTTGGTCGCCCCTACCGTTACCAGTGTGGTCCCAGC
>JAKJBW010000008.1 GCA_022706785.1 Bacillota bacterium
GGAAGCTAAACTTCAAGGAGGGTTACTGCGCCCTCTGCCGACAGACCTATTATCCCATACAAATTATGAGATAACAAGTTTCTTATATGGTGTCCTTGTTAAAAACACCGTAAATACATTATACGAGGAAGGTTTTACGCTTTGTTTTTCATGTGTCACCCATGTTTATTTCCTTGCGCTGACTTGCAAATATGCCGCCGTTGCAGTATAATTTCTTTTATTACAAAATCGGTTAGGAGGCTTTGACTTGAAAATTACGAAAGATGAAGTAAAATATGTCGCGGACCTTGCAAGGCTTACTGTAAGCGATGAGCAGGCGGACAAGCTGGCGGGCGAGATGGGCGAGATTATCACCTTTGCCGGGATGCTTTCGCAGATGGATACCGACGGCATCAATCCTACCAATCACGCGATTAAGGTTGAAAATGTGCTGCGTGAGGATGTGCACGGGCAGTCGTACGAGCGGGACGAACTGATCCAAAACGCGCCTGAGGACTATGCAGGCTGCTTTGTTGTGCCGAAAATTGTGGAATAGAGGAGGGCGGGAGTATGGAATTGTATCAGCTAAGCGCGCATGAGGCGGCCGGACTTCTGAAAAAAAAGGCGGTAAGCTCACAGGAGCTGACCGATGCTTTAATATCGCGCATTGAACATGTGGACGCTACGGTGGAAAGCTTTCTGACCACTACCTTTGAGGATGCGGTTGCCACTGCCAGGGCGGTGGACAAAAAGATTGCCGCGAAAGAGGATATCTCGCCGCTGGCCGGTGTGCCTATGGCGATCAAGGACAATATTTGTACAAAGGGTGTAAGGACAACCTGCGCTTCTAAAATGCTTGAAAATTTCGTGCCGGTCTACGACGCGTTTGTGACAAAGCGGCTAAAAGAGGCGGACGTGCCCATTTTAGGCAAGCTGAACATGGACGAGTTCGCTATGGGCTCATCGACCGAAACGTCTTATTTTAAAAAGACAAAGAATCCATATGACGCAGGCAAAGTACCGGGAGGCTCATCGGGCGGCAGCGCCGCCGCTGTGAGCGCGAATCTGGCTTTTTATACGCTGGGTTCGGATACCGGCGGCTCCATACGCCAGCCGGCATCGTTTTGCGGCGTTGTGGGCTTAAAGCCAACTTATGGACTGGTGTCACGTTTCGGGTTAGTGGCGTTTGCTTCGTCGCTCGACCAGATCGGCCCGCTTGCCAAAGACGTGACCGACGCGGCGATGGTTTTGAGTATGATCGCAGGGCACGATGCTATGGATTCCACATCGGTGCAGCTGCCCGCGCAGGACTATGTGAGTGGGCTTGGGGCAGACATTAAGGGGCTGAAAATAGGCATTCCGTCCGACTATATGGGCGAGGGAACCGCTCCTGAGGTGAAAACCGCTATTTTAGATGCTGTGAAGGTATATGAAGGCTTGGGCGCAAGTGTAGAGTATTTTGCCATGAGTGCGTCGAAATACGCGCTGCCGGCATACTATATCATCTCTTCGGCGGAAGCCAGCTCAAACCTTGCGCGCTATGACGGCGTGAAGTATGGGTACCGCAGCGAGCATTACGGCAATCTGCTTGAAATGTATCAAAACACACGCTCCGAAGGCTTTGGGGAAGAAGTGAAGCGCCGCATTATGGTCGGCACGTATGCGCTCAGCTCGGGCTACTATGACGCCTACTATAAAAAAGCGCAGCAGGTGCGCACCATCATCCGCCGCGACTTTGAAGCGGCGTTTGGCAAATACAGTGTGATTTTAACGCCCACGTCTCCCACCACAGCGTTTCGGTTTGGCACACACATGTCAAATCCGCTTCAGATGTATCTGGCGGATATTTGTACCGTGTCTGTCAACATTGCGGGTGTGCCTGCGGTGTCACTGCCCTGTGGCTTTGATTCGGACGGAATGCCAATCGGTATGCAGCTGATTGGGCAGTCATTCGACGAAGCGACGCTTCTGCGCACAGCTTACGCATTCGAGCAAAGCACACTATTTGCGCAGGCAAGACCGAGCATATGAGGAGGGCAAGTGATATGAATCAGATAAAATATGAAACGGTCATAGGACTTGAGGTGCATTCCGAGCTGTCCACAAAGACCAAGGCGTTTTGCTCATGCACCACAGAATTCGGGGGCGAGGTCAACACCCATTGCTGCCCCGTTTGCACCGGTATGCCGGGTACGCTGCCTGTGCTGAACAAGAAGGTCGTGGAATATGCGATCAAAATGGGGCTTGCGACTAATTGCGCCATCACAAAATCGGGCAAGCAGGATAGAAAGAATTATTTTTACCCCGACCTGCCAAAGGCGTATCAGATTTCGCAGTTTGACCTTCCCTTGTGTACGCAGGGGCATGTTATCATTCATACGCCGGAAGGCAAGAAAAGAATCGGCATTACAAGAATCCATATTGAAGAGGACGCGGGAAAGCTCCTGCACGATGTGCTGCCCGAAAAATCTTTAGTGGACTACAACCGCTGTGGCGTGCCACTGATCGAGATCGTTTCGGAGCCCGACCTGCGGAGCGCGGACGAAGCCAAGCTGTTTTTGGAAGAACTGAAATCTATTTTAGAGTGCCTTGAGGTGTCGGACTGCAAAATGCAGGAAGGTTCTTTGCGCTGTGATGTGAATGTTTCTGTGCGTCCTGTGGGCCAAGTGGAGTTTAACACGCGGACAGAGATGAAGAATATCAATTCGTTTTCGGCTGCCTGCCGCGCCATAGAATATGAGGCGCAGCGGCAGATCAGGATCAGGGAAGAAGGAGGCACTGTTGTCCAGCAGACGCTTCGCTGGAACGATGAGAAGGGCGAAAGCGTGACCATGCGCTCCAAAGAGGAAGCGCACGACTACCGCTATTTTCCGGAGCCGGACTTAGTGCCGATTGTGGTGTCGGACGAGCAGATTAAGGCAATTAGAAATACCATCCCGGAGCTGCCTTCTGCCAAACGTGAACGCTATATGTCCGACTATGGGCTGGGCGAATATGAGGCGGGGCTGATTTGCCTGAGCAAGGATATGAGCAGATTTTTTGAAGGGTGCGCCGCTTTGGGGGCAAATCCCAAATCGGTATCCAACTGGCTTTTGGGCGATATCTCAAGAATGCTTAACGAAAAGAATTTGCAAGCCGGCGACATTCACATAAAGCCGGAGGATATGGCCGCGTTTTTGAAGCTGATAGAAAGCGGCGTCATCAGCAATACGGCGGGCAAAAAGGTCATGGAGGAAATGTTTGAAACAGGCAAAACGCCGCAGGTAATTGTCAAAGAGCAGGGCTTAGAGCAGGTCAGTGATACTTCGGTGCTTGACGGCATTGTGAAGGAAGTGATTGCTGCCAACCCAAAATCGGTGGAGGACTACAAACGCGGCAAAACCAACGCGCTTGGCTATTTAGTTGGGCAGGCCATGCGCGCGTCCAAAGGCAAGGCCAATCCGCAGATGCTGGGCGGCATGATACAGGAAATACTAAGCGGGATGTGAGAGGCATGTCACAATGGGATTTTAAGTCTATGGCGCAAGCGATGGCGGACGAGCTGATACAAATGCGCAGAGTGCTGCACCAATGGCCCGAGCTGTCACGCGCGGAAGCGCGGACTTCGGCCTACATACAAAAAAAGCTGGCCGAATACGGCATAGAATTTCAGGCCGGCGTGGCAAAGACGGGCGTGGTGGGGCTGATCCGCGGCAAAGCGGGTGAAGGCCGGACCATCCTTTTGCGCGCCGACATGGACGCGCTTCCTGTTGCAGAGCTAAACGAGGTGGCCTACCGCTCACAAAACGAGGGCGTGATGCATGCGTGCGGCCATGACGCGCATATGGCGTGCCTGCTCGGAGCGGCAAAGTTTTTGCAGGATGTGTCGGGCGAGCTTTACGGAAATGTGAAGCTGATGTTTCAGCCGGACGAGGAGGACAAAGGCGGGGCGGAGCCTATGATAAAAGAGGGGATTTTGCAAGCCCCTGCCGTCGACGCGGCAATTGCCCTGCATGTGGAGCCTTCGTATGGATGCGGCAGCATTGCGATAAAACCGGGCGCTACTATGGCTTCACCCGATGAATTTGATATTGTGATCAAAGGCCGGGGAGGACATGGCGCGTATCCCGGCAGGGCAATCAGTCCGATATTAGTGGGCACAGAGGTAGTGAAAAGGATTCAGAGCCTCCCTGCCCAAATAGAATCAGATGATTCTGTTGTGGTGACGGTATGCAGCTTTCAGGCGGGAAGCTTTTATAATGTAATTCCCGATACCGCAACGCTGATCGGTACCGCGCGTTCCTTTTCAAGCCAGACCAGAAGAGAGATAGAAAAAAAGCTGGACGCGCTTTTAGCGGAGGTTTGCAGCGCTATGGGGGCAGAATATGAGCTTCATTACCGCTATTTGTTCCCACCGCTCACCAATAATGCGCCTATGACGGCTTTGGTGGAAGAGGTGGTTGACGGCATGTACGGTGCGGGGAGCGTACAGCGTTTGTCCGAGCCGTTTATGGCGGGCGATGATTTTGCCTATGTGGCGCAAGAGGTGCCGTCGGCATATTTTTACCTGGGGTGCAGGAATGAGCAAAAGGGCATCATGCATCCATGGCACAGCCCGCAATTTGATATCGATGAAGACTGTCTGCCCATGGGCGCAGGGGTGCTTGCGGCAGCAGCGGCAAGGTTTTTAAATGATCAGAAATAGCAAAGGCGCCACTGTAAAATGATTTTACTTTACAGCGGCGCCTTTTTGCTGATTGCTTTCTGCAAACATAACAATACCGTGCCGTTTTGTTAAAAAGTGATAATCTTTTACGCTTTCTCTTAAAAATATATAAAAATATTTTAGAAAATACAAAAAAGCCTTTTATTCACCACTGTTTTATATTATACTTATAGATGGGTTTTGTTTTGCGCGGGGGATTTTTACCGGTGCATTCAGACTGATTTTTATAGCGGAGTGGATGCTTTTGCAGGGTTTTTACATTATCATAGAAAACATAGGCATGCTCTCTGTATTGATTCTTATCGGATACATAGCCGTGAAAGCACGGTATTTGCAAGATCCGGAGGCCATAAAAAATGTCATTTCCAAAATCCTTTTAAGGCTTCTGCTTCCGCTTTTATTCATCACATCGCTGACCCAGCGGGACTTAACAGGGGGTATGGTGCAGAATGCGCTTATTGTGGCGCTGGTTACCGCATTGCTCATTCCGTCCATGCTTTTGCTTGCGCTGGCGGTCGGCAAAATGCTCAAAATGCCCTATTGCACTTTGGTGGTGCACTGTTTTTTGAGTGCTTTTGGCAATATTGTGTTTTTAGGCTATCCTTTGCTCACCGCGCTTTATGGAAGCGAAGGGTTGTTTTATGCGGCTGTTTATAGTCTGGTGAATGATTGCGTGTTCTATACCTTTGGCATATATATGCTTTCTAAGTGCAAAGACGGGGAAAGACGGCATCTGGCTTTAAAGCGGCTTTTGAGCCCGCTTACCATTTCGTTTGTGATTGCGGTCATGATGATGGCATTGGGCATAAAGCTTCCTAGGTTCATCTTTACGCCCTTTAATATGCTTGCGCAGTGCACCGTGCCCTTGGCAATGCTGTTTATCGGCATTGTGCTTGCCGAAGTGAAGCCTTCAAGGGTGTTTCTGCCCTGGACAAAGTTTCTGGGCATTGCGCTAAAGCAGTTTATTGTGCCTGTTTTGGCGGTTTTGCTGTTAAAGCCTTTTGGTATTGCGCCTGTTGTCGTGGGCGTTTTGGTGATGCAGGCGGCTATGCCGGCCCAGACCATGATTTCGGTTCTTGCAAACGAGTACGGCGCCGACCAACAATATTCCGCAGAGGGAATCTTTTTAAGCATGATTATCTCTGTTTTTTCTTTGCCGTTTATTTATAGAATCATTGAACTTGTGATTCCGTCGTGAGCCTGCCTCAAGGCTTTAGCGCGGTGTTTACCGGCGCGTTGCGGGGCAGTGCGGGAATCCTCATGCAGCTTGATAAAAAGGAGATATCAAATAGTTGCTGTTAAAATGTTATTATCAAAACCACTATTTTGTAAATGCTTTACTTAGGTGTAGGAGGGCAAATATGTCTAAAAAATTTATTTGTATTTTATTAGTGTTTGTGATGAAGGCAGGTAGTGTCTTTGTTAATGCTGATGTTATTGATGAACCGTTAGCAGGTAACGCTGAGAAAATTGAATTTAAGCTTACGGGTAATGTCTTAAATGAAGTATCTCCCAAGCTGTTTGGACAATTTTTGGAAAAGGCGAGCTGGGGGGAATACGGTCCTGAAAAATCATTGGTTCCGGGCACCCGACAACTGCAACCGGAGGTTTTTAAGCTTATTGATGATATGAATATTCCCATCATTCGCTTTCCCGGCGGCACTGATGTTGATTATATGGATTGGACGGATACGATTGATAATGTACCGGGCAGACAGGGTGAGCGCCCAACTTCCCACAATAGCAATTTTAACACATACATAACCAATGAATTTGGTACTGACGAGTTTTTAAGGATGTGTGAGCAATTAAAGACCGAGCCCATAATGGTTTTGAATTTAAGAGACGGACTGGCCAAACTTAAATCACTTGATGAAGCTGCAATGGCAGCTGCGGGAATGGTGGCATATTGTAATGCCCCTGTAGGGGCAAAGCTGCCTGACGGGATGGTTGATTGGCCGTCAATACGCGCTAAGAATGGACATAGCGAGCCGTATAATGTGAAATATTTTCAATTAGGCAATGAAGTATTTGCTTTTATGAAAAAAGCCATGGCTGGTATAGGTTTATCAGGAGATGTAGAAATAGCGGATTGGTACATAAAATGTTTAAATAAATACATTGATACCATGAAGCTTGTAGATCCTGATATTGAGATTATCATCGATGCTAAATTAGGAATACCGTCAGTTAATGACCTTGTACTTTCCAATAATAGACTTTCCAGAAAGATAGCATATGTTGATTTCCATATATATAGACCTTGGGAATTTAAAAAAGTGGAAAGGGATGGGAAAGAATATCCTATTGAGACGCTTACGGATGAAGAAATGTGGAATATATGGGTCGCAACCCCGGGAATTGATCAGAGCGGAAACTCGGTTATCAGTGAGGGTAATTTTAGGCAGTATAATCAACCTTGGAAAGTGGTGTGTTTAGAATGGAATTGGAACGGATGGAACTCAAGCGGCAAAGAAATAGCATTGGGTGGTAACTCTTATTATGCAATGGGAGTGGGTGCCGCAGGCTTCTTAAACGCACTAATGAGGCAGGGCGACATTATAAAAATGGCAACGCAGTCTAATCTCATTGGTACATCTTGGCCCATTGGCGCCATCAGGGTGGATGAAAACGGAAAGGAAAGTCCATATTATGCACCATCCGGGTTAGTAACCTCTTTGTATAGCAACCATCATGGTAACAAAAACATTGAAATGGAAGTTAATAATATGCCATTTTATGAACAACCCTACCAGCTGGGTTCTATACAACCGTATCCTTCTGTTCTGTAGTTGACGCTGTTGCAACTTCGGATGAGAAGACAGTCTATTTCCACGCCATTAACAGAGACTTTTCCGACCCAAAACAGATAACTATTGATGTAAGGGATTTAGGGGTTTTGTCAGGCAACGCAAAAGTTCATAGTATAGAAGGCCGATTGGAAAACAAACCGAAGGAAGGGCAGCCTTTACAGGTAGCGGATGTTCATTCAAAAGATCTGGGCAGTTTTTCGCAAGGGAAATTGACAGTGGCATTACCGCCTCGGTCTGTTTCAGTGGTTGAACTTACAGGTGTTAACGGCGAAGTTTTACAAACCTATGAGCAAATCGAGTTTGATGACACCATTAGTGATTGGGCCATCGTTCCTGCAACCAAGATGTATAATCATGGTTTTTTAGAAAAGGAAAGTTTATCCCAATTGGATAGCCCGCTTGAGAGGCAGGAACTTGCTAAGCTGGTCGTAAATCTTTATCAAAAGATCACGAAATCCAGGCTTCCAGAAGGGCGGGGTGATACATTTACAGATTTGAATAATACAGAATATGAAAAGTATATAAATGAGGCTGTTCAGTTAAAATTGATGCAAGGTATAGGCGACGGCTGGTTTGATCCTTTCCGTGCCGCTACTCGTCAGGAGATTTGTGTTGTCATCGCGAATTTATTACATGCAATAGACCCGCAAAAAGAGATTACATTACAGGATGTTACGGATTTTATAGACAGTCATGATATAGAGGATTGGGCTATGAGTTCAGTCGCATATTTATATAAAAACAATATTGTGTCAGGTATGCCGGGAGGGTGGTTTAGACCTTTAGAAAACGTAACCAAAGAGCAAGCAATTACCATGCTGTACCGTTTTTGCATACACATCAGTTTAATTAAGGCGTAGTAATGTGAAAATGCAGCTTTTGTGTAGGCTATGAATATATAAAAAATATCTGGGAGGAAAAAAGATGTCTACAAAACCAAAAGTGGCTTTGGTCATGGGCAGCGATTCTGATTTTGATACATTAAAGGCATGTATCAAGGTGCTTAAAAGCTTTTCGGTAGAGGTGGATGTGAATGTCATTTCTGCGCATCGCACGCCTGAGGCAGCGGAAAAGTTTGCGAAGGGCGCGCAGGATAACGGTATAGAGCTGATTATCGGCGCGGCGGGAAAGGCAGCGCATTTGGCGGGTGTTTTAGCAGCTTTCACAACCCTTCCTGTTATCGGAATCCCCATCAAATCGTCTACCATGGACGGGCTTGACTCCCTTTTGAGTATGGTGCAAATGCCAAAAGGTATTCCGGTGGCTACGGTGGCTATTGACGGAGCGGAAAACGCAGGGATACTGGCGGCGCAGATCCTTTCGCTAAAGTACGATTACTTAAAACCGTTATTAAAGGAATTCAAGGAAAAAATGGCGGCAGAAGTGCTGGAGAAAAATGAAAAAATAAAGCAGGCGGCAGCACAGCTGTGATGTGCATTGTGTGTGGCGGCGAGCCGAATTTAGTAAGTATTTTTCAATAACAAAATAAATAGCCGGGTGACTACGGCGGAACGGAGATAAAATATGCAAAAAGGCGAACAACTCTATGAAGGAAAAGCAAAGAAAGTCTTTAAAACCGACGATCCGGATTGCTATATTGTGTATTACAAGGATGACGCTACGGCGTTTAACGGCGAGAAGAAGGGAACGATTTTAAACAAAGGCATTGTGAATAACCGCATGTCTAATCATATGTTTAAGATTCTGGAGGCCAAAGGCATTCCTACGCATTTTGTGGAGGAGATCTCTGATCGTGAAACGGTTGTGAAAAACGTTTCCATTGTACCTGTTGAGGTGATTGTGAGAAATATTGCGGCGGGCAGCCTGTCCAAGCGCCTCGGCCTGCCCGAAGGCACCAAGCTTAGGAAAACGGTGTTGGAATACTCTTACAAGGATGATGCGCTGGGTGATCCCATGATCAACGACTATCATGTCTATGCCCTTGAGCTTGCCACTAAGGAAGAGCTTGGCAAAATAGCCGCTATGGCTTTTAAGATCAACGATATTATGACCGAGTATTTAAAGGATATAGGCATTGAGCTGATTGACTTCAAGCTGGAGTTTGGCAGATACAAGGGCGATATTATCCTGGCGGACGAGATTTCACCCGACACCTGCCGTTTCTGGGATACAGAAACAGGCGAAAAGCTGGACAAGGATCGCTTCCGCCGTGATCTTGGCGGTGTGGAGGATGCCTATCAGGAAGTGTTAAAGAGGCTGATGGGCGAGTAATCTAATTTATTTTGCGAGGGTGAATATGATGCAGGATTGCAGTGGTAACGTGTCCCGGTCGGGGCTGAAAGAGGAGTGCGGCGTATTTGGCGTTTACAATATTGACGACGCAAACGATGCTGCGCAGATCACATACTATGGTCTTTACGCGCTTCAGCACAGGGGCCAGGAAAGCTGCGGAATCGCTGTAAATGATGACGGAACCATCGTGTATCACAAGGATTTGGGTATTGTGCCGGAGGTTTTTAACAGCACCATGATCAATCACCTTTCGGGTACCATTTCGGTTGGGCATGTGCGGTATTCCACATGCGGCCAGAATGTGCGCGAAAATGCGCAGCCGCTTGTCACCAAGTATAAAAAGGGTACGCTGACCGTTGCTCACAATGGCAACATTGTTAACGCGGGCGAGCTGCGTGCCAAGTTTGAAAACAGAGGCGCAATCTTTCAGACAACGAGCGATTCTGAGGTAATTGCCTATCTGATCGCCCAGGAGAGAATTGCAAGTCATTCGGTGGAAGAAGCGGTTTCAAGGGCGATGAAGTGGCTGGTCGGCTCTTACTCGCTGGTCGTCATGAGCCCGAGAAAGCTGATCGGCGTGAGAGATCCTCACGGCATACGCCCGCTGTGCATTGGCAAGACGGAGCATTCCTACATCCTGTCGTCTGAAACATGCGGTCTGGACGCTGTGGACGCGGCGTTTATACGTGATCTGGCGGCCGGGGAGATCGTGTGCATTGATAAGGACGGCATAAAGAGCGATATGTCTCATCATATCGGGGAATCGAAAATCTGTATTTTTGAGTATATTTACTTTGCGCGGCCCGACAGCGTGGTTGACGGCATCAGCGTGTATGAGGCGCGCAGGATGGGCGGGCGGCTGCTTGCAAGGCAGCATCCTGTGGAAGCTGATCTTGTGATAGGGGTTCCCGATTCAGGGATAGACGCCGCTATCGGCTATGCGCAGGAGTCCGGCATCGATTACGGGATAGGGCTTGTCAAAAACCGCTATATCGGCAGGACATTTATCCAGCCAACGCAGAATGAGCGGGTACAGGCGGTGAGAATAAAGCTCAACGCGCTTGCAACAGCAGTGAAGGACAAGCGGGTAGTTATGGTGGACGATTCCATTGTCCGTGGAACAACGTCTAAGCGATTGGTACAGATGCTTCGCGACTGCGGGGCCAAGGAGGTACACATGCGCGTTTCAGCGCCGCCGTTTGTTTACCCTTGCTATTTTGGCACCGATATACCGGATCAGGACCTGCTCGTGGCGTGTAATCATTCCGTTGAGGAGATCAGGGACATGCTGGGCGCGGACAGTTTGGGATATTTGGACAGGAATTCACTTCCGGAGCTTTTATGCGGCAAGAAATGCGCGTACTGTGATTCGTGCTTCAGCGGAAATTATCCGATGGAGGTCCCTTTTAAGAAAAATGTCCAGTGCCAGTGTTTGCAGGGATAAGCAGGATTAAGAATAGGAGAGATATACGAATGAATGAAAGCTATAAAGCGGCGGGCGTAGACGTCCATGCGGGCTATGAGGCGGTAAGGCTGATTAAGCAGTATGTGGGCAAGACCATGACAGAGGGCGTTTTGTCGGGCATAGGCGGCTTTGGCGGACTGTTTGAGCTGCCGGAAGGGTATCAAAAGCCTGTGCTAGTGTCGGGCACCGACGGCGTCGGAACGAAATTGAAGCTTGCCTTTATCATGGACAAGCATGATACGGTGGGGCAGGACTGCGTGGCGATGTGCGTAAATGATATCATATGCTCGGGCGCAAAGCCCCTGCTGTTTTTGGACTATCTTGCGGTAGGGAAGAACTACCCGGCCAAGGTTACCAGGATCGTAGAGGGTGTGGCGGACGGCTGTGTTTTGGCGGGCGCTGCGCTAATCGGCGGCGAAACGGCCGAAATGCCCGGCTTTTACCCCGATGATGAGTATGACCTGGCGGGGTTTGCCGTTGGCATTGTGGAAAAGAGCAAAATTATAGACGGTTCTGCGGTAGCGGCAGGGGATGCGCTTGTCGGCATTGCGTCGTCCGGCGTGCACTCCAACGGTTACTCACTTGTGCGCAAGCTTTTTGATATCAGGGATGAGGACGACAGGGAACGGTTAGCTGAAAAGATTATGGCGTTAGACGATGCCAGTTTGGGTGAGGCGCTTTTAAAGCCTACCAAAATCTATGTCAAGCCGATTTTGAAGCTGATAGAAACGGTGGATGTGCATGCCATTTCGCATATCACCGGCGGCGGGTTTATAGAAAACATACCGCGTATGCTGCCAGAGGGGCTTCGTGCCGTGGTACGCAAGGGTACGTGGGAGGTGCTTCCTATTTTCACGCTTTTGCAGCGGGCTGGCAATCTGGCGCTTTCGGATATGTACAATACCTTCAACATGGGCATAGGCATGGTGGTTGCCCTGCCGGCTGATAAAGCGGAGGCGGCCGTAAAATGCCTTTGCGACAGCGGTGAGAAGGCCTTTGTCATCGGTGAAGTGATTGAAGGCGAGAACGGCGTAGATATTTTGTAGCATTTACATAACATGGGCAAAGATGAAAGACTTAAGTCTTTCATCTTTGTCTGGCGTATGGGGCAATCCATTAGGAAACGGAGTCAAAATACCATGAAAAAAATAGGCGCTTTGGTTTCGGGCGGGGGCACCAATCTGCAGGCATTGTTAGATGCGCAGGCAAGCGGTATTATCAAAAGCGGAAAAATCGTTACCGTCATCTCCGATAAGGCGGATGTATACGCGCTTGAGCGCGCCAGGACGGCGGGAATCGACCATACGGTGATAGCGCGCAAAGCGTTTGCCAACCGCGGTGATTTTGACGAAGCGATTGCACAGTATCTGCTCTCTAAAGGGGTGGACTTAGTAGTGATGTGCGGCTTTCTCTCCATTATGGGAGAGCGGTTTTTGCGCTGCTTTGCAAACCGCATGATCAATGTTCATCCCGCGCTGATCCCGGCGTTTTGCGGCAAGGGCTTTTATGGGCTGAAGGTGCATGAGGCGGTGCTGGATTATGGTGTGAGGCTTACCGGTGCGACGGTGCATTTTGTCAATGAGGTGACCGACGGCGGGGCTATTATTTTGCAAAAGAGTGTGGAGGTTAAGGCTGACGATACGCCCGATACGCTTCAAAAACGCGTGATGGAAGAGGCGGAATGGAAGATTTTGCCGCGCGCGGTGGAATTATTCTGCGCGGACAGGCTTGTGATAGATGGCAGAAAAGTGAGTATCAAGGAGGAAATGTGACTATGGCAAAAAGAGCGTTGCTCAGTGTGAGCGATAAAACAGGGATTGTTGATTTTGCAAGGGAGCTTGTTTCTTTGGGGTTTGAGCTTGTTTCCACGGGAGGAACCCATAAAGCGATCGCGGACGCGGGCATACCCGTGACCGGTGTGTCCGACATCACAGGCTTTCCGGAATGCCTGGACGGGCGCGTGAAAACGCTGCACCCCAAAATCCACGCAGGTATACTTGCCATGCGTTCCAATCCTGAGCACTGCAGGCAAATAGAAGAGCTTGGCGTGACGCCTATAGATATTGTAGCTATTAATCTGTACCCATTTAAGCAGACTATTATGAAGGATGGCGTTGAGCTTGAGGAGGCGATAGAAAATATTGATATCGGCGGGCCTACCATGATCCGTGCTGCCGCTAAGAACTATCAGGATGTGGCGGTTGTGGTTGATCCGGCGGATTATGAGACGGTGCTACACGAGCTTAAAGCGGGCGGAGAGGTGTCGGCAAACACCAAGTTCTACCTGGCCTATAAGGTGTTTGAGCATACCAGCAGCTATGATACGCTGATTGCGGATTATTTGAGAAAGCAGATTGGCGACGGTGCATTTCCTCAGACGCTGTCGCTTACCTTTGAGAAGGCTTTGGATATGCGCTATGGTGAGAACCCTCACCAACAGGCGGTGTTTTATAAGGAGATTTCAAAATATGACGGCAGCATCCCTTGTGCAAAGCAGCTTCACGGCAAGGAGCTTTCCTATAACAACATCAACGACGCGAACGGTGCGATTGAGCTTGTCAAGGAGTTTTGCGAGCCTGCGGTGGTTGCGGCAAAGCATGCCAACCCCTGCGGCGTGGGTGCAGGCGAGGATATCTATACCGCGTATATGCGCGCATACGAGGCGGACAGTACCTCCATATTTGGCGGTATTGTGGCTGCCAATCGTGAGGTGGATGCCAAAGCCGCCGAAGAAATGTCTAAAATATTTTTAGAGATCATCATAGCGCCCTCTTTTTCTGACGAGGCGCTTGCCATACTGACAAAGAAAAAGAATATCCGTCTGCTTGAACTGAAAGGCATTTCAAATAAGCCGGATGACAAGACAACGTACGATATGAAAAAGGTACTCGGCGGCCTATTGGTGCAGCAGATTGATTCCCAGCTTTACAACCAAGAGGACCTGAAGTGCGTGACCGACAGAGAGCCTACAGCGCAAGAAATGAAAGCGCTCCAGTTTGCGTGGAAGGTGGTAAAGCACACCAAGTCAAACGCAATTGTTATTGCCAGGGAAAACATGACTGTGGGTGTGGGGCCTGGGCAGACAAACCGTATTGTCGCGACAAACATTGCGATTAATTACGCGGGCGACAGGGCAGTCGGCGCCGTGATGGCGTCCGATGCGTATTTCCCGTTCCCGGACTGTGTGGAGGCTGCGGCTAAAGCGGGTGTAAAGGCAATTATCCATCCGGGCGGCTCGGTTAACGACCAGCTTTCAATAGATGCGTGCAATAAGCATGGTATTGCGATGATGCTTTGCGGCATGAGGCATTTTAAGCACTAACCGGCTGATATTTACAAAACAGGGGTGAGTTTATGGAAGTACTAATCGTGGGCGGCGGCGGCAGGGAGCACGCTATCGCCTGGAAGCTGTATCAATCGCCGATAGTCAACCGGATCTTTGCGGCGCCCGGGAATGCCGGAATGGAAAGAATCGCGACATGTGTGCCGATCAAGGCAACCAATATTGAAGGAATGGTTGAATTTGCAAAGGATAATGAGATTGACCTGGTTGTGGTCGCGCCGGATGATCCGCTTGTGATGGGGATGGTAGACGCGCTGGAGGCGGCCGGAATAAGGGCGTTCGGGCCCCGTGCCAATGCGGCGATTATTGAGGGAAGTAAGGTCTTTTCTAAAGAACTGATGAAAAAATATGGGATTCCCACCGCAAAATATGAGGTGTTTGATAAGTGTGACGAGGCGGTGCGCTATGTTCGCACACAGTCATGCCCAATTGTTGTGAAGGCTGAAGGGCTGGCGCTCGGTAAGGGCGTGATTATTGCCGCTACTGCCGATGAAGCCGAAAAGGCCGTCCGCGACATGATGGAGGGCGGCAAATTCGGCAGCGCGGGAAGCCGTGTGGTGGTTGAGGAGTTTTTATGCGGGCCAGAGATTTCCGTGCTTGCCTTCACAGACGGAAAAACCGTGCGTCCTATGGCATCGGCGCAGGACCATAAGCGTGCGCTGGATGGGGATGAGGGACTTAATACAGGCGGAATGGGTGCGTTTTCGCCAAGCAGGATTTACACAGAGCAAATCGCGGACGAATGCATGAAAACTATCTTTATGCCGACAATTCAAGCGATGAACGCGGAGGGCAGGCCGTTTAAGGGCGTGCTTTACTTCGGGCTGATGCTGACCAAAGACGGCATGAAGGTGATTGAATACAACTGCCGTTTCGGCGATCCTGAAACACAGGCGGTACTGCCAAGGCTTAAGACCGATCTTGCCGAAATCATGCTTGCGGTGCTTGAGGAAAGACTTGATGATATCAGGATTGAGTGGCGCGACGATGCGGCTGTCTGCGTTGTGCTTGCTTCGGGCGGATATCCTGAAAAATATACCACAGGTTACGAGATTAAGGGCTTGGATGCCTTGGAATGGAAAAACCATATAACGGTGTTCCACGCGGGAACGGCCGAAAAAGATGGGGCAATCGTTACGGCGGAAGGGTTTTAGGCGTCACTGCTACCGCCGCAAATCTTGATGCTGCAATCAAAGAGGCATATGAGGCCATAAGCAAATTAGAATTTACCGACATGCATTACCGCAGGGATATAGGGATCAAATAATAAGCATTTTGGTAAAAAGAGCATCATAGCACAGGCTGGAAACATTGCGGCAATTGGAGGAGTCGTGTTGAAAATCGTTGTTATTGACGGTCAGGGCGGAAATCTGGGTAAGGCATTGGTGGAGAGCTTGAAAAAAAGTCTGCCGGAATGTAGCATCACAGCAATTGGCACCAACAGCGCCGCAACGGCATCCATGAGAAAGGCCGGGGCGGACTGTTGCGCCACTGGTGAAAATCCGGTCGTTGTGGCATGTGCGGACGCGGATATCATCGCCGGACCCATGGGTATTATAGCCGCCAATTCTCTTCTCGGCGAGATCACCCCTGCAATGGCTCTGGCGGTGGGGGCAAGCAAAGCGCTTAAGGTTTTGATCCCCATAAGCAAATGCCGTATTGCGGTAGCCGGCGTATGTGAAGCGCCCTACAGTGAATATGTCAGGCTTGCGGTAGAGAGGATCAAACAGCTTGTCGAGGAAATATAGTTAATTGCAAAAAATAGATTTGACGCCCGCTCAGGATACGAGCGGGCGTCAGACGTTTGCCCTGGAAAAAGGATATCTGTGATGTATAACACGATCCCTCTTCTATAAGCTTATCCTCATTTTAGAGGGGGAATCGTATAAACTATTTCCCCTTGCCGGCCGCCTTATAGACGTTGGCATAATGCGCATCGACATAGCTTTGAGATGTTTCAGATGCGTGCGGTATGCTGTTTAGCAGATACAGATCAAAATGTCCCGTCACGCCGTTGTCAGGGGTGGTGTCATAGCTGTGGGGCATACCGGACAAGGATGAGGCAATATTCATGCCATCCGTAAAGACCACTACGGGTCGCGGCGACCAGTTCCAGGTATGCCATAGCTGCTTCATCATATTGGTATCGCCTGCGGTAAGCGGCTCAATATCCGCATGGTTATACCCGCCCATAACCTTTACCTTAAAGGCTTTTCCGGTTTGCAGGTCGGTGATTGTCAGAATAGCGTTGCGCTTTAATATATACTGCCCGTCTAAAAACCAGTCGGCCAGCCTGCCGTAGCGGGTAGGCCCTGAATCCTGGCCCGGTCTTACAGCGTAATTTCTGGGGGCATAGCCGTTTATCGCTATTTTTTCCCCTGCGTCAAACCAGTCGGACAATGTCATATAGTTATATTTTAAGATATCGTTTACCGGTACGGCGAATTTTTTGGCTATTGAGGTTGCGCTATCGCCTGACTGAACAATATAGGTAACAGACGGCCAGCCAAGAACAGGCGCAGTCGCAGAAGGCGGCTGAGAAGGCGTGGGGGCAGGGGAAGGCGCGGAGGTCTGCACAGCCTGCATTTTGTAGGGGATTAGCAAAGCCTGACCCACATAAATCACATCGCCTGTGAGCTTGTTTATCTTTTTAATATCGGCAACCGAAGCGCCGAATTTTGAAGCTATGTTATACAATATGTCGCCCGGTTTAACCGTATAGGTAACGGTATCGGGCATTGTTTTTAATACCTGACCCACAACAATAGAATCGCTTATCAGTGAGTTTAACGCTTTTAAATCTGCTATGGCAACGCCGAATTTATTGCTGACATACCAAAGTGAATCTCCCGGCTGCACCGTATAAGTATGGGTATCAGGGCTTAGTTTAAGCATTTGGCCAACGGTTAACGCATCCGTAGTAAGACCGTTTATCAGTTTTAAATCACTCACCGTTATGCTGTAAGCATTTGAAATTTTCCACAGAGTATCTCCGCTTTTAACCGTATAGGATGTGGGTCCGGCAGCGTTTGCGGTAAACAAATTCAGCGTAAGCGTAAGGAGCGTTGTTACTGCCAGCGCAGAGCCGGCCTTTCGGAGTCCTTTCATAATAGCCACCCTTTTTTAAAAATGTGTATAGTCAAATTGTATTTTATACGGCAGCTGAATTCAAGCTGTAATATATGCTGGAAATGGGTGAATATAGGGACTGTATGGGTCACACAAGTCAGACTGTAGCAATTTGGGCATGCGGGCATATAATGGTATTAAAGATACAATAAGTGTCTTGCAGCAGTTTTATGTTGGCCGCACATAAATGTTTTTTTTATGGTGTCAATAAAACTGCATACTGATATTTAGGAGAGAAGTATATGTCACCTGTTAACGAAAGGCCCGTAAAAACAAAATACACCAATTGTTCAGGCGCCGTGGCTGGTCATACGCACAATGACGCCTCATGCAAAAAATGCGGACACAGCGACAGAGATTGGTGCTGCTGCAACTGTGGGTGCCAATGCTGCTGCCGGTGTTGCTGCCAGTGCTGCTGCCAATGCTGCTGCCAATGCAGACCACCGCAGAAGCCCTGCCGCCCATCATGTCCTGCAATGCTATTGGCGTTTTTTCCCGACTGTTCACTAGAAACTGATGCACCGGGCATACTTCCGCTTATCGAAACACTGGTCAAATCGGGGGAGGCAAAAGCATTTACGCAGGATAGTGAAAGCATTACAAGCCTTCTTGAGATGCTGTTGAATTTGAAGCGAGAAAATAACGAGGATGCTGATAGAAGCCAAAGCGACGAAGCCGACAACCAAACTGATGAATTCTGATATCTGAAGCATCAGCCACGCAATGCGCTTGGGCGCAAAACGGTGGACAATAAAATATAGACTGCAAAAAGACGTGCCAGTTGACCAAAGCACGTCTTTTAGGCGTAGTATTATGCGGCCGGTATTGCCTTTATTTTCCCACCAGACGCTTGGTGTCAAGCGCAATCATAAGTTCTTCGTTGGTGGGAATGACAAGCGTACGCACCCTGGCGTCGGGCGTAGAAATATCTATCTCGCCACGCAGGACGTTCTTTTCAAGATCGATCTTGATACCCAGAAATTCCGTATCCTTTAGAATCTCTTCACGCATCGCATGGTTGTTTTCGCCAATTCCGGCAGTGAACACAACGGCATCCAGGCCGCCCATTGCGCAGGCATAAAAACCCACATAACGCTTCACGGAATAGGCAAACATTTCAAGCGCCAGCCTGGCGCGTTCATTACCCTCCGAGGCAGCAGCTTCAAGATCCCTAAAGTCGCTGCTGACGCCGGAAATGCCCAAAACGCCGGATTCTTTGTTGAGCAGGGCATCGACCTCTTTAATTGTCATATTTTCTTTTTCCATCAGGTAGGGTACAATGGCAGGGTCAATGATGCCGGAGCGGGTACCCATTACGACGCCGGCTAAAGGCGTAAAGCCCATGGAGGTGTCAATTGATTTTCCACCCTTAATGGCAGTGATGGAGGCGCCGTTGCCAAGATGGAAGGTGACGAGCTTGAGGTCTTCCAACGGCTTGCCGAGCATAACCGCCGCCCTTTGCGCCACATATTTATGGCTTGTACCATGAAAACCATATTTTCTGATATGATATTTCTGATAAAGCTCATAGGGGATAGCGTATAGATACGCTTTTGGCGGCATAGTCTGGTGGAATGCCGTATCAAACACGGCGACCTGCGGCACACCCGGCAAAGCCTTTTCGCAGGCTTCGATACCTGTCAGATTGGCCGGATTGTGCAAAGGCGCCAAATCCACACATTCGCGGATAGCATCCTTAACGGATTTATCAATAATGACCGCGCTGGAGAAGGTTTCCCCGCCATGCACCACCCTGTGCCCGACAGCTCCTATTTCACGCATGGAGGAAATGACGCCGTATTCTTTGTCGGTCAGTGCCGACAATACAAGCGCAACCGCGTCGGCGTGATCCCCCATAGCTTTGGTTATATGAACATCCTCTTTGCCTATGGGATAGAGCTTCATATTGGAGCCGCCAAGGCCTATCCTTTCGCACATTCCCTTGGCAATCACACTGTTATCGAAGGTGTCGATCAGCTGATATTTTAAAGACGAGCTTCCGGCGTTGATTACTAATACCTTCATGTAACTTTCGCACTTCCTTTATGTGATTTAGATTATTTATCCTGCATTTGCGCCTGAACGCATGTGATGGCGCACACACCTACGATATCCTCGGCACTGCAGCCTCTTGAAAGGTCATTGACGGGCCTTGCGATACCCTGTGTGATCGGACCGTAGGCTTCTGCCTTGGCCAGACGCTGTGTGAGCTTGTAGGCGATATTGCCGCAATCAAGGTTAGGGAACACAAGCACGTTTGCCTTACCCGCGACAGCGGAACCGGGAGCCTTTGAAGCGCCGATGGCAGGTACAATAGCCGCGTCTGCCTGCAGCTCACCGTCTAACGCTATATCAGGGCGCTTTTCCTTGGCAAGCTTTGTTGCCAGCTGCATTTTGTCTACCAGTTCGCTTTTGGCGCTGCCGTAAGTCGAATAGGACATCATGGCGACAACAGGATCGGCCTCAACCAGATCTTTAAACGATTTTGCAGAAGAGATTGCGATCTCGCTGACCGCATCGGCGTCGGGGTTTTCATTGAGGCCCGAATCGGCATAGACGAAGGTGCCGTTATGGCCGTATTCGCAGTCGGGAACCACCATCACAAAAAAAGCGGAAACCAATTTGGTTCCGGGTGCGGTTTTAAGTATCTGCAAACAGGGACGCAGCACGTCCGAGGTAGCGTGTACAGCGCCGGCGACCATGCCGTCAGCCAAACCTTCCTTTATCATCATAACGCCGTAGCACAGCACATCCTTTACTGTGTCGGCGGCACATTCGGGGGTCATGCCCTTTGCCTTTCTGAGTTCACACAGTTTGCCTGCAAAGTCTGCGCTGTTTGGTGCCGCAGCAGGGTCGATAATGGTTGCTTTTGAGATATCAAGCCCCTCTGCCAAAGCCTTGATCTTTTCTGCGTTGCCCAGAAGGATGATGTTTGCTATGCCTTCTTTTAAAATCATGTCGGCAGCCTGAATAGTACGCAGCTCTTCTCCTTCCGCCAGAACGATGGTCTTTTTGTCCACTCTGGCTCTTTCTTTAATTCTTTCCAGGAACCTGCTCATTTCTATGCCTCCGTTTTATATGAATGGTAAAGTGTTAAAATACGCATAAATAGTATATAGCATTTTCGCAAACATTACAATAGCGTTTTAGCAGAAAATGTGATATTATAAGAATTATTGTGATTAGGGCAACCAAGGGGGAGAAGCGGATGAAGGCTGTGGGAATTGTGGCTGAATACAACCCTTTCCATAACGGTCATGCTTATCATATAAAGATGGCAAAGGAGCAGACAGGTACGGACACCGCCGTCTGCGTCATGAGCGGCAATTTTGTGCAGCGCGGCAGCCCGGCTATTGCCGGCAAATGGATGCGGACGCGTATGGCGCTTGCGGGCGGAGCGGATCTGGTGCTGGAGCTGCCGTGCTATTTTGCCATGAATACCGCCGAGATATTTGCCTATGGCGGTGTTGCTACGCTGGATGCGTTGGGCTGCGTGGACTACTTGTGCTTTGGGGCGGAAAGCGGGGACTTGTCGGTGCTTTCCAAAACTGCACAGCTTTTGAAAAATGAACCGCAAGAATTGTCGATTGCGATTCAGCAGCGGTTGGATGCTGGAGAAGGGTATCCTTGCGCGCGTGCGTCCGCGCTTGAGCAGATTTGTGCCATACCGCAAGCGGTTACGCAGCAGCCAAACAATATCCTGGGCATTGAATACCTAAGAAGCCTTGACAGGCTGGGCTCTGCTATGAAGCCTTTTGCCGTGCAGCGATATAAAACGAATTATCACGATATAACGCCTTGTGGGGATATCGCATCCGCAGCGGCAATACGCCAAATGATGCGGCAAGGGGACGATATTTGCCGCTATCTTCCCGATAAAACGGCGCAAATTTGGGATGGGGCGCAAAAGGACGGTGTGGCGCCAGTGTGGGCAGAAGCGCTCGGCAGTGCGGTGCTGGTCTGCCTGCGTTCGTTGGGCGCCGGGGGTCTGGCAAAGATTAATGATGTGGCGGAAGGCTTGGAATATCGTATTTATGACGCCGCCATGCAGGCATCCTCGATCAGCGGGGCGATTGATGCCGCGGTGAGCAAGCGCTACACAAGGGCGCGCATCGCGCGGATTGTGTGGTCTGCTTTTTTGGGCATACAAAAGCCGCCGCTGCCGGTTGCGCCCGCCTACATCCGCGTGCTTGGCATGAACAGCAAGGGCAAAGCCTTGCTGGCGCAGGCCAAAACCACGGCCACACTGCCTGTGATTGTGAAGCCGGCAGATTATGACAATCAGAATGACGCGCTTTTTCGGCTGGATGTGCTGGCCACGGATTTATACAGCCTTGCTTATGCCAACCCCGAAAAGCGTGTGGGTAGGGCAGACTATACCACGTCGCCTGTGGTGATGGATTAACATTAATAAAGTACAGCCAAAAGAAAAAAATTCTTTTGGCTGTACTTTTTTGATATTATTAACCGGATTGATATTATTTGCCTTTTAAAATTTCTTCCTCCGATTCGTGCCGCTTAGCGCGTCCCATCAGCTCGCCGATGGAATCTTTGACGGGCAGGCCTTCATACAGCACACGGTAGGTGCATTCTGTGATAGGCATGGCAATGCCATACGCCTTTGCAAGCTTGTGTGCGGCGGCACAGGTGTTTACGCCTTCCACCACCATCTGCACTTCGTCGAGCGCCTGTGCAAGCGTCCTGCCCTGGCCGATCAGAATCCCCGCCCTGCGGTTTCGGCTGTGGCGGCTCATGCAGGTCACAATCAGATCGCCGATTCCCGTGAGGCCGGAAAACGTTTCCTGCTTTGCGCCCATCGCTATGCCCAGGCGTGAGATCTCGGCGATTCCCCTTGTCATCAGTGCGGCGCTTGTGTTGTCGCCGCAGCCAAGGCCGACAGCAATACCCGCACCCAACGCGATAACATTTTTGAGCGCGCCGCCAAGCTCTACGCCCATAATATCGTTTGAGGTGTATACTCTGAAACTGGGATGCATGAAAACGTCCTGAATATACCGGGCGTCTTCTATATTGTTTGCCGCTACAACGTTTGCTGTGGGTACGCCTCTGCCCACCTCCTCGGCGTGCGACGGGCCGCTCATGACTGCAAGCCTTGCCTGTGGTATTTCTGAGCCTATCACCTGGGAAAGCCGAAAAAGGGAATCTGCCTCCAGCCCTTTTGAAATGTTTAAAATGAGCTGACCATCCAAAATAAATTCCGCCATCTGTTTGGCAACGCTTCGCACCGCATGGGACGGCGTAGCGTTGATGATAAGCTCTGCGCCACTGATGCATTTTTTCATATCCGATGAACAATCTATGTTCTCAGGCAGCTTAATACCCGGTAAAAGCTTAACATTTTCACGGTCCCGGCGCAAGGCCTTGCTTTCCTCCTCACACCACGACCACAAAGAAACATCGTAATCTTTGGAAGCTAGCAAAGACGCGACCGCGGTGCCCCAGCCTCCGGAACCGATAACGGCAATTTTCATCTTGATTTGTCCTCCTGTCAAGCGTATTTTGGATTATTCACTGTCTGTGTTTTTCTCATCCTGCACTTTGCTTTTCTGCCCGATTTTGTGCTCGGTGCCTTTAAGCAGACGCTTTATATTGGCTTTATGGCGGTAGATGGCCGCCCCGCCCAGAATGAGGGAAGTGGCAAACATAATCACATTGTTTTGCTTATCCACGCCGAAGGTAAAAATAGCGACACAGACAGGGTATATAACGCCTGCAATGACGGAGCCCAGCGACACATACCGCGTCGCAGCCATAATTAAAAGCGCAACTGCAAGGGTGATGAGCCCTGCGCGCCAGTCCAGCATGATAATGACCGCCGCGGAGGTGGCGATTCCCTTACCGCCGCGAAAACCGAAAAACACAGGGTAGTTGTGCCCCAGCACAACGGCAATGCCCGCAAGATATTTGATGGAGAGCAGGGCATACCAGCAAAGCAGTGTGGCAGAAATTCCTGATCCAATGAATCCCATACTCACCGCCCATCCGGCGCCGAACAGCCACGCGCGCAGCAGATGTTCTGCGAGCATGCCAAGCCCAACGGCGATCACGCCCTTTAAAACATCACCCACAAGCGCCAGAGCCCCCATGCGTTTGCCATAGGTGCGCAGCATATTGGTGGCGCCCGCGTTACCGCTGCCGTGCTCACGGATATCCGCGCCCAAAAACCGTGAAATAATGATGGAAGAATTCACACTCCCGATCAAATAGCTTACAATTGCCGTTCCGATCAAAACAACCCAAATCCAAACCTGCATCAAAGGTGTCAGCATTGTTATTTCCTCCTATTTTTTCTCGCCCCGCTCACGAATGATCAGACGGACAGGTGTTCCTTCAAAGCCAAAGGCTTCGCGCAGTTGGTTTTCAATATAACGCTGGTAAGAAAAATGAAAAAGCTCAGCGTTGTTCACAAAAATCACAAAAGTAGGCGGCTTGGCGCTGGGCTGTGTGGCATAGTATATCTTGAGGCGTTTGCCCTTGTCTGTGGGCGGCTGGACCCTGCTTGTCGCTTCGCCGATCACATCGTTTAAAAGCCCTGTGGGAATACGCTTGGCATTTTGCTCGTTTACCTTCAAAATAAGCTCAAACAGCTTATCCACACGCTGGCCTGTTTTAGCTGAGATAAAATGGATAGGCGCGTACATCATAAAGGACAGCACTTCCATGACGTCTTTTTTATAGTTATTCATAGTGTTGGTTTCTTTTTCGACCAGATCCCATTTGTTCACCACAACGACGGAAGCTTTGCCGCTTTCGTGCACAAAGCCCGCTATTTTCGCATCCTGCTCAGTAATGCCCTCAGCGCCGTCGATCATAATGATGCACACGTCGCTTCGCTCCACGGCGGCAAACGCGCGAATCACGCTGTAACGCTCCACAGACTCATCCACCTTGGATTTGCGCCTGATGCCGGCGGTATCAATAAAGATATACTTCTTGCCGTCACACTCAAAATACGTGTCCACAGCATCGCGTGTGGTGCCCGCGACATCACTGACGATCACGCGGTTTTCGCCCAAAATGCGGTTGATCAGCGAGGACTTTCCGGAATTGGGCTTGCCAACGACCGCGACTTTAATGATATCTTCATCTTCCGCGTCCTGGTCAGCCGGAGGAAAGAACTTTGCCGCTTCGTCCAAAAGATCGCCCACGCCAAGCCCGTGCGTGGAAGAAATGGCAATGGGGTCACCGAGGCCGAGGTTGTAGAATTCATAAAAATCCATGGGCACGCTGCCGGTGTTGTCCACCTTATTGACAGCCAAAATCACAGGCTTGCCGGATTTCATCAGGATGGTAGCCACGTCCTTGTCTGCCGCGGTCAGTCCATCCCGTACGTTGACCATAAAAATCACAACGTGCGCCATTTCAATGGCAAGCTGTGCCTGCGCGCGCATTTGGACCAGAATTTCATCGTCAGCTCTGGGCTCAATACCGCCTGTGTCGATTAGAATAAATTCACGCCCCAGCCACTCCGCGTCGGCAAACACACGGTCACGCGTGACGCCGGGTGTGTCGTCCACAATACTGATGCGTGTGCCTGCAATTTTATTAAATAAGGTGGATTTGCCCACATTCGGGCGTCCCACCACTGCTACCATAGGCTTTGCCATTAGCGTTCCTCCTTTGTAAAGGCCGGTTGCTTTACAGAATATGTCTTTAAAACCTTGTCTCAGTACTGATGCCTAAGAGCTTTTGGGTAAAGTCATATCCGTTGTTGTCTACCGGTATAATTTTGATATTCAAGGCTTTTTGCAGCCCGTCTAACGTCATGTCGTCCAAAAAAACAGCTTCGCCGCTGCGCAGCATGCAGGAGGGGATAAACAGTGCTTCGCCCAAATCCCTGCCCGACAGCTGCGTTACAATATCGCGGCCGCACACAAGGCCGCTCACGGTGACGCCGCCGCCGAAAAAATCGTTTTTGACGGCGTAGACATTGGCGTGAAATCCTTTGCAGCGCTTAGAAAGCCGCGCGCAAAGTCCATTAATAAAAGGATATGCAAGCTCGCCTGTTGCTATGCTGATATACCTGGAAACGTTGCCACAAGGCAGGTCTTCAAGCGAATCGTCAAATTCGGCTTGCATGCTTGCAATCAGCCCCACGCCGTTTTCAATCTGCGGAAAGCCTTCGTAGCTTTCGTGCGGCGGAATAGAACGCTGCGCTAAAAGGTAAAATTCATCGGCAAGGTATACAACGCGGCTGCCGCAGCGCCCCAGCAGCTTGTCCTGCCAGCTTTCCACCTGCTCCACCACTGCTATGGCAGACTGCGTATCATAAGGCGTCAGCGCAAACAGTCCGTCTCTGTGCGCGGTCAGGCCGACAGGCACGACAGATACACTGTTTACGGCAGGATACAGCCTTGCAAGGTCGCCGATGGTGCAGTCCAGCTCTGCGCCGTCGTTGATGCCGCGGCAAAGCACAATCTGGCAGTTTAGCGTAATACCGTTTTGGGAAAGCTGCCGCATGACGTCATAAGCCTTGCCCGCGCACCGGTTGCCAAGCATTTTGATCCTGAGCGCAGGATTGGTGGTGTGCACCGACACATTGACGGGCGAAATACGCATGCGTATGATACGGCCTATATCGTCGTCTGAAAGGTTTGTCAGTGTGATATAGTTGCCCTGCAAAAAGGACAGCCTTGCGTCGTCGTCTTTAAAATACACTGTCTTGCGCATGCCCTTGGGCAGCTGGTCGATAAAACAAAAAATGCACTTATTGCGGCAGCGCTTGGGGGTATCCATCAGCGCATCCTCAAATTCTATGCCAAGGTCCTCATAGTCTGTGCACACGTCGATCACTTCAACGCTTCCGTCCGCTTTTAAAACCTCGACTGTAAGCGCTTCGTCTGCTGTCAGATATTTATAATCCAAAATATCGGCGATAGGCGAACCGTTTATTTTTAAAATTTGATCGCCGCCCTCAAGCCCCATTTCGCTTGCGATACTGCCTGCGGCAATTGACTTGATGCGTGAATGTGCCATAGCTTTTGACCTTTCTGCCCGGGATTGGTTTATACACTTGGTATGCGACATATCCTGATTGTATATTATCCCTTACTTTGCGCGAATAGTCAAGGCTTTTTGCCGGGTGGTTTGCTCCTTTAAAATACACTGTGTTAAAATATCGTGAATTTGTCTTTTCATGGCAAAGCTTTTGTGCTATAATGCAAACGGCGGCTTTACCGGCCAATCAATTTATACAAGGGTGTGGGACCATGCTTTCAGAAGCAAAAAGAGAGTTTATCAAATTTATGATGGATTCAGATGTGCTTAAGTTCGGCGAATTTATGACGAAAAGCGGGCGGCTTTCGCCTTATTTTGTCAATACAGGCAACTATAAAACAGGCGCGCAAATAGCAAAGCTGGGCGGTTTTTATGCGCAGTGCATCCAAAGCTCATGCGGCGATAATTTCGACGCAATGTTTGGTCCGGCGTATAAAGGCATTGCGTTGGCTGTCGCGGTGGCAAGCGCGTTGGCGTGCGATTTTAACATTGACAAGCCCTATTTTTTCAACCGCAAAGAGGCCAAAGACCATGGTGAAGGCGGGAATCTGGTGGGCTATCAGCCGGCAAACGGTGACAGGGTCATCATTGTGGAAGATGTGATCACTGCGGGTACGGCGCTTCGTGAAACGCTGCCTATCTTAAAGGCAAGCGCAGACGTTACGGTCAAAGACATGTTTATTTCGGTGAACCGCTGCGAGGTCGGAAAAGATAAGACAAGAACGGTGGTGCAGGAGGTCAAAGAGGAATTTGACATTGATGTACATGCCATCATTACGGTAGAGGATATCTACGATTTTCTGAGTGAAACAGGCGAATATGGACAGATCTTGACAAAAATGCGGCAATACATGGACAGATACTGCATGTTATCACAGTAAAATGGATATAAGTACGATTAGAACTATCTTTGAGTAAAAGGGGTGATGCTCATGACGCTGTTGGACCCAAACCTGCAATATCATTTAAACGTCAGAGCGGACGATGTGGGCAAATATGTGATTTTGCCTGGCGATCCCGGCAGAGTACCGCTCATCGCAAATTATCTTGACAAAGCCGTACCGGTTGCCTCCAATCGTGAATACACCACATACACAGGATATCTGGCAGGGGAGAAGGTCAGCGTTGTGTCCACCGGAATCGGCGGGCCTTCCGCTGCGATTGCGCTTGAAGAGCTTGTAAAGTGCGGCGCACACACCTTTATCCGCGTCGGCACAAGCGGCGGCATTGATTTAAAGGTATCGGGAGGCGACCTGGTGGTGGCTTGCGCATCGGTAAGGGCGGAGGGCACAAGCCATGAATACCTGCCGGCGGGCTATCCTGCTGTGGCGGATTTTGCGGTAACGTCCGCGCTTGCAAAAACGGCGGCGCAGCTCTCAGAGAATGCCGACGGCCACCGTTATCATATTGGGGTTGTGCAGAGCAAGGATTCCTTCTATGGCGAAGCCGATCCGCAGACCATGCCTGTAGCACAGTGCCTCACCGAGCGGTGGGATGCGTATGTGCGGTGCGGATGCCTTGCTTCCGAGATGGAAACCGCCGCGCTGTTCAGTGTTGGTATCACACGAGGCGTGCGTGTTGGCGCGGTGCTGACCGCTTTGTGGAATGTGGAGCGCGCAAAGGCCGGGCTAGCCGATCTTGTGTGCAAAAGCAGTGACAGGGCGATCCGCTGTGCTGTTGGCGCTATTCGCGAACTGATTGACCGCATGGACGCTTAACAGCTTACGGCATATTTTAGGCAGGACACCATTTTCCATGTTTTCGTTGACAAGGTTTTTTCCCAAAATGAGAAGCTCATTAATGTTTTCGGGGCTTGCATTGTCCATTTCATCCTTTCCGAATTCGACAAGGCTTACCTGGAGGCGGTCGTAGCACCCCTTTGGCATGACCTGACCCAGCTGGTATTCGGTGGTATCGTTTACACCGTCCATACAGATGTCAAACAGGGGCTGCGCCCATCCCAGCAGTCCCCATTTTTTTGCGTCTTCATGGCGGATGCTTCGCGTTTGCTGCCCTGTTCCAAGCGAGACGAGCATAATGTCGCTTTCCTCACCGTAAACGGCCTTTGCCTCGGAGTAGGCGCACATAGCGGGATTGTTGGCGTATACGCCGCCGTCTATCAGTGAGTAATATTCATTTTTCACACCGCTTTTCAGCTTGTATGGCCTAAAGTATGTAGGCGCGGCGCTGGCCGCCCTTGCGGTTTCCCACATGGTGAAGTCGTAGCCGTTATGCCTGGGGCTTTTGGCAAGCCGGCTTCTGAAAAAGAATGGCGTGCGCATATGAAGCTCATAGGCGGTCACCAATACGTCCGTAAGCGATTGGGAAAGCATGGTTTTGCCAAAATATTGCTGCAGGACCGATTCTACGGCGCCCGCGTTGTACTTTGCGTCCCTCAGGCCGTTTAGGGTGCGTATTTTGTAACACAAATCCTTTTGAAAAATGATTTTTCCTTCTTGGGCATAAAACGATATCAGATCCTCAGCCGAAAACTGGGGCGTATGCCCACCTTGCGAAGGCTTTGAAAGCGCCAGCGCCAAAATTGCGCCTGTGGAGGTTCCGGCAATCAGGTCAAACAGGGCGCATATCGGTTTTCGCGTCAGCTCCTCAACTTTTGCAAGTACCATAGCAGGGATAATCCCGCGGATTCCGCCGCCGTCGATTGATAAAATCCGATACATTTTGCCTCAACTCCGTCATGATATTTTTGCTTCTGCCATCATGCTTTCGGCAGAAGTGGTCTGCTTTATTCTATATGCCTATGACGCTGCAACAGAAATATGCTGAAAATTAAAAAACCGGCCGAAAAGCTTAATGCTTATCGGCTTTTTCTCATAATACAGAAAATTGTGTAAGCAATTGATGCATATTTCAAAAAAAGTTTACCTATAAAGCTTACATTCGCAGGTGCAGTCAATTTTACTTGACTTTTTTATACTGTCCGGTTTACTTTCTTTTGCTTTTCCTGCTTTCGGTAGGAAAGGGGCGTCATAGCCTCGTATTTTTTGAAGATGTCGTTGAAGCGCTGTTGACTTGAAAAGCCTATCTCCTTGGCTATGTCGTTTATTTTTTGATCGGTGCTCGACAAAAGCTCCTTTGCCGCCCGCATACGCGCGCCAAGCAGATATCTTTTGGGACTTATGCCAAACTCATCCTTGAAGGTGTGGGCAAAATAGCTCTCGCTCAAAAACACATACCCCGCTATATCGGCTAAGGTAAGCTCCTTGTGATAGTTGTCGTCTATATAGTCCTTTGCGATGCATAGAAGCTCTTTTAGCTTCACGCTTCTGCTTTTGATATTTTGCTCCCACTCCTGTTTGAGTGTGCGGCTCACCAGTACAAACAACTCCATAATGAGCAGATAGCTTAAATAATCGCCCCAGCTTTGCTTTTTATCGTATTCGCGCAAAATGCGGTTCATTACGCCCACAATATCGTTTTTACGGCTGAGCTTTAAGTTGATAAAGGCAGTGTTTTCATCATTGACAAACTCAATGAAATCGTTTAGAGAGACCTCCGACATACCACTGTCCGAACTGCCTGTAAACTTAAAGCTGAGCACCAAAAACTCACAGCCGCCGTCGGATTTGACCTTGAACTTATGCGGCTGGCCGGGCTTGATGATGATGATGTCGTTCGGGCCCAGAGGCACATCGGTTTTGGAAACCTCAAACACCGTGTCGCCGCGCTTGATATAGACCATTTCGAAATGATCGTGGCGGTTGATGTTCATTGACCAGTTCACATCATGGATTTTTTCAATGGTTTTTACAATCACAGGCAAAAAGACCTGCTTTTCAAAAATGGATTCCCATGTGCGGGGCAGCCTGATATCGGAAATTTGAATCACACCCTTTCTTATGTGCCTGTGACTTCCATTAACAGATATGCCTATAGTATAACCGCTTTTTACAATGTTTTCAACCGCAAATTTTGACTGCCCCGTCATGCGGATCAAAACTTGATACGGCGCTTGTTTCATGTTTTATATCAGCCGAAAAGTGAATTATTCGACATAGCTTGTTTACAAATTCGGATTCTTTGATATAATGTATATAAATGTATAATGAGCAAGATTAAAAAAACAATAGGAGAGCGTCATGGCGGAGCGCAGGAAGGTATCGAGGCGAATATGGAGCTATATGGACTATCTGTTGATAGCCCTTGTTTGCACTGCCGCCGGCTTGGGCATTGTTTCAATATTTTCGGCTGCCTATAGCATAGATGGTTTTGCAAGGCTTATGATTGTGCAGTGCGCGGCATTCGTTCTGGGCACCTCGCTTATGCTCATGATAAGCTTTGTGGACTATGAGCTGCTGGGCGATGCGTCTAAGTACATTTATATCGGCAACGTTATACTTTTGATCATGGTGCTTATTGTGGGCATGGGCAGGGAAAGCACCGGCACAAAGGGCTGGATTGACCTTGGGGTTGTCAGCTTTCAGCCGGCCGAGATCGTCAAGATCGGCTTTATCATCACCTTTGCCAAGCATTTGGAAAAGGTAAAGGAGGATGTGAGCTATCTGCCCACGCTCATGCTGCTTTTGCTGCATGCCGGCTTATTGATCGTGTTGATTTTATTGCAGCCCGACGCAGGCACTGCGATGGTATTTATCTTCATAACGCTGTCCATGCTTTTTATTGCTAAAATAAGCTACAAATATATTTTTGCGACGGCGGGAGCGGCAGTGATCGGCTTACCGGTTTTATGGTATTTCCGGGAGCGGTTTTTGTCGGCGTACCAGATAGACAGAATTCTTGTGTTTTTTGACCCTTACCGCGACCCTACAAGAACGGGATACAACGTCATACAGTCGCAGATCGCGGTGGGTTCGGGACAGCTGTACGGCAAAGGGTATCTTCAGGGCAGCCAGAACCAGTTCGGCTATTTGCCGTCTAAGCATACCGATTTTATATTTTCCACAATAGGCGAGGAATGGGGATTTGTCGGCGCGGTAGTGGTGGTGGTGCTGCTGGCTTTGATCATTTGGCGATGCGTCTACATCGCGCGCCATTCGCGCAGCGATTTCGGTATGTTTATCTGCATCGGCGTGGCGGCAATGCTGGTGTTTCATACATTTGAAAATATTGGGATGTGTATCCAGCTTATGCCTGTGACAGGCATTCCGCTGCCGTTTTTCAGTTACGGAGGCTCGTCGCTGGTGACAAACCTTGTGGCTGTCGGGCTTGTGAACAGTGTCCGGATACGGCGCAGAGGGATAAGCTTTTAGCGGAAATAAAGGCGGACATTCGGCATTATCTGCAGGAGAAGGAGAGGGCTTTATGGGCGGTTCACCCAAGCGTAAAATACATAAGAGGATTCCTTTCATCTTAGGTGGGGTCGGTACAGGCGGGGTCGGCTTAGCGGATACGGGGGCGCTTTGCGATAAGGCGCTCTATACGCTTTTGGGCAGGCAGGCCGAAAGCTCATTTTCGCATTTTGCGCTCAAAGCGGTGCGGGATGGAAAAGTGCTTGATGCGCGGATACTGCATGGCGATTTTTCGCAAGTCCCGGCATATGAAAATCAAGCCTGCGGATACGGCCCCGGTCATGCCCTTGCCGGAATGCCGCACTTTAAAAAAGTGAAGTTTAAAAGCGGTATTTCACATGCCGGGCTGGCATTTCGGGACAAATCGTTTCCGGGCACGGTCAGAATGCGGGCGTCAAATCCGCTCATTCCGCTAAACGACAGGGATTCGGGCATACCTGCCGCCTTTTTTGAGCTTGAGGTAGAAAATAGCACAGACGCTGTGACAGACTATGTTTTTTCCCTGTCTTTCACCAATCCCTTTTCAGGCTCATTTAACAAATTTCTTGGTAACGAAGGCTATCCCGCCATGTTTCTGTCCTGCGCCAATCTTATCCCCACTGACAGCGGATACGGCGATATAACGCTTATGTGCGATTGTTCTGACGTAAGCGTACAGGAGTATTGGCATCGGGGCAGCGCTTATGACAAATGCATGATGTATTGGGCGGAATTCATATCGTCAAAAGCCGCTCCCGACAGGCAGTATGTGAGCCCGGGCACTGGCGATACCGCTTCACTGCAGGCGCATATAACAGTCCCCGCGGGTCAGCGCGGACGGGTGAGATATGTGATAACCTGGAATATCCCGAACGTGGATATGGATATGAAAGGCGGGGCCGGGCACGCGCAAAACGACTGTGTGCGGCAAACCAATAAAGTGCACTATACCCGGTTTTGGCGCAATTCTGTTGTGAGTGCCAAACATGTTATGGCAGAATGGGACAGGTTGTTTTGTGAAGCAGATCGGTTTGAGCAGGCGTTTAAAAAAAGCAGCCTGCCCGATCCGGTGGCGGATGCGGTATATTCAGGGATTTGTGCCTTAAAATCCTTTGATATGCTCAGACTGGCAAACGGCTCAATCTGCAGGCTTCAAAATATGCGTGACCAGGCAGGAAACCTTCAGCCTACAGCCGTCGGCGCGTTGCTTTGTTCCGATGCCATGTCGTTTCTGTTTCCGACAACAGAGCGCGGCACGCAGGACATCATCTACAAGCAGAATAATGAAAAGGGTCTGGAATGCCGGGATTGGGCGAGGTGCTTTGAAGGCATATACAGGGTGTATCGGGCATGGAAAATATCGGGCGATTCGGATTGGCTGCGCTGTATATGGCCTGGGGTGAAGCAAAGCCTTGCGCATGCATGGGCCGCAGAAAACCATGAAGGGGACAGCCAGAGGACTGGTGTGTTTTGCGGCGGAACGCATCCCGTCACAGGCACCAGACTGTTTGGAGAAAGCCCGCAAACGGTTGGGTTTTATTTGCTTGCGCTTTCCTGTGCCGCACAGATATCACGGTTTTTAGACCAACCCGACGATGCGCTTTTCTATGAGCGTATGTTTGAGAGCGGCAGCGAATTTGCGGGGCGCAACCTGTTTAACGGACAATATTATATTCAGAGGGTGGATTTGAGCGACCGTTCATCCTCATACGCGTCGTCGCAAACGGACGAAAAAGCGTGTGGCGGGTACTGGGACAGTGCGACGGGGACGCTTAACTATCAGATTGCAGAGGGCTGTGCGATCGATCAGGTGCTGCCGCAGTGGTATGCGGAGGTTGCGGGTGCGGGCGACCTTTTGGACCAAAAACAGGTCAAATATGCGCTTGGCGCGATATACAAAAACAATTTCAGGAAGAGCATGCGTGCCCTGGCAAATCCGTTCGGCGGCTGTGCGCTAAACGGTGATGCCGGCAGCGTTCTGTGCGCATGGCCGAAAGATGTGTGCAGGCCTGCGCTGGCTCTGCCGTATGCCGACGTCTGCTTGGCAGGCTATGAATATCAGGCGGCCGCGCACATGATTCACCAAGGACTTGTAAAAGAGGGCTTAAAGCTTTCGGAAGCGGTATACAAGCGCCCGCGCCGGTACGGAGCGGGTGGACGCTTTGGTATTGAAGCTATTCAAGCTTTTGATAGCAGGACTTCTGTGTCAGGGTATTTGCTGCTGGGTGCCGTATGCGGCTTTGAATTTGACATGCCGCGGAGACATATGGGGTTTTCGCCAAGAATAAACGCACAGCAATTTGCGTCGCCCTGGGCGCTTCAGCCCGCGTGGGGTGAGTTTTTTGCCGATGAAAGTAGCCTTATGCTGACTGTGCACAGCGGTGAGCTTACATTGGATACCTTTCGCAGCAGCCTGTTGTCAGCCGGCTGTACAGGGGTGTTTTTAAACGATGAACGCGTGGATTTTGAGCTCGGCAAAGAGGGCATGGTAACCTTTTCGCATGCGGTTATGCTCAGATTGGGGCAAAGCCTTATGTTTTTCAAATAGGACTGCGAATTTTCGTATTAAAACAGCCGCCGGATCATAAAATAATAAATGCAATCATAGTACAAAGCCGTTCGGCTTTGCTTCATGCATTTATCGTATCGGTGTGTGACAAGCCGACTGCGGCTTGTATTTATGATATAATAAACGCGATTGCGGACATAAAGCCTTTCGGCTTTATTCTTTATGCGTTTATTGTATCGGTGTGTAGCAAACCGACTACGGCTTGCATTTATGATATAATATGAATATTCACAGTCTGTTGTGGGAGGGGAGCCTTTGAGGAAATTTTTTAAAGCCGATACAATCATTACGGTTACGGTGCGGGTTTTGTTTCTGGTTGAATTTTTGATCCCCGTTGGGATATGGCTGCTCAGACGTGACGCGACAAATATCATCAATATGTTTACGGCCACACTCGGTTTTTCGCTCACCTTTATCCCGTCTGTGGTAGACCGCATCAGCCACCATCGGCTTAAGCTCTCTTCCGCGTTGTCGTGTGCTATCGTTTTATTCATATTCGGTGCGGAATTCTTGGGGGAGATCAAGAATTTTTACTATATTTTCCCCTGGTGGGACGTTGTGCTCCATACCATATCGGGCGTGATTCTGGGCATGATAGGCTTTATGCTCGTCCACTCGCTGAATGAAAGCGTCCATGCCCGGGTTTCACTGTCGCCGTTTTTTGTATGCTTCTTTGCGTTTTGCTTTGCGTTGGCGGCCGGCGTGCTATGGGAAATTTTTGAGTTTATGGGTGACCGGCTATTTGGCCTGAATATGCAAAAGTATATGCCGCCTACGGGTACCACACAACTGATCACAGCCGTATGGCGTTATGACGCGGGACTGATTGATACTATGAAAGATATCATCTGTGATGCGCTGAGTGCGCTTGCCACGTCGATTGTGGGGTATATTTCGCTGAAAATACGCGAATACGATAAAACGGAAAAGCCAACTGAAGATGACGGATGGTCCTCTTGTGATTGATAGGCCTGATTTGGAAATGATATTAAAAACGGCCGGAAAAGCTTAAGCTTTCCCGGCCGTTTTGGCTGTTATTATCCGAGCGGACAGCTTCCGCTTGCAAAGGCGGTATGTTTATGGCTTTGTGTAGAAGGCGCTTCCGCCTATGAATTCGCGTATCAGAGAGGTGGATGGGATTTCGTCGTCATCCATGATCTCAAAGTAGGAGAGTATGCTCAACAAGTGCTGGGCAATCGGGTAATGCGATGAGCCCCGCTCAACACTGCGCAGGATCTGCAGGGCGTAGCGCTTAAATACGCAAAATTCATAAATCACGGCCGAATTAAACATCACGTCAGCCTTCTCTTCGCATGGAAAGACATTTTTCACCTCTCCCTTTTGTACCGACGGCCACATGTCGAAGGTATTGTTGGCCGAGCTGAAGCGGAAATTATAATCGCGCACCAGCCGCCGCAAAAGCCTTGTATCGGTGGGGGAGATGGGATTGAGTGCATCAAAGCTCAGATCGTTTAGCGGAGAAACATAGATTTTGAATTTTTTGCCCGCTTCTATGGAAGGCGTGAGCCTGTCGTTGAGCGCATGTATACCTTCCACCACAACGATCTGGTCTTCGCCCAATCTCAGCCTGCGCCCTTCCTTCATGCGCTTTGCTATGCCAAAGCTGAAACGCGGGATTTCAACCTCTTCGCCCGCGATCAGCGCCGCAAGATTCTCGTTAAAAAGCTTGTAGTCGATAGATTCCAGCTCTTCAAAGTTAAAGCTGCCGTCCTCATGGCGCAGGGCGTGCTCAAGGTCGTTGTAGTAGTCGTCAAGCGAAATGGTGACGGGCATCAGGCCGTTAACGCGCAAGTGGATGTTGAGCTTGTTGGCAAAGGTAGTTTTGCCCGAAGACGAGGGTCCTGTGATCAGCACCACCTTTTTTTCTTTGCTTTGGTCTTTGATGGTGTCTGCGATCAGCGCGATCTTTTTTTCATGCAGGGCTTCCTGCATGAGCACCATATCTCTCGTGCTCTTTTCCCTTACCATGCGGTTAAGGTCTGAAACCTGATGGATGAGCAGCACATCCTCCCAGATGGAATATTCCTCCATCACGTTTATAAACTTTGCCGCCGAGCAAAAAGGCGGGATCCGGCCATCTGTTTCATAGTTGGGATACTGCAAAAGCAGGCCCTGCTGATATACACACAGGTCAAAGGTATGAATAACGCTGGTATTGGCTGCCAGCACGCCTGTCATATGAAAATGCGCGCCGCCCGCATCATAGAGGTTTACAGTGGGCGTTACCAAAAACGCAACGGCGTTTGCCGCATGAGTGCTGCCTTCGCTTTCCAAAAGCTTTTTGGCGTCGGTCTGCAAAAGCTCTGTTTTTTTAATGGGAATCGCCGCGGCGATCAGGCCGGACATGCGCTTTTTTATGTCCGCTGCTGTTTTGCTGTCCACAGTCATTGCAGGGTCCATAATTTCGCAGTAGGTGGCTTTGTTCACAGAACGCCGCACCTGCACGGGAACGCTGCCCAAAACATCGCAGGCCGCCATAGCGAAAATCAGGATAAGTGTCTGGCGATAGCAAAAAAAGCCGTCCCTGTCGGTTATGTCCAGCAGCTGTATTTCCTGACCATTGCTCGGAACCGTGGACAAGTCGCAGTACATATTGTTTATCCTTGCGGCCAGCGGCAAGGGTTTGGATTTGTCCAGATATTCAAGCAGGCTTGCGCCCTCTTTGTATTCGTAAAGCTTGGAATTGATGGTTAACATGGTACTACCTCCGGGGTCGAAAATTTTGCTGCGCTATATGATTATGCGCTTAGGCTCTGGCTGCCAACTGATAAAACGCATCCTTTTTTGTCAGTATTTCATCAAACCGGTTAATATATTCTATGGGAGATTTAAAATTAAAAACACGCTCTATCCTGTCGCACTCCGGCAGGATCACCTTGCTCACCCCGCCGCCGCCCAAAGCAAGGATAGTCTGCGTTTCCTCCATAATGTTCACGTTGTAAAGGCTCATATGGCCCTTTTTGGCATACCCTACGTTTTCCAGATCGCCCAGCATGTTTTTCTGACGGTACATGTAGTAGGGAAAGCGGCCTGTATCGCGCATAAAGCTTTGGGATATATCAAGCATTTTGCGCACGGTTTCGGCCCGGGTGAGGATATAGCTGTCCTTGTGTTGATTCAGCGCAGAACCGCGCTTTACAGACATGGTATGCACGGTGATGCTTTCAGGTGCAAGCTTATCTGTTTCATTAAGTGTAAAGGCAAAATCCTGTTCAGTCTCGTCCGGCAAGCCGGCGATCAGATCGGCGTTGATGCTGTAAAAACCCGCATCACGCGCCATGCAAAACGCGGCTTTTATATCGTCGGGGGTATGTGCGCGTCCTATTTTTTGCAGGGTTTGCGCGTTCATGGTCTGCGGGTTGATGCTCAGTCTGTCCACCGAAGCGGCTTTTAAGACCTTGAGCTTATCTGGTGTAATGGTATCGGGACGTCCGGCTTCCACGCTGAATTCCTTTAAGGCGGACAGATCAAAATGGCTGTGAACCGCATCTAAAAGCAAGGCCAGATTATCGGAAGAGAGTGCGGTGGGCGTTCCGCCGCCCATGTACAGGCTTGTTATTTTCAGACCTGCGTCATCGACCAGCTTTGCGCTATAGGCTATTTCACGCGCCAGCAGGGCGCAGTAATCATAGACATATTTTTTGGTATGGCGCAGATCCGACGACACAAACGAGCAGTACAGGCATCGCGTGGGACAAAACGGGATACCGATATACAATCCGATCTGATTTGGCGTGTTTTCCGCCAGAACAGCCATTTCATTTTTGGCCACCTCAAGGGCAAGCTGTATTTTGCCTTCACTTACGCCGTAAAGTGTTTTTAAATACCTGGCAATATCGGCTTCAAAGCTGCCCTGCTCAAGCATGCGCCGCACAGCTTTTGCGGGCCGGATGCCTGTCATTACGCCCCAGGGAAGCCGCTTGGGAAGCACATTTTGTACCGTATGATAAAAAGACATGCCCGCCACTGCGGAGAGTATGCGTTTTTTGGTGCAGGTGTCGGCATTATTGGCACAAGGGTAGCTGTAAGAGCCTGTGTGGTGCCTTTCTTCAAACGTCAACTCAGTATCCACCGAGATTATTCCGTCCTTGTGCGCCGCTGTGCTGACAACCGATATATCCTGCCGCTCATCGAAAAAAAGACGGACAACCAGCCAGAGATTGTGCTCTAAGTTATATCCGATGGTTTTAATAGTCATATTCCCAGTCCTGACGTATATAAGGATTGTTGGCTTTTTCCCAGGCAATTGTAGTATGGCGGCCGTGACCGGGGTATACCACAGTGTCATCAGGGAGGGCATACAGCTTTTCTCTGATGGATTTTTTAATCGTCGTATAGTCGCCGCCGGGCAGGTCGCACCGCCCGACATTGCCGTGAAAGAGCGTATCTCCGCTGAAAAGCACGCCTTCGGTATAATAACAAAGTCCGCCCCTTGTGTGGCCGGGTGTATGAATGACCGTCAGGCTGATATTGCCTACGCGAATGCTGTCGCCGTCATTTAAAAGCAAATCCGCCGGTTTGTCTATGCGCACCGAAAATGCCGGCGGCAGGGAAGGGTTTATCAGCTCGTCTGCCTCCAACGCATGAGCGGCAAGCTTTGCGCCTGTAGCATCACGAAGTGCCTGCGCTGCGCCGATATGATCGAAATGCGTATGCGTCAAAAGAATGTAGCGGCAGGCCAGCTCTTCCTGCCGCAAAGTTTTGAGTATTTTGGGCGCCTCACAGGGCGCGTCAATCACCGCCGCGGCTTTGGTGGCCTCATCCGCAATGATATAACAGTTGTTGTCCATGTTTCCGAGAGATAAGGTTTTAAATAGCATGGTGTCATCCTCATATTATTTAATATATTATTGCGTGGACCGGGTCACATTGTACACACCCTTGAGGTTGTTAATCTTTTTAATGATATACTCAAGCTGTGTCGTACTTGAAATCTCCACCGTCATATTCATAATGGCAAGGTTGCCTTTAGCCATACGCGCACCCATTGCCCTTATGGGGATTTTTGATTCGGTCACAGCCATTGTGATTTCGGCAAGAAGCCCGGTTCTGTCGTCCGCTTCAATCTGGAGATCGCTTAAATAGGATGCGGATTTGGACCTCTCCCAGGATACGTCGATAAAGCGGTTCAGGTCCTCAGGCGAAAGCACGGCGCCCGACATGTTTGGGCAGTCGCGCCTATGAACAGATACGCCGCGCCCGCGGGTGATGAAACCGATGATATCATCGCCGGGAACGGGCGTACAGCAGCGCGACAGGCGCACAAGGCAGTTGTCGATGCCATGAACGATCACCCCGTTTGAACCGGTTGTATGGGCCACCTTACTTTCGTCAAACTCAATTTCAGGTGGCAGGTTGTTGTCCTCATTTGCCTTTTCGGACTTGGCCACCTTCAAATATTCATCCCGCAGGCGGATGACCACCTTCTGAGCCGTCAGCCCGCCATAGCCTATGGATGCGTACAGGTCGTCGAGTGAATTGAGCGTGTAACGCTTGAGCAGCGGCTCAATCCATTCGGTGCGAAACAGCTGGGCAAAGGAAAGACTGTGGCGTTTGAGCTCTTTTTCAAGCAAGTCCTTACCCCGTATGATATTTTCATCACGCCGCTCACGCTTGAACCACTGGTTTATCTTATTGCGTGCCTGAGCGGTTTTAACGATTTTGAGCCAGTCGCGGCTTGGGCCATGGACAGACGAACTTGTCAGAATTTCAATGATATCGCCGTTTTGCAGCGTATGGTCAATGGGCACGATCTTGGAGTTTACCTTGGCGCCCATCATTTTGCTGCCTACGGCGGAATGGATGGCGAATGCAAAATCAATAGGGGTGGAACCGGCGGGAAGATTGATGACGTCGCCTTTTGGCGTGAATACAAACACCTCGTCGGCGAACAGATCGATTTTAAGCGTGCGCATAAAGTCGTCTTCATCAATGGTTTCCTTTTGCATTTCCAAAAGCTGGCGCACCCAGATGAGTTTGGAGTCTATGTCGGTAGGTCTTGAAATGCCCTCTTTGTATTTCCAGTGCGCCGCAATACCCTTTTCGGCGATATCGTGCATTTCCCATGTGCGGATCTGAATTTCCAAAGGATTGCCCGAAGGGCCTATTACGGTGGAGTGAAGCGACTGGTACATGTTAGGCTTGGGCATGGCGACATAGTCCTTGAAACGCATGGGGATGGGTTTAAACAGCTCATGGACCATGCCTAAAACAGCGTAGCAGTCGCTGACGGTGTCCACAATAATGCGTATGGCGAAGAGGTCGTAAATTTCCTCAATCGATTTGTGCTGAGTATACATTTTTCTGTAAATACTGTAAAAATGCTTAGCGCGTCCGGCAATGCGGCCCTTTATGCCAAGCGTGTTCATTTTGACTTGGATCATATCGATAACATCGTGGATATATTCTTCGCGTTCTTTTTTCTTTTGGTTAATGCTTTCGGCAATTTCATGGTAGGCCACAGGATCAAGATATTTCAAGGACAGGTCCTCAAGCTCGCCCTTTACGGTCGACATACCCAAACGGTGCGCTAAAGGGGCGTATACCTCCATGGTTTCACGCGCTTTTTCACGCTGCTTTTCGGGAGGAAGGCTTTTGATTGTGCGCATATTGTGCAGACGGTCGGCAAGCTTTATGATGATGACGCGTATGTCCTTTGCCATCGCCAGAAACATTTTACGCAGGTTTTCCACCTGCTGCTCTTCCTTGGTGGTGTACTGGATTTTTCCCAGCTTTGTCACGCCGTCCACCAACAGCGCCACATCCTCGCCGAACATCTCCTTCACATCTTCAATAGTATAGTCGGTATCCTCCACCACATCGTGCAGCAGCGCGGCAATAACGGACTGAATGTCCATTTCCAGGGCGGCAAGGATATGCGCTACCTCTATAGGATGAAAGACATATGCCTCACCGGATGCACGGAACTGACCGGTATGCGCCTCTCTGGCAAAGTTAAAAGCGCGGCACACCGTTTCTGTGTCGCGATTGCTGCTATATTTTTGAATTTCCTGCAATAGTGAAGCAAGCGCCTTTTCCACAAGGCCGCCTCCTTTTCATAAAAACTATCTGAGCGAAAACCGCACATCCTTTAAAATGAGCTGCAAATATTTTCCCTCCCGGTAGGAATTGATATCCATACAAAAGGCGGCGTCCACCATATCGCCGACCACGAACCTGCCGGCCAGCTCACCCATACCAAAGCCTATCATTTCCACGTATTTTCCGTTCTGTGCCAGGGTCAGCTTGCAATGCCGGCCTTCGCTTATCGTGCGCACAGCAATGAGCCGTGCATTGAGGAGGGCAAAAACAGGCTGGGGATTGCCCATACCGAACGGTTCTAATATTTTTATCTTTTCGGCGTTTTCCACCGTCAGGTCATAGATGTTTACCGAGGCGTCAAGCCTGAGCGACGGTTGCATGTCTTCTTCGGATACAACGGCATCGGCGTAGGCGTTTATCCGTTTGTCAAACTCTGCGATATCATCTGTTTTAAGGCCCAGACCGGCTGCCAGCTCGTGTCCGCCGTATTTCATCAGAAGATCGGAACAGGCCGAAAGCGCCTCGAACAGGTTAAAGCCTTTAATGCTTCTTCCGGAGCCTTTGCCGTTTCCGTCTGTTGTTGAAATCAGTATGGCCGGCTTTGCATAGCGCTCGACGATACGCGATGCGACAATGCCTATAACACCGTGATGCCAATCTTCACGCGCAAGGACAAGAACCTTCTTTTTTAAAAATTCGCTGTTGCCCTCAACCATTTCAAGCGCCTCTTTTAATATGCCCTGCTCGGTAAGCTGACGTTTGCGGTTTTCTTCCTCAAGGCTCAAAGCAATTTCCATCGCCCGGTCATTCGAATCCGTGGAGAGCAGCTCCACTGCGGTCGACGCATCGCCGATACGGCCGGCCGCGTTGATGCGCGGGGCAATAATAAAGCTGATTATACCTGCGTTTATGGGTTTATCTGAAATGCCTGAGGTAAAAAGCAAGGCCCTAAGCCCTTTGTTTTCGGTAAACTTTATATTTTTCATACCGTTTGCGACGAAAATACGGTTTTCATCAGTAAGCGGGACAACGTCGGCTATGGTGCCCACAGCGACCATATCGATATATTTGTCAAAATAGTCCTTTGCCCGCTTGCCCGCTTCCAGAGCTGTGGCCAGGATAAGCTTGAACGTAACGCCGACGCCGGCAAGGTCTTTAAAAGGATACCCGCAGTCCGGTTGTTTCGGGTTGACCACCGCACAGGCCTGGGGAATGTCTTCTTTGCATGTGTGGTGGTCGGTAATGATGATATCCAGGCCTATGCTCTTTGCAAACGTCACTTCGCCTGTGGCGGTGATGCCGCAGTCAACGGTAATAATCAATGACGCGCCTTGCTTTTTAAGCTTCTGCAGGGCCAGGATATTGATTCCGTAGCCTTCATCTGACCGGCTGGGTATGTAATAGCTGACATCCGCACCCACGGAACAAAGAAACTGATAAAGGATAGCGGTTGATGTGATTCCGTCTACATCATAATCGCCGTAGATCACAATTTTTTCGCTTTTTCCGATTGCCTCAAGAATACGGCCTGCCGCTTTTTTAGCATCCTTTAGCTCAAACGGATGATGCACCCCGCCAATACTTTTGTTTAAATATGCCCTGATTTTTTCACTGTCTGCAATAGAACGGTTTAATAAAATAGTAGCGAGCATGGAAGGTATGCCGAATTCATTTGCGATTTGCAAAACGGTGCCGGGCTCTGCGTCCCTGCCGAGAAAAATCCATCTCTTGTTTACCATGCGCGCCTCCCGATAGTATAATATAATATTATAGCAGAACGGGTATGGTTATTCAACATTTTTTTCAGGGGCCCTTTTTGGCAGGTTATTGCGATAAAAGGCCTGTTTCAAGACGGTCGCACAAATATTTACGTTCTGTATGCCGGGCATTTATATATCAAAACGCTTTTTTTGATATACCATGACATTTATCAAAAAATATCTCAAAAATTTGCTAAATTCCCTTGACGCTGTCATGTTTTCGTGCTACCATTAGAAACGGTTGTGCGTAAGCTTCACAGCGCAAAATATAAAGATAAAAGGGAGAAATAGGGCGTGGAATTTCTATATCAGAACATAACTGAAATCACATGGCAGGCTCTTCTTATGTGGGTAATAGGCGGCATACTTATTTATCTTGCGATTAAAAAGGGGATGGAGCCCGCCTTATTGTTGCCGTTAGGGTTTGGCGCAATCCTGGTCAATCTGCCCCTTTCGGGTGTGCTAAACCAGATGACGGAGGGAATAGGTGAGGTCAACGGTATTATACAGTGGCTGTTCCATGTGGGTATTGAGGCATCGGAGGCTATGCCGCTTCTGTTGTTTATCGGAATAGGGGCCATGATTGATTTCGGGCCGCTTCTTTCCAATCCCAAGCTTTTGCTTTTTGGGGCGGCAGCTCAGTTTGGCATTTTCGCAACGATTTTTGTGTCTACCCTGTTCGGCTTTGACCTGCGCGACGCCGCTTCTATCGGTATCATCGGCGCTGCCGACGGTCCTACTTCTATTTTGGTTTCTCAGGTTTTAAAAAGCTCTTATGTCGGGCCGATTGCCGTAGCGGCGTATTCGTATATGGCGTTGGTTCCTATCATACAGCCTATAGCCATTAAGCTGGTAACAACAAAGAAAGAACGCGCTATCCGTATGGCGTATAATCCCAAGAATGTGTCTAAGACCGCCAAAATCCTGTTCCCCATTCTTGTTACCGTAATTGCAGGCCTGATCGCGCCCGCTTCGGTAGCGTTGGTAGGCTTTTTGATGTTTGGCAACCTCATCCGTGAGTGCGGTGTGTTAAACTCGCTTTCCGAAACCGCGCAAAAAGAGCTTGCCAATCTGATTACGCTGCTTTTGGGTATTACCATTTCGTTCAGTATGAGGGCAAGCGATTTTGTCACTTTCAATACCTTTATCATTATGGTGCTTGGGTTATGCGCCTTTGTGTTTGATACTATGGCGGGCGTGCTCTTTGCTAAGTTTCTCAACCTGTTCAGCAAAAATAAGGTCAACCCCATGGTAGGCGCGGCTGGGATTTCGGCATTTCCCATGTCGGCAAGGGTTGTGCAGAAGCTCGGCCTTGAAGCCGATAACCAGAATTTTCTGCTGATGCACGCGGTCGGCGCAAACGTGGCCGGGCAGATCGCCTCGGTCGTTGCGGGCGGCGTGATCCTGGGGCTTATGCCAAAGATACTGCAGATGTTAGGTTAAAAGAGAGGGAGATAAAATGAATACAATTAATTTGATGCTGTCATTGGGTCTTATGTGGAAGGGCATGCTGGCGATTTTTGTCGTGATAATCGTGGTTTTTCTTGTTGTCAATCTTCTTTTGCGCGTCACCGGAAACAAGTCGGAAGACAGTGAGCAATAATCGGGGCAAAGTCAGTTAAAACAAGAAAGAGGGCTAGTAAAAAAATGCATTCTATCGCTATTGTGGGATTCGGGGGAATAGGAAATTGGCATGCAAATAATATCATGGAGATGGACGAAACCGGGCTTGCGGGGGTTTATGATATTAACCCCAAGCGCACGGAGCTTGCTGCTTCCAAAGGGATTGCCGTTTATCCCGACTATGAGGCGCTGCTGGCGGATGCTTCTATTGATACTGTTATCGTTGCTACGCCGAATAATTTCCATAAATCACTGTCGATACAGGCGCTGCAGGCAGGCAAAAATGTTATCTGCGAAAAGCCTGTGATGATGAACGCAAAAGAGCTCCAGGAGGTTTTGGCAGTCGCCAAAGAGGCTGGCAAGCTGTTCGCGCCGCACCAGAACCGCCGGTGGGACAGGGATTTTAACATTGTTAAAAATGTGCTTGATTCGGGCGTTATCGGCAAGCCGTTTTATATTGAGTCGCGAGTGCAGGGAGCCAAGGGCATACCGGGAGACTGGCGGTGCGTTAAAGAAGCGGGCGGCGGTATGCTGTATGACTGGGGCGTGCATCTGATTGACCAGATCATGTGGTATGTCGACAGCCCCGTAACTGAGGTGTATACCCACATGCTTTCGGTTAAATTTGAGGATGTGGACGATAATTTCAAGCTGATGCTGCGCTTTGAAAACGGCCTTTCCGCGCTGATTGAGGTAGACACCTATACCTTTATCAATCTTCCCAGATGGCATGTGTCCTGTACCGAAGGTACCATGGTGGTGGACAACTGGGATTGTGACGGGCGTATTGTGAAAGCAAAGACCGTAGAATTCAATTGGGAAGAGGGCATCGTCTATACAGCGGCGGGGCCGACAAAGACCATGGCGCCAAGACCTAAAGAATCGATTGAGGAGCTGCCTTTGCCGGAAGTCAGCGTGGATTGCAAGGACTATTACCGCAATTTTGCGCGTGCTGCGCAGGGCGTTGAGGAATTGATCGTACAGCCGTGGCAGGCGCTTCGCGTCATGAAAGTGATTGACGCCGCTTTTGAGTCAGGGCAAAAGGGCGGCTGTGTCAAGTGCCATATTTAACAGAGGCTTGATCAGATGATATCCAAAGCTGTTTTGGCGTGCGGACAAAAAATGTCTGTACGCCTTTTTTCGTCGTAAGCAACTGCCTAATACTATTTTGAATGCGAAATAGTATTAGGGAGCCGGCGCAGACCGGGCTAAAACGGCTGACAGGCTATATTGGCGCCGCTTTCTGCCGCTGCCTGCTTTTGCGGGCGGATAAATTTTCTTATTCTTCTTGCAAAAGCAGGGCATATGCAGTAAAATAAACGCATAATGTTTATAGTTAACACCGTTTTGATTGCGTATAGGATACAGTAAAAATCAAGTGCTGGGGGCTTTGTCAAATGACGGAAAAGAAACTGAAGGTGTGTGTGGTTTTCGGCGGTCAGTCGTCCGAACATGAGGTGTCGGCGGTATCGGCCGCGTCTGTGATAGACAATCTGGACAAGGAAAAATATAAGATCATCAAGCTGGGCATCACCAAAAAGGGAAGATGGTTCATCTATACCGGCAAGACGCAAAAAATTGCTGACGGCAGCTGGCAGCGGGACAAAGATAATCTAAAACAGGTTGTCGGGTCGCCTTCCCCGGTGCATAAAGGCCTTTTGGTGCTTGAGGAGGGCGGCTGGCGCAGCTTAAAAGCTGACGTGTTTTTCCCTGTGCTGCATGGCATTTACGGTGAAGACGGCACCATTCAGGGGCTGTTCGAGATGGCATGTGTGAAATACGTCGGCTGCGGTGTGCTGGCCTCCGCCATGGGTATGAATAAGCTATATGCCAAAATGGCGTTTGAAAGCGCAGGATTACCTCAGGCCAAATGGGTACGTGCAGACAGGCATGAGCTTGAGCATATTGAAGGCGCTATTGACAGGATTGAAAGCAAGCTTGGGTATCCTTGCTTTGTAAAGCCCGCCAATGCGGGCAGCTCGGTGGGAATTTCGCGGGCGCTTAACCGTGAATCGCTTGCAGAAGCGCTTGCCGTGGCGGCCCTGCACGACCGCCAGCTTGTGATTGAGGAAGCGGTTGTGGGGCGTGAGGTGGAGTGCTCTGTTCTCGGCAACCGTCAGGTGTCGGCGGCGGCGGTGGGCGAGGTCGTATCGGCAAGCGGGTTTTACGATTATAAAGAAAAATATCAGACCAATACCGCCAAGCTTTGTATTCCTGCCAACCTGCCAGAGGATACCCAAGCGCTTGTCCGCCAAAGGGCGATTCTGGCTTTCAAGGCGATCGACGGGCAGGGCTTGTCCAGAGTGGATTTCTTTGTAAGAAGCTCTGATAACGAGGTGTTGATTAATGAAATAAACACCATGCCGGGCTTTACGTCAATCAGCATGTATGCAAAGCTGTGGGGCGCTGTGGGCGTCAGTTATTCAGACCTTCTTGATCAATTAATTGAACTGGCGATGCAGCGGGAAAAGTGATAGATAGGGCAGATGACCGGATAGCAAAATCAGAGTAAGGTCACCTGTATCCGGAAACGGGGGGAACTATGGACAACAGGGCAATTGGAGTGTTTGATTCGGGACTGGGCGGGCTCACCGCTGTCAAACAGCTTATGCGTGAGCTTCCGCATGAGGATATCATATATTTCGGGGATACCGGCCGCGTACCGTATGGTACAAGGTCGGTGGATACCATTATAAAGTACGTTGAGGGCGATATACGCTTTTTGAAGACATTTGACATTAAGATAATCGTTGTGGCCTGCGGCACGGCAAGCGCTGTCGCCCTGCCTGTGATCGGATCTTCCATAGGTCTGCCCGCCGTGGGGGTTTTGGATGCGGCCAGCAAGGCTGCCGTTAAGGTGACAAAAAATAAAAAAATAGGCATCATAGGTACGCCATCCACCATTGCAAGCAAAGCATACGGCACCAAGATAAGAAGTCTTATGGCGGATGTAGGAATTTATTCGGCTGCGTGTCCCTTGTTTGTGCCGCTGGTGGAAAACGGGCACACAAGCTCGGAGGTGGTACGCCTGGTGGCACAGGAGTATCTGGGCGATTTAAAGGACAGCGGAATTGACACTTTGATCCTGGGCTGCACACATTATCCTTTGCTAAAAGGTGTCATTTCTGGTATAATGGGAAATGATGTCGCCCTGATTGACGTCGGGGAACAGACGGCGAAACGCGTCGGTGAATTTCTCTGCGAAAACGGCCTGATGTCCGAGCGCACGGGCAAGGGAAGCTGCCGGTATTTTGTGAGCGATACCACGGAGAATTTTGAAAAGCTGGGCAGTCTGTTTTTGCAGCAGCGTATTGAAGGACTGGTGAATAAGGTTGATATTGAAAAATACTAATGCCAGGTATCACATATATTCCGAGCAGACTGCCGACGGCGAGACAATGCGGATGGAAATGGCGGGAGACTGCAATTTTTATCGGCAGGACGGAACATACTATATTGAATATCAGGAAGACGACCCTGAGCACAGCTCAGGCTGCACCACACAGATCGAGGTGGGTGAGGAGCTGGTCAAGGTAGGGCGGACAGGCCCTACCTTGAACACCGAGCTGCGCTATCAGGCGGGCAGGACACACAGCTGCGCCTATGAGCTTGAATTCGGGACTATTGTCATGGAAAGCACAGCGCAGTCTGTGGATGCGGCGTTTACCGAAACCGGGGGCAGGTTAAGCCTGTGCTATCTTTTGGATATAGGCGGTACAAAATCACAGAATCATTTAACAATAGAGGTAAAGACAAAGGAGGCAGAAAATGTCTGAAACAATTATCGAAAAGGTTAAACTGCAGCTCACTGACGCGCTTTTAAAAGCGCTCAAAACCGCGCAGGAAAAAGGAGAGCTTACCGAAGCGGCCGATGTGAGCGTTAATATAGAACAGCCGCGAGATAAAAATCACGGGGACTATTCGTCTAACCTTGCCATGGTATTGGCGCGTGGACAGAAAAAAGCGCCGCGCATGGTTGCGGACACGCTCATACGCTGTCTGGACACGTCGGGGACTTGTATCAGCAGGTGTGAGGTAGCCGGCGCCGGTTTTATTAATTTTTATTTGGACAAGTCCTGGCTTTACCCTGTCATAGCGGCTATCCAAGCGCAGGGCGGCGCTTACGGCAAATCCGACATGGGCAAGGGCAAAAAATACATGGTGGAGTTTGTTTCCGCAAACCCTACAGGCCCTATGCATATGGGGAACGCCAGGGGCGGCGCGCTTGGTGATTGTCTGGCCGAGCTTTTACGCTGGGCGGGCTATGACGTGACGCGTGAGTTCTACGTTAACGATGCCGGAAACCAGATCGAGAAATTCGCAAATTCGCTTGAGGCAAGGTATTTGCAGATTTATCTCGGAGAGGACGCGGTCGCTTTTCCCGAGGACGGGTATCAGGGCGCAGATATTACGCAGCACGCCGGCGATTTTGCGCAGATTTATAAAGACAAATATGTCGGCACGGATACCGCAGAGCGCAAGGAAGCGCTTGTGCGCTATGCGCTTGAAAAGAATGTGGCGGCGCTGAAAAAAGACCTTGGCACTTACCGTATAAACTTTGACGTGTGGTTCAGGGAGAGCAGTCTGTATGAATCCGGTGAGGTAGCGCAGACCATAGAAATTTTCAAGAACAATGGTCATACTTACGAGAAGGACGGGGCGCTTTGGTTTCGTGCCACAGATTTCGGGGAAGAAAAGGATGAAGTCTTGATACGCGCAAACGGAATCCCAACCTATTTTGCCGCCGATGTGGCGTACCATCGCAACAAGATTCTTGCGCGCGGCTTTGATAAGGTGATAGACATATGGGGAGCCGACCATTACGGGCATGTGGCGCGTATGAAGGGCGCACTGAAGGCTGTTGGGATTGATCCGGAAAAACTCGACGTCATCATTGTCCAGCTTGTCCGGCTTATCAGTGCCGGCGAGGTTGTGCGTATGAGTAAGCGCACCGGTAAGGCGGTTACGCTTAATGATTTGTTAGATGAAGTGAGTATAGACGCCGCGCGGTTTTTCTTCAACCTGCGGCAATCGGACAGCCATCTTGACTTTGACCTTGACCTGGCCGTGGAGCAGTCCAGCGAGAATCCGGTCTACTATGTGCAGTATGCGCACGCACGCATATGCAGTATTCTTGCATTGTTGGAAAGCGAGGGTGTGAGCGTGCCGGATGCGGCGCATTTAAGGCTTGATTTGCTGGGCGAGCCCCAGGAGCTTGAGCTGCTTGCCAAACTGGCCGAGCTTCCGGATGAGGTTAAAGCGGCGGCGCTGTCGTATGAGCCGTGCCGGCTGACACGCTACTGCATAGACCTTGCCGCGTTGTTTCATTCGTTCTATACGGCGTGCCGTGTGCGCTGCGAGGACAAGGATCTGACGGCGGTCAGGCTTAAGCTTTGCGACTGCGTGCGTATGGTGCTGGCCAATGTTTTGGCCATGCTTTCCATCACAGCGCCGGAGAGAATGTAACATATGCTTTAGCGGCATGCTTGTTTGAGGCTTTGGTCAAATAATTTATCCTATATAAAAATGCCGCGTATAACGGCGGGAATGGGGAATAGTTATGAGTTTTGCAAAGAGATTGACGGCAGTTGTTTTATCGGCGCTTTTGTTATTCACCGCCCCTGCGCTGGCCAGTGATAATAAAGCGCTGCAGCAGTCCAATTCGGCTTATATTTTCAGCCAAATAACCGATTTTGTTATGGATTTTTATAATTTTGACATAACAAAGGACGAGCTTCTTTCGCGCACCATTCAAAATCTGCTCAATACAAACCCAAAGGCGCTGGACGACTTTACGCGTGCACTGCTTAACAGCCTGGATGAATACTCCCAGTTTTATACGCCTGAGGAGTGGGAAGCTTTCCAAAATCAGTTGGAAGGGGTTTTTGGGGGCATTGGCGTCCAGATTTCAACGCATGGAAATGATGTTACCGTAATTTCTGTGGTGAGTTATTCGCCCGCCCAGAAAGCGGGTATCAAGTCCGGCGACCGCATCATTGAAGTGAACGGTGAGAGCGTGATCGGGATAGACCACAATGCCGTATCGCAAAAAATAAAGGGCGATATCGGAACAACGGTACAGATTAAGGTTATGCGCGACGGGCAGGCGCTTTCTTTTGATATCGTCAGGGCCGAGATAAAAAATCCGACCGTAGCGTATAAGGTCGTCGCTCCGGGCGTGGGCTACATACAGCTTAAGACATTCAACAGCTCTACGGTGGAGGAGTTTAATTCCGCACTGTCGGCGCTGGATTCTAAGGGTGTTAAGAAAATTATTCTTGATTTAAGATACAATCCCGGCGGGTATATGGAGGTTGCGGTGGATATCGCCAAAAAGCTTGTGCCGGCGGGCAAGATTGTGACTGCGTCATATAAGCATGAAGATAAAAAGGAAAGTTACAGCTCAAACCTTTCAAAGCCTAAATATGAGCTGCTTGTGCTTGTGAATGAATATACGGCAAGCGCCGCGGAAATCCTGTCAAGCGCCATACAGGAATCCAAGGCGGGTAAGCTTATCGGGGAGAGGACTTACGGCAAGGCTGTCATTCAGCAGACGTTTCCGCTCTATTCAGGCCCTGATGGTACCCGTTGGTGCAAAATTACAGTAGGGACTTATCTGACACGGGGTGGCAACCAGATAAATAAGATCGGTATTGTTCCCGATTACAGCATAAGGAACAGAACAGTCAAATATGACGATGTCGAGAAAGAAAAAATGGTGTATTCACAGAAGTATGCGCTGGGCGATGCGGGCAAAGGCATTCTTGCGGCTAAGCAGAGATTGTCCGTTTTGGGCTACGATGTTGGCGATGCGGATGAACGCTTTACAGAGGAAATGCAAACGGCTGTCGCGCAGTTTCAGGCGGATTACAAGCTGTTCCCATATGGGGTGCTTGACCTCAACACACAAATTCTTCTGGAAAATGTGGCTTGCGAAAAGGATGTCGTTTTAGATGAACAGATGGACACGGCGCTTGAATTGTTTGGCGTAAAGACGAACGGGAACACGCTCGAATAGTGTAGAAGAGCTCTTGGACATGATATGAAAACCGAATGAATATAAACAGAGTCGCCTATGCGCGCGTGCGGCTCTGTTTATATATATATATGTATATATGCAAAACAAACGATCAAACTGTATCAGCGCCGGATTTGGCAGGTTTTGTCCACAAATATCATAATTGACTTGAAAGGGGTGTTTCCTTCTGATATAATATCAGATATATCAGCTGAAAAGAAGGAGAACACAATATGCAAAAGCGTGCCGTTTCAGTGCTGGTGACGGTGCTGATACTAATCAATATATATACGCCCGGTGCGTTTGCCCAGCCCCAGCCCCAGATCAAGTCTGAAGCGGCAATTCTGACAGACAGTAAAACGGGCAGGGTTATCTATGAAAAAAACGCGGACAAACGCTTATATCCCGCCAGTACCACAAAGATCATGTCGGCGATTCTTGTTCTGGATAAGCTGAATTTGTCGGATGTTGTGGTGGCAAGCAGGGAAGCGGTTATGTCTATTCCGCTTGGCGGCAGCAATATGGGTATTATGGAGGGCGAGCAGCTTACGGTGGAGCAGCTCCTATACGGTATGCTGGTGGCGTCCGCCAACGAGGCCTGCAATGTGATTGCCGAATACATGTGCGGCAGCGTGGATGAGTTTGTGGTGCAGATGAACCAAAAAGCGCAGGAGCTCGGCATGAGCAATACAAAGTTTTTGAATCCGCACGGACTGCATTCGCCCGAACACTATACAACCGCACGTGATATGGTTGTTCTGGCAAGGTATGCGATGAAAAACGAAAAATTCCGCCAGGTCGTTTCGACTGCGCAATATATGATAGAGCCGACAAACAAGTATACCAAACAGCGCAATCTGGTCAACACCAATTATCTGGTAAGCTCCACACAAAATGCTTCCTATTATTATCCCAAGGCTACCGGTATCAAAACGGGATACACTTCCCAGGCGGGCAACTGCCTTGTGTCATCCGCCAGCAATGTGGGCGTGGAGCTTATCGCCGTTACGCTTAATGCAGCGCCCCAGACAGGCGCCATCTATTCTTTTGTCGATTCTAAAGCGTTGTTTGAGTATGGATTCCGCAGCTATGAGAATAAAATATTGGTAAAGGAAAATGAAACCGTTACGGAGGCGAAGGTAGCCGAAGGCCTAGATAATGATTTTGTCATACTGACTGCAAAAAATGATTTTGAGGCGCTTTTGCCTGTTGAGGCCGGTGCTGATGCTATTGCCAAAACAGTGACGCTGGCAGATAAAATAGCGGCGCCCATTACCAAAGGACAGACGTTGGGCCGGATTTCCTACAGCTATGACGGCTATGCGCTTGGCGAGGTTGAGCTGGTGGCCAACATGGACATCAAGCGTGATTTGTTTATGTTTATTATGAACAGGATATTCGGGTTCTTCAATGCGCCTGCCGTAAAGATTCCAATGATTATTTTAATCCTTATTTTTGCGGCGCTTTATATTCTGCGCAGAATTAAGCGGCGCAGGCGCAGGCGGTATTTACGTTCCAAAAGATATTAGGTTAAAATATCATGACATACAGCCGTCCGGGTTATCCGGGCGGTTTTTTGTGTTGTAAAATGAAGGGGCCCTTGTATTTGCCGCCGAAAAATTTTTTCTAAAAACGAAGCGCTATTTTATTTCTTTCAATACGGCGCCTATGGCTCTGCCGGCATATTTGGCGGCTGCGCAGGCTTCGGCAAGCGTATTTCCGTCGGTGCCCACCTCCAGGATCATAGAGCCCGGCGTTGCGTGCTGGTTATAGCGTTCCTTAACGAGGTCAAGCGGTCGGGCAAGGTGGGGATAATCCCTGGTGATCCTGTCCTGGATACGCATGCCAAGCTTTAGGTTTTCCATCCAGTTATCGTGCTTCAGCCCGCCTTCACTGGTGCCCATCACAAGCATGACCTGCGCGGCTTTTTCGCCGTTGATGTCTGTACACACCTTGAGCTTGGTGCCGTCGTCCTTAGACATTCCGTCCCGGTGCACGTCAATGACCATCTGAATGGAAGGGTATTTTTTAAGATACCCCTCAATGATGCCAAGGGTCTTTTTGTACGAACCGCTATAAGACGGATAATCGTTGATGGTGGTATCATGTATGACGTTGATACCGGCATTTTTTAACTGTGCCGCCAGCTCGTCGCCAACCTTGACCACACTTTTGCTCTTATCCTGCGTTCGTGTGCTGTCGCCGGAGGTGTAATAATCCTGACCGGGCGGCGTATAGCTTTCGGTTGTGTGGGTATGGACAATCAGCACAAGCGGTTTTCCTTTTTCCGGCTTGACAGATAGGGGAGATTTTAACACCTGGGCAATGTTGACGTCAAAGCCGGTGTGGTTGTTGATGTATAGTTCTTTGTTGGCGCCGTCGGTGTTTTGCGTTCCGCCCATGATCTGGCACACCTCAACAATGGGATGGGTGGCGGTGTCGGGTTGTTCGGAGGGCGTGCTTGCCGGCGATGCGGGTTCGGGCTGTGCTTTTGCAGATACCTTTGCGGCTGTTTGGACGGTATCTTCAAAAATTTTTGTCTGTGCCTCGGCGACCATAGCGAGCTGGCCGCCGAGCACGGTATATGGCTTTGAAGGGTCAAATCCAAAAATGGTGGAAAATATGTTAAGCGACAGCGCTTTTTTATATTCTTTTCCGTTTTGCACGCAAGGCATGACGTTATAGATGCTTGATTTATACAAATATTCCGACAAGGGTGCTGAAATCATCTTGCCAAAAAAGGATGACAATGGTGCGGTAAGCATAAACAGAGCTATTCCTGCGCAAAACATGATCAGGGTTAGAAGCACTGCGGGCTTGCTGATAACGATGGTCTTTGAACGGAATTTCCGCTTTCTTTTTCGTGTCATTTGGGGCATCTCCTTTGTCGGTGCGTTTAATTATGATAGGGTACAACAAAAAAATCAATTCAGTCTTGCTGCCGGGTTTAAAAAATCAAAACAACAATACGTCCAAGCTGTTATTCTAATACATATTCAAAAAAACGCGTGCGTATGCTGTATCGGATTGACCTTAATGCATAAATACAAGCGTGTCTGCCCATAATAATAACTACCATTCATCTCTAAAAACCGGCGGTTTTATTTTTTTTGTGCCGCCGTTTTAAATTTGATGCTTAGGAAAGGAAGAGATAAATGAAAGCAATTATTATGGCAGGCGGTGAGGGAAGCCGACTGCGTCCTCTCACGTGCAATCGTCCGAAGCCCATGGTCAGGATATTGGACAAACCTGTTATGCAATATTCAATAGAGCTTTTAAAAAAGCATGGCATTACCGATATCGGTGTGACGCTGCAATACCTGCCCGAACAGATACGCCAGCATTTCGGAGATGGCAGCGAGTATGGCGTAAATTTGCGCTACTTTACCGAGGAGTCGCCGCTTGGCACGGCGGGAAGCGTTAAAAATGCGCAGGATTTTTTGGATGAAACGTTTATTGTCATAAGCGGCGATGCCTTAACAGACATAGATTTAAGTGCTGCAATTGACTTCCATCGTCAGAAAAACGCGCTTGCCACGCTGGTATTGAGCAAGGTCGACAGGCCGCTTGAATACGGCGTGGTCGTTACCGATAATCAGGGGAACATCACACGCTTTCTGGAAAAACCGGGCTGGAGCGAGGTTTTCAGCGACACGGTGAACACAGGCATTTATATTCTGCAGCCTGACGCGTTATCGTTTTTCGAAGCGGGACAATTTTTCGATTTTGCAAAGGATTTATTCCCCATACTGCTTGAGCAGAAGAAGACGATGGTGGGGTATATCGCCAAGGGGTATTGGTGCGACATAGGCGATATCTCCGCTTATATGACCTGCCAGTACGACATTCTTGATAACAAGGTAAATGTTGCGCTTGATTCAAGGCAGATTTCACCCGGCGTATGGATAGGACAGAATGTCCGCATCAGCCCGTCGGCCAAGCTGTTTGCCCCCGTTTATATCGGTGATGGCGTATCTATTGGCGACCACGCCCAGATCGAGCACTACTCTGTTGTATGCTCGGACGCTTATATAGGCGCTCACGGCAGCCTGAAACGGGCCGTCATATCACGAGGCTGCCATCTGGGACAAGCCTGCCAGATACGCGGCTGTATCCTGTGCGACAAGGTGGTAACAGGGCAGGCGTCGTCGGTATTTGAGCAGGCTGTGGTAGGCGATGCCTGCGTCATAGGCGATAACGCCATCATCAAGCCTGCCATAAAGCTTTGGCCGCAAAAGGCAGTGGAGCCGTGCGCAGAAGTTAATGTCAATATGATATGGGGGAGCAGACACAGCAAAACGCTGTTTGGAGACAGGGGAATTGCGGGTGAAATCAATGTGGATATCACACCGGAGTTTGCGTCCAGAATGGGTGCGTGCTTTGGCGCCGTAAATAAAGGCGGACGCATTGCGGTCAGCCGCGGGTCGGACGCAAGCGCCGCCATGCTCCAAAATTCGGTTATGGCAGGACTTTTATCAACGGGATGTGAGGTGTATGATTTTGGTGTAGCGCTTCTTCCCGCAACGCGTTCCGCCATTAAGTTTTACGATTTAAGCGGCGGTCTGCACATTTCCGCCGTGAAGCAAGAGGGGAACTATCAGGTTAAAATCAGCTTTCTGGACAAGCACGGCGCCAACATTGACCGTGCGACGGAACGCAAGATGGAAAACCTTTTTGAGCGTGAGGATTTTGCGCGCTGTGAGGGTGAGGATATCAAGGGAATTGTCAATCTCTATAATTACAAGCATTTTTACCTCCGCGATATGTTAAGCAAGCTCAAAAACGAGCATCTGAACTATAAACTGCTTGTCAATGTGAACAGCAGAACGGCGGATACGCTTATAAGGCAGGCGGCCGAGGAGCTTGGCTGTGAGCTGCTGGTGACCAATATGCAGATCGCTTATGCGGGCGATGGGGACTTGCAAAGCCTGTCTAAGGCGGTGGTCGACAGCGGCTTTAACCTGGGAGCGGTATTTGATTCGGATTGTGAAAAGCTGATGCTGATCGATGATCGCGGCAGGATAGTGGCCGACGAGCTGTTTGCGGTGCTGGCGTCACTCATATGCCTGCAGAGCAAAGAGGGGACGACGGTTGTGGTACCGGTATCGGCGCCGGGCGTTGTGGAAAAGCTGGCGCAGGAGTACAAGGGTACGGTGATCCGTACCAAAACCATATATGCCGAGATTATGGGCCAGCTGATCAAAAACAGTGCCGATGAGCAGTTTTTGATGAACTTTGACGCTATCGGCGCTGTTATCAAGGTGATGGATTATATGAAAGAAACCGGTAAAAGTCTTTCGAGTTTGGTGGATTCGGTCGGGCAGTTTTACATCGAAAGACGTGAGGTCTCGTGCCCGTCTGAGGCAAAGGGAAGTGTTATCCGCTCAATCATGGAGGAGGCTTCTGCCGGAAAGGTTGACACCACGGACGGCGTAAAAGTCTTTTCAGATAATGGCTGGGTTTTGATTTTGCCGGATGCTACGCGGCCTGTGTGCAAGATAATCGCAGAAGGCTACAATGAGGAGTTTGCGTCTGAACTGGCAGACATCTACGCAAAGAAAGTGGATAAGCTTGGTCAGAACCGCGGGTAGGGAATAAAAATCGGGTCAAAATACCATATACAAAATGCACAAAAATGCGGATAAAATTTCGTCATAATTTTATCCGCATTTTTTTATAAAAAGAACAAAAAAATCTTGCAATTTGCGCCGGATTAAGGTAGAATATTGAATGTTGTGACATGGCATACGATGAAGCGGGAGGTTGCAGACCTTAACTGTCTGGTTTTTCCGTGGAGAATGTCCGATTCTGTGAAATTGGGCGACAAGTCACGCTGCACTTTTGCACCCAGGCAGGGCAGGGGTCCTGCTTAGCGGTTCTTTGCAGTCTGCAGGAATTATGCGATAAGGCATAGTTTTGCCCAGGTACACTCGCAGAGGAGTGATCTGGGTTTTATTGCGGGAAGCCAGGAAACACCCGGCAAGGTGTATACGCAAAAGTGTATGCTGTCGTATGTGGAGCAACCGGTTTAACCGAAATCAAGTAAGGAGGTAAAGCTTATGGCAGCAACTCAGACAATTAGGATCAGACTCAAGGCGTATGACCACACGCTGCTGGATCAGTCGGCAGACAAAATCGTGGAAACCGCCAAAAGGACGGGCGCAAAGGTGTCCGGACCCATTCCGCTTCCCACCAAAAAGGAAATCATCACCATTTTGCGTGCGGTGCGCAAGTACAAGGATTCAAGAGAGCAGTTTGAGATGAGAACACACAAAAGATTGATTGATATCTTGGTTCCCACTCAAAAGACGATAGACGCTCTGATGAAGCTCGATCTGCCCGCAGGGGTAGATATCGAGATCAAGTTGTAATGGCTGACCGCCGTTGCAGGTCATGTTTGCAGGGGGTACCTGTAAACCAATAACCGAAATAGGAGGAGACAATATGGAAAAGGCAATTTTGGGAACCAAGCTCGGCATGTCGCAGATTTTCATGGAAGACGGCAGCGTTGTTCCCGTAACCGTTATTGCTGCGGGGCCGTGTGTAGTTGTGCAGAAAAAGACGGTAGAGACAGACGGCTATGCATCTGTTCAGCTGGGTTTTGGCGCTGTTCGGGAAAAGTCCGTGAACAAGCCTGAAAAAGGCCATTTTGCAAAGGCGGATGTCGCGCTCAAAAAGTATCTAAGAGAATTCAGGCTGGAAAATGCCGACCAGATGAATGTCGGTGACGAGATCAAGGCTGACGTTTTTGCAGAGGGCGACAGGGTTGACGTTGTGGGCATCAGCAAGGGCAAGGGCTTCCAGGGCTCAATCAAGCGCTGGGGTCAGCACAGAGGGCCTATGGCTCACGGTTCGGGATACCACAGGGGTTCCGGTTCAATGGGCGCCTGCTCAACACCTTCCAAGGTCAGAAAAGGCAAGCACCTGCCGGGGCATATGGGCGCTGAAAGGGTTACCGTTCAAAATCTCGGCGTTGTGAAGATAGACTTAGAAAACAATCTCCTTTGCGTAAAGGGAGCGATCCCCGGCGCGAAGGGCAGTTTGGTTATGATAAAGAATACGGTGAAGGCATAAATACTGTTTGGAGAAAGGAGGCTACACAATGGCTAACGTTGCTTTATATAAAATGAACGGCGATCAGAACGGGGTTATGGAATTAAACGACGAGATATTTGCCGTGAAAATGAAAAAATCAGTGCTGCACGATGTGGTTGTCAACTATCTGGCAAACCAGCGCCAGGGCACCCAAAGCGCCAAGACCCGCACCGAAGTGCGCGGCGGCGGTATCAAACCGTGGCGTCAGAAGGGCACAGGCCGTGCAAGACAGGGCAGTATTCGGTCCCCTCAGTGGAAGGGCGGCGGCGTTGTTTTCGCACCCAAGCCCAGGGATTATTCCTATACCTTAAACAAGAAGCTCAAGAAGCTTGCGCTTAAAATGGTGCTTTCAGACAAGGTAAACAACGGCAATCTGTATGTTGTGGAAGACATGAAGCTTGACCAGATCAAGACAGCCGGCGTTGTCAAGATGCTTTCGGATCTGGGCGTGGACAAAAAGGCGCTGATCGTTACCAAAGAAAACGACAGCGTGATGTACAAGTCGACCAGAAACATTGCAGGCGCTTCTGCAAGCTATGTGGGTTCGCTTAACGTTTATGAGCTTTTAAACCACGATAAGCTGGTGATCGCCAAGGACGCTGTGGAAAAGATACAGGAGGTGTATGCACAATGACATTCGCTCATGATATCATAATACGCCCCATTGTTACGGAAAGCTCAATGGATATGCTGCAAGATAAAAAATATGTGTTTGAAGTGAAAAAGGATGCCAACAAAATACAGATTGCAAACGCTATTGAAAGTATTTTCGGCGTTAAGGTAGAAAAGGTAAACACCATGCGTATGCAGGGCAAAATGAAGAGAATGGGCGCGCATATGGGCAGACGCGCAAGCTGGAAAAAGGCTATCGTTAAGCTGACACCGGCAAGCAAGACCATCGAATTCTTTGACGGCATGGCGTAAAACAGGCTACATCAAATAATTAGGTAAGGAGTGACACTGGGATGGCGATCAAAAAATATAATCCTACTTCTCCTGCGCGCAGATTCATGACGGTTTCCGCTTTTGATGAAATCACCAAAACGGAGCCGGAGCGCTCGCTGTTAGAGCCGCTCAAGAAGAACGCGGGAAGAAACTCAAGCGGTCAGATCACCGTTCGCCACCGTGGGGGCGGTAACCGCAGGAAATACAGAGTAATAGATTTTAAAAGAGATAAAGATGGAATGAAGGCAACAGTAATCGGTATCGAGTACGATCCGAACAGAAGCGCCAATATCGCGCTTTTGGAGTATGAAGACGGCGAAAAGAGATATATCCTTGCCCCGTACGGCGTTACAGACGGCGATGTGCTGATTTCCGGTTCGGGCTCAGACATTAAGCCGGGCAACTCCATGCAGATCCGCGATATCCCCGTCGGTACCATGATCCACAACGTTGAGCTCTGGCCGGGCAAGGGCGGACAGCTGGTGCGTTCGGCAGGCAATTCAGCGCAGCTCATGGCGAAGGAAGGCGACTACGCCCAAGTGCGTCTGCCATCCGGCGAAGTGAGAATGATCCGTCTGGAGTGCAGAGCGACCATCGGCCAGGTAGGCAACATTGATTATGAAAACATCAAGATCGGTAAAGCCGGCAGAAAACGCCACATGGGCTGGAGACCTACGGTCCGCGGAAGCGTCATGAACCCCAACGACCATCCGCACGGCGGCGGCGAAGGCAAATCGCCTATCGGAAGACCGTCACCCGTTACCCCTTGGGGCAAACCCGCTTTGGGTCTTAAGACCAGAGCCAAGAAGAACAAGTCAGACAAATTTATTGTCAAGAGAAGAAATCAGAAGTAATTCATAAATCCATATAGAAATTCTTGGATTCACCGGAAGGAGGAAAAACAGTGGGAAGATCGGTAAAAAAAGGCCCTTATGTGGAAGAGCGTCTGATGGGCAGAATTTTAGCCATGAATGCCGGCAACACAAAGAGTGTGGTAAAAACCTGGTCGCGGGCATCTACAATATTTCCTGAAATGGTTGGTCATACGATTGCCGTTCACGATGGAAGAAAGCATGTTCCGGTATTTATTAACGAGGATATGGTCGGAAATAAGCTCGGTGAATTTGTTCCTACAAGAACATTCAAGGGTCATGCCGGTTCAAAATCTTCAAGATAGCGGTAAGTGTCAATTGATGAAAGGAGGAAACCTCAGTGGAAGCACGCGCAGTGTTAAAATATGCACGCATTTCCAGCCGCAAGGTGAAAATTGTGCTTGATTTGATAAGAAATAAGCCGGTAGAAGAAGCCATGGCGATTTTGAAGTTTACGCCAAAGGCAGCCTCACCGCTGGTTCAAAAGCTTTTGGCATCAGCTGTTGCCAATGCGCAGAACAACTTTAATATGGATACCGACAGGCTTTACGTTTCCGAAACCTTTGCCAATCAGGGCCCTACATTAAAAAGGATTCAGCCCAGAGCGCAGGGCAGGGCATTTCGGATCAGAAAGAGAAGCAGTCATATTACAGTCGTGGTAGCAGAGAAAGAATAAAGGAGAGGAGGTTGGTTATGGGACAGAAAGTTAATCCGCACGGTTTGAGAGTGGGCATTATTAAGGATTGGGATTCCAGATGGTTTGCAAATGACAGCACTTTTGGCGATACTCTGGTTGAGGATCATAAAGTCAGAAAATATCTGAAAAAGAAGCTGTTCGATGCCGGAATATCCAGAATTGAAATAGAAAGAAAAGCAAACAGGGTTGTTGTCAACATCCATGTGGCTAAGCCGGGCATTGTTATCGGCAGAGGCGGCAGCGAGATCGAAAAGCTCAAGGCTAGTCTGATGGCGCTGATCGGCAAGGATGTCAATGTCAACATTGTGGAGATCAAAACACCCGATATGGATGCGCAGCTGGTCGCGGAGAATATCGCATCGCAGCTTGAGAAGAGAATTTCCTTCAGACGCGCGATGAAGCAGTGCATGGGCCGTTCCATGAAGATGGGCGCCAAGGGCATCAAGACGAGCTGTTCGGGAAGATTAGGCGGCGCTGAAATCGCCAGAACTGAGCATTATCATGAGGGCACGATCCCTCTTCAAACCTTAAGAGCCGATATTGACTATGGATTTGCCGAGGCGAGTACCACATACGGCAAAATAGGCGTTAAGGTATGGATATACAAAGGCGAAATTCTTCCGGAAAACAAGAACACAACCAAGGCGGAAGGAGGCAAATAACAATGTTATTACCTAAAAGAGTAAAATACAGAAAAGTGATGCGCGGCAGAATGAAGGGAAAAGCAACACGCGGCAACGTTGTTACTTACGGGGATTACGGTCTGCAGGCTTTAGAACCCGCATGGATCACATCCAACCAGATTGAGGCTGCCCGTATCGCTATGACCAGATATATCAAGAGAGGCGGTCAGGTTTGGATTAAAATCTTCCCTGATAAGCCTGTGACGGCAAAGCCCGCTGAAACGCGTATGGGTAGTGGTAAAGGCTCGCCTGAATACTGGGTAGCCGTTGTAAAGCCCGGCAGGGTGCTGTTTGAAATTGGCGGAGTATCGGAAGAGGCTGCTCGCGAAGCTATGCGTCTTGCGATGCACAAATTGCCCATTAAGTGCAAGTTTGTGTCCCGCGCGAAAGAGGAGGCGGCTGCAGATGAAAGTGAATGAGATCAGAGATTTTACAACAGAGGAACTGGAGAGCAAATTAAAGGATCTGAAGGTGGAACTTTTCAATCTTAGATTTCAGCATGCAACCAATCAGCTGGATAACCCTTTGAAAATCGCGGATGTGAAGAAGAGTATTGCCCGGGTTATGACAGTGCTTCGCGAGAGGGAATTGTCCGAGGCGGCAAACTAAAATATTTTTTGACGTGAAAGGAGGATATGGTTGTGGAAGAAGCCAGAAATCAGAGAAAAGTCAGAATAGGCAGAGTTGTAAGCGATAAAATGGACAAGACGATTGTCGTAGCCATTCAATATAGCGTCAAGCATCCGCTTTATGGGAAAATCGTAAAGCGCACCTACAAGCTCAAGGCTCATGATGAAAAGAATGAGTGCGGAATAGGTGATCGCGTAAAGGTTATGGAAACAAGACCTCTCTCCAAGGAAAAACGCTGGAGACTGGTTGAGATAGTAGAAAAAGCTCAGTAATTTTATTTGACTGGGAAGGAGGAAACAGACGTGATACAGCAGCAAACTAAAATGAAGGTTGCCGACAATACAGGTGCAAAGGAAATTATGTGCATTCGTGTGATGGGCGGTTCGGGCAGAAAGTTTGCCAATATAGGTGACGTTGTGATTGCCAGCGTTAAAAAAGCAACGCCAGGCGGAGTTGTTAAAAAGGGTGACGTTGTAAAGGCTGTTGTCGTCAGAAGCGTGAAGGGCGTAAGACGTTCCGACGGCACGCACATCAAGTTCGACGAAAATGCGGCAGTAATTATTAGAGACGATAAAAACCCAAGAGGTACGCGTATCTTTGGACCGGTTGCAAGAGAGCTCAGAGATAAAGAGTACATGAAGATATTATCATTGGCACCTGAAGTGCTTTAAGGAGGTGGCTCACAGATGAGTAACAAACTTCATATAAGAACCGGCGATACTGTCATAGTGCTTTCCGGCAAAGATAAAGGCAAAAAAGGCAAAGTTATTTCGGCTATGCCGTCGGACGGCAAGGTTATCGTTGAGGGTATCTCAATGGCATCGCGGCATACCAAGCCCAGAAAGCAGGGTCAGCAGGGCGGAATTCTCAAGCGCGAAACGCCTGTCTATGCCTGCAAGCTTATGGTAGTGTGCGCAAAGTGCGGTGAGGCCGCGAGAACCGGTAAGAAGGTTTTGGAAAGCGGCGAGAAAATCAGATATTGCAAAAAATGCGGCGAGATGTTAGGAGACTAACCTGTTGCCTGAAGGAGGTTTTGATAAATGGCGAGACTGCGCGATTATTATAAAGAGCAGATAGCTCCTGCGCTGATGCAGAAGTTTGGATATAAGAGCGTTATGCAGATTCCAAGGCTTGAGAAAATCGTTTTAAATATCGGTGTTGGCGAAGCAAGGGATAACCCCAAGGCGATGGAGTCTGCCGTGGGTGATCTGACACAGATCACAGGCCAAAAGCCGGTAATTACCAAGGCCAGAAGATCGGTTGCGAATTTCAAGCTCAGAGAAGGCATGAACATTGGCTGCAAGGTGACCTTAAGAAACGAGAAAATGTATGAGTTTTTAGACAGGTTTTTTAATGTGGCTTTGCCCAGAGTGCGTGACTTCCACGGCATCAATCCCAATTCCTTTGACGGACGCGGAAATTATTCGGTAGGTGTTAGGGAGCAGCTGATATTTCCTGAAATTGATTACGATAAGATCGACAAGATCAGAGGAATGGACGTTATCATCGTTACCACCGCTAAGACAGATGAGGAAGCCCGCGAGCTTTTGACCTTGATGGGCGCACCCTTTGTGTCAACGAATTAAGGAGGGTAAACATGGCAAAGAAAGCAATGAAGCTCAAACAGCAGAGAACTCCGAAGTACAGCACGCAGAGCTACAACCGCTGTAAGATTTGCGGCAGGCCTCACGCTTATCTCAGAAAATTTGGGATTTGCCGTATTTGTTTCAGGGAGCTGGCATACAAGGGTCAGATTCCCGGCGTTAAAAAGGCCAGCTGGTAAATTTGGATATATAGCGGGCATGATGCCCGGGCTGTAAGACAAGCAGGATTTTGGAAGGAGGTAAAATAATGCAAATTACGGATCCTATTGCAGATTTGCTGACCAGAATCAGGAATGCAAGTGCTGCTAAACATGAAACTGTTGATATCCCCGCTTCCAACATGAAAAAGGCGATTGTGTCAATTTTATTGGATGAAGGTTATATTAAGGGCTTTCAGGTAATTGATGATAGTAAGCAGGGTGTTATCAGAGTCACCTTGAAATATGGTGTAAACAAGTCGAAGGTTATCATCGGCTTAAAGCGGGTATCAAGGCCCGGCCTTCGCATTTACGCCGGCGCGGACGAACTGCCCAGGGTATTAAAAGGGCTGGGCGTGGCAATAATCTCCACATCGAAGGGGATTATGACCGATAAAAAGGCCCGTGCGGAAAAGATCGGCGGAGAAGTACTGGCATTTATCTGGTAGTTTTAATATGCCGAATCGTATTAATTAGGAGGTGCAACGATGTCTAGAATTGGCAGAAGCCCTATCGCGCTGCCTTCGGGAGTGGATTTTAAGATAGAGGCTGGAAATGCGGTGACGGTGAAAGGACCCAGGGGGACGCTTTCAAGAACACTGCATAAGGATATGATTATAGAGCAGGACGGCAATGTGATATATGTAAAAAGACCTTCTGAGGAAAAAGCACACAAAAGCCTGCACGGACTGACCAGGACATTGGTTAACAATATGGTAGTCGGTGTTACGGAAGGCTTCAAAAAGGAGCTTGATATCAACGGTGTTGGTTACAGAGCGGCCATGCAGGGCAAAAAGCTTGGGCTTACGCTCGGGTTTTCCCATCCCGTAGAAGTGGAGCCGCCGCAGGGAATCACTGTTGAGGTTCCCGCGCCCAACAAAATTATTATATCGGGCAGCGACAAGCAGGCCGTCGGTGAGTTCGCGGCAAACATCAGAAAGATCAGACCGCCGGAACCCTATAAGGGCAAGGGCATCAAATATGCCGAAGAACATATCAGACGTAAGGAAGGCAAGACCGGAGCGAAAAAATAAGAAAGGAGTGGATTACTGTGATAAAAAAGCAGTCTAGCAATACATCAAGGCTTAAGCGCCATTTGCGCATCAGAAAAAACATCAAAGGCAGTACGGCTCGTCCCCGTCTGAGTGTTTTTCGCAGCCTGAAAAACATCTATGCTCAGCTTATTGATGATGAAAAAGGTGTAACCTTGGTATCCGCTTCTAGCTTGGAGGCGGCCTTTGATAAGGGTTATGGCGGCAACAAGGACGCTGCTGCGGAGGTTGGAAAGCTTCTTGCGTCGCGTGCTTTGGAAAAGGGAATTAAGACTGTCGTTTTTGACAGAAGCGGATATCTTTATCACGGCAGGGTTGCTTCGCTGGCGGACGGTGCCCGCGAAGGCGGCTTAGAGTTTTAAGAAAAGGAGGAGAACCATGCAGGAAAGAATAGATGCATCAACGCTTGATATAGAAGAAAAGGTTGTCAATCTAAACCGTGTCGCCAAGGTTGTTAAGGGCGGCCGTACATTCAGATTCAGCGCCCTGGTTGTTGTGGGCGATAAAAACGGCCATGTCGGTTACGGCACAGGTAAAGCGGCCGAAATTCCGGACGCGATCAGAAAAGGCATCGAAGATGCGAAAAAGAATATGATTACCGTTCCTATTATTAATGGAAGTATTCCCCACGAGGCCACGGGCATGTTTGGCGCAGGAAAGGTGCTGTTAAAGCCTGCCGCCGAAGGTACCGGCGTTATTGCGGGAGGTCCCGCCAGAGCGGTATTGGAGCTGTCGGGGATCAAGGATATCAGAACGAAGTCGCTTCGTTCCAACAATCCCAGAAATGTGGTGCGCGCTACATTCGAAGCACTTGCATCTCTACGCTGCGTCGAGGATGTGGCAAAGCTGCGAGGCAAGGACGTCGCTGAAATACTCGGTTAAGGAGGAAAGTGACATGGCAAAGACAAAAACAAATACGATTAAAATTATGCTTGTGAAAAGCACAATCGGTTGTAAAAAAGACCAGATAGCTACCGTACAGGCGCTGGGGCTCAAGAAGATTCGCAGCGTTGTGGAACAGCAGGACAATCCACAGATCAGAGGTATGATCAATAAGGTTTCTCATCTGGTAGAGGTTACGCAGGACTAGATCAATGCTTAAAACAAAAGGAGGTGCGGATCAATGAGACTGGAAGAACTACAGCCTGCACAAGGGTCTAAGTTTGTGGCAAAGAGAAAGGGCCGCGGACCTGGCTCCGGCAACGGCAAAACGGCGGGAAAAGGTCATAAGGGTCAGAATGCGCGCAGCGGCGGCGGCGTAAGACCCGGCTTCGAAGGCGGCCAGATGCCGTTGTACAGGCGTTTGCCAAAACGCGGATTTACAAATATATTTGCAAAAGAGTATGTAGAAGTTAATGTCGAAAAGCTTGACTTATTTGATTCCGGAACAGAGATCACAGCGGAATTGCTTAAGCAGGCAGGTGTGATCAGCAAAGTGAAGGATGGCGTCAAAGTACTCGGCAGAGGCGAGGTTACAAAATCATTTACGGTAAAGGCGGCGAAATTTTCGGAATCTGCTGCCGCTAAAATTGCAGCGGCAGGCGGAAAGGCTGAGGTGATTTAATTGTTTAAAACACTTAGAAATGCCTGGGCGATTCCCGATTTGAGAAGAAAGTTGCTGTTTACGCTTTTTATGCTCATCATTTTCAGATTGGGCAGCGTGATTCCTGTGCCGGGTCTGGATCCCGAAGCGATGAAAAAGTTTATGGAAGGCGACGCCGGCATGGGCATGCTCACGCTTTTGGATACCTTCACAGGCGGAGCGTTTTCCAATGCGACGATTTTTGCTATGGGTATTACGCCATACATTAACGCATCCATTATCATGCAGCTTTTGACGGTCGCCATTCCGGCGCTTGAGCGCATGCAGAAGGAAGGCGAAGAGGGAAGAAAGCGGATTAATTCCATAACCAGATACGCGACGGTTGTGCTGTCGCTCATTCAGGCGATTGGTCTGTACTTTACCTTGTCGAATCAGTATAATGTTGTGTCAAATCCTGGATTCATGTCATTTTTGGTTGTCGCCCTCACCTTCACTGCAGGTACCGCATTTATCATGTGGGTGGGTGAGCAGATTACCGAAAAGGGCGTAGGCAACGGTATTTCACTGCTGATTTTTGCGGGTATCGTTTCCAGAGGCCCGGCAATGATTACTACGTTCTACAATAAGTTTTTGGGCGTTAACTTAACATTTTCCAATGTTGTCGTCATGCTTGCAATCCTTGTGATTTTTATTGCAGTAATAGGGTTTGTTGTGTATATGAACAACTCGGAAAGAAGAATACCTGTGCAGTATGCAAAGAGAGTGGTCGGCAGAAAGATGTATGGTGGCCAGAGCACACATATTCCCATTAAGGTTGCTATGGCGGGCGTTATTCCCATCATTTTTGCGGCCAGTATCGTTTCTTTTCCGGCAACTATCGCTCAGTTGATAGGCGGTGGCTTGCCCAAGGAAGGGTTTTGGGGCGGATTCTTTAATATGTTGTCGAGTGGAAGCTGGCTGTATGCCATACTGTATTTTATACTGATCATATTCTTTACCTATTTCTATACGGCGATGCAGTTTAACCCGATTGAAATGTCCAACAACATCAAGAAAAACGGCGGTTTTGTGCCGGGTATCCGCCCGGGAAAGCCTACCAGCGATTATATCTCCAGGGTTTTGAATCGTGTTGTTTTCATCGGTGCGTTGTTCCTGGCGATAATAGCGGTTTTGCCTATGGCGTTTTCAAGCTTTATGTCGGGCATAGCCATCGGCGGCACATCCTTGCTGATTGTAGAGGGTGTTGCGCTTGAGACCGTGAAGCAGATCGAATCGCAAATGCTGATGCGCCACTATAAAGGGTTCTTGGAATAGCAGAGAAATTGACATGAGATCAGAGGTGGGTTATTTTGAAGGTTGTATTTTTAGGCCCTCCCGGAGCCGGCAAGGGCACTCAGGCGGCTATCATATCCAAAGCGGCCGGCATACCTACCATTTCTACTGGCATGATCTTGCGCGATGCGATGGCGCAGGGAACAGTCTTGGGAAAAGAAGCTGAAGGGTATGTCAAAAAAGGAGAACTCGTACCCGATGATGTTATTATCGGTATTGTGAAGGAGAGGCTCATCCAGCCCGACTGTGAAAAAGGTTATATTCTGGACGGTTTTCCGCGCACGGTTGCGCAGGCACAGGCGCTTGACGACATGCTTCCGGATGCCCTGGACACCGCGTTTTCCTTTGAGGTTGCGGACAGTGAGATCATGGCGCGCCTGACAGGCCGCAGGGAATGCGGCGCATGCGGCGCAATTTATCACATCAAGAACGGTCCCTCAGCCAAAGGCAGCGCCTGCGAAAAATGTGACGGCGAGCTCATACAGAGGGCGGATGATAAAGAGGAAACCATCAGGAATCGTATGGATGTCTACCATAGACAGACCGAGCCCATCAAAGATTATTATAAGCAGCGTGGAAAGCTTGTCTGTGTTGACGCTTCAGGTGAGCCGGAAAGACTTGCAAAGGAGCTTTTAAAGCGATTGGGCCTATAGGAGGCGGATCATGATTACCATTAAGTCACATCAGGAGCTTGACTGCATGAGAGAGGCCGGCAGGATCGTTTCGGGCGTATTTGAACAGCTGCGTAAGGCCATAAGGCCAGGCGTAACCACGGGACAGCTTGATAAGATTGCCTACGATTTTATTATAAAGCACAATGCGACGCCGTCTTTCCTGGGATATAACGGGTTTCCGAAAAGCATATGCACTTCTGTCAATGATCAGGTTATCCACGGCATTCCTGGCGAGGTGTGCCTAATTGACGGTGACATCGTTAGTATTGACATTGGCGCTTGTTACAAAGGCTACCATGGGGACTCGGCAAAAACCTTTGGCGTGGGACGCATCAGCGCCGATGCCAAGAAGCTGATTGATGTGACACGCCAGAGCTTTTATGAGGGAATTACACTAGCCAGACCAGGTAACCGCGTTTCGGATATTTCCTCGGCAATCCAGAAATATGCGGAAGGCAATGGGTTTTCGGTAGTGCGCGACTTCACAGGGCACGGCGTGGGAAGCAGGCTGCATGAAGATCCGCAGGTGCTAAACTACGGCAGACCCGGTCGCGGCGCAAGGCTGGAGCCCGGCATGACACTGGCGGTTGAACCCATGATAAATACGGGCAGCTATCATGTGTATATGGAAGACGACGGCTGGACGGTACGCACGGCTGACGGGGCGCTCTCAGCGCACTATGAACATTCCATTGCCATTACTGAAGGGGAATGTGAGATCCTGACAAAATAACGGGCGCAATTAATTCAGAGGTGATAGTTTTGGAGGTTAGTATAGGCAGCATTGTATTTTCAAAAGCCGGCCGCGACAAGGGTAATTATTTTGTGATTGTCGCGCTTGACGGTGAGTATGCCTATGTATGTGATGGTGATCTTAGGAAATATGAAAAACCGAAGAAGAAAAAAATTAAGCATTTAAAAGTGACCAATACAGTTTGTCAATCTGTTTCGGAAAAGATAGCAGACTGTGGGAGAGTGAGCAATGCCGAACTGCGCAAAGTACTGGCAGAATATTGCGAGCTTGCTGAGGTGAACTGAAAGGGGGCCTTTATCAGTGGCAAAAGACGATATGATTGAAGTGGAGGGCGTTGTGATTGAAGCACTGCCCAACGCGATGTTTCAGGTGGAACTGGAAAATGGGCACAGGATACTGGCGCATATTTCAGGAAAACTTCGGATGAATTTTATCCGTATACTTCCCGGCGACAAAGTAACGGTGGAGTTGTCCCCGTATGATTTGACGCGCGGCAGGATAACGTGGCGTGCGAAATAATGGATGGTTCATGTCCGAAAAAGCATGCCGTTTGTCCGGTGTGCAAACGGGAAGTGTAGATATGTTTTATACACTTTAAGAGGATAAAAGGAAAGCTGTTTATTAAGGAGGTAATCTTTGTGAAGGTTAGACCGTCTGTAAAACCAATATGCGAGAAGTGCAAAATGATTAAAAGAAAAGGCAAGATCATGGTGATCTGCGAAAACCCCAAGCATAAGCAAAAGCAAGGCTGAGTGGTTATGGCGGCGTCTTGATTTAACAATGGGCCGGGACGCCTTATCAGGACTTTTTGTTTGCCTATAACCTGTCTGGGTGCGGCTGCACCGCACAGACGGTGAACCCGTGCAGGTTTTGTATATGACGCTGATGCGGTTTAGCGCATCTTTGTCGTTAACGCTTTCATCAAGCGTTAGGGCCGGATAACCGGCCTTGAAAAATCGGTATAATAGTAATTTGAGTTTAAGTAATCAGGAGGTGTAAAAGTTATGGCAAGAATAGCCGGTGTCGATTTACCCAGAGAAAAACGGGTAGAAATAGGTCTTACGTACATTTTTGGAATTGGAAGAAGCACATCTGAAAAGATTCTTAAGCAAACGGGTATCAGTCCCGATACGCGTGTGAAGGATTTGACCGATGACGAGGTCAGCAAGCTGCGTGAGGCGATAGACGCGTCCTATACGGTGGAAGGCGACCTTCGCCGCCAGGTAGCGCTCGATATCAAGAGACTGATGGAAATTGGCTGCTATCGCGGAATCAGGCACAGAAAAGGTCTGCCTGTGCGCGGTCAGAGAACCAAGACAAATGCAAGGACCAGAAAAGGCCCTGCCAGGACTATTGCTAACAAGAAGAAGTGATAAAGGAGGGATAAAGGTAAATGGCTAAGACTACGACAAAAAGAACTACCCGCACTAAGCGCAGGGAAAGAAAGAATATAGAAAGAGGCGCAGCCCATATTCGCTCCACATTCAACAACACCATCGTGACCATTACCGATGTGGCGGGCAATGCAATTTCCTGGGCAAGCGCAGGCGGCTTAGGCTTTCGCGGCTCAAGAAAAAGCACGCCTTTTGCCGCTCAGATGGCAGCTGAAACCGCTGCAAAAACTGCGATGGAGCATGGACTCAAGAGCATAGAGGTGTTTGTGAAGGGGCCCGGCGCAGGCAGAGAAGCGGCCATCCGTGCGCTGCAGTCGGCGGGGCTTGAGATTAATATGATTAAGGATGTTACCCCGATTCCGCATAACGGATGCAGACCCCCCAAAAGAAGACGCGTCTGACGGAATTGGTTTTATACGGTTGCAGATAGATTGATGATTTATAAAAGCAGGCATAGCGCAGGGCTGCTGTCTATTTTCTTTGGACTTATCTTTGGTGCCCGGCGTTATGCAAACGAAATTTTGATGGAGGTGTAACAAATACATGGCTAGATATACTGGTGCGGTATGTCGTCTGTGCCGTCGTGAGGGGCAAAAGCTCTTTTTGAAAGGGCAGAGATGCTATACCGACAAATGTGCTGTAAAAAGAGGCACTCCGGGTCAGCACGGACAGAGCAGAAGAAAGATGTCCGAATACGGGCTTCAGCTCAGAGAGAAACAAAAGGCAAAAAGATACTACGGGCTTTTGGAAAGCCAGTTTCGAAAATATTTTGAGATGGCCAATAAAATGAAGGGCGTTACCGGTGACAATCTGCTCATGCTTTTAGAGAGCAGACTGGACAATGTTGTTTACCGTCTTGGTTTTGCAACGTCCCGTCCCGAGGCAAGACAGCTTGTTTTACACGGCCATTTTGACGTGAACGGCAAGAGGGTGGATATTCCTTCCTATCTGATGTCGGTAGGGGATGTTATCTCAATTCGCGATAAGTCTAAGGCTTCCGCTAAAATCAAAGACGTTTTGGAAATCACCGATTCAAAACTGATTCCCAAGTGGCTTGAGTTAAACCGTGACGCGCTCGAGGCTAAGGTTGTCGCTTTGGCCGGCAGAGACGATATTGACCTGCCGCTTGAGGAACATTTGATTGTTGAGTTGTACTCCAAATAATCGGCTGCATTTTAAGGCAGGATTAGTTGTTCCACTATGTGGGTAAGGAGGGATACTGTTAATGATTGAAATAGAGAAACCCAGAGTAGAATGTTTGGAAATGTCCCAGGATTCATGTTACGGCAGATTTATGGTGGAACCCTTGGAGCGCGGATACGGCACAACCCTTGGTAATTCCCTCAGGAGGATACTCTTGTCCTCACTTCCGGGCGCGGCTGTAAACTCGGTCAAGATAGACGGCGTGCTGCATGAGTTTTCGGTGATCCCCGGTGTTAAAGAAGACGTGACGGAGATCGTATTGAACATAAAGGGCATTGCGGCTAAGCTGCATGGCGATTCGCCCAAGGTTTTATACATTGACGCACAGGGTCCGTGTGTGGTGACGGCTGCGGATATCAAGGCCGACGCTGATGTGGAGATAGCAAACCCCGACCTTTATATTGCCACCATCAATGAGGACAGCAGGCTGTATATGGAGATGACGCTGTCAAAGGGCAGGGGATATGTTGCCGCGGAAAAAAACCGTGCCATCATACAGCCTATTATTGGCGTGATTCCTGTCGATTCCATCTACACACCTGTGTCCAAGGTAAACTATAAGGTAGAGCCGGCACGCGTAGGCGCTGTGACCGACTATGATAAGCTTACCATTGAGGTGTGGACAAACGGCACCATCATGCCCGACGAGGCGGTGAGCCTTGCCGCTAAGATCATGAGCGAGCATCTGGCACTGTTTATTGACCTTTCGGACGGTGCAAGAGATGTGGAAATCATGGTGGAAAAGGAAGAGAGCAAGAAGGAAAAAGTGCTTGAAATGACGATAGAGGAACTGGATTTATCGGTTCGCTCATACAACTGCTTGAAGCGTGCGGGAATTAATACCGTGGAAGACCTTGCTAACAAAACCGAAGAGGATATGATGAAGGTAAGGAATCTGGGCCGCAAATCGCTTGAAGAGGTCATGAACGAGCTGGAAGCGCTTAGTCTTTCCTTGCGTAAGGAAGAAGAATAAATTTATGCCAGCGCCGGACAGAGCTGTGGTTTATTGTTAAAGGCCAGATGTTCGGACAAAAGCAAATTTTAGCCAAAGGAGGTATAGCGATATGCCAGGAACGAGAAAATTAGGCCGTCCTACCGATCAGAGAAGGGCAATGCTGCGTAATCTGGTCACCAGCTTTTTGGAATCGGGCAGGATAGAAACAACCGTTACCCGTGCCAAGGAAACGAGAAGCATGGCTGAAAAGATGATTACGCTGGGAAAAGAAAACACATTGCATGCAAGACGTATGGCATTGGCATATATCACAAAGGAAGATGTGGTAACCAAGCTGTTTAGTGAGATTGCGCCGAAATATGCAGACAGAAACGGCGGATATACCAGGATTTTAAGGACTGCGCCAAGACGCGGTGACGCCGCTGAAATGGCAATTTTAGAGCTGGTTTAGGTTTACACAAAGCCTGTCGCCATTTAACATCAAATAAAGACGGACCGCCACAGCTTGCTGGCGGTCTGTTTTATAGCAAAAGGCAGGAATATTGCAGGTTATTTTGATTAACAAAATGGCTGGCTTGGATTTATACAGCCGTCTTAATAATTTCCACAAAACTTGATAAAGAATGGGATAAAGTTGTTGACATACCTGTCTGTAAGTGTTATATTCTCTCTGAGTAAAACTAAATCAAGATGAATTTATTTGGAGGTGCCTTATGAGAAACTTTAACGGACCGCTCAGGGTTTGCCCTGCTAACCCGAGGTATTTTACTGATGATGGCGGCAAGCCTATCTACCTTACCGGCTCTCATACGTGGACAGTCCTTCAGGATAGAGGTGTAACAAATCCCCCGCCTGCCTATGACTATACCGGGTTTCTTGATATGATGCAGAACTACAACCATAATTTTATGCGGTTCTGGGCAATAGAAACATCGGCATGCCAAGGCAAGGACCCCAAGGACCCTACGTTTACGGATCCTATGCCGTATGAGGCTACCGGTCCGGGTACGGCTTTTGACGGCAGGCCAAAATTTGACCTTACCCGGTTTAACCAGGCTTATTTTGACAGGCTAAGGGCAAGGGTAATACAGGCGGGTGAAAGAGGTATATACTGTGCCGTTATGCTTTTCCAGGGCTTTAGCGTTGACGCTAAGGGAAGCCTTAGTAACCGTAATCCCTGGGTAGGGCATCCTTTTCACAGGGATAACAACATTAACGGTATTGACGGCGATCCGGAAAATACGGGCGAAGGGAAAAAAACGCATACGCTTGACATTCGTGAGATCACTAATATTCAGAAAGCATATGTCAGAAAAGTCATTGATACGGTCAATGATCTTGATAATGTGCTTTATGAGATATCGAACGAAAGCGGAGACTATTCCTGTCAATGGCAATATGAAATGATCAGATATGTTAAGGAATATGAATCCTGCAAACCTGTAGTACATCCCGTGCTCATGACATATTTTTTCCCCGGCGGCAACAATGAAGCCTTATTCAACAGCGCGGCAGACGCCATAAGTCCCTCAGGGTCACATAAGGGTATAGAATGGGCGCTCGTCCCGCCTGCGGCAGACGGCAGCAAAGTACTCCTGCCCGATACCGACCATATATGGGGAATGGGCGGCAGCAGCACATGGGTCTGGAAATGCTTTGTGAGCGGCTCAAATCCTATATTTATGGACTTTTATCCCGAACAAAGGGCGCCTATGCATAACCATGCAGGCTGGGGTGATGACTGGGCTGAGCCGGCGCGCAGGGCGATGGGCGACACCAGAAAGCTGTCGCAAAGGATTAATCTTGCAGGGATGGTGCCCTTTAGTCAAGCCAGTTCCACGCGTTACTGTCTTGCACAGCCGGGCGTTGAATATGTTGTTTATCAGCCTGAGGTAGGCCCGTTCGATGTGTATCTGGAAGGTGCAGCTGGTACGTTCAGCTTTGAATGGTTTGATCCGAATACAAGCAAAACAATAGAAGGCGGAACTGTAGAAGGCGGACGTTTCATCTATTTCCAGCCTCCGTTCAGAGGGGACTGTGTGCTTCATCTCAAAAAAACAGCATCGTCTTGATACGTTTATAGATGGATAAAAAACTTTAAAAGGCTTTTCTTAACACAGCGGATAGCATCTCTTACCTATAATTTGTGGCAAGGTATTGACAAATACTGACTTCTGTTTTAATATTGATGTGTTCTTAAAATGAGCATAAGCAATATAGCTGAAACACTTAATTTGAACCGTGTTTTAAGTAATTTTCCTGATGCTTTGTCATAATATTTATGTTAAGGAGAATTTTTAATGCTTAAAAATTTAAAAAGAGTGCTCATAGGGAGGCCTCTGAAAAACGAGGCTATGGGAAAAGAACAGTTTGGGATCATTTGGGGACTGCCTATCCTGGCCAGCGACGCGATATCATCCGTCGCATACGCAGGGCAGGAAATCTTGCTTGTTTTGGTTCCCGCAATAGGCCTTCTTGCATTTAAGCAACTGACATTTATTTCTGCTGCCATCATAGGCCTGCTTATTTTGCTCACACTTTCCTACAGGCAGACAATTGAGAATTATCCTAACGGAGGCGGAGCCTATATCGTCGCCAAAGAAAATCTGGGCATTATTGCAGGGGTTACAGCCGGGGCGGCCTTGTCTGTCGACTATATCTTGACGGTTGCGGTTAGTGTTTCGTCAGGTGTGGAGCAGATAACCTCCGCATTTTTACCGCTTCGCCCGTATACCGTTATTATCAGTGTGGCGATGGTGGCTTTGCTGATGGTGGGCAACCTACGTGGTACCAGGGAATCTTCAAGGATATTTGGTATCCCTACTTATGCTTTTATTGTTGCAATCCTGTCTATGCTGGTTGTTGGTTTTATGAAGTATAAGGGTGGATATGTCCCACCCGCGCCAACCGTTAAATCACTTGGGGAGCCGATAACCATGATTTTGCTGTTGAAAGCCTTTTCAAATGGCTGTACGGCACTGACAGGCGTAGAAGCTGTGAGCAATGCCGTACCAAATTTCAAGGAGCCTTCGACAAAGCATGCTCGTACGGTTCTTTTATTGTTGTCCGTCATTATTCTCGTTCTATTTGGCGGAATATCGCTTCTTGCAAATATATACCGTGTTGAGCCCGGCAAAGAGGCCATGCTGATTATGATGGCAGAGCAGATTTTCGGCAGAGGGTTTATGTTTTACTATATCACTGTAACAACGTTTGTTATCTTGATTATGGCGGCGAATACGGCATATTCAGGTTTTCCTCTTCTCGTTGCCGTCATGGCCAGGGAAGGCTACGTTCCAAGGCAATTGAGAATGAGGGGGGACAGACTGAGCTATTCCAATGGTATTGTACTCCTTTCAACCGTATCAGCGCTTCTGATTGTGGCGTTTAATGCAAATGTATCTTCCCTGATCGGGTTATACGCCATAGGTGTTTTTATATCCTTCACCCTGTCGCAAACCGGAATGTTAAAAAAATGGATAAGGGATCGCGGTAAGCATTGGTTTCCAAAGGCGCTTGTCAACGGCGTAGGCGGATTGGCTACGGCAATAGCGGTAGTAATTATTGCTTTCACTAAATTCGAGGAAGGCGCATGGCTTGTCGTAATCCTTATCCCACTCCTGGTATACCTAATGCTCAAGGTGAAAAAGCACTATATGTCTGTCAGGAATCAACTACGGATTCCTCCCGAAGAGCTGGACAAAATAGAAATAGAAAGCGACAGGTATACCAACCGCGTCATTGTGCCCATAGAAAGCATCAATAAATCAAGCGTGCGTGCGCTCAGATTTGCAAAAACGATTGCGGAGAATATAGTTGCCTTTAGCGTGGCAACTGATGAGGAAAGCGGCAAAGAAATAAAGGAACGGTATTCTAAGCTTAAAACCGATATACCGCTTATTGTGAAATATTCACCTTTTAGAAAAGTGGTAGAGCCTTTGCTGAAATTCATTGAATCTGCAGAGTACGATTATAAAAAGGGGGATATGATCACCGTAATACTTCCCCAATTTACGGTGAGCAGGTGGTGGCATAACCTCTTGCACAACCAGACCAGAATATTTTTGGAACGGGAGCTGCTCAAGCACAAGCATATTGTGGTTGCCGTGATGCCGCTTAGGCTGAAAGATGATAAGGCAACCGAATCCGGCCGCTGATTGCCTGTCAAGCTTAGCCTGTCAATAATCAATAGAAGAAAAGCCCAAAAGCTTTGCGGTGTAAAGCTTTTGGGCTTTTCATAGTTTAAAGTGATTTTTATCGCAAAAAAACATTTGCAAATGCCCGGAAAAAAAAGCAGCATTGGCTACTACAAGGAAAATCTAAGGCTGATATCCATGGCTTTGACGCTGTGGGTAAGCGCTCCGATGGAAATGATGTCTACGCCTGTCCGGGCCACGCTTAACAAATCCTTTTCACCCATGTTTCCGGAGGCTTCGACAAGTGCTCTGCCATCGATCAGTTCAACTGCCTTTTTCATGTCTTCATTCGTCATGTTATCCAGCATGATAATATCGGCCTTGCATGCCAGGGCTTCGTTTATCATATCAAAGTTTTCCGCTTCCACCTCAATTTTCAGCGTGTGAGGCGAATTTTTTCTGGCTGCGGTTACGGCTGCGGTGATTCCGCCTGCCGCCTGTATGTGATTGTCCTTGATAAGGATGCCGTCCGCAAGGTTGTAGCGGTGATTGGAGCCGCCGCCTGTTTTGACCGCGTACTTATCCAACGCCCTTAGCCCGGGCGTTGTTTTCCTGGTGTCTGCGATAACCGCATGGGTGCCTTTAATCGCCTCTGCGCATTCGTGTGTACGGGTGGCGATTCCCGACATCCGCTGTAAAAAGTTGAGCGCAACCCGCTCACCGGACAGGATGTTTTGCGCATTACCGAAGATTTCGGCAATAATATCGCCTTTGGCGGCTTTATACCCGTCGCCGGCAAAAACATTGATTTGAACCAGGCTGTCGAGCAGTTCAAATACACGCTGTGCGACACCAATCCCGCAGATAATGCCGTCTTCCTTGGCAATAAATCTGCCGGTGATTTTTTTGTCCTTAGGAATGGTCGACAGCGTTGTAATATCGCCTGTTCCTATATCTTCGGCTAAAGCGTTTTGTATGATTTTGTCCAGTATAAACGTATTTAACATAAGCCGCTACTCCTTCTGAGGGATGCTGATATTATCTGAAGCATACCCTAATTATCGTCGCTTCTGAAATGAGCGCCAATGCTTTTTTTGCGTGCAATGGCGGCATTGATAACAGCAATCGCGACAGTTGACATGTTAAGCGTTTCTGTTTCCGTTACATTGGTAAGCACAACACCGGACAGCTTATCATAATAATCCTGCATGACGGCAAGAGCCTTTTGCATATCCCCGCCGTTTCTGATAATTCCGCACTGCTTTGTCATAGTATCTCTAATATTAAAGCGGACTGTAGAAATATCAAGCTCATTTTCACGTTTGCTTATGGGGCAGAAGTCAGGCTGTTTTGCTGTTCTTATGTTGATGTCCCGGGCGGCGCGCCTGCCGAAAACAAGGCATTCAAGCAATGAATTGCTTGCCAGACGATTGGCGCCATGGACGCCTGTTGAGGCGTTCTCTCCGCAGGCGTACAGTCCGCTGACAGTAGTCCTGCCGTCGGTATCCGTTTTTATCCCGCCCATGAAATAATGCTGGACGGGAATAACCGGAATCCAGTTAATCGCTATGTCGATATCATACTTCATGCACTCGCCGTATATGGTAGGAAACCGCTTTTGCAAAAATTCTCTTGATTTTTGGGTGATATCAAGATACACATTGGGCAGGTTATGTTTTTTCATTTCACTGATAATCGCCCTGGAAACAATATCGCGGGGGGCAAGATCCGCCAAGGGATGGACGTCTTTCATAAACGCTTCCCATTTTCTGTTGCGAAGGATTGCGCCCTCGCCCCGGAGGGCTTCGGAGATCAGGAAGTACCTGCCGCTTAGCCCCGGATGGATAAGCGCTGTGGGGTGGAACTGCACAAATTCCATATTGGCCACCTGTGCGCCTGCCCTGATGGCCGCGGCAATTCCGTCGCCTGTCAGGGAAATGGCATTGGTGCTGTTCCGGTATACTCTTCCGATGCCGCCTGTGGCAAGTATGACGTTGGCGGTATTTATCCTCAGATATTTACCGTCCGAATCCTGCAGGATTACGCCGCATACCGAGTGATTGCAGTCTGTTAAAATGTCTGCAAGCGCAAAGCCTTCCATCGGGTGCAGGTTTTTTCTTTTGGCAAGGCAATTTTGCAAGACCTTTGTAACATGAAAGCCTGTCGCGTCGCCATGGCAGTGCAGTATCCTGTTGCAGCTGTGGGCGCCTTCTCTGGTAATAGAAAGCTTGCCGCTCTCATCAGTGTCAAAGGCAACGCCCAGCTTCATCAAATGGCTGATGTCTTCCGGCCCTTCTTCGACAAGGATCTCCACGGCTTTAATATCGCAAAGCCCTGCTCCGGCCACCAACGTATCCTCAATGTGTTTTTCCACGCTGTCTTCCATCGAAATAACCGAGGCAATACCGCCCTGCGCAAAGATGGAGTTTGAGTCATTCGAACCCCTTTTATTGATGATGGCACAGCGCAGTCCGGCGTCAAGATTAAGTGCAGAGTAAATGCCTGCAATTCCCGCGCCAATGATAACGACATCAAAATCCTTGCTTGGTACGCAGGACAGATCCTCATTAAAAGCATATGTTCTCAAAGCAGATTTTCCTTTCATTTAGCGGGCCCTATGCCTTTATCATTCTCTCCAAGCTGTTTGCGGCCTTTTCTATGATCTTTTCGCTTAAAATAACCTCATCATCCATTGTTTCAAGCGTGTACAGCACATCTGCAAGCGTAATTTTCTTCATATTGGGACAGATAAAATTTCCGGCTGCCATGTGGAATATCTTATGGGGATTGTCGCTTTTAAGTTTAGTCAAAATCCCTTCCTCGGTGCCGATGATAAATTCATTTTTTTCGGAATTTGTGACATAGGCTATGATTTCAGATGTGCTGCCCACGAAATCGGCTGCCGCGGCAACCTCTATCGGCGTTTCGGGGTGCACCAAAAGCTCTGCTTCCGGGTAAGCGTGTTTTGCGCGGTTGATATTTTCGATTGTGATCCGGTTGTGAGTAGGGCAGTAGCCGTCAAAAAAATAAAACGTTTTTTCGCTCACCTGGCTTGCCACGTAACCGCCCAGATTTTTGTCGGGAATAAAGATGATTTCCTTCTCCTTAAGGCCCTTTACAAGGCGCACCGCATTTGAGGACGTGCAGCAGATGTCGCTTTCCGCCTTTACTTCGGCGCTTGAATTCACATATGTTACCACCACTGCGTTTGGATGCGCAGCGCGCAGCTTTTTCACATCGTAAGGGTGTATCATGTCGGCCATTGGACAGCCGGCCAGTTTGTTTGGAATAAAGACCTTTTTTTCGGGGCTTAATATTTTGGCACTCTCCGCCATAAAGTAAACGCCGCAAAATACAATAACATCGGCGTCCGACGCCTTTGCCTTTTTGGACAAATCCAGCGAATCACCGACGAAATCAGCTATTTTGTATATTTCGGCAGGTTGATAGAAATGTGCTAAAATAACAGCGTTCCGCTCTTTTTTCAGCCCTGCTATTCTTTCATATATATCCGACAAAACAAATCACCTCTATTGTTTATTATGCCACGCTTCAAATAAAAAAATCAGGCTTGGATATTGCAATTAGGGTATGCCTTCAAATAGGCGGAATGCACAAAAGCGAGATGCTTTTTAGCCAGACGCGGCGGCAGGAAGCGCGAATACTTTGTGTATTTAAGCTTCCGCGGGCAAAGTGTGGCGGAAAAACAGCCGCTTTAGGGCGTTTTGACTATTTGAAAGCATACCCTAATGTATCAAATCGGCGCAGATTTGTCAATGACAGGCGGCATCATTGCTCAAAAAATTTCGTAAAAGGTAAAATAAAACCTTTCATACAGGTTTTGCGATGAAAAAGAAAGAACATACACTTATGGGTTTAGTAATTTATCATCCGCAGATGGTGTCCAAGAACATTGTTATTTTGAAAGTCACAATTTCTTAAAGGAGTCAGTTAAAACTTTTACACACGAAAAGCTTTAATGCGTCCGCCATGGATAAAACCATTACCAATATTAAAGCAAGAGATGTTATATCAATAAACAATGGTGATTTTTTGGGCCAATTCTTCCCATAGTACTTTAGCGCCAACGCTTTCGCAGACAAAACGGAGAGGTAAATATATTTTTTCATTAATCATCTGTGGCGCTACATCCGTTTTTATGAGTTGGCCGTTTAATTCACACGCTAAACTATCTATAGTCAAAATCAGTTTTTTATCTGACAGATTAACAGTAATCTTTTGGTTTTTATCGTTCCACATTACCTGCCCTCCAAGAGCTTCAATCACTTCCCTTATAGGAATCAACGTTCGGTTGTCTCTAATAACAGGAGGAGATGGGATATTAACCTTACTATTATTAATACGCATTGTAGACTTACCCACATTTAATGAAATAACTTGCGTAACGACCTCTTTCCATTCTGTTTGCGATCCATAGAACTCCGATGGAATAATCTTATATTGCAAATCTTGGATAGGATACTGCGATCTTCGTTTTGAATTCAGCCCCCAGCAGAGTAGACTGCCTTCACTGTCAATGGCGAAATGTGTTTGGCCATTGCTGGCAATTGATACAATGTTCTTCAAACCATCTACCATGCCTTTCTGCATAGATAAATAATAATAGTTAGAATCTGAGTTTTGCCACACTGTACCATCCTGCATCAGCGAAAGTTCATGCTCAGTTGTGACTATTTTAGGGTCAACCTCAATCGGCGTAGCAATCCCCACACACTTTCCATCAATAAAGTTTATTCTGAACTCATAAGCAGCAAAACTTCCTTCCGGAACCGAATCAATGCCGCCAATAGAATCTAAAAATAATTTAACAAAATAATTTTCGCTGTTGATGGGTATCCTTGCGTTTTCTCTCCAAGTGAATACATTGATAGCATTGTTCTTCCTGTCTACAGTTACTTGGAAGGTCAGAAACTGAATAGACTCATTGGTCGAAGGGATACCTGTCACTCGTCCAAATACGTTTCCGTCCAACTTCTCGCAGGTAACCAACTCATCAAAAAAACCAGACATAATAAGCATATATACATTTCCAGCCCTGTCTATTGCGCCACAATATGTATGTATAGAAAAAATACTCACAATATCAGAAAGTTCAGGTATTTGCCTTGGTATCATTGCGTCGTTTTCCGATCCATTGATAGATTCCCACATCCACACCGTGTTATCATTTTTTAACGCCAATATATACCGATCCCATATGACAATGTCAGAAACATTATCTATCTGCACCTTCTTGAGCCGCTCACTTGAGTTAACGCTGTCTAAAAGACAGACAGAACCGTCATTGTACAATATATAGATTCCAGATACAAAAGAGTGATAATCCATAGCAACCTTTTTAGCATTATGCACATCATCCAGTTTATATGGAACAGGAACATAATCGGAAAATCCATTCCCCAATTTGCCGTTTTGATTAATCCCTAAAGTAACCAGCCTGCCGTCTGAACAAACTATATAGTAACTGCCCGCCATGACCGCAACGTCGCGGCACCCGCTAAATTCTTTTAATTCCATAAGTTCTTCACTCTCACCGTCAAACAGCCATACGGTGTTGTCATATTTAACACCTAAATAATCATTAAAATCGTATGAAAAAATCTTGTACTCCGCCTTCAAATCAGGATCATTCAAATTAGGATCATATGTAGTTTTGTTATATAAAAACGGCTCTCTTGAATCAATTTCTTCTTCATTCTTATATTGCTTCCCGTCTTTGGAAAGGGAAAACAAGCAAGTGACACCTCCGTCGCGCCGGATGTTAATTGCAGCAATATTACTCAAATAAGGCAACATAACAGGAATATCGGAATTATAGGACAGCAAGTCCCACGTGTCGCCCCAACACCAAACACTTCCGTCCGATTTTAATACAGCATTCATATTATCATCGACAGCTATGTCAATAATACCATCAAGCCCTTTAAGCTGAATCGGAGCAAATCGATCCGTTTGAGTTCCGTCTGCATTAGCTCCCCAGACCCATACTGTTCCGTCGTCCTTTAGTGCGACAACATGATTATTGCCGGTATCGACTTTGACGTATCCGGCCTGAGCGGCTAATGATATTTGAATTGTTGAAAACAGAATGCAAATCACCAAGAGATAAACTATTTTTCTCATAAGTCAAAATCCTTTCTGCAATTAGAATATTTTGCTTATTCTGTTGAGGAATTAACGCTTCGGCTAATGAGATAATTATACAATTGTGAATGATTTAATCGTTTATGTTTAAACTATTGTAACATAAAAAGGGGAAAATATCCATAACCGTTTTATTCATCGTATATCTCCTAAACGCATCATTGTTCAAAAAATCCCATAATATGCTTATATAAATACAGAGAGCCGCAAATGACAAGAATATCGGCATCGTTTTTCGCGACATTTATGGCATTTTCAATATCTTTTTCACAGTATGCGTTCAAGCTCTTTTCTTTCAGTAGCGCATAAAGCTTTCCGCATGGCAGGCTCCTTGGGTTATCCGGCACTTCGGTTGCCACAAACCGGAATCCTGTTTCGCTTATCGTATCTATCATCTGATCGGCGTCTTTGTCTGCCATAAACGCAAGCAGGAATGAAATTTTTTTGTTTTTAAAGTATCGGTTAAGATTAAAATTTAAAGAACCCATGCCATGCGCATTATGCGCACCGTCGAAGAAGACAAGCGGGTCTTGGCATAGTATTTCAAATCGGGCCGGATTTACAGTCCGTTTGATGCCGTTAAATTTATTTTGTTGGGTAATTGCCAACCCATACTGCTTTTGCAATACGCCAATCGCTTCTAATGCCAGCGCGGCGTTATTCACCTGATGGTATCCCGCAAGGCCGCTTTCCCAGATTAAATTATCGTACTTGAATTTTTCAAAAATCCCGTTGAAGCCCAAGCTTTCAACGGCATCTGAATCTACGGTATAAAGCATAGCGCTTTTTTTTCGGCAAACGCTTTGGATGATTGCCATAGCGGCAGATGCCTGCTGTGCTGTCACAAGCGGTGAATTTTGTTTGATAATTCCTGCTTTAACTCCGGCAATTTCTTCTACAGTATTGCCCAGATAAGCGCTGTGGTCGATACTTATAGGCGTAAGCACCGACACGAGCGGTTTTGAGATGATGTTGGTTGCGTCATCTGCTCCGCCCATACCGGTTTCAATAATGCAAAAATCACAGGCTTGATTTTTAAAATGGATAAATGCACAAACAGTCATAATCTCAAACTGGGTAAGCATCTGTCCTGTCTGTGCGTTTGTTTCGTTTATACAAGGTCCGATCGCCGCTAAAATTTTCTTCAATTCATGATCCGCGATCGGCGTGCTTCCGATCAGGATGCTTTCGTTGGCATTGTTTAAAAACGGCGAAACAAAACGACCCGCCTTAAAACCTGCCTGGTTTAGCATACTGTATGTAAACGCAGCTACAGAGCCCTTGCCGTTGGTTCCGGCAATATGGACGGTATTTATTTTATCCTGCGGGTTTCCCAGCTTGCCGGCCAGCGTCAAAACACGGTTAAGCCCGAGCGCGGGCTTTTCCTGTGCCGTTTTGGTATATGAAAAAAGAGACATGAATGCTCACCTTTATCCGAAATGTGATAAAAACCGGTACCGTTCATCGTCTGCCGTTCTATATGTCTTTTACCAGGGCCTTAGTCTGCTCCATCAATATTTTAATGACCATGACACTGACTACCGAGATTAAGGCTTGCCATGGTGCTCTTAGCGGAAGTTTTGCCAAAAATACATTCCATTGGAAGTAAGAAAGCGAATATGTCATCAGCCCCATAGATACAATAATGTATACGAGAAAATTTGAAATGGTTATGACAAGCCATGAGTCCCTTTTCTGCATAACTATAGCTACTACACCCGGAACCATGCCATACAAGACTGCGCTTAGTGTCACGCCGGGGTTGAATGATCCCATGGGAAAAATCATTACGCCGATAATATCAC
>JAKJBW010000029.1 GCA_022706785.1 Bacillota bacterium
TTAGGGCTTTTTGTTGTGCCTCAAATCAGCCTTAAATTTGCTTTAGCTTTTTTCATTTTCCCTCTTGACATTTAATAGCTGGTCTTTCTTTTTCTATCGCAAAAAGAAAGGAACAAAGAAAAATGCTCTTATACGCTTAGGATTTCGCCGTCTGCGGACGGCGATTCAGGGGCGCTGCCCCTGAAAACCCTGCAAACTTTTAAAAAAGTTTGACCAAAACTTTACTTTTTGCTCCGCAAAAAACTTTCATAAGTTTACCGTTATCCAATAAAACTCTTCCTCATAGCATTTACTGAATCATCTTGTGAAATTCATCCTCTTCAATCACAGTAACGCCAAGCTCGCGGGCTTTGGTCAGCTTGCTGCCCGCCTCTTCCCCCGCCAAAACATAATCGGTCTTTTTAGACACCGACCCCGCCACCTTGCCGCCAAAGCCTTCAATAATTGCTTTTGCATCATCTCGCTTATAGGTGGGCAGCGTGCCGGTGAGCACAAAGGTTTTGCCCGCAAACCGCCTGTCGGTGACCAGAGCGTTTTGCGCGTAAAAGTTGACACCGGCTTCCCGCAAACGCTGGACCGAAGCAAGATTATGCGGCTCCGTAAAGAACTGGCTGATGCTCGCCGCCATCGTAGTGCCAATCTCTTCAATACATATCAGCTCTATCGGCGCAGCGGCCATGAGCGCGTCCAGGCTCCCGAATTCGCGCGCCAGAATCTTACCCGCCTTTTCGCCGATGTGGCGGATACCCAAAGCGTAAATCAGCCTGCCAAGGTCGTTTTGCTTGGAGTTTCCAATGGCCGCAAGCAGGTTTTCGGCGGATTTCACACCCATTTTCTCCATCATCGCAACTTCCTGCGCATCGAGATAATAAATGTCCGCCGCACTGTTGATGAGACCACGCTGCAGCAACTGCGAAATGATGGCGGGGCCAAGCCCTTCAATATTCATAGCGCCGCGTGACGCGAAATGTATGATATTGCGCAAAAGCTGTGCAGGGCAGTCAAGCCCTGTGCAGCGGTATGCCGCTTCTCCCTCCTCGCGCACCACTTCGCTGCCGCACTCGGGGCAGCTGTGCGGCATTGCAAATTCCCGCTCGCTGCCGTCGCGCTTTTCAGGCAAAATCCGTACAACCTCAGGAATGATATCCCCCGCTTTTTGAATGACCGCCATATCACCGATACGAATGTCTTTCTGACGGATATTGTCCAGATTGTGCAGTGTGGCGCGTGATACTGTGCTGCCTGCAACGAATACAGGCTCAAGCTCCGCCGCGGGCGTGAGCACGCCTGTCCTGCCCACCTGCACCGAAATATCACGGATGCGCGTAGTCTTTTGCTCGGCAGGGAACTTATACGCCAGCGCCCACCTCGGCGCCTTGGCCGTAGAGCCCAATATGGTGCGCTTGTCCAAAGTATCAAGCTTAATCACCGCACCGTCAATATCAAACGCAAAATCGGCGCGCCTCTCGCCTATTTGCTGCACATGCGCATACGCCGCTTCAATGCTGTCGCACACATAATTGTCAATGACCTTAAAGCCCAGCGTACGCAGAAAATCCAAGGATTCGGAATGCGTTTGAAATGCGTGTCCTTCTATACGCTGCACGTTGAACACCCGGATATCCAGCTGACGCGCAGCGGCGATCTTAGGGTCCAGCTGACGCAGCGAGCCCGCCGCGGCGTTGCGTGGATTGGCAAACAGGCTTTCTCCCTTTAATGCTCTTTGCTCATTTAGGCGCACAAATGCGGTTCGCGGGATAAATACCTCGCCCCTCACCTCGAGATAAGGCAGCGCCTCCTTGAGCACAAGCGGAACAGAATGTATGGTTTTAATATTTTCGGTCACATTTTCGCCCACAATGCCGTTGCCGCGTGTAGAGCCGCAGACCAGTCTGCCGTTTTCATATGCCAAAGAAACCGAAAGTCCGTCGACCTTAGGCTCCACGTTATATGAAACCTCGCCCCCCAGCACGGTTTTCAGCCTCATGCCAAAATCTATAACCTCATTTTCGGAAAAGGCATCCTGCAGGCTCTCCATAGGCACCTCGTGCACTACGGTTTCAAACGCGCTCAAAACCGCGCCGCCAATACGCTTTGTGGGCGAATCCTGGCGCGCAAACTGCGGGTATTGCTCCTCCAGCTCCGCAAGCTCGCGCAGCTTCTGATCGTACTCATAATCAGTCACGGCAGGGTTGTCCAGCACATAGTATTGGTAAGCGTATGTGCTCAGTTCATCGGTCAATTCGTCTATTTTATTTTTGACATCTGTTTGCTCCATAGCGGCCTCCGTCGTGAAATCGTCTAAAAGAAAAAGGTAGATTGATGCATTCTACCTTTTATTATTATACCATGAATTTCTAAAATTAAAAGCCCTTTAATCTAGTAAGTTCAAAGCTTTGTCGGCAGCATTGCCGGACGCTCCGTCGATGGCTGTAAAGCTGTTTGGTACTGTACCCACAATAACGGTCTGTGCAATGGGTACAGTGGAGACAATGTCGGTGTCCTTTCTGCCGGACGGGAAAATTGCCCCAACCTTTGTTTTGGCTTCTATGTATATCTCATGCTTTGTCTGGTTGATGCCGGCGCTTGTAAAGCTGCTTTTAAAATCAATGTCCGTATATCCTGCCTGAAACAGCCGCAGTGGTATCTTAGGCCCCCAGCCAACTAAAAAATCGTTGCCTAAAGCCGCTCCCAACGGTATGCCCGCATCCTTTGCATCAATTGCGCCAAAGCCCTGCTGGATATCTATCGCCAGCGCGGCTTTCAGCTTGTTCATCTCCACAACATTGGCGGACAGCGACGTTACGTTGCCGTCTGGCCCCTTTTGAATGGTAACAAGATCACTGTAGGTGATGTTTTCCTCTGCCATTCGCTTTGCAACAGCCTGATTGATGGCCATGTTGGCGTAAAAATGCGCCCTTTGCTGCGCTGCGGCCTCTATGACCGGCCTGAACCGCGCCAAAACCGTATTGCTGCACAATACAAAAAGCGTAACAACCAGCAAGAATGTAAGCCATCTGTTGAGCTTTCTCCAAAAGGGCGTTGTATAAGCGGGAAATACCCTGATCCGAACGCGTCTGTTCATGCCTAATCTCATACAAATAACCCCCTCAGATTATAGTATATGACATAATCAAAAGAAGGTTACACATTTTAGCATTTTTATAGCAAATCTGCTGCCCTGTATTATCAATTTGCCGTTTTCACCGCTGCCACTACCCGCTGTATGCCGGCCAGATCACATATAATCTCACGTTCGCCAAACTTTTCTGCAAATAATACGCATACCGCATCCGCCTGCTTCTGTCCCACTTCAACCGCCAGCAAGCCGCCCTCCTTTAGCATATCCGGCGCGATTTGCGCCAGCCGCCTGTAAAAGACAAGCCCGTCGCTTCCGCCGTCCAACGCCAGGTGCGGCTCATAATCACGCACGCCCTTTTGCAGGAATGGGATCACGCCGCTTTCAATATAGGGCGGATTGCATACCACCACATCATAGGCGCCGTTTATAGTGCTTTCCAACAAATCTGCCTGTACAAACTCTGTCCTATCATTGACGCCATGCGAAAGCGCGTTGCCCCTTGCCACCTCAAGCGCTTTGGGCGAAATATCCGCCATGGTGACATGACTCTGCGGCAAACACACCGCCAGACTAATGCCGATACAACCGCTGCCGCAGCACAAATCAGCTATGTATAGTTTTTTACCTTTACACCTTTCAAGTACATATTCACAGAGCGCTTCGGTGTCGGGACGCGGTATTAAAACGTCCGTCGACACGTTAAATTCAAGCGACATAAATTCACGCTTTCCTGTCATGTAGGCAACAGGCATCCCCTTGGCGCACTGCTTTATCAGCGCAAGGTAGCGCCGCCCGGTGTCATCACAGACAGCCTGTCCCGAATACAGGGCCAGGCATGCGCGCTCACATCCTAAAACATGACACAACAGCACCGCAGCGTCAAGCCTTGGTGCTGTTGAAAAGGTATTCGTCAGTTCCTTGATTCCCAGTGATAAAAACTCTCGGATTACCATTTATCCTCTTCCTTGTTATCCGGCATGACCGCCTTTAATGAAGCAACCGCAACCTCTATTTGCGATTCGTCCGGCTCTCTTGTGGTAAGCTTCTGCAGCCAAAGTCCGGGCTTGGTAAGCCACGCCACACAACCGTTTTTACTTTTGCCCGCCAGCTTGATCAGCTCATATGAAACGCCTGCCACAAGCGGCAGCAGCAACAGCCGCATACCCATTCTAGTCCAGACATCGCTCCATTGTAAAAACGCGAAAAAGAAAACGCTTACTACCATGACAATCAAAAGAAAGCTGGTCCCGCAGCGCGGATGGAAGCGGGTATGTTTCTTCACATTTTCCACTGTAAGATCCTCCCCCGCTTCATAGCAGGCTATGGTCTTATGCTCTGCACCGTGATATTCAAATACCCGCTGCATATCCTTAAGCTTTGATATCAGCGTCATATACGCAAGAAGAATGGCAAGCCGCGCCACAGCCTCAAGGACATTCAAAAATACGCGGTTGCCAACTACATTTTCGCATGCGGCCGCAAAGCCGGACGGAAAGGTAATAAAGGTATGGTTGGTAAACAGATTCTTAACAAACCCCGCCACCATTGTGGGAAACAGCATAAACAGCGCAACGCCGAATATAAGCGCAAGCACCACAGAAAGCCACATGATGACGCTTATCAGCTTATCGCCAAATGTTTTTTCTAAAAACCGGTCAAACCCAGACGGCTCCGCTTCAGGATCATCCGGTTCCAAATCCACAAATTCAGCCGAAAACATAGTCGCCTTAACCCCGATAATGATACTGTCGAAAAAGGATATGACCCCGCGTATCAGCGGAATCTTTTTAAGCTTCCATCTTGTAACCAGCATATTGTTTGCCTGCGTGTCAACAATAATTTCCCCGTCAGGCTTTCTTACCGCAACCGCCCTGTTTGCAGGGCCGAGCATCATAACGCCTTCCAAAACAGCCTGTCCGCCTATAGACGTCATATGCTTTTGCCTATCATTGCCCAAACAGTCCACCTCCCAAAGTGTGCATAACGTTATTGCCCGGATGCTTGCCAAAACCGGCAGTATAGCCGTTTATATGCTGTACCGGGCAAATAAACAAATTAATCTTTTTAGAATAATCAACTTTTACGGTTAATATAATTGTATCACAGATAGAAGTATATATCAAGGACAATAATATGGCGCCGTATTTGAAACAGCAATGCCTGATATGATGATCTTTGGAATAGATTGACAGAATCTTATGCGTTGTGATAGATTATAATAAAAATTATGTTAAAGGGGGAATTTTAAAGCATGAGCAAAAAAGCAAAATACGCAATGACCGGCTTCATTCTCGGCTTGATCTCAATCATTGGATGGCTGCTGCCATTGATCGGCTATCCGCTTACCATCCTGAGCATTATCTTCGGTGGCCTTGGGCTAAGCTCGGAGAAGAAAGGGATGGCCACTGCAGGCTTAGTGCTTGGCATTGTATTCCTTCTTGCAACGCTTGCCAATTCTATTCTTGGCGCCATCTGGTTTATGAGCGCCCTAAACTGACAGCTGCACCTTCACTTTTGCATCCGCTAAAAAATCCTGTGCCGTGTTTTATATTTGCGGCACAGGATTTTTGATTGCCAAAAATCGTTTGCCCAATCAGTCGTCACGCGTAACTGATATTTTGCGTATCGCCTCGGAGGAATAAAAGGTTATGATAAAGCTGCATAAAATAATTAAGATGACAATGCAAAGAAAAACGGTATACAGGCTTAAAAACGCAAATGCGCCGATAAATATGCCCATAGCGATTATGGTTAATAAAAGGTTTTGCGCAAACTTCGCCAGCGCAAATATGCAGGCGTTCCGGTAGTTTCTGGACAGTTTATCCGCAAAGGTGACCATAAGCTGGTAGATATAATAGTGCATGAAGGTATAGATTATGAGCACAATACCCAACACGCCTTGGAAAATTGCGAATGCCAGGGCTTTGCTGGCTGCATATTGCACAGAATAAAAAATAAATGCTACCGAAAACAGATAGATTGCGGCAATATCGACAACCAAGACAACAAGCCCGCTTTTGAAGTTTTCCCGCATATGGTCCCAAAAATCGCTCCATATCCAGGTATGCTCCACCCGCGAAAGGTTTCGCATCACATAGCCGCATCCCGCAGATACCGGCCCCGCACCCCAAAAGGTAATAATGCTCATGGCAAACACGACCCGCAAAAGCATATCAAAATTCAGTCTGTCCGCAAGTGACATAGCCTGCATATAGTCCGAAAAGTCGGGAATATAGATACCCATCACCATATTGAGATTGACGGGCGAAAACCAGCATAAAAACAAGAGATACGGCAAACTGAACAGAACGTAAATGAGGTTCAGCTGCATAAGCTTTAAAAACTTTCGCGAAAGCACACTGAAAAACACAAAGAACCGGTGTCTTTCCCGCTCTTCTTTCTCTACTCCTTTTCCGGGTTTATTATAGTCAAATAAACCAAAAAAACCAGCCATTTTTCATTCCTCCCGCATAGCACAGCATTTACATTAATAAAAAACATGTCAATATTCAATTCCCCTGCGGGCCGCTACCCCACGCTCATAGGGATGCTTGACCAGACGCATCTCCGTCACATAGTCGGCCATGTCAATCAAAGCCTGCGGTGCATCTCTGCCCGTCAGCACAACCTCCATGCCCCGCGGCCGCCGCAAAAGCAGTTCTAACAGCCCGCTCTCCTCAATCAACGCATTTTTAAGCGCGCCCATAACCTCATCTAAAATCAGCATATCGCAGTCCGCCAACAAAAACCGCTCATCAATAAACGCAAGCGCTTTTTGGATTTCGGCTTTCAGCTGTGATTTCTGCGCCTCGTCAAGCTGATGATAAAACCCGTGCGGCGTTTCAAACCGGTACACACATAGATTTTCACAGGCGGCCTGCCGGATAAAGACCAGCTCCCCTGTAGGCACTGTTTTTAAAAACTGCACGATGACCACGTGCCCGCCGCTTCCGCAGCAGCGCATGGCAAGCCCGAACGCAGCCGTTGTCTTGCCCTTGCCGTCACCTGTGTAAATATGAAGGCATCCCATGCCCTGTAAAGGGCTTTGCCTTTTACGCATCATCAGCATCACTCCATAAGGTATAAAGCCTCAAATACTCACGCACCGCAGCTTTTCAAGTACTGCTCCTGCTCAGGCGTGAGTTTGTCAATACAAACGCCCATAGAGGCAAGCTTATACTCCGCGACAAATTTATCAATCTCATCAGGAATGCGGTAGACACGGTTTTCTAATTTTTCATGATTCTGCGCAATGTATTTGACCGCCATGGCCTGGACCGCAAACGACATATCCATAATTTCCGCAGGGTGGCCGTTTCCGGCGGCCAGGTTCACCAGTCGTCCCTCTGCCACCAGGTTGATCCAGCGTCCGTCGCTCATCTGGTAACCCATGATATTTTTGCGCACCTCTTTGGCGGCGACCGCCACTTCCTCAAGCTCCGGGCGGCAGATCTCCACATCAAAATGACCCGCGTTGGCAAGCACCGCTCCGTCCTTCATACACGCAAAATGCCTGTCAAAAATCACGCGCTCACAGCCTGTCACCGTAATGAAAACATCACCCAGCTTTGCCGCATCATCCATAGGCATTACGCGGAACCCGTCCATCACAGCCTCAATCGCCTTAACAGGGTCAACCTCACACACAATCACCTGCGCGCCAAGCCCCTTTGCCCGCATAGCGCAGCCCTTGCCGCACCAGCCATAGCCCACGATCACCACATTTTTCCCCGCCACGATCAGGTTGGTTGTGGAATTAAACCCTTCCCATACCGACTGCCCTGTCCCGTAACGGTTGTCGAATAAATACTTACAATACGCATCGTTGGCAGCAAGCATGGGAAAACAAAGCCCGCCCTGCGCCTCACGCGCGCGAAGGCGCATAACGCCTGTGGTCGTTTCCTCCGATCCGCCCAGAATATTGTTTTGCAGCTCGGTGCGCGACGTATGCAACAGATGGGTCAGGTCCCCGCCGTCGTCCACAAACATATCAGGCCCGATATCCAGCGCGGCGTTTAGGTGGCTCTCATATTCCGCCATTGATACGCCGTGTATGGCCGAAACCAAAACGCCGGCCTCACTCAACGCGGCGGCCACATCATCCTGTGTGGAGAGCGGGTTGCAGCCTGTGACCGAGACAACCGCTCCGCCAGCCTGCAGCACCTTGGCAAAATAGGCCGTCTTTGCTTCCAGATGGATGCTGATGGCGATTTTAAGCCCTTCAAAATACTGATTTTTCTCAAAATCGGCCCGGATATGGTTCAATATGGGCATATTCTTGCTCACCCATTCAATTTTCTGGCGGCCGTCCGGCGCCAGTCCTGCGTCTTTTATAATGCTCCTTCTCAAGCAAGCTCCCTCCATTTGCATCTTACTGTGACCGTTATGATTTATTTAAGCATAAATTAAGACAGGCTAAATTTTTTCAATGACCGCCTTTAAAAGCCCGATAAAGCTTTTGCCCACCCGCTCACCTGTTTTCAGCACTTCGGCGTGGGTAAGCGGCTGCGGCAAGATCCCCGCCGCCATATTGGAGATACAGGATATGCCAAGCACTTCCATCTTGGCGTGCGCCGCGGCTATCACCTCCGGCACGGTAGACATCCCCACCGCGTCGGCGCCAAGCGCGCGGATCGCCCTGATTTCGGCAGGCGTCTCAAAGCTCGGCCCCGCCATGTAGAAATACACGCCTTCCTTCACATCTATCCCCGATTGCTCCGCCGCCGCTTTTGCCAGCTTGCGTAACCGTGCAGAATACGCACCGCTCATATCGGAAAACCGTTCTCCCAGTCTGTCATCGTTTGCACCGCGCAGCGGTGAATCGTAAATCAGCTTAATATGGTCGGATATCAGCATCAGGTCACCGGGCGAAAAAGCCGTATTCACACCGCCGGCAGCGTTTGTGGCAATGAGGTTTTTCACGCCCAAAAGCTGCATCACGCGGACAGGATAGGTAATTTCCTTCATGGAATAGCCCTCGTAATAGTGAAACCGCCCCTTCATGGCAAGGATATATTTGCCCGACAGCTCACCCGCGATGAGCTGTCCGTCATGCCCCGGTACTGTAGAAACAGGGAAATGCGGGATATCGCCGTATGGAATTTGCACAGCGTCTTTTAAAGCATCCGCAAGCCCGCCCAGCCCGGAACCAAGAACAACCGCCGTTTCGGGCGTTTTCTTTAGATATTGACTGATAAAGTCTGCGCTTTTCTGCGCCATCTCGTATTGCTGCATAGTACAGAACTCCTTGCCAAGTGTAATTTGCGCTACTTCACCGACAGATTTATTGTTAACCGTATTATTTAAAATAATTTACGCCGGCCTCAAACAGTCGCTGGTCTTTTTCACCATCAATATTTCTGAAGGTGTTTTTTGAGAATCTTTCGGAATGGCCCATTTTGCCAAACACCCTGCCATCCGGGCTGAGCAGCCCTTCCACAGCGCCAACCGAACCGTTGGGGTTAAACGGAATGCCCGCCGCCGCGCATCCGCTTGGGTCTACATACTGGGTGGCAATCTGCCCGTTTGCGGCAAGCTTGTCAAGCCATGCCCTATCGCAGAAGAAGCGGCCTTCGCCATGCGACATGGCGACCGCATGAAAGTCGCCAACCGAAACATTTGAAAGCCACGGCGACTTGTTTGAAGCCACACGCGTATACACCATGGTAGATACGTGCCGGCCAATGTTATTAAAGGTAAGCGTTGGCGAATTTTCCGCCATATCCACGATCTCGCCGTATGTGACAAGCCCCAGCTTAATCAGTGCCTGAAACCCGTTGCAGATGCCCAGCATCAGCCCGTCGCGCATACTTAAGAGCCGGCTCACTTCCTGCGCAACGTTAGGATTGCGAAACGCGGTTGCAATATATTTGCCGGAGCCGTCCGGCTCATCGCCGCCTGAAAAGCCTCCCGGAATGGCCACAATCTGCGCCCTGCCAATCCGCTCTGCCATTTGCTCAAGCGTATGCGCCGTATGCTGCGGCGTAAGATTGATAAACGGCATCACATCCACGTAAGCACCTGCCGCCTCAAACGCGCGCGCGGTGTCGTATTCGCAGTTGGTACCCGGGAATACAGGGATAAACACGCGCGGCTTTGCAAAGGTTTGCCGGGCCGCTATGATATTCTTTGCTTCATAAGAGTATGTGTCGCAGCCTTGCGCGGGCTCTGCACTAGTGGGATACACCTTGCGTAGCGGCTTCTCCCAGCTTTCCTTTGCCTTGTCCAACGAAATGGCCACGCCGCAAGCGTGGATCTCGCTTTTGCCTGTAACCGTTCCGATCACGCAGCAGTCCAGCCCATCTGTCTTTGCTCCATCCGCCAGCTCCAGAACAATCGCCCCAAATTCCTTGGTAAAAAGCCTGTCGTTGCCGATGGCTTTATCAAAATCAAAGCCCAGCATATTGCCAAGGCACATTTTGCTCACACACTCGCACAGCCCGCCGCCCTTGACCACGCTTGCGGCAAGCACCTGCCCGCTTCGTATCAGGGCATGTATTGCGTCATAGTTTCTATGCAAAGCGGCGAAATCGGGCATGCCTTCGCCATCTCTTTTTACGAAAACCATCACCACGCGGCTGCCCTGCCGCTTGAACTCCGCCGACACCGCTTTGCCTGCATCCACCGTTCCTACCGCAAAGCTCACCAGCGTGGGCGGCACGTCTAAGTCCATAAAGCTGCCGCTCATGGAGTCCTTTCCGCCAATTGCCGCAATGCCAAGCCCCATCTGCGCCTCAAAAGCGCCAAGCAGCGCCGCAAACGGCGCGCCCCAGCGCGCGGAGTCACTGCCCGGCCGCGCAAAATATTCCTGAAGGGTAAGATACAGCTCACGATGCGCTGCACCCAGCGCCACCGCCTTGGATACCGATGTGAGCACAGCGTACAGTCCACCGTGGAAGGGACTCCACTCCGAAAGATACGGGTCGTAGCCGTATGTCATTACCGTCGCGGTATTTGTACTGCCTTCCAGCACCGGAATCTTTGCCACACAGCCCTCCTCGGGCGTAAGCTGGTGTGTGCCGCCGAACGGCAAAAACACGCTTGATGCGCCAATGGTGCTGTCAAAGCGTTCCACCAATCCCTTTTGCGAGCACACATTTAGATCCGCCAGGGTTTTCAGCCACCGGGCCTCCAGATCATCCACCCTGTACGCTTCGGCGAACGGACATTTATCTGCATCCGGAAGCGTGACCGCCACGGTCGTGCTTTTCTGTGCGCCGTTAGTATTTAAGAAATCCCGCGAAATGTCGCAAACAGCCTTGCCGCGCCATTTCATGGTCAGACGGTTATTGCCGGTCACCACAGCGGTAACTACCGCCTCAAGGTTTTCTTCGTTGGCATAATCTATAAACCGCTGTGCGTCCGCCGCGTCCACCACAACAGCCATTCTCTCCTGCGATTCTGAAATGGCGAGCTCGGTGCCGTCAAGCCCCTCATATTTTTTGGGTACCTTGTCAAGATCAATATCCAGCCCGTCGGCCAGCTCCCCAATCGCAACCGAAACACCGCCCGCGCCGAAATCGTTGCAGCGCTTGATAAGGCGCGTTACCTCGCCCTTGCGAAACAGCCGCTGTATCTTTCTTTCAATCGGCGGATTGCCCTTCTGCACCTCCGCACCGCACTGCTCAAGGGACTCTTCGGTATGCGCCTTAGACGACCCGGTCGCGCCGCCGCAGCCGTCACGCCCTGTGCGCCCGCCCAAAAGGATCACCACATCGCCCGGCTTTGGCACCTGCCTGACAACATGCGCTTTCGGCGTAGCGGCAATCACGGCCCCAAGCTCCATATGCTTTGCCACATATCCCTCGTGGTAAATTTCGGCCACCTGCCCTGTGGCAAGCCCGATCTGATTTCCATACGAAGAATACCCGGCAGCGGCGGTCTGCACAATCTTTCGCTGCATCAGCTTGCCGGCCGGGGTTTCGGCCATGGTTTTTCTGGGGTCACCGGCGCCTGTGATGCGCATAGCCTGATAAACATAAGCGCGGCCCGAAAGCGGATCGCGGATAGCGCCGCCAAGGCATGTGGCCGCGCCGCCAAACGGCTCTATCTCTGTAGGATGATTGTGGGTTTCGTTCTTAAACATCACAAGCCATTTTTGTATCTGCCCGTCCACATCCACGTCAACCTCAATACTGCACGCGTTGATTTCTTCGGACTGGTCAAATTTTGTGAGCTTTCCGTCCTTTTTAAGCTTGCGCATGGCGGCAAGCGCAATGTCCATCAACGTCGTGTCACGCCCGTCGGGATACAGTGCCTGCACGGTTTGGTTGTAGTGCGCATAGGCCACCTTGATAGGGCCTGTATAGGCACCGTCGGGAATGCGGGCATGATCTATTTTTGTCAGGAAGGTGGTGTGCCGGCAGTGGTCCGACCAGTAAGTGTCCAGCATGCGGAGCTCTGTCACGGTAGGGTCGCGTTTTTCTTCATCACGGAAATAAGCCTGACAGAGCTTTAAATCGTCGGCATCCATGGCAAAGCCCATTTTGTGCAGCAGGTCCGCCAGCGGCCCCTCCGGCATATGGATAAATCCGTCCACTGTGGCGACATCGTCGGGCAAAGCCAGTGCCATGTCCAGCGTAAGCGGCTTGTCCAGCGACGCTTCGCGCATCTCCACAGGATTGATCAGATAGTTCTTCACACGATAGAACTGCTCGTCCGACACCTCGCCTTCCAAAACAATCAGCATCGCGGCTTTGACCGTGGGGCGTTTTTTTTGCGTGAGAATGGAAATGCATTCCTCCGCGGAATCCGCCCTTTGGTCATACTGCCCCGGCAGATACTCCATAGCAAACGCCTTGCAGTTTGCAGGGATATCGATACTTTCATCATATGCCATGTCTACAGGCGGCTCCGAAAAAATCAGGTCTCTCGCCTGTGCGTATTCCTCATCCGAAAGACCGGCCACATCATAGCGCTTGATCACGCGCACAGCGCGCAGCCCCTCCAGAAGTAAATTCTCCTTTAAATCCGAAAGAATACCCCTTGCCTCCACCGCAAAAGCATCCTTCTTTTCCACAAAAATCCTGCGTACCTGTTGTGCCATGCAAGACATCCCCCTGAATCCGTATTATTTTCACAGCCTGCCAAAAAGCGGGCTGATCCCTCTTTCTTATTTCTGTTGAAGCAGCCATTTTATATTTTACACCGTATCCCGTTATAAGTAAAGAAAAAAGTGCTTGACAAAGGCTGAAAAAGGATGTATTATATATTTAGATAATTTTCTAATTATTAAATTATTTAGCGCAAAAACTTATTGGAAAGGAGTGATGTCATTGAGTAACGTTTGGGCCGCCTTATCCGATCCTACCAGAAGAAGAATACTTGAACTGTTACATGAAAAAAACCTGACGGCAGGCGAAATCGCAGATCAGTTCGACATGACCGCCCCATCGGTAAGCCACCATTTGAGTATTCTAAAAGCTGCCGGACTGGCTTTTTCCGAGAAAAAAGGGCAGCAGGTGGAGTATTCCATCAACACCACAGTATTTCAAGATGTATTAGCCTTTGTCGCAAAGCTATCTAAGAAAGGGGAAATGGAAGAATGAAATATTTTAAAATCATTATGCTGCTTGCCATTATAAACTTAGCTGTTCTTTTTGCCGTCACCTTAAAGCTGCCCGATATCGTGCCAAGCCACGCCAATCTGTACGGTGAGATAGACAGCTACGGCAGCAAATGGGTCATACCCGTCTTCGGGCTGCTGGCTCCCGCTATCCTGGCTTCCATGATGCTCTACCGTCGCCGTACCCAAAACAACGCCAAGGCAAAGCAAAATACCAATGTTGAAACTGTCATGCTGTCCGCAATCGCTGTGTTTTTCATTATTATTCCATGGGTTGTCGTGGCAATGGCGTTGTCCGAAGGAAGGCGCCTCCCCTACGAGCTGATCATAGGTGTGCCTCTGGGTGTGCTTATGGTACTGCTGAGCAATTACATGGGCGTGGTCAAGCAAAACCGCTGGCTGGGTGTCAGAACAAAATGGACGCTTACCAATGAAGAAGTGTGGCACAGGACACACCGCGTAGCTGCCTATTCAGGCGTTATCGGCGGTTTGATCCTCATTGTGGGCTCCATCACCGCCCATTTGTCGGGCAATATGTATATCGTTATGGCCGCGCTGATCGCAAGTATTTGTCTGGTGGCGTTCTACCCCCTCATTTACTCTTATGTGATTTACAAAAAAATAACCAAACAATAAAAAGGATCAGCGCCCAGGGAAAGGCGCTGATCCTTTTTGTATATACCCGTATCGTTAACCGTTACGCTTCCATCTGTAAGTAAGCACCATAGCCGATAAAAGTATGATAAACAATACACCTAAAATAACAGGTGATGTTGTTTTCCATACCGTACTAGTATTTTGTATCGTCCGGGCGTTACCATTTTCTCTTGAAGAGGTGGCGCCGTCTTCCCCTGCATTGGCGGTATCTTCCCCTCTGCCCGTCTGCCCATCGCCCTGTCCGCGGCTGCTCATATTGCCAAGCATGGAAATCTGCTGCTCTGTCAGGCCAAGCTCTGTCAGTTCTGCCTTCACATCGTCTGTAAGCTGATTGTTAGACTCGCCCAAAATCTGCATCGCCTGCTGCATAGCCGGCGCATCCGGCATATCGGCTAACGCCTGCCCTCCCCCTGCCATCCCTCCGGCCTGGCCTCTTTGGCCCTGGCTGCGTCCCTGCTGCGGTGCGGCATTTTGTCCCTGTTGTGGCGCAGCAGCGGTAGCCTGCCCTTGCTGCGTCTCCTGCTGCTGACCGCCCCCGCCGCCTCTGCCTTGTCCGCCTCCGCCCATCCCACCGAGCGATGATAAGTTCATTGATCCCACGGAAACCAGCGCAGCCGGATTTTCCTTTTGTCCTTGGGTTGTAGACGGGATGGTTCCGTCAAGCTGACCCTGGATGCTCTGAGCCCTTAGTTTGCCCAACTGTGCCAATGCGTTAAGGGATGCCCGATATTTTTCATAGGTGACAAACGCGGAAGGGTCGTTTTCCACATAATTGCCTATTTTGGCATCCAGCTCGGATATGGTCTGTTCAAATTTACCGTTATTGAAGTATCCGTCCAGTATCTGCTGTAAACACTCGTGATATTTTGCTTTGTATGCTTCATTGTTTAGTATCATGGCAAGCAGCGGTCTGTCCGATACCGAAACACTGCTCACAGGCGTATTGATGGGAAAATTGATCACATCCGAGGCGCTGCCCGACTGGAATCCGCCAAACGCAAGACCGTAATCCCAAGGCAGGATGCTTATCTGTCCATTATTCTCATATATAAAATAATTCTGCGCCATGCCCGACACATAGCTGTCCAAGTTAACCACGACGGTATGGGCCGCAAAATAACGTATGGTCTGGTCAACGTCAAAATATTTTTCTATGTCTCTGCCCTCCGAAAGCGCCTTTAAAGCCCCGATGACACGCATCTCATCCGCTGCTGCGGTCTTGGTTACGGCGTTGTCGAATATAGACGGATAGCTGTCCGCATCATCATCGGTATACACCAGAGAGCCCCCCGACGCACTGCCGCCCATGCCCCTGCCCGGTATGTTTCCCTGCTGCTGATTCATATTCCCCTGCGGCATGGTATTGGCATTTGGCGCCTGAGCATCAGAGCGCATCTGCCGGTCAGGCGTTGGCGTGCCTGTGCCGCCGCCCCGCTGCTGCCCATTTCCTTCAAAGCCGGGCGGGACTCGTCTGTTATTTGTGTCTTGTTGTCCGTCGAAAGGCTGCATATTATCCATGCCGGGCGCTTGCTGTTCCGTATTCCCCGCTCCCTCAACATCTGCGGCTTTATTGCGGTTTGCATTGCCGCGGCCCATACTCATTTTAACGCTGTACAGCTCGCCGCCGGGATCGTTATACGTTCTTGCCATAAACGCCTCGTCATAACTCTCCACTGCCAGATAAAATCCCCAAGCTTTGCCGTTTACGGATATGTTGGCATATTCAAACAGCGTGGTGTCCACACCGGCATAGCGCATGATGTCATAGGACAGGTACTCTTTCATGTATGTCGCGTCGCCCATCATGTTGTTGACCACGAATGAGCTTAACCCAAAACAGGCTTGTCCGCTGATATATTCGTCAAATTTCAGCCTGAAGCTGTAGCGGTCGCTTTCCTTGCCGGAGGCGATCTGCGACAGGCTGGAATTGCCCTTTGGCCTGATCCCCACCTGCTCATAGGTCACACCGTTCACGGTTACCGTACAGGGGATATACGCCTCGGCGGCGGCGTTTTCAAGCATTTGTGTCCAGCTCTGCTCATCCGCCGTAATATCAATACGGATAATGCCCGCACCGAACAGCTTTTCTACATATTCCGGCTGCGGCACCGATACGCTGCCGCTCTTGGCGTATATAAGCAGCACGACGGTGAAAATCAGGGCGGCCACAATTGCCAAAGAAGCTATCCGGTTAAAAATTTTACTTTCTATCATATCCTCACCGCCTCCTGCCATTATGACATATATTCGCCGTTATAGCTCACAAGCACCGCGCCTGTCACGCCGTCCACCGCCATCATCGCGTCAATAAATTTTGCGGACATTTCCTGCAGCCTCACCTCAACCGTAAGCTCATATCCGTTTTTAGAAAGGGATTTGGACTTTAAGATATTCTTTTTTGTGTTGGCGTCAATCAACGCCAGCACTTCTTCCGCGGCCTTGTCGGTATCGCAGTTTGCAATAATGATATAAGGGATATCGGTAGTTTTTTTGTTTGCAAACAGTAATAGGATAATGCCTATAACAACCGTTCCTAAAATAGCAAGCGGAATCAGTCCCGCACCTACTACAATGCCCGCCGAGATCGCCCAAAACAAAAACGCAATATCCAGCGGCTCTTTAACCGCCGTCCTGAAACGCACAATGGACAATGCGCCTACCATCCCCAGTGAGAGAATAATGTTTGAGGTGACCGCCAGAATAATCAGAGTGGTTATGAGTGTCATCGCCATAAGCGAAATGCCGAATGACATAGAATACATAACGCCCGAAAAAGTCTTTTTGTAAATCATAAAGATGAAAAGCCCCAGTGCAAAGGCAAGCGCGAGGGCAATTGCCACGTCCAGAATTGAAAATTCCGCCGCCTTTTCCAAAAAGCCTGATTTGAAAATATCACTAAATGTCATGATCTGTTCCTCCTGTTATTTCATATAGTCTGCCTTGCCGTGGCGTACTTTGAAAATGCTGTCGCCTTACGGTCCTGAAGCTGAACGATATCCCTGATGACCTGGGGCAGGAATTCATCGTACTTGACTTCCAAAACAGTATCCTTTAAGGGTATTAGCCCTTTCCTCCCGCCGCTCAGAAAGCTAAGCGGGTTGTTGCCGGAGCGTATGTCCGCATCAAACGTGACGCGCACATTGCCAGGGGGATAGTTGTACGCTTCTCTCTCGTACGCAACGATACTTCTGGGGCGTATGCACTGGTAATTCATTTTTGCGTAAAGCTCCAGGCAAAGCGGTTGTTCCGTTTCTTTTAAAACCGACGTATCACCCAAAATAAGTCTTTCGCACTGCTGCTCCGAAATTGTAACGCTTTCCTTGGCGCACAGCCCGTTGATCCTTGATTTCTTTTCCAGCTTTATAAGGCTTGCGTCACCGTTATAATAGCGAAGGCGGAATTTTTCTCTGAAGCGGTAGCCGTTTATCTTTTCCCGCACCACCTTGTCCTCAAAGTTGTCAAAATAAAGGCTTCTTACACTGTAGCGTCCGTCCACATCCGCATTGGCGTCGTGCGTCATAATCAGTCTTGCCCTGGAAACCAGCGCCATATAGTCGATATAATTGATAAAGTGCTTTAACTCATGCCTGAGCTTAGGCGCACATCCTTGCCGGTCAGCCATTGCCATCACCTCCTTATCTGCTTTTTATGGGCTTATTATAATGGTATAACCTTAATTGAATCTTGAAAACTGATGTCATTATAAAAAAGTTGCCTTCGGCAACAAATGTTCGCTGCGCTCACTTTGTGAGGATAAATTTTTTTGATTTTCCGTCATTACTACAAATTGAAAAAAGTCAAGCAAAACCGTCTGCGCCTACGGGCGCGGGTTTTGCACAATATTACGCTTGGCTCAAATTCCGACATTGACTTTGTATGGACAATGTGTTAGAATGTTAAAAATAATATTTACTGGTTAGCCTGCCGAGTTGAGATAAAATGCAATATGCATACAAAAAGAGCAAGAATAGCTGAGCGCCTCGTATTACGCAGTATCGGAATTGCCGGACACGGCGTTTTGAAAGAAGGCTTTTAATCCGGTGGGTTGGTCATATATCAGCCGCGTAAAGACTGAGGCACGTATCCGTTTTGTATGAGACAGATTTTTTTTGTGAATGAGTATCATTACGGACTTATGCACTCGTCCTCAGCGTTGAATGTCTATTGGATGGGTGTTTTTTTATTATTATAAATAAAAAGAGGGGGAAACTTTATGTCCGCAATTTCACAAAACAAACAGGGATTAAAGGTGTTGGTAGCAGGGTCGGTATTGCAGTTGTTTTTGGGTATTGTTTATGTGTGGAGCGTTTTTGTCATGCCGGTAAGCAAGTTTTATTCATGGGATGCTGCCAGCGTTAAGCTGACGACATCTTACATGCTTAGCTTTTTTGTCCTCGGGATTTTAGCCGGCGGCAAATTGCAGGCAAGGATAGGCGCGCAAAAGGTGGTTTTGATGGGTGGACTGCTGCTTGCGGGCGGTATGTTTGTCACCGCGTTCATCCCGCTGTCCTCTGCGTGGCTGATTTATGTCACTTATGGTATCGTAGGTGGCTTTGGCGTGGGGCTGGGCTATAACGCCGTTATATCGGCGGCACAAAAATGGTTTCCGGCAAATCGCGGCTTTGCGACGGGCGTCAGCGTATGTGCGTTTGGATTCTCTACTGTCGTTTTTGCGCCGCTGATTGAAATGCTTATCGGGCGGTACGGGCTGCAAAATACTTTTTTGATCCTTTCTGTCGGTTTTCTTGTCGTGGTGCTGGCACTGTTTAGCTTTATTAAGCTGCCCGACGAGACCGGCGCAACCGGTACAGCTTCAGCGGCGCTGCTTGCCAAAAAGCAGTATACCGTAGCTCAGGCGTTAAAGACCAAGGAATTCTACTTTATTACGATTTCCATGATGCTTGCGACCGCCGCGTTCTTTATTCTCAATCCTTCATTCAAGACGCTCGCCGCCGAACGCGGGCTTAATGCGTCGATAGGCACGGTGGTGGTCATGCTGACGGGTGTGGCAAACGCGCTGGGCAGGCTTGGCGTACCGTTTTTGTCGGATAAAATAGGCCGCGAAAAAACAGCGTTTATCACTATTGTCGCTACAGGGCTCTGCGCACTGCTGTTGTGCTTTGTTCAAGGCATTACGTTCATGGCAACAATTGCGATAATCGCATTTTGCTACGGCGGATATTCAGGCATTTACCCTGTCATTACCGCGGATTATTTCGGTATTAAAAATGTCGGCTCAAATTATGGTGCGGTAATGGTGGGCTTTGCGCTGTCCGCATTGGTGTTCCCTATGGTCATAGGCCTGATTACCGGCGTTACGGTCAAATTTATTGTATTGGCTTCTCTTGGGGCAATCGGCGCTATATTGGTTATACTGCTTATGCGTTCGAATAAAGAATAACAGGAGATATATTTTTATGTCTAAGCAACTGTTAATGGGAAATGAGGCGATCGCCTTAGGCGCAATCCGGGCTGGCGTCAGCGTTGTGACAGGCTATCCCGGCACGCCCTCCACAGAAGTGCTGGAAACTGTGGCAAAGCACAATGACGGCAGCATTTATGTGGAATGGTCGGTCAATGAAAAGGTTGCGCTTGAGGTGGCGGCAGGTGCGGCATATGCCGGCGCCCGGTCTATGGTTACCATGAAGCAGGTGGGGCTTAACGTGGCCTCGGACCCGCTTATGAGCCTTAACTATGTCGGTGTAAAGGGCGGCATGGTTATTGTGGCGGCGGACGACCCGGGGCCTATTTCTTCCCAGACCGAGCAGGATACGCGCCATTTCGGCAAATTCGCAAAGCTGGCGGTGTTTGATCCGTCTACGCCGGAGGAAGCCTATAGCATGATCACAGATGCGTTTGTCTATTCGGAACAATACGGCGTGCCCGTATTGTTCCGGCCCACCACTCGCGTCTGTCACAGCTGCGCTTCTGTCGAAATCCTTGACAGTCTTCCCAAAAAAGACCCCGAAGGCTTTGTGAAAGACAGCAAATGGGTTATTTTTCCCAGGCTGGCCTATACCAATCACATTAAAATTGAAGATAAGCTGGTCGCAATGAGCGACGATTTCTCGCAGTATGAAAAAAATATGCTCACCGGCAGCGGCAGCAAAGGAATCGCGACAGGCGGCGTTAGCTACGCTTACGCAAACGATGCGCTGGCGCGGCTTTCAGGCGACTGTAAGCTTTTAAAGGTCTCGACCATCCCCTTCCCCAAAAAGCTGGCGCTCCGGTTTTTAGAAGGGCTTGACGAAGTGCTTGTCGCCGAAGAGCTTGATCCTGTCATAGAAAATGAGCTGATCAGCCTTTGTGGGACGCATGGTTTGAAGGTTAAGATAAAGGGTAAGCTGACAGGACATATTAAAAACGCCGGCGAAAATACGGTAGACAGCATATATGGCGCGGTAGGCGCATTTCTGGGCAAAAATGCAGACAGCAATCACTGTCCGCCGGATCTGCCGCCGCTTCCCGTACGTCCGCCCACGCTTTGTGCCGGATGCCCTCACAGGGCATCTTTCCTGGCGGTAAAAGAAGCGGCCAGGGGCATAAATGCCGTTTTTTCGGGCGATATCGGTTGCTACACGCTGGGCAATGCCATGCCGCTTAATATGGTGGACACCTGCCTTTGCATGGGTGCGGGCATCACAGTTGCGCAAGGTCTGCACCGCACAGAGCCGGACAGGGTCAACTTTGCCTTTGTGGGTGATTCTACGTTTTTCCATACCGGCATACCGGGGATCATCAATGCCGTTTACAACCAGACCGACATCATTGTGTGTATCCTTGACAATTCAACCACCGCAATGACAGGCAACCAGCCGCATCCCGGGCTTGGCCGGACTATGATGGGCAGCATTTCCGAAAAGATAAGCATTTATCATGTCGTATCCGCTCTGGGCGTTTCCAAAATTATTCGCATAAACCCGTTTAACATAAAAGACGCCAAAGCGGCTGTCAAGTCTGTTATTCCTGAAAAGGGCGTGCGGGTGATCCTGTTTGAGGCGCCATGCATCGCCGTTGCCAAAAACAGTACAAAATATGTTATCGACCGTGCGAAATGCACCGGGTGCAAGCTTTGCATAACCAAGCTCGGCTGCCCCGCAATCAGTTTTGACGAAAATAAAGCGAGCATCAATCCTTCCCTTTGCACAGGCTGCAGCGTGTGCGCCGATGTTTGCGCGGCAGGGGCTATACGAGGTGAAACGCTATGATAAATTGTATGATCGCGGGCGTTGGCGGCCAGGGAACCGTACTTGCCTCAAAGCTTATTGCGGCGGCGGCTATGCGCAAGGGGTTTGATGTCAGAACAACGGAAACCATCGGCATGGCGCAGCGCGGCGGCAGCGTGGTAAGCCATATACGCATGGGCCACCATATCCATTCGCCGCTGATACCGCTTGCAAGCGCCGACGTTATCATTGCGTTTGAGCCTGCCGAGGCAGTCCGGCTGCTGCCCTATCTTGCCGGCGGCGGACAAATGATTGTCTGTGACACAGCCATCAAACCCTTTATAGGTACGAATGCTGAAAATACTTATCAGGCGTCTGTTATGACAGACTATCTTAAAGCGCATGTGGCACGGCTTACGATGATAGACGGGGACGCGCTTTTGGCGCAGTGCGGCAATGCCAAAACGTTGAATATCGCCATTCTGGGCGCGGCGATGCAAAGCGGCGCATTCCCTTTTGAAGCGGATGATCTGACCTGTGTGATGAAAGAAATGCTGCAGCAGCGTTTTTGGGAAATAAACCTGGCATCATTTGAAATCGGAAGGAGCATGTCCTATGCAAAGTGAAGTACTGGCCAGTATCCGGACAGCCGTTAAAAATGCCATGAAGGGCGAATTTTACAAAAACCGTTTCGCAGGCATTGATGCAGACGGTATTGATTCAAAGCAAGCCTTTGAAAAACTGCCGTTTACGGACAAAGACGACCTGCGGCAAGCATATCCCCTGGGGCTTGCGGCCGTGCCAGATGAAAAAATCGTGCGCATCCACTCATCGTCAGGCACAACGGGCACGCCTGTCATTATCCCGTATACGCAAAAGGACGTCGACGACTGGGCGATCATGTTCAAGCGCTGCTACGAGACCGCCGGTATAACCAATCTGGACCGTGTGCACATTACGCCCGGCTATGGGTTGTGGACGGCGGGCATCGGCTTTCAAAACGGCGCCGAGCTGCTCGGCGCCATGACTATCCCCATGGGCCCCGGCAATACCGACAAACAAATCAAAATGATGATCGACATGAAATCAACGGTGCTTTGCGCCACATCTTCCTACGCGCTTCTTTTGGCCGAGGAAATCGAAAAGCGCGGGCTTCGCGACAAAATCCATTTGAAAAAAGGTGTGATCGGCTCGGAGCGCTGGGGTGAGAAAATGCGCAGGCGTATTGCCGGTGAGCTTGGTGTCGAGCTATACGATATCTACGGGCTGACAGAAATCTATGGCCCCGGTATTGGTATGAGCTGCAAGCACGAGTGCGGCATGCATATATGGACAGACTATCTTTACTTTGAAATCATTGATCCCAAGACAGGCAAAATCCTGCCCGAGGGTGAGATCGGCGAGCTGGTCATCACAACGCTGCGCAAGGAAGGTGCTCCTCTTATCCGCTATCGCACGCATGACTTAACACGCCTTATGCCCGGAAAATGCCGGTGCGGGCTTGACTACCCCAGGATCGACACGCTCATTGGACGTTCCGACGATATGGTTAAGGTGCGGGGCGCTATGATTTATCCGAGCAGAGTGGACGAGCTGCTTGCTACAATAGACGGCGTCAGCAGCGAATATCAGATTATGATCGACCACCTAAACGGCAAAGATATCCTGACGCTGTTCTTTGAAACGCCTCTTGAAATGGGCGAAGCTTCCGAAAAGCTTGAAAAACTTGTCGAGCATGAGTTTAAGGCCAGAATAGGCCTGATCCCCAATGCAAAGGCCGTTGGGATGGGCGAACTGCCCCGAAGCGAGAAAAAATCGACGCGTGTGTTTGATAACCGATATTAACGCATAGTCTATCTGCATGTATTATTAAGGCAGGAAGGCTAAAAACCGGCTCTTCCTGCCTTTTGGTATGAGTCATGACAATAACACACAACAAAAGCTGTCATTCTGTTTTGACGGCTTTTGTTGTGCGCAAATATGAATCCTTTCAATATTTAAAGCGTAAGCGCATCGTAGGTTTCCGAAAATCCTTCGCCAAAAACCTCTTTCACATCCGCTATAATAATGAACGCGGCAGGGTCGATATCTTTTACAATCCTGCGCAATACCGAAAGCTCCTTACGCGACACAACCACCAACAGCATTTGCGTTTCTTTGCCGGTATACATTCCCCGGGCGCTGATTCCCGTGTTGCCCCGCATAAGTGTCGCAAAAATACCCGTTGAGATCTGAGCGCTCTTTTCCGAAAGTATGAAAGCGGCCTTGGCAAAATACATACCTTCCAGGATGGAATTGGTCACCTGTGAGCTGATGACTACCGAAATAACGGCATACATAGCCTTGCCTGCCCCAAAAATGAAAAAACCGCTGACGATAATAACGCCGTCAATCATCATAATCAGTCTGGAAATGGACAGGTGGTTCCATTTGTATTTAATGGCGGAGGCAAGCATATCGGTTCCGCCTGTGGTAGCCGAAACCTTCAGCGCCAGCCCCACACCCGTGCCGTTGAGCACACCGCAAAATACGCTGGCCAAAAGAAGGTCATCACCAAAGGTAAAAATATTAGGCACCATTTCGGTAAACCACAATGCCGCCGAAAGCCATACCACAGCGTAGAGGGATTTTTGCGCAAACGAAAAGCCCCGCTGATGGATACTGACAAGAAACAGCGGGATATTGAGCACAAGGTTCGTTACCCAAAGCGGCACGCCATAGCCTAACGCATGACTCGTAAGCCATCTTACCACAATTGCGATGCCGGTAACGCCCCCTGTGACAAGGCCGTGCGGGGCCGCAAACCATGTGACGCCAAACGCGATTATGGTCGCACCCGATAAAATGCTGAAAAGCTCTTTGCCATTACACCCGACTGGCCGCAGCATTTACTTCCCTCCCTGTGGGAATCGCCAAGCTGTACAATATAGTCAATTCACGCCAAAACAGTCTGGTCTTTAAGGCCCTTTTCCCACCATGCTGCGCTGTCGTTCTCCGCCTTGCCTGGCGGGAAAAATTCTCACAAATCTTCAGGCCCTTTTGGCGTGGATCGACTATACAGCCATAGTATGCCAAAAATGAGGAGAACTATTCCGGATACATGCAAAAGCGGCGGTCAT
>JAKJBW010000030.1 GCA_022706785.1 Bacillota bacterium
GGTCATACCACACAAACCGCCGCAAATATATGTCATTTTAAAGCTACGTCTACCGCCCGGCTTTATCCAAGACCCGCTTCAAATACTGCCCTGTATAAGACGCCTGGTTTTGCGCAATCTGCTCCGGCGTGCCGCAGCAGATCACTTCCCCACCCGCCTCGCCCCCGTCGGGGCCAAGATCAATGATATAGTCCGCCGTCTTGATCACGTCGAGGTTATGCTCAATCACCAAGACGGTGTTTCCTGCCTCCACAAGCCGCTGCAGCACCTCCAGCAGCCGGTGTACATCGGCCATGTGCAGACCCGTGGTGGGTTCGTCTAAAATGTAGATTGTCTTGCCTGTGGAGCGCTTGCCAAGCTCCGTGGCCAGCTTGACGCGCTGCGCCTCCCCGCCCGACAGCGTGGTGGACGACTGCCCCAGCTTGACGTAACCAAGCCCGACATCGTAGAGAGTCTGTATCTTGCGCGAGATGCGGGGAATGTTTTCAAAGAAGTCAAGCGCTTCCTCTACCGTCATATCCAATACCTCGCTGATATTTTTTCCCTTGTAGTTGACTTCCAGCGTCTCGCGTGAGTAGCGCTTGCCCTTGCATACGTCGCAGGGCACATAGACGTCGGGCAGAAAGTGCATCTCAATCTGAATAATCCCGTCGCCGCTGCACGCCTCACAGCGCCCGCCCTTGACATTAAAGCTGAATCTGCCCGACTTATAGCCGCGCATTTTTGCCTCCACCGTGCTTGCAAACAGCTCCCGAATATCCGAAAACACGCCGGTATAAGTGGCCGGATTGGAGCGCGGCGTGCGCCCTATGGGTGACTGGTCGATATCTATCACCTTGTCCAGATATTCGAGCCCCTCCAGCCTGTCCACATCCCCGTGGCGCATTTTTGCCCCGTTAAGCTCCCTTGCCAGGTATTTATAGATAATTTCGTTGACAAGCGACGACTTGCCCGAACCGGACACACCCGTCACACAGCTAAACACCCCGACGGGGATCTTGACGTCAATATTTTTTAGATTGTTCTGTCGGGCGCCCTTAATGCGAACATATTTGCCGTCCTCCGGCTTGCGGCGGATTTTGGGTATGGGAATGGCTTTACGGCCGCTCATATAGTCGCCAGTGGCCGAGCCTTCCACCTTCATGATCTCCTGCGCCGTCCCCTGCGCGACCACATAGCCGCCATGGATACCGGCCCCCGGGCCTATGTCAATAATATGATCGGCGGCATACATGGTGTCCTCGTCATGTTCAACCACAATAAGCGTATTGCCCAGATCACGCAGGCGTGCAAGCGCACCCAGTAGCTTGGCGTTGTCACGCTGGTGAAGCCCGATACTGGGCTCATCCAGAATATAGAGCACCCCCATCAGGCTGGAGCCTATCTGGGTGGCAAGGCGTATGCGCTGGGCCTCCCCGCCCGACAAAGTGCCCGCCGAGCGCGAGAGTGTCAGATAGCTCAGCCCCACATTCTTTAAAAAACCCAGCCTTTCCAGGATTTCCTTTAAAACCTGCCCCGCAATCATGGCATCCTTTTCGCCCAGCTTGAGGCCTTTTAAAAAATCAATCGCGGCGCACACCGACATGTCGGTTATCTTATTTATGTTTTTATCGCCCACCGTCACGGCCAGCACCTGCTTTTTAAGCCGCTGTCCGCCGCAGTCAGGGCAGGGACGATTGGTCATGTAGCTTTCCAGCTCCGAACGCATAAACTCCGAGCCAGTCTCCTTGTGCCGCCGCTGCAGATTGTTCACAATACCCTCAAACTCGGTCATATAAACGCCCGAGCCGTAGGACCGCTGAAACTCAACGCGTATTTTTTCGCCCTTTGTGCCATAGAGCAGGATGTTTTGTATTTTTTCGGGCAGTTCTTCATAGGGCGTATCAAGGCTGAACCCATAATGCTTTGCCAGCGCACGGTAATAAGACGCCGCCACGCTGTCCTCCACAGCGGGCGCCATCCAGCCTGACGCCGTGATAGCCCCTTCGTTGATGCTTTTTCTTTTATCCCGGACCACCAATTCAGGGTCTATCTCCAAAAGCGTGCCCAGCCCGCCGCACGCCTCACACGCGCCGAAGGGAGAATTAAACGAAAACATGCGCGGGGTAAGCTCCTCTATGCTCACACCACAGTCGGGACAGGCGTAATTCTGTGAAAACAGCATATCCTTTTCGCCAATTACATCTATAATAATCAGCCCGCCCGATATTTTAAGCGCAGCTTCCAACGAGTCGGCCAGACGCTTGTGCATATCCTCCCGGATCACAAGGCGGTCAACCACGATTTCAACGCTGTGCTTCTTCTGCTTTTCAAGCTCAGGCACATCGGCAAGATCATATACCTGCCCGTCCACACGCACACGCACATATCCGCCGCGTTTCGCGTCGCCAAACACCTTCTGGTGCTCGCCCTTGCGGGCGCGCACAACCGGCGCTAGCACCTGTATTCTGCTTCCCGCCGGTATCATCAGAATCTGGTCTATCATCTGGTCGACAGTCTGGCGCAGGATGGGGTTGCCGCAGATATGGCAGTGCGGCACGCCTATACGGGCAAACAAAAGACGCAGATAGTCATAAATTTCCGTAACCGTTCCCACAGTGGAGCGGGGGTTTTTGCTGGTTGTTTTCTGGTCTATGCTGATGGCCGGAGAAAGCCCCTCAATATAGTCCACATCCGGCTTGTCCATCTGCCCTAAAAACTGGCGGGCATACGCGGACAGCGATTCGACATAGCGGCGCTGCCCTTCGGCGTATATGGTGTCAAACGCAAGCGACGACTTACCCGATCCGCTAAGCCCCGTGAGCACCACAAGCTTGTCACGCGGGATGGAAATATCAATATTTTTGAGATTGTGCTGCCGGGCGCCCTTGATAAAAATATTATCCTTTGCCATGGTATCCTCTCCACATATCAATATGTTTTTACGCCCGCTACTGCTCCAGCATTGCCCCGCAGTTTTTCAGCCTGTCCAAAAGGGCGCGCCGCCTTATGCGCGCACGCTCAAAGTCCTTTGCAAAGCTGTGCATATAGGCTATCCTTTCGGCCTCATCCTTACAGTAGATCAGCTCGCCTTCCGAGATAAGCGCACCCGCCGTCTCGGCATCACAGCCGCTCAGATGGACAAGCGCAACGCAGACGCCGGCAAGCCTGAAAAGCGCTGTTTCCATCTCAAACGTTTTGTACATGTCGGGCACGCAGTCTGAAATATAGGAAATTTCAAGCAAGCCGTCACTGTCTTTTGTATCGTCCGAAAAATAGACGAACACAGGATCAAGATGCAGCTTAAGATATGCGATGATCCTGTTTGTCGTGTCATGCGAAAGCATAGCTACGCCTCACCTTCCAGCTTTCTTATTTTATCTCTGAGCCGGGCCGCCTGCTCAAACTGCAGGTCCATAGCGGCCTTTTGCATCTGCTCTGTCAGCAGTATGATCTGATAACGCCTGTCGGCAATATCATTATCCGGCACAGTGTCGTCCGCCACCTGCTTTGTCGCCTCTATCACATCCCGGATACCCTTCTGCACCGTAGCCGGCACGATCCCATGCGCTTCGTTGTAGGCCTGCTGTATGCCACGGCGGCGGTTGGTCTCAGAAATGGCCCGCTCCATAGACGGCGTTATTCTCTCGGCATACATGATCACCTGACCGTCTACATTTCTGGCCGCACGGCCTATTGTCTGGATAAGCGACGTTTCGTTGCGCAGGAAACCTTCCTTGTCCGCGTCCAGGATCGCCACAAGCGAAACCTCGGGCAGGTCAAGCCCTTCACGCAAAAGATTGATGCCCACCAAAACGTCGAAAACGCCTTCCCGAAGGTCGTGGATCAGCGCCATCCTCTCCAGGGTCTTGACCTCAGAATGCATGTACCGAACCTTAATGCCCAGCTCTTTGAGATAATCCGTCAGATCCTCCGCCATTCTTTTGGTTAGGGTGGTCACAAGCACTCGTCCGCCTTTTTCCGTCCTTTTGTTGATCTCTCCCACCAAATCGTCCACCTGATGCAGCGCAGGGCGTACAATGACCTCGGGATCGACAAGCCCTGTCGGGCGGATCACCTGCTCCACCACCTGCGCCGAATGCGTTCTTTCATACTCGGCAGGCGTGGCGGACACAAACACCACCTGATGGATCCGCTCTTCAAATTCCTCAAAGCACAGCGGCCTGTTGTCGTATGCCGACGGCAGGCGAAAGCCGTACTCCACCAGCGCATCCTTACGCGAACGGTCGCCGGCATACATCGCCCTCACCTGCGGTATGGTCACATGCGATTCGTCCACCACCAAAAGATAGTCGTCCGGGAAATAATCCATCAGCGTAAACGGCGAAGAGCCCGCGGCCCTGCCGCTGATGTGGCGCGAGTAGTTCTCAATACCGGAACAGAAGCCCACCTCACGCATCATCTCAAGGTCATATTTCGTCCTCTGCAAGATCCTCTGCGCTTCCAGCAGCTTGCCCTCCCTTTGAAAATAGCCTACACGCTCGTCCAATTCCGTCTCAATGCTTTTTATGGCATTCTCCATCTTGTCTTTTGTGGTAACATAGTGCGATGCGGGGAAAATCACGACATGGTCGCGCAGGGCTACGATTTCGCCCGTCAATGCGTTTATCTCGCAAATCCGCTCGATTTCGTCACCGAAAAACTCCACCCGTAAAGCATTTTCATTCTGGTTGGACGGAAAAATCTCCACAACATCGCCGCGCACGCGGAAACGGCTTCTTGAAAAATCAAGGTCATTGCGCTCATACTGAATATCAATCAGCTTTTTAAGCACCTCGTCACGGTCACGGTGCATGCCCACCCGCAGCGAAACGACAAGATTATTGTAGTCTATCGGGTCGCCCAAGCCGTAAATACACGACACGCTCGCCACAATGATCACGTCCCTGCGCTCAAACAGCGCGGCTGTGGCGCTGTGGCGCAACTTGTCGATCTCGTCATTGATGGACGAGTCTTTTTCGATATAGGTATCGGTATGGGCAATATAGGCCTCGGGCTGATAGTAATCGTAGTAGCTCACAAAAAACTCCACGGCGCTGTTTGGGAAAAACTCCTTAAACTCACTGCAAAGCTGCGCCGCCAGCGTTTTGTTGTGTGCCAGCACCAGCGTGGGCTTGTTCACCCTGGCAATGGTGTTGGCTATGGTAAAGGTCTTGCCAGAGCCTGTCACGCCAAGCAGGGTCTGACCCATGTATCCCGACTGTATTCCCTTGGCAAGCGCATCGATTGCCTTAGGCTGGTCGCCCTTGGGCAAATAGTCCGATACGACTGTAAAACGGTTCATGGTATCCCCTGCCTTTCTGCGTATAAAGAAGTATATAAACAAACTATAAATTCATAGTCCATACAAAACCGCCATAATATTATAGCATGTACGATATACAAATGGAAGAGTTTTTTGTAAAAAAGCAGCCGCATAGTTCCTTGAGTGCGAAAATAAAAATGCCGCTCCGCCAAGGTATTGCTGAGTTATTATGAAAACATTTACAAATGAGGGCTTTAATGATATAATGATGCCAGTTTTAAAAAAGGAGTTGAAAATGTATGCGAAACAGACTGGGAAATCTGGTATGGGGATTGCTGTTTATCGCAATCGGTATCGGGTTTGCGGGCCATTTATTTAAATTGTGGAATTTTTCGCTTTTCTTCAATTTCAATGGCTGGTGGACCCTGTTCATCATCATCCCCTGCATCTTAAGCATGATACAGCATAATGTGGGCGTGGGCAATGTCGTGGGGCTTTCAATCGGTGTCCTTTTGCTGCTCAGCGCACAGAACCTCATTAGCCATGACATCATATGGAAACTTGTTTTGGCAATTTTGTTCATTAGCATAGGATTCCATATCATCTTCGGAAACAAAATAAGCAGGGAATGGAAAGGTGTGTCAACTGCGGTAAGCAAGGATGGTATAGTTGACTATACTGCCGTATTCAGCGGGCAGGACATCGTCTTCCCCCGCGAAGCATTCAACGGCTCCAATATGATATGCGTGTTCGGCGGAATAACCCTTGACCTGCGAAACGCTGTGATGGACCACGATGCGCTTATCAACGTTACCACCGTATTCGGCGGCGCCGACATTATCGTGCCGTCCAATGTCAAGGTAAAGGTGACCGGCACGCCGATCGCCGGAGGCATTTCCAACAAAGCCCGGCCCATATCCGATGAAGACGGCCCGACGCTATATGTGAGCGGTATTTGCGTGTTCGGCGGTGTGGAGATAAAGTAAAGCGTTACTGCTTTTCCCTTTATGAAAAATGCAGTTAGAATATAGACAAAACCACGCGTTATGCGCGTGGTTTTGTCTATATTTACAGGCCGTTGCACAAACAATCAAAAAATCTCCAAGCCAACCGGACAGTGATCGCTTCCCTCCACTTCACTGTAGATAACGCTGTCCTTCACAGCCGGTGCAATTCTGTCCGACACCAAAAAATAGTCTATCCGCCAGCCCGCGTTATTTGCTCTGGCGTTGTACATATACGACCACCAGGTGTACGCGCCTGTTTTGTCGGGATACAGATGACGAAAGCTGTCGGTAAAGCCTGCGGCAAGCAGCGATGAAAACTCCGCCCGCTCTTCATCGGAAAAGCCGGCACTGCCGCGGTTTGATTTCGCATTCTTAAGATCTATCTCGGTATGCGCCACATTCAAGTCGCCGCACACAATCACAGGCTTTTTTTCGTCCAGGCGCTTCAGATACCGCCGGAAATCACGCTCCCAAAGCATACGGTAATCGAGCCGCGCAAGGTCTTTCTGCGCATTTGGCGTGTAGACATTCGCCAGGTAAAAGTCGCCGTACTCCAACGTGATCACACGGCCCTCGCCTGCGTGCTCTTCCGGTCCTATATCATAAAACACGTTTAGGGGTTGGTTGCGGCAAAACACCGCCGTGCCCGAATACCCTTTTTTCTGTGCGCTGTTCCAATACTGCCGATAGCCATCCGGCTCAAAAGCGGCTTGCCCCTCCTGCATCTTTGTTTCCTGTATGCAAAAAACATCCGCCTCCGACGCTTTGAAAAATTCTTCAAACCCCTTGCCCAGACACGCCCGCAGCCCGTTGACGTTCCACGAAACAAATTTCATGCCACACCCGCCCTTTTGCACAAATTTTATACTATACTGTGAAGCTACGCCTTATCTGCCTCGCACAATAGCGCTTCCCACGCTTCATAAAGCGCCATCAGCTCACCCTCCAAACGCTTCAATTCATCCATGACCTCGGAAGCTTTGATATAGTCGGTCGCATACTCCGGAAGCGACAGCGTATCCCCATGCGCTTTGATCTGCGCCTCTGTGTGCGCAATGGCCTCTTCTATGCGCTTCTGCGCGCCGGCTCTTTTTCTTTTTTCCGACTCACGCTGCTTTTGCAGCCTGTACGCATCTTTCCCTGAAAGCTCTGCCGCATCCTCCTGTGCACTTTTTTCAGACGTCCGCTGCGCAAGCTCTTGCTTTTTCTCCACAAAATAATCGTAATTTCCGACATAGCTGCGAAGCGTTCCCCCTGACATATCGCAAATACGGTCGGCCAGCTTGTTGATAAAATACCGGTCGTGGGATATCGCAAAAATAGTGCCCTCAAACGAGAGCAGAGCCTCCTCCAATGCCTCGCGTGAGGAAATGTCCAGATGATTGGTAGGCTCGTCCAAAAGCAGCAGATTCGCTCCCGAAAGCATCAGCTTTAAAAGCGAAACCCTTGCCTTCTCACCGCCGCTGAGCATGCCGACCGTTTTGAACACGTCATCTCCGCAAAACAAAAACGCCGCCAAAGCGTTTCTGATTTCGGTTTGGGAAAGGCCGGGGTATGCGTCACACACCTCGTCAAACACCGTTTTGTCCGCGCAAAGGTCCTGCTGCGCCTGGTCGTAATATCCCGCCTTTACGTTGCTGCCCAAGCGAAACGACCCCTCTTTTGGCAAAAACTGCCCTGTCAGAATCTTAAACAGCGTGGTTTTGCCGCACCCGTTAGCGCCCAGCAAAAACACGCATTCTTGTCTCATAATCCGCAGATCCACATGGCTAAACAATCTTTTATCCCCAAACGCCATACCCAGATTCTCGCATGTTAAAACCTCGTTCCCACCTGTCTCATTCATCTTAAAGTGAAAACCGATTCCATCCGGAGAATCCTGCGGCTTTTGCAGCGTCTGGCGCAGCTTGTCCGCTGCTTTCTGCTTGCTTGCCGCAGTTCTCAAGTTGCGCTCCCTGTTCCACCTGCGCTGCTGCTCAATGATTCCTTCAATGCGTTTGATTTCCCGCTGCGTATTTTCATACTGCCGCTGCTGTGCCGTGCGATTTTCACTTTTCTTTGCCATATAGGCCGAATAATTGCCGTCATATACTTCTATCTTTTGATTTTCCAGCTCTATCGTTTTATTTGTCACGCGGTCTAAAAAATATCTGTCGTGCGATATGATAACAAAAGCGCCCTGATAGTCGCGCAGGAAAGCTTCCAGCCATTCAACAGCAGAAATGTCTAAATGGTTGGTCGGCTCATCCAAAAGCAGGAGGTTGCTGTTGCCCAGCAGTGTCTTGCAAAGAAGCACTCTTGTTTTCTGTCCGCCGCTCAGCGATGCAAAAGGCATGGTAAGTTCCTCTTCCCGAAACCCAAGTCCTAAAAGTGCCGCCTTGGCAATACTTTTGTAGGTAAAGCCGCCGCGCGCATCATAGGCCTCGTGCAGCCGGGTCTGTTTTTCCACCAGCGCCGATATATCGCCTGTGCCACGCTCAATCTCACACGCGATCTGCTCTAACTGCTTTTCGATTTCCTCCACATCGAAAAACACTTCCAGCAATTCATCATAGACGGTTTTGTCCGAATGAGCCTCAACATGCTGGCGCAAATAGCCGATTTTGGTGTCCCTGCTTTTTGTGACGGCACCGGTATCAGCCGAAAGCTGCTCTAACAGGATGCGAAACAGCGTTGTCTTTCCCGCGCCGTTCACACCAACAAACCCTATTTTATCCTTTTGGTCGATCTGAAACGACACATCGGAAAACAACGCCTCTTCGCCAAAGGCCTTGCCCATTTTAGAAACATTTAATACTATCATGCTTTCTCACCGTATCTGTCACAAAATATCCGCTTTTGTTAATATTCATTTCTACGCCCTACCTGCCAGCGCAAAATATAAAATCACAATCACGCCCAGAACAATCCTGTAATAGCCAAACGCTTTAAAATCATGCTTTTTGATATATCCCATCAGGAATTTGATGGCAAATATCGAAACCACAAAAGCTGTCGCCATTCCTGCAACAAGCACCGCAAGTTCGCTCCCGCTGAAATGGAATCCGTATTTGACCATCTTCAGGCCGCTGGCGCCAAACATCACCGGAATGGCCAGGAAAAAGGAAAACTCGGCCGCTATGTACCGGGATGAACCAAGCATCACCGCACCCAGGATGGTTGCGCCCGACCGTGACGTACCCGGTATCAGTGCCAGCATCTGGAACACGCCTATAAGGAGCGCGTCTTTGTAGCTAAGGTCCGAAAAGCTGTTGATCCTGGACCGCTTTTTGGCGTTTTCAATCACAATAAACAAAATACCGTAAATGATCAGCGTGGTCGCTACCGTCAGCGGGTTATAAAACATGGTGTCAATCTGGTCGTCAAACAGCAGGCCTATAATACACGCAGGCACTACCGCAACCGCTACCTTGAGCCACAGCGAAACGGTATCCATTTTTTCTGTTTTGCTCTTGTGCCGCGAAAAGGGATTAAGCTTATGAAAATACAGCGCTACCACCGCCAAAATGGAACCGAACTGTATCACCACCAAAAACATATTAATAAATTCTGCGGAAAAATTCATCTTAATAAATTCATCCACTAAAATCATATGCCCCGTACTGCTGATGGGGAGCCATTCGGTAATGCCCTGTACAACGCCCAGCAGCACTGATTTTAAAATTTCTATCCAAACCATAATGACATCTCCTTATGTTTTTTATCCTTAAAACATATGCCCCGGCGTTTGCATTCATGCCGCCAAAGCGCATTTTGCCAACTGCTGCTTTAGCCGGTATGATTACTTATGCAGCAGACAGCAGACAATCTTTGCTTGTCTTTTTACCATCACTCGGTGTTATCTTCCTTGCTTTGCGCCAGCAAAGCTGCGTCATTCTGCCTTGATTGACGGCAAAAATTCTGCGCAAATTTTTGCCTGCTGTTCACTGCCTAAGTAATAACAGGGCGTATGCTGATTTCGCCGGAATTCAGCACTTTTACACAGCCGTTTTCATCCGCTACCACAAGCCTGCCAAGCCCGTCTATGTCCTGCACCGTAACCTGCTCGCGCTCATCTGCACGAATCGCGGTCACTGTTTTGCCTATCAGAAATGAACGGCTCCTGTATTCCTGCATAAATGTCGTATCTGTCCGCCGCCGGCATATGCTGTCAAGCTGATTGAGTATCTCAGCAATCAGACGATTGCGGCTCACTGTCGTGCCTTGCACATGCTCCTGTACCGTTGTCACGATTCCCGCCAGTTCGCCGGGAAAGCCGTCTTTACCTGCGCGCACATTGATCCCGATCCCCACCACCATATATTCCACGCTTCCGCTTTCCGCGTCCATCACAGTTTCGGTAAGGATGCCGCAAACCTTTTTGCCGTCTATGTACACATCGTTGACCCATTTGATCTGCGGCTGTACGCCTGCATGAGCCTCAAGTGCACGGCATACGGCAACAGCGGCTCCCGCGGTAACCAAAAGCGATTCCGACACAGGCATACCGGTACGCAAAACGACGCTCATATAAACGCCCGACGCTGCCGGAGAATAAAAGCTGCGCCCCATACGGCCGCGACCTGCCGTTTGACCTTCCGCCACCACAACGCTGCCGTCGGGCGACCCTTGTGCCGCAAGCAGCTTTGCGTGGGTATTGGTAGAATCAAGCGCTTTGCAGACCATAATGTCGTATCTGGATTCATCGCGTAAATACGCTTTGATTGCCGTATCGCTTATGATGTCGTTATCCATGGTGAGGCAATACCCCTTATTGGTCGCGGCGATTATGGTGTAGCCCTCATCCTGCAGCAATTTTACAGCCTTCCATACAGCGCTGCGGGTGATATTTAACGTCTTTGCGATACTGCTGCCTGAAACACTTTTGCCCTGATTCTGCTCAAGTGTTTTTAAGACCTTATCCTTTACGGCCATATTACTACCCCATTCTCCCGCCTGGCTTAATCATAGACAGAAAACTAAACATTAAACCGGAACAAAACGATATCCCCATCACACATCACATAGTCCTTGCCCTCGGAGCGCACCAGGCCCTTCTCCTTTGCCACAGCCATAGTGCCGCACGCCATGAGGTCGTCGAAAGCCACAACCTCGGCGCGAATAAAGCCGCGCTCAAAATCGGTGTGGATCTTGCCTGCCGCCTGCGGTGCTTTGGTGCCCCGCACAATCGTCCACGCGCGCACCTCAGGCTCGCCAGCTGTCAGATAACTGATCAGCCCCAAAAGGCTATAGCTTGCCTTTACGATTCTGTCCAGCCCCGACTCGCTAAGTCCCAAATCTTCCAAAAACGCCTTTTTTTCTTCGGGCTCAAGCTGTGCGATCTCTTCTTCTATCTTTGCGCACACCGCAATCACTTCGGAGTTTTCTGCTTCGGCTGCCTTTTGTACTGCCGCCACATTGCTGTTATGCTCAATATCGGCAAGCTCATCTTCCAAGACGTTTGCGACATACAGCACAGGCTTGGCGGTAAGCAGCGCTACCTGAGAAAGCATTTCCGCCTGTTCGGGTGATAAATCCATGGCGCGCGCAGGCTTGCCGCTTTCCAGCACGCCTTTCACCTCGTTTAGCAAATCCAGTTCAGTCTGATATTTTTTGTCGCCCTTGAGCGCCTTTTGCACACGGTCTATCCTGCGCTCGATCATTTCAAGATCGGCAAAAATCAGCTCCAGCTGTATGGTTTCAATATCGCGAAGCGGCCCGACAGAGCCGTCCACATGCACAATATTGGCATCCTCAAAGCAGCGCACCACATGCACAATCGCGTCAACCTCACGGATGTGCGACAAAAACTTGTTTCCAAGGCCCTCGCCTTTGCTTGCACCCTTCACCAGTCCTGCAATATCCACAAACTCTACAATGGCGGGCGTGAGCTTTTTGGGGTGGTACATCGCGGCCAAGCGGTCCAGCCGTTCATCCGGAACAGCCACCACACCCACATTGGGCTCAATGGTGCAGAAAGGATAATTCGCCGCCTCTGCGCACGCCTGCGTGATCGCGTTAAACAATGTTGACTTGCCCACATTCGGCAGCCCTACAATTCCCAGCTTCATAGTCGTTCCCCTTATTCTATCGCAAAATTTTTGTGTAAGTGTATTTTACTTTACAGCTGTGCATATCGTCAGTCTATCCTGGTTTCTATCACTGCGCAAAGCAGTCTGATACACGCGCTGATATCGCCCATAGACGCCATTTCGGAAGGTGAATGGACATAGCGCGTCGGGATAGAAACCACCCCGCACGGCACGCCCGAACGGGTGAGGCTGATGGCGCCCGCATCCGTGCCGCCACGCTGCAAAACCTCCAATTGGTACGGTATGCCTTTCTCCTGCGCCAGCCGAATGAGCAGCTCCCGCACCTTTTTGTGCGCCAGAAGCCTTGAATCCCGCACCTTGATCGCGGCGCCGCCGCCGAGCTTGACAGACATAAGCTCTGACCCCGGCGTATCGCCTGTATCCGTCACATCAATTGCGATCCCCATATCGGGGTCCACGCCGTATGCTGAAACAGTCGCCCCGCGAAGCCCCAGCTCCTCCTGCGCGGTAAATACTGCGTACACATCATTCGGGCAGCCCTTGGCAGCCTTTAACGCCTGAATCAGCACATAGCACCCCACGCGGTCGTCTAACGCTTTGGAAATCACCGCGTTTTCCGTCTGCTCAAAACCGCCCATAAAAACCGCCGCATCGCCTATGCCTACCAACGCCCCGGCCGCCTGCGCATTTTCAGCACCGATATCTATATATAAATCGCTTATTTTTGCGTCTTTTGCACTCTTTTTTTCCTCATAATACACCACGCCCACGGTGCCATTTAAAAACCTCACCCGCGCGCCGATCGCATTGTGTACATTCACGCCGCCGATGCCGGCAAACCGCACAAAGCCGCTGTCCTCAATGAACGTTGCCATGATTCCAATTTCATCGGTGTGCGCGGCAAGCATCAGCTTTTTGCCATTGCCTTTTTTTCGCACAATCAGATTGCCAAGCGCATCGGTTTTAATTTCATCCACATACGCCGAAAGCTCGTCTGCAATCAGAGCGCGTATGCCTTCTTCATTGCCCGACGGCGCGCTTACCTGCGTCAGCCTTTTTAAAAGCTCCATCTATTCCACTCCCCTACCGCAATTCTTTTCTAAAAATGCCCGCGCAAGGTCGTGCACGGCTATATAATCAGCGCCCGAAATCACGCTCACGGGTGAATGCAAATATCTGCAGGGAAGCGAGATCACTGCCGTTTTCACGCCTGTACCCGTGGTTTGGATGGCTCTCGCATCGTTGCCGCCCATGGTAGTGCGCTTATACTGCACAGGGATGGACCGCTCTTTTGCCAGACGCATCAGCTGATCTACCAGCCCCTTGTCGGAATAGGAACCGGTATCCATGACAGAAACCGCCGCACCGCCGCCCAGGGTCGTCACCTCAAGATGCTTGTCCACCTCCGCAAGATCGGCACAGCTTGTCGCTTCAATAATCAGCGCCACATCGGGCGAAAGGCGGTTTGCCGCGATTCTTGCGCCCCGGCAGCCAACCTCTTCCTGCACGCTGAAAACCGCATACACGTCGCAATCGTATGTGTGTCGCAAAAGCTGGGTCAGAATAGCACAGCCGCTCCGGTCGTCCAGCGCCTTGCCCTTGAAAAGCCCTTCGCCGAATTCGCCAAACGCTGTGTCAAACGCCGCATAATCCCCAAGTGCTGCCAGTTCCTGCGCCTGCTCACGCGTGGACGCGCCTATGTCAATATATAAGTTTTCCGCCTTGACAGCGCTCTTTCTGGATTCCTCTGTCTGCAGGTGGACTGCCTTGAGCGCAATCACGCCGCTTACCTTTTTATCGCCTACCGTAACCTTTTTGCCCACCAGCACGCGGTCGTCAATACTGCCGACTTTTTTAAACTTCAGATATCCCTTTTCGGTGATCTCACTGACAATCAGCCCCACCTCATCCATATGCGCACATACCATAAGCCTGACCGCCCAGGGCCCTGCGCCTTTTTTACACGCAATAATATTGCCCATGGTGTCAATTGTAATTTCGCTTACATATGGCTTTATTTCTTTTATAATAATATCGCGAACGCTTTCCTCATTGCCGCTTACGCCGCACGCCTCGCAAAGCTTTTTTAGCAACATATCATCCCTCCGCCTGACCGGTTTTATCGCGCTTCCCAAGCTTATGCCCCCCTAGCCTTGCTCAGCGCGCACACAAACGCCGCCGCCATCTCGCCTGCTGCCTTTACATCGTCAGCCGACAGCGTTTCAACAGGCGTATGCATGTATTTGAGCGGAACAGACATCACCGCCGTCGCCACACCTGTGCGGCTCACCTGTGCGGCCCACGCGTTTGTGCCTGTGCTTCCGCCGTCTACCTCCGGATGCAAATCAATATTTTTCTGTTTGCCAAGCTCACATAAAAGCCGGTACAGCTCGCCCGACACATTGGGTCCCACAGACACCGAAGGCCCCGCGCCCACCTCAAACGCCCTTTCGGAATTGTCGGGCGTGATGCCGTGCGTCACATCAATTACTAGCGCATAGTCGGGCGCTATTGCGTATGCTGCGGTAGTGGCCCCCGCAAGCCCTGTTTCCTCCTGCACCGATGAAACAAAATAAACATCAATATCCAGCTTGGTTTGCGCCAGCTTTTCGGCGGCATACAGCAGGGCCGTAATGCCCGCCCTGTCGTCAAAGCTTTTGCCGCACATCTGCCCGCCGGCCAGCTCAGACGGCTGCCGAAAAAAGGTTACGCTGTCGCCCACGCTAACCAGCTCGCGCACTTTTTGGGCATCATAGCCCACATCAATTGCCAGCTCGTCCATTTTCAGCGACTGCTTCATGTCGTCCTCGGTTTGAATATGGGGCGGCTTGACACTGATGATACCATGCAAATCGCGTTTCCCATGCACCACCACCTCGCACGCGGGCAGCACCCGCTCGTCCACACCGCCGATCTTGCAAAACCGCAGAAAACCCTTTTCATCGATGTCTGTCACCATCAAACCGATCTCGTCCATGTGCGCGTCCAGCATAAGCTTCACCGCGTCCGGCCTGCCGCAGCGCTTCACAGCGATCACACTGCCCAAAGCATCTGTCCACACCTCGTCTGCAAAGGGCGCATACAGTGCCATGACAGTCCTGGCGACAGAGTCCTCCGAGCCGGAAATGCACGCATGCCCACTAAGCCCGCTTAAAATATTTTTAATCTCCATCTTCTCACCTTCGTCACAAACGCTTTCCGCTTTATTGTTTCCATTTTGCGTTGACCCATGCGCAGCCGGTCAAAGCTCACCTACCAGCTTCTTAAACGTATCGCCGCGCACTTCAAAATTTTTAAACATATCAAAGCTGGTACTGGCCGGGGAGAGCACCACAATATCGCCGTCCTTCGCAGCTTCTCTTGCCGTCTGCACCACTTCTTCGTAAGTGCTGCAAAACACTGTGTCCACCGCCTTGCCGGTGGCCAAAACCGCCTCATGGATTTTTTCGGCCGTAGCGCCGATCAAAATAAGCTTCTTTACTTTTTCTGCAATGACAGGGCCGATCTCGTCATACGCAATGCCCTTGTCCTTGCCGCCGCTGATCAAAATGACCTTCCGGTCAAACACAGCAAGCGTGTTTTTGGTGCGGTTGGGACTGGAATCAATAGAGCTGTTGTAGTAGCGCACGCCGTTCAGTTCGCGCACCAGCTCAATTCTGTGTGCCACACCCGCAAAGCTTTCCGCAACCTGTGTAATGTTTTGTACCTTTACACATCCCCACACAGCCGCAATGGCTGCCATATAGTTTTCTATATTGTGTACGCCGGGAATTTTGATTTGTTCCGTCTTCAAAACAGGCACGGTATCTACACAGATTACGCCGCCTATCACACTTACGCCTTTTTCAAGTGGTGTTATGCGTGAGAAAAAGACCGTGCTGCCCACCGCCTCCGCTGAAAAAGCTTTGGTGACGGCATTATCATAATTGAGCACCAGCTTTCCGTCTGCATTCTGGTGAAGGAATATATTTTTTTTCGCCGACACATATTCTGCCATGTCCTTGTGCATATCCAAATGATTAGGCGACACGTTGGTCACAACCGCAACGGACGGACTTGCTTTCATGGTATGCAGCTGGAAGCTGCTAAGCTCTAACACCACCTTGTCTTGTGGGCAGATTTTGTCTATCTCGCTTAAAAGCGGGTTGCCGATATTGCCGCCCAGCCACACTTTATGGCCTGCCTGGCTCAGCATTTTTGCAATGAGCGTTGTGGTGGTGGTTTTTCCGTCGCTGCCTGTGACTGCAAAAATAGGCGCGGGGCATAAATCAAAAAACACTTCCATTTCAGAAGTGACCACACTTCCCGCACGCCTAGCGGCCAAAAGCTGCGGCACATCAAATCGCATACCCGGCGTTTTGAAAATCACATCGCCTTCAAGATGCTCCAAATAATCATCACCAAGCCGGTAGGCAACGTCGCAATCCTTTAACTGTAAAAGCTCTTCTTTAAGTTTATCGGCGTTTCTCTTATCATAAGCGGTTACCCGCGCACCCAACTGCGCCAAAAAGCGGATCAGGGGCAAATGACTGATGCCGATCCCAAGCACCGCTACCCTTTTGTTCTTCATACTTTCCTTAAAAAGCGCTGTTTTATTTGCCACCCATAACCCCCCTCAGACGATATGCAATAGTAATATTATCGGGGATATTGCCAAAAAAGTCAACCAAAATATTACTATGCGCGGACAAAAGAATAATATGTGTAAAATCACCAAGCGCAAGGGGCGCAGATCAATTTTCTGTCCCTTGCGTCTATGTCGATTCACTTCCATACAAAGCTCAATACCCCAGTTCTTCGGCAACCATGATAACCGTAATACGCCCCGGAAACTTGTAGCAGTTATGTATGATGCTTGTGATATTGCATATCCGTTTCTGGCAGGTGCAATCGTGGCACTGCCCGTCAGACGTGCAGGGCGTCTGATGCTTGATACGCTTGGCATTGATGGGCGCGATTTCCTTTGTACGCATAATGCCCGCGTTTATATCACGGACAATTTTATTGGTACCCGCAACCACAATGACCTTATCAGGCCCAAACGCCATGGGACCCACGCGGTTGCCTGTGGCGTCGATATTGACGAGCTCACCCTGCCTGGTAACGGCGTTGGTGCCCGTCACAAAGAAGTCTGCCGTATAGGCCTCTTTATATTTTTCACACATTGCCTCAAAGCTTGGCTGGTTATAGCGGTCGATAAATTGATAGACGCCACTTTGAAGATCCTGCAAAATGCCGGTCTGGCTCAACGTGACCGAGCCGCCGACGCCAACGCTTGCGCCGTGCGGGATGATAGACGCCACAAGGTCGCGGGCCGACTGCGCATCCTCAGCATAAATGGCGTTATAGCCTTTTTTATTCAGCGTTTCCACCATATCCTTGGCCTGACACTCCCGAAACCATTTTTTAATGCTGTCCATGTTATGACACTCCTTTTTGTTTTATAAAAAATCCGGATTTATCGTTTCAGAGGCTTACCGGCAAGCTATCGGCTACATCAAAGCCTTGCCCTGGGCCAGCAGTGAAAGCCTATGTACTTGCATAAACGCAATCCCAAAACCGGGCAAATATTTTTCCATTGCCGCAAACACCAGCTCCGGCTTTAAATTATAGCTGCCGCCGGCGGGAGTCTCCACCGCAAAATCGGCAAATCTGCCTTCGTGGCTAAGCAGCTTTAATGCATAGATATCCTTTTTTATGTCCACCTCACGCACCGCGCTTTTGCTCTTTTTGGCAACGATAATTTCACTTAAACCCAAAAATGTATCCAGATCGGGAGCCGTATCGCTTTTCATCTCCGTTTTGACAAGATACCTCGCCGACGTAATGGCATTAAAGCTGCAGGCGTCTGTGCCCAGCAGCACTACCCCGGTGACAGCAATGCCGCTCGGCAGCGTATGGTTGAATCTTTGCGCTATTTCCCCCTCCGGCAGCCGGCTGTCAAATCCGATGTCGATATATTCGCATTCGCTTGTGACGCCTACCGAAATAGGCATAGCCACCGTCATCACCGGGTGCGGATTAAAGCCTTCGGTGTAGGTCACGGGCAGCGCTGTTCGGCGCAGCGCTCGGCTCATCAGGCGGATAAAGTCCAGATGGGAGATATAGCGCGCATCATGGTTTTTTTCATATCTCAAACGATAAGTAAAACTACCCTTCAAAGCACACACCTCCCCCAAACACCGATGCCCCGCAGCCCACGCACGCTGTGCGGCAGTTTGGCGTGGCATCTGCGCTGTAGGCCCGCTCACTTTCGCTGCGAAGAAACTCCCTTGAAACGCCAATGTCAATATGATCCCAGGGCAGCACCTCATCATAGCTTCTCTTGCGCTGGTTGTAAAATTCGGGACTCACTCCGCACTGTTCAAACGACTTTAGCCACATGTCAAAATTAAAAAACTCATGCCAGCCGTCAAACTTGCAGCCGTTTTTGTGTGCCGCAAGCAAGACCTGCGACAGCCGCCTGTCGCCGCGCGCAAACACACCCTCCAGATAGCTTGTCTTTGCGTCGTGCCAGCTAAACGAGATCTGGCGCGATTTCATGGATGCGCGAGCCGCTTTCTGCTTTTCAAGAATGGTGGCAATATCGTCCTGTGCCTCCCACTGAAACGGTGTAAACGGCTTGGGAACGAACGTAGAAGCGCTTACAGAAATATTAACGCTGTTTTTGCGCATCTCACGCGGTATGGCAAAATAAGCATCGCGTACTTTATGGGCCAGCGCACCGATGGCCGCAACATCCGCCATCGTCTCGGTCGGCAGACCTATCATAAAGTAGAGCTTTATGTTATTCCAGCCTCCGCGAAACACCAGATCGGCAGAATCCAGCAGGTCCTGCTCTGTCACGCCCTTGTTGATCACGTCCCGCAAGCGCTGTGTGCCCGCTTCGGGCGCAAAGGTCAGACCGCTTTTACGGACCGTCTGCACCCTTTGCATCAGCTCCATGGAAAAATTATCGATGCGCAGCGATGGAAGCGATAAATTGACCCTTTTTTGCGCCACCTCTTGTAAAAGCCCCTCGGTCAGTTCGGAAAGCGCGGTAAAATCGCTTGTGGACAGCGAACACAAAGAAATTTCTTCGTATCCTGTCGCCGCGATCAGCCGAGCGGCAAGCTCTACCAATTCATGCGCACTTTTTTCACGCACCGGCCTGTAGACATAGCCTGCCTGACAAAAACGGCAGCCGCGTATGCAGCCGCGAAAAATCTCAAGCGTAACCCTGTCGTGGACCGTTTCCCCGTATGGCACAATAAGCGACTGCGGAAAGTACGACCCCTTAAAATCGCGCATGATACGCTTGGTGATTTTGGGCTTTGCATGCGGATTATTCGGCGTAAATGCCGCTATGGTATTGTCGTCATTGTAGGTAACATCATAGAAAGACGGCACATAAATCCCGTCAAGCTGCGCAATGCTCTCCAAAAACGCCTTGCGGCTTCCACCGCCGCGCTTCCATTCAAGGTACTTGTCCAATACCTCGCCTATTACCTGCTCACCTTCTCCCAATACGAAAAAATCTGCGATTTCAGCAAGCGGTTCGGGGTTGTATGCACAGGGACCGCCGGCGCAAACAAAAGGCTCGCCTTCTTTGCGCTCGCAGGCGGTCAGAGAAATCCCGGCAAGGTCAAGCATGTTGACAAGATTGCTGTAGGAAAGCTCATATTGAAGCGTAAACCCCACAATGTCAAATTTGCTCACTGCCGTCTTGGTTTCCAGGCTGAATAAGGCAATATCGTGCTGCCGCATTCTTTCTTCCATATCGGGCCATGGCGCAAAAACGCGCTCGCAATAGGTGTCCGGTCTTTCATTTAAAAGATGATACAAAATTTTCATCCCGAGGTGCGACATGCCCACCTCATACGAATCGGGAAAACAAAACGCAAAACGAATATCAGTTCCGGCCGGGTCTTTTTTTATCATGCCCAGCTCGCCGCCTGTATAGCAAACCGGCTTTTGCACCGACATTAAAATCTTGTCCATTACAGAAAACATGAAATAAATCCTGTCCTTTCTTTGCGTCAGCCGCTTTAGCGTCAACTATTTTCTTAACCGCATAGCCTTGGCATACTTATTCATATGATACAGCATTTTGGTTAAATTATCAATAGAAGACCGTGTACGTTTCAAATAATTTAAAACGAACAAAGAAATTCGGCAATAATCTTTTCCTTAAAACCAAATATTCCCCATATTCAAACCCGCATAAATTTCCTGCACTTCGACCATAATAACCCTGTACAACAAAACACAGGAGGAATTCGATTATGAAGGCTACGGGAATTGTAAGACGTATAGATGATCTGGGCAGAGTCGTAATCCCTAAGGAAATTCGAAGGACAATGCGCATTCGGGAGGGAGATCCGCTCGAAATATTCACAGACAAGGACGGGGAAGTCATCTTCAAAAAATACTCCCCCATAGGAGAGCTTGGGGAGTTTGCAAGCCAGTACGCTGAAACACTTGCCAAAACAAGCGGGATAGCGGCTTGCATTACAGACCGTGATTCCATTATCGCAGTATCGGGTATACCCAAGCGGGAAATCGCGGAAAAACGTGTGAGTATTGATCTTGAGAAAATCATGGGCGAAAAGAGCAGCTATGTCCAAAGCGCGGGCTCGGCAAAAAAAATCCCGCTGGTTGACGGGATGGACAAATACAATGCAAACGTTGTGGTACCCATCATATCCGAAGGCGACAGTATCGGCAGCGTCATATTTTTTTCGGACGGCAACGCAAGCGCCGGAGAAGTGGAAGCCAAGCTGGCACAATCCGCCGCAAGCTTTTTGGGCAAGCATATGGAAGGTTAGGCTAACAAAATAAATTCACATAAAAAAGGGAACTGCACGCAGTTCCCTTTTTTATGTCCGCAACAGCATTGGCTGTTTCAATCTTTTCGTTCGATCTTTGCGCCAATACCTTTTAATTTCCCAACAATATCACAGTAGCCGCGATCAATATGGTCGATTTCCCCTATTTCGGTATCTCCTTTTGCGACCAGCCCTGCCAGGATGAGCGCCGCGCCCGCACGCAGATCGGTCGCCTTGACCTGCGCCCCGGTCAGAAATTTTGTTCCCTCCACTACCGCGCTCCTGCCGTCAATTTTGATGTTTGCGCCCATTCTGTTCAGCTCTGAAACGTGCAAAAACCTGTTTTCAAAAATCGTTTCTACAATAATGCTGGTGCCGTCTATCACGCTCATCAACGTAGTAATGGGCGCCTGCATATCGGTGGGAAACCCGGGAAACGGCAGAGTTTTTATGTCGACGCTTTTAAACCTTGACGTACCGTCCACCCTGATGCTGTCATCGCCTTCCTCAACCGTAACACCCATCTCACGCAGCTTGGCGGTAATAGGCTTTAGGTGGCTGGGTACTACGTTTTCAATCATGATATTGCCGTGTGTGATGGCCGATGCGACCATAAATGTGCCCGCCTCTATCCTGTCGGGGATCACCACATGGTTGCCGCCCTTTAAGCTCTCCACGCCGTTGATGCGTACCG
>JAKJBW010000031.1 GCA_022706785.1 Bacillota bacterium
ATGTCCGCAATCGCGTTTATTATATCATGAATGCAAGCCGCAGTCGGCTTGCTACACACCGATACAATAAACGCATAAAGGATAAAGCCGAAAGGCTTTATGTCCGCAATCGCGTTTATTATATCATGAATGCAAGCCGCAGTCGGCTTGCTACACACCGATACAATAAACGCATAAAGGATAAAGCCGAAAGGCTTTATGTCCGCAATCGCGTTTATTATATCATGAATGCAAGCCGCAGTCGGCTTGCTACACACCGATACAATAAACGCATAAAGGATAAAGCCGAAAGGCTTTATGTCCGCAATCGCGTTTATTATATCATGAATGCAAGCCGCAGTCGGCTTGCTACACACCGATACAATAAACGCATAAAGGATAAAGCCGAAAGGCTTTATGTCCGCAATCGCGTTTATTATATCATAAATGCAAGCCGCAGTCGGCTTGCTACACACATAAAGCAAAGCCGAAAGGCTTTGTACTGTAGTTGTATTTATTATACCATCTATACGCCTTGCAGTCAAACTTCACCTTATCAATTCGCGCTAAATTTTCAGATGAGGTATTCAACACGCCTCAGGGATTTATTGTGTGCCCGGTTTTTTGCCACGGTTGCAAAAAACTCCGGCACAGGCGGCATAAATGGACAGCGCTGCCACAGCCGGTATCGCAGTCCGGGAGGCTATATTGTACTTTGGTACAATATACAGCATAAAAGTGATTTGCTATAATAATATTGTTATTAAGACAATTATATACGGATCGCTGGGGGGAGTCATATGGATAAAGGCGTGTTTCGTAAAAGCTCACTGGAACGGATTTCATCACCGGAACAGCTGACCGATTACATACGAGTTACAAATCCGAGCATGTGGGTCATCCTGATTGCGGTCGCCGTATTGCTCAGCGCGGTTCTTGTTTGGTCTGTGTTCGGTGTTCTGACTGATACGCTGCAGTTAAACGCGCTGGTACGCGGTGACAGCGCCGTTTGTTATGTAGACGGCACCACTGTGAAAAAGCTTGCGGTCGGCATGACAGTAACGCTTGGGGAAAGTTCCGGAACCATTGCAGATATATCTAAGCTGCCGATATCTTCCGACGCGCTCAGCAAAGAAATACCGGACGGCTATACCTTGTCGCGGCTGGCCGCGGAAGGGTGGAATCATGCTGTGAAAATTGACGTCTCCGGCTTACCGGACGGTCTCTACGAGGCGCAAATCACGATTGAGCGTATCCACCCTATTGCATTTTTGTGGAATTGAGGTACGGATATGGGCAAAAGCAGGAACAGGCCTGTCACAAAGGGTGTCGCGAAGACGCCGGTGATCATGCAGATGGAAGCGCTGGAATGTGGCGCCGCGTCCCTGGCCATGGTGTTGGCTTATTATGGGAAATGGATACCGCTTGAGCGTGTGCGGGAAGACTGCGGCGTGTCCAGAGATGGCTCCAATGCCCGCAACATTTTGAAAGCCGCCCGCAGCTACGGGCTGTCGGCACAGGGTTATCGGTATGAGGCGAATGCTCTGAAGGAGGACGGCGGTTTCCCCTGCATTATTCATTGGAATTTTAATCACTTTGTGGTACTGTGCGGCTTTAGCGGCAAGCACGCATATATAAACGACCCTGCCCGCGGCGCCATACGGGTGCCGGTAGATGAATTTGACCGGGCATTTACCGGCGTATGTATGGCCTTTGAGCCAACGCAGGATTTTGTGCCGGGCGGCAAACCGCGCTCTGTCTTTGCGTTTGCCAGGCAAAGGCTGCACGGCACGGGTACCGCCTTTGCTTTCGTGGCCATTACCACCTTCATTAGCGTTGTAATGGGAATCGTTCAGCCCGCCTTTTCCCGTATTTTTATGGATAGGCTGCTGACGGGGCAAAACCCTGACTGGTTATATCTGTTCATTCTTGCTTTGAGTGGACTGACCGTCATCTCTCTGGTCGCGCAGGCGATTAACGCCGTTTACAGCTTGAAAATCGAGGGAAGTCTAGCGATTGCTTCCAATGCGTCTTTTATGTGGCACCTTTTATGCCTGCCAATGGCGTTTTTTTCCCAACGCATGGCGGGAGACATCGCCGGGCGGGCAGCCACCAACCAGGGGGTAGCATCCGCCTTGATCCGGCAACTCGCGCCAATGATACTGGATTTCATTATGCTGGTTTTTTACCTGACCGTAATGCTGCGCTACAGCACTGTCCTTACTCTGGTGGGGCTCAGCTCCATTGCGGTAAATATACTTGTTGCACGGTTGATTTCAAAAAAGCGTGTCAACCTTACCCGCGTGCAGATGCGCGATACGGGCAAGCTTTCCGCCGTTACCGTATCCGGCATTGAGATGATCGAAACGATCAAAGCCGGCGGGGCGGAAAACGGATATTTTGAAAAGTGGTCCGGGTATCACGCCAGCGTGAATACCCAAACCGTGAAATTCGTCCGCCTTAACCAGTATCTTGGCGCGGTGCCCGGCCTTATTTCCTCTCTGGCGAACACCGCTATACTGATGCTGGGCGTGTTGTTCACCATGCAGGGCAGCTTCACCGTGGGGATGATTCTGGCGTTCCAGGGTTTTATGAGCGCCTTCCAGTCTCCGGCCGGCAAGTTTATCGCCGCCGGGCAGTCAATACAGGAAATGCGCGCCGGCATGGAGCGTATTGAGGATGTTCTAAAGTACCCCGTCGATCGTATGCTGGTCCCGAAAGCGCCGGCGCAGGACGGCGAATCGACATACGCTAAGCTCAGCGGCGCACTGGAAGTCAAAAATCTGACCTTCGGTTATTCCCGCCTTTCGGAGCCTGTTATAAAAAACTTCAATCTATGTCTTTCGTCCGGGAAAAGCGTCGCGCTGGTTGGCACATCAGGCTGTGGAAAATCCACCTTGTCCAAGCTGATCTCCGGATTATACGCACCCTGGAGCGGCGAAATCCTCTTTGACGGGCAGCCGCTTGATTCCATAAAGCGGGAGACTCTCACCGGTTCGGTCGCGGTCGTTGATCAGGAGATCATACTTTTTGAGGACACCATTGCCAATAACATCAAAATGTGGGATAGCTCCATCGAGGATTTTGAAATGATTCTGGCTGCGCGCGACGCGCAGCTCCATGAGGATATTATGCAGCGGGACGGTGGTTACCGCTATAAAATCATGGAGGGCGGAAAAGATTTTTCCGGCGGACAGAGACAGCGCATGGAAATAGCCCGGGTACTGGCACAGGACCCGACCATCATCATCATGGACGAAGCCACAAGCGCGCTCGATGCCAAAACCGAGTTTGACGTCGCCCGCGCCGTGAAAGACAGGGGGATTTCCCTCATTATTGTGGCGCACCGGCTCTCCACCATCCGCGACTGCGACGAAATTATAGTGCTTGAGCGTGGAGAAGTGGTAGAGCGGGGTACGCAGCAAATCAATCACCAAACCCATAGCGGTTTTGACCGACGGAGCAAAGAAAATCGGGAATGGCGAACTGGATTATAAATTTGCAAATACGGACACGGATGAGATCGGAATGCTGGCAGCGACCTTTAACGGCATGACCGTGCGCCTGAAAGAGTACATGGAGCAGGTGGCGAAAGCCGCGGCGGAAAAGCAGCGCATAGAGTCGGAGCTTGACGTGGCCAGAAACATCCAGCTCGGTATGCTGCCCGGAAAGCTCGCCTGCCCGGGATACGACATTGCCGGAATGATGCTTCCTGCCAAAGAGGTAGGCGGCGATTTCTATGATTTCTTTCCCGTGGGAGAAGATAAGCTCTGTTTTGTGGTTGCGGATGTATCCGGAAAAGGAGTAGGCGCAGCCCTGTTTATGACGATTGCCAAAACGGTCATAAAGACGGCGGCACAGGCTAACGACATGACGGCTGACGAGCTTCTTTGCATCGCCAACGACCTGCTCTGCCAGGAAAATCCCGCCGAGCTGTTCGTGACGGCATATGTGGGAATCATGAACATCGGCACAGGAGAGGTTTCCTATGCCTGCGCCGGACACAACCCTCCCATTATCTGCCGCCAAAACGGCGGGGCAGAATTCATTCCCGTAAAAAATAAGCTTCCGCTTGCGGCGATGGAGGGAATCAAGTATCCCATCATGCACACCAAGCTCCTTGCGGGAGAGACCTTCGTATTATATACGGACGGCATCACAGAGGCGACCAATAAAGAAAATGAATTATTCGGGGATACACGGCTCTTGGATGCGGTGAAAAACCTGCAAGGGGTATCCTGCCGCGAAGTGATAGGCAGGGTTAAATCAAATGTGGATATCTTTGTCGCCGAGGCTCCGCAATTTGATGATATCACGATTGTAGCGATCCGAAATACCGGAGAAGAGAAGAGGGATATGCTTGAACGGTAAGGCGGAAGAATTGATCTATCGCCATTTTCTCAATAAATTCTCTGAAAAAACCGAAAGCTGTATCAGTGCGGAAATAGAAATGCCTGTTGTGAATCTGAAAAAGCAACCGGTAGAACCTGATTTTCTGCAGGCCATGGTAAAATTGCTGGAGCATGAATTCGGATTCAGAGCCGTCGGCTTCACACTGGACGGCTTCCCGATCAAAGCCGTCGGCAGGGTGGGCGATGTCTTTTCCTTTGAAACCAGCTTCAATACAATTGAATTCTCCATGATGAAAAAAAGAAGCGTGACGGAGCTTGCCGATGTGTTTTATCGGTACTTAAGGGCCTTAAAACAGCTTGAAAAGGCGCACGATCATCTGATTTGCGGAATAGGAGTAAACCCATATGCCCAATATGCCGATCCCAGCCCCCTGGGCACGCCGTCTATGACGGCAAAGTCTGAGTTTTTGAGAAAATTCACCAATCATCACAACGGTGAGATATTTCACGGATTTTCTGCCTCGACTCAGACTCATCTGGACGCGAAGCTCCCGGAGCTTCCTCCTCTGCTCAACCTCCTTAACGGGCTGGCCTTTGCGGACGCAATCCTTTTTGCCAACTCCCTGCCCTTCCCTCATGAGCGGGCCGGTTGGGCGGCTGCGCTTCCTCAAAGCTTAAGGTACGAATTGGAAAAGACTGTCCTTTGTTTCAGGGATGTACTCTGGAAACTGTGCGAAGCGCCGAATACGACGGCCTTTGAGGGTGAATACCGCTCTGTCCGGGATGTGATAAATCATCTGATGGCGCTGGAGGTATTTATCGTAAGTGATGGAAATGGCGGATACAAACCGATTCGGCCGGTTAGATTTTCCGACTATTTTACGAACGCCGAAAACCCTGAGGAAGATATTTGCTGCTTTCGTTCTCTTGAGCCTGTTGCCGTCAGCAAGCATGGAACAATTGAAATCAGGCAGACATGTACCCAGCCGTTGTCAGAGATTTTTACGCCCGTTGCTTTTTACGCGGGCATAGCGGAAAACCGCCTGAAAGCTCTGGAGCTTGTTGGCACGTTCCGACATGAAAACGGGCTGTCGGACTCCGGCCCGGCATTGCGGCGCAAAGCAATTCGTCAGAGGGAAATAGCGCCCGGAAAGGCTATAAACCGTTTTATCGCAGACCTGTTGGCCATTTCATCAGAAGGACTGAAAATGAGAAGTTTGGGCGAGGAAACATATCTCGATCACCTTATGCATGGAAAGTATTTTCCTGAATGCCCCGCAAAAAGACAGCTGCGACTGCTTAACGAGGGGCTGAACTATGAGGATATCCTTTTGGCATACGGCAAGATGGATAAAAGCAGCACCAGAAGGAACGCGGGCAAAGAAGCGGACATATGAGGCAGGGATTTGAAGGCACTGCAAAAAAAACGCGGGAGGTGGAATAGATGGACGGCCAATGTCAAAGGGAGTACCGATATAAAAGCACGATTGCAGGGTTTGATGTGGAACTTTTAAACCGGGAAACCGAGTTTTTCTGCGCCTCGGATGAGCAGTTGCTGTCCAAGCTGTTCACGATTCAATTGGTCCTCGAAGAACTGGTTACCAATATTATCAAATACGGATCAAAAAAAGAAATCGAAAATGAAGAAACCATAGAAGCCAAGCTTTGCATCGGAAACGGGAAGGTCGTTTTGACAGTATCCGACAACACCGAAGCCTTCAACCCTCTTGATGCGGAAGTGCCCGATATCACCCTTCCGGTACAGGAGAGAAAAATCGGCGGGCTGGGTCTTTTATTGATCCAAAAACTGGTCCAATCTATTTCCTATGACCGAAAGGATGGCTGGAACATAGTGAAAGCGATTATTTAACAACAGCCAAATCTACACCATTTGAAATTTTTAGCATTACAATACGACTATATTTTAGAGGAGGATTTCAAAATGAAAAAAATAATTTGCAGTCTGGCTGTACTGGCATTGCTGCTGGGCGGCTGCTCCGGGAGCGGCAAAAAAACATTCGTCAATCTTTCCGATTTTGAGGAGGCGAAAATCGGCTCTCTGACCGGCGCCGTATTCGGACAATTTGTTGACAAAGTTATCCCCAATGTAAATCACAGTAATTACAATAATCTTGCCGATCAGGTGGCGGCTCTAAGCTCCGGCAAGGTGGACGCGCTGGCATTGGATAAGCCTGTAGCGGAGCTGCTTGTAGCCCAACAGAAGGATTTTGTCATCTTCCCCGACAAGGTCGCGGATGATCGCTACGGATTTGCCGTTCCAAAAAATTCTCAGCTTACGGCACGGGCCAATGAGGCGCTTAAAAAATTGAAGGATGACGGCACATTGTCGGAAATCGGCGGCATTTGGTTTTCAGCTGATGAAACGAAAAAGGCTTTGCCGCGCCTTGACTATCGTCCCGACTTTGACGGCGCCGCCGGCACGATAAAATATGGCTTCGATACCAGCACAGTGCCCATGAGCTATGTGGGAGGGGACGGCCAACCCGTCGGCTTTGATCTGGATATTATCAGCCGCATCGCTTACGAACTGAATATGAAAATTGAATTCGTACCCATGAACTTTGATGCGCTTTTGGCGGCGTTGGCTTCAGGCAAGGTGGATGTGGTGGGCGGCTGTATGTCCATTACCGAGGAGCGCCTGAAAACGGTTGACTTTATCGGACCGTATTATGAGGGCGGAATTGTTCTAGTGGTTAAAAAAGATCGGTTGGGAAGGTGATAGTATGAAAACCAAAAGGATACTTATGGCCGCCGTTGCCACAATGCTTGTATTGACCGCCTGCGGTGCGGAAAAATCAAAGATTACCGATCTGCAATCACTCAATACGCCGGATTCCATAATAGGTGCCCCGCAGGATTATGCGGCCGCGCAGCAGGTCAGCGAATATCTTCCCCTTGCGCGCATGAAATACTTTGTCAGTACTGTCGACGCGGTTGCCGCCGTTGGGTCGAACAAGATCGACGGCTTTATTTTTGACCGGTGCAATCTTGATTATATGGCGGAGGCCAACCCCGAAATCGCCGTTCTGCCCGACAGCATGGGCGAGCTCAATATATGCGCAGCCACGGCGTTTGAAAATACGGAGCTTATGGCGCAGCTTAACGGGTTTATAAAAAAATATCAGGACGACGGGACAGCGCAGGATATGTATAAGCGTTGGATTTTGACAAAAGATCATGAGATGCCGGTAATCCAGCCGCCTCAGAATCCCGTTAAGAAGCTGAAAATCATCACCAGCGGCGAGGTAGAACCTATGACGTTCTACAGGGGAGCCGAGCTATGGGGCTATGATATAGAATTCTCCAGGCGGTTTGCAAAGGAATACAATTACGAAATAGAATTTGTGGTTATGGATTACTCGGCTATGCCCGACGCAATCCGATCCGGTAAAGGCGACTGTATTATCGCTGATTTATTTCACGGCGAAGAACGCGCGGAGCAAATCTGGTTTTCGAAGCCTTATATAAAAACGCAGATTGCCGTGCTTGTCAACCGGTCGAGATTACAATAATACATATTTAATAGAGGTGAGTTATGAAAAGAAGAACTGTATTTATGGTAGGCCTCCTATTGTTCTTATTTGCTATGTCCGGCTGCGTCGCGGAAAAAGCCGACGTCCCGGTCGAAGTTTCCAGACTCGGCGTTATGGTGGGGTCCACCAATGAAAAGTACGCCAAGGAGCATTATCCAAATGCAAAAACCGAGCACTTTAATAATTATGTCGATTCCTCGGCGGCACTGAGAGCCGGCAAGCTGGATTATGCGATGATGGACTATGCGTCGGCGCTCAATTTTATAAAATATAACCCGGGACTGAAGCTGGCGTCCGGTTTTTTAACGGATGAGAAGTATTGCATCGGCATTAACAAAAGCAAGCCCGAACTTGCCGAAAAAATATCCGGGGTTTTGAACCGGTATCTTTCCGACGATACAATGGATGAAATCATATCCCACTGGATCAAGGAGGACGGCAGTGATTACACGTTTACAGATGTGCCGAAGATGACGAATGCGGATGCGCCCGTTTTGAAGGTAGCGACCGTGTCGTCCAGAGAACCGACAGCCTTTTTCCAAAACGGCCAATTCACTGGCATGGAGATTGAGCTGATTGAACGCATCGCATATGAGCTTGGATACAAGATCGAGTATCAGGATATGGATTTTTCGGCCATGGTCACCGCCATGGGAAGCGGTAAAGCGGATGTCTGTACCGCTATGTACAAGACGCCGGAGCGGGCGGAGAAGATCCTTTTCACAGCGCCATATTTCCCAAATCCCCAGGTCCTGATCACCAACACTGAAAAAGGCTTGTTCGCAGACGGGGCAAAGATAACGGAATTGTTAAGCGGGATCGGTCAAAGCTTTCACCGCACATTTATCGTGGAAAACAGATGGACGCTGGTTCTTTCCGGCCTGCGGCTGACAGTACTGATTTCGCTGCTTTCCATGCTCCTGGGGTCGCTGCTCGGCGCTTTAGTCTGTATCATGAACCGCGGCAAGATAAAGTTTTTATCGGCTGTTGCGAAACTGTATATCCGCATCATTCAGGGGATGCCTATCGTTGTAATGCTGATGATTTTCTACTATGTTCTTTTCGGCAACGTGAGTATCGACGCGGTAATCGTGGCCATTATAGTCTTCAGCCTGAACTTTTCGGCTTATACCTCGGAGATGTTTAGGACAGGGGTGAACGCGGTAGATAAAGGACAGCTGGAAGCCGCGGCGGCAAGCGGATTTTCGAATCTTCAGTCGTTTTTCTTTATCACGCTGCCACAGGCGGCAAGGCATATTATCCCCGTATACAAGGGTGAGTTTATCTCTATGGTGAAAATGACTTCGGTTGTGGGGTATATCGCCATCCAGGATTTGACCAAGGCATCGGATATTATCCGAAGCCGCACCTACGAGGCATTTTTCCCTCTGATTGCCACCGCGCTGATATATTTCGCAATTACCTACCTGTTTATTTTGATACTGAATATCGTCGAATATAAAATTGATCCTAAGCGCAGGCAAAGGATGGTCAAGGGGGTAAGGGTACATGATTAAAATTTCCGGTTTAACAAAAAGCTTCGGAGACCTGACGGTTTTGCAAAACGTCAGCACTGAAATCGGCAAAGGCGAGATTATTTCAATCATCGGTCCCTCCGGCTGCGGGAAATCCACTTTTATGCGCTGTATCAACCTGTTGGAACAACCGGCAGCGGGAGAAATCCTTGTCGACGGCGAAAATATTTTGGATAAACGGGCGGACGTCAACCGGCTGCGTCAAAAAATGGGTATGGTGTTTCAGAGCTTTAATTTATATTCCCATTTGATGATAATTGAAAATATTATGATAGGCCCTCGAAAGCTTTTGAAAATACCCCTGCAGCAGGCATTTGACGAAGGTATGAAATACCTTGAAATGGTAGGGCTTGCGGGGAAAGCGTATGCCTATCCCGACGAGCTGTCCGGCGGTCAGAAGCAGCGTGCGGCGATTGCCCGGACATTGGCCATGAAACCGGAAATTGTGCTGTTCGACGAGCCTACAAGCGCGCTTGACCCGACTATGGTCGGCGAGGTTCTTGCGGTTATGCGAAAGCTTGCCAGTGAGCGGCTGACCATGTTGATTGTCACCCATGAAATGAAATTTGCCCGCGATGTGTCCACTCGGGTGTTTTATATGGACGAACAGGGCATTTATGAAGAGGGCTCACCCAGTCAGATTTTTGACCACCCGCAGAGACCAAAAACCAGGTCATTTATTCATAAAATCCGTTCCTTTACATACACGATTGAGGGTAAAAATTTTGACCTCTATGCGTTCAATGCCCAGCTGGAGCAATTTTTAAAGGGACAGATGTTCACCGAGAAGAAGATAAACACAGCGCTGCTTATTTCTGAGGAGCTTTTGTGTAACCTTCTGCCGGACATCCAAAGCGAATACACCTTGGAATATTCCGACGCGACCGGCGAGACAACTATTGAGGCAGCCTATGTAAAAGAGGCAGAAAACCCCTTGACCGCAGAGGAACACAGCCTGTCCTTTATGATGGTCGAAAAATCGGCAAAGGCGGTTTCCTATCGTTTCGAGAACCATAAAAATATCGTTAAAGTAACAATCTAAGGTGAATAGGTATTAAGTTTTTGAACAAAAAAATGGGAATTCTCAAAATTTGATACTCAAAAACACAGTGCAAACGCTTACATAGTAGGCGTTTGTTTGTTTTATGTCAAAAATAAAATTTTCATTAGGATTCTTGTAAAAGGCTAAAATTGAATTGTAAACGTCAGAAAATCCGACTTTCGAAATCCCAAGTTTATTTTACTTCTTATTGTAAAATTTAAGCTTAAACTTGTTAGGTGCTTTATAATTCAGCATTCTATGCGGCCATTTTTCGTTGTAAAATTCTATATATTCGGTAATACTTTGAATTCAATCAGCTTAACTTAATGAATTGTTTTTAATAAAAGGCAATTGCGGTCGTTTGACAATTGATTATTTTGGTGTAATATGGTATAGTTAATCATAATATGAGATGAGAAACCAGCATTAGGATAAAATGCGGTAGGATAAGTAAGATAGTTATTATGGCTATTAGACAAAGCAAAGCGCCGTTTTAAAGTTGGTATTTTTATATAATGCAAGATTCGCAATAGAGCGAATAGGCGAATTAGTTTGCGTCGGATTATTGAGCTGTTGAAAGCTAGCAAAGAAAGGTTATCATTACAGGAAGGTGCGTTTATGGACAAATACACGAAAGAAGACTTAGAAGAAGCTCTCCGGGCTATAGATTCAATAATTAGCAAGTGTGAGAAAGTACAGCCAAAATTGAAACAAGGTACTTCTCAGTACACGCTGCTCATACGCAGGATTAAGGCTCTCTATATCGCATCGGCGTTGATAAAAAGAGAGTTAGGTTTGTAAGCAAATCCACCAGTAGACCGATTCACTGGTGTCACCTCAGTGGAAGAATAAAATAAAAATTTAATAACGTTAAAATCCGGAACAAGAAATTGTCCGATTTTACAAATGCGGATGTGGCGGAACTGGCAGACGCGCTAGACTTCACTGTGGTCACTCCGGTAAAAGAAGGGGGATTCCTGTGGGCTTTATTAAGAAAATCCTGATGTTGTTTTTATGTGTTATGATGACAGCCAGCGGTTCTGCGCTTGTAGCGTACGGGCAGGTTGCTACGAAAAACATTGACGTTAGGACATTGATTGACTACACCCCCATTGAGAGTTACGCGATAAATGGCAACACCTATGTCGTGGCGGAGCGGTTGGCTGATTATGGGTTTGATGTGGCTTTTGACAATGACACACAGGGCTTGATACTTACCCGAATCAGATTTTCAACCCCGTTTTACACGAAAGGGAGATGGGAGGAAACCCTGACGGGTCAGCAGGAGCTTCGGATTGTTGATTCCGGCGTCAAGGTATATCTTGACGGTCAGTTGGCAGAGAGTTTTGATATTGGAGGCAGACAACTGATTATGGTTGATGAGCTCAGACGGTATGGAAGCTGCGAGCACGACGAATCGCAGCAGGAGATATTGGTAACTATTTTTCAACACGAGTTACAGCAAGAATTAGGCAACGCTTCAGGCGTTGTGACCTGGAGAACCGAATATGGTTTGGGCAATTCATACACGCAATATACCGGACAAGTCGACGAAAACAATCTTCCAAATGGGATAGGCCGTTGGGAAAGCAAAGGGAGTGGCCAATACTATAATACCAATGTATACACAGACGAAGAAATATTGGGATACTTTTCTGCCGGGAAATCTGTTGGTAATACCTACAAACAGTTCAGTGCGACATCCGGAGGCATTAGCGGAACCATCAAGACTGTTTTTATAGGGAAAATCGGAGGCGAAGCAGGCACCGCTACGATGGGCGTGGCTTCCCTGCCGTATACAAAGCAACACAGATTTGGGGATGCTCCCCAGGGAGGTGCTTTTTATAGTATCGACAACGATCAATATATGGCAGGATGTTGGTTCGAAAAATGCAGCACTTCACTTCTGTTTGAAATATATCAGACTTGGCTTACCGAGGATAACCGTCAAACTGAATTGATAACAAAGGGAAGATCACAGGCATTGTGCTTTTATGAATATCAAGATGGAACGGCAATTTTCCGTGACGGCCGTCCGGATTTGCCTGTATTCGTTTATTTAAATCAAGTGCCGGTATCCTTTGATACTACGCCGGTCATAGTAAATGGACGCATACTGATCCCGTTGCGCGCAGTGACGGAGGCTATGGGGTGTGACGTGGGCTGGTATGGGGACAGTCAGATGATTGTGGTGCAAAAGGCGGGGATTACGGTTGAGTTTGTGATCAATTCGCCGATTATGAATGTAACCAACGGAGACGGAACAAAGCAAGTTGTTTTAGACGTCACACCGCAGCTAGTAAATAACAGGACAATGGTTCCGTTACGTGCCATTTCGGAAGCGCTGGGAGCAACAGTAGAGTGGAATGACAGGTTGAAGCAAGTGGATATAACGCAATAATACATGATGGCTCCTTTTGTGGATCGGAATTTGGCTATATAATAAAATAAAAATTTAGTAACGTTAAAATCCGGAACAAGAAATTGTTTGATTTTATAAATGCGGATGTGGCGGAATTGGCAGACGCACCAGACTTAGGATCTAGTGGGAAACCGTGCAGGTTCGATTCCTGTCGCCTGTACCAATAACAGATGTCCCGTCTAAAGACGGGACGTCTGTTATTGGGTTTTCAGAACGGGGCTCGAAACCTTTGCGCGGAGCGTTTCGCTTTCGAAACGCGAGGCTTTTGGCCTTGAGAAGCAAGATTAAAGGCTTAAGCTATATTTTCGACAACTTAAGTTGCTTAGCAAGAATTATGCTTTTATATCATCTCAAGGAGGATCAGTGATGGACCAAGAGATTAATGTATTGAAGGAACTGGCGAAGAAAGCAATGGAAATAGCCAATAAGCCCGTTCAAGACGAACGGAGAAATTTATGGCGGCAACATAACAGCTTTAAAAAAACACGGCCGCTTATTTATGTCCGGGAATTTGCATTTAATGAGATACTGGACAAAAAATCACTTCGATGCGATGATCCCTTTTATAGAACATACGAAGAACAACTTCATGCAATTATTTTCAGGGATACCATAGGAGATGACTTTATCATAGAACCATGGATAACTGTTGATGCAGTTTACGATCCTCCCGCTGATCTAAGGTGGGGTATAAAGACGTCACTCGATGAAAAGCCTTCAGAAGGCGGAGCCGCTGCTTTTAACCCGCAATTAAAAGTTGAGGAGGATATCGAAAAATTAATTATTCCCAGTCATAAGATTAACTTATCAGCTACTCGGGAAAGAGTTGAAAAGTTATATGATGCTATTGGAGATACCATCAATATTAATGTCAATAAAGGTCCTGTGTTTTCCATGTGGACTGGTGATATATCTACAGATCTTGCAAAAATACGCGGTCTGGAGCAAATTATGTGGGATGCGTATGATCGGCCCGAATGGCTTCATAAATTAGTATCATTTATGAGCGATGCTATTCTCAAAGTTCATAATGAAGCCGAAAATGCGGGCGACTTTTCACTTGCCAATCATCAAAATCAGTCTATGCCTTATGCAGAAGAGCTTCAAAATCCAAAAGCAAACGCCTATGGTGTAAAGCGAAATGAGTTGTGGGGTTATATGGCCTCTCAGGAATTTACCACCTTTGGCCCGGATATGTTTAATGAATTCCTGCTCCAATACCAACTTCCTATATTAGAGAAATTCGGCCTTACGGCATATGGATGCTGTGAAGATTTAACGAAAAAAATAGATTACTTAAGAAAAATACCCAATTTGCGCAGAATTGCAGTAACACCGTTTGCCGATGTTCAAAAATGCGCAGAGCAGATTGGAAGAGATTACATTCTGTCCTGGCGACCTAACCCATCAACTATGATAAGTACGGGATTGGATCAAAATTTCGTACGTAGTTTTATGCGCGAACACTTTCAAATTTTTAAAGATAACAATAACCAATTTGATATCACCTTAAAGGACGTTCAGACTATAAACCATCAGCCTGAGAATGTTGTGAAATGGGTGCAAATTGTCCGCGAAGAGATGGAAAACAGCTTATAACCGCCGTGTTGTATAACAATAATGCTAACGTCATCCGGGACGTTTCTAAAAAATTGTATATGATGCAGTATTTATTAGTCATCTTTTTTTCGCGCTTCTTTAATTTGAGGCAAAGGAATACAATAATCTTTGTTAGAAAGAAAAGAATCAGATGAAATAATGAGGATGATTTTATATGTGCATCCGGCATCTTTTTTCACCAAACCTTCCATCTAAAATAACATATTTTAGTACAATAACAGCCGCTCCAATTAAGCGGCTGTTATTGTATGGAAAATTTATATCTTTTATTTCTTTCTTTTATGTCATTTAAATATTCCTTAGTATATTTAAGCTTTGGCGGGCAAGATATGGTAAAAAAACAATCACTTTAGGGCATTTTGATTATGAACACACCCTAATGCCAAAAGCATGGTAAATTTGGTTGTCGTTCCTATATGCTTTCTCAAACGGCGGTCACCCAAAAAGGTACCCCATGGTTTTTTTACTGATGATGCAATGTAATATTGACTAATTTGTATTAATCAGTAATAAGTCCTAATAATATTGACTTTATTTTTCCAATCTGATACAATTTATCTAAGTTAAAATATTTTGGATAGATAACAACAAAATGAAAAAGGAGGCAGAAGACATGGCGGAAAACAAAAAACTCACAAACGAAGTCGGCGCACCGGTGGCCGACAATGAAAATTCCATTACAGCGGGCCAGCGCGGTCCTGTCGTGATGCAGGATGTTTGGCTGATGGAAAAGATGGCGCATTTCAACAGGGAAGTCATTCCCGAACGTCGTATGCACGCCAAGGGCTGGGGCGCTTACGGCAAGCTTACCGTCACCCATGATATCTCACAATACACCAAGGCAAAGGTCTTGCAGCCCGGCAAGGAAACGGAACTGTTTATCCGTTTTTCCACTGTGGCGGGCGAACGCGGCGCAGCCGACTGTGAACGCGATATCCGCGGCGTTGCCGTAAAGTTTTATACCGAGGAAGGCAACTGGGACCTGGTCGGCAATAACACCCCCACCTTCTTCATCCGCGATGTACATAATTTTTCCGACTTAAACCGTGCGGTCAAGCGCGACCCGCGCACAGGCCGCCGCTCCGCCCAGAATAACTGGGATTTCTGGACGCTTCTGCCCGAATGCTTCCACCAGATCACTGTTGTTATGAGCGACCGCGGCATTCCGGCATCTTTTCGCAACATGCACTTTTTCGGAGAGCACACCTTCTCTTTTTATAATGATAAAAACGAGCGCGTATGGTGTAAGTTTCACTTTAAAACCCAGCAGGGCATCAAAAGCCTTTCCAACGAGGAAGCCGCGCATATCAACGGCATGGACAGGGAATTCCACGGCAAGGATCTGTTTGAGGCTATCGAGCGGGGCGATTACCCCAAATGGACCATGTATGTGCAGATCATGACCGAGGCGCAGGCGCAAAATCACTATGAGAATCCCTTTGATATTACAAAGATCTGGCGCCATAAGGAATATCCTCTTATTGAAGTAGGCGTACTGGAGCTAAACCGCAATCCTGAGAACTATTTTGCGGAGGTGGAGCAGTCCGCCTTTACGCCCGCGCATGTAGTGCCCGGTATTGGGTTTTCGCCCGACCGCTTTTTGCAGGGAAGGCTGTTTGCTTACGGCGACGCGCAGCGGTACCGGCTTGGTGTGAATCATAACCATATTCCCGTCAACCGCGCTAAGTGTGCGGTTAATGAATACCACCGCGACGGCGCTATGCGTACAGACGGAAACTATGGCGCCGCTCCCGCCTATTCGCCCAACAGCGCCGGATACTGGACGGCGCAGCCGGAGGTGGCCGAACCCCCGCTGGCAATCGAAGGATCCATGTGGCGCTATGACCCCAAGGACGACCCTACGGACGACTGTTTCCGCGCAGGCGGGGACTTGTGGCGTGTGCTTGCTGAGGACAAAAGCAGATCCTGATTGAGAATACCGCCGGTGACATCGCCCCCTGCACTGAAAATATCAAGTACCGGCACGCGGCACATTGCTATCTTGCCGACCCGGCTTACGGCGAGCGCTTTGCCAAGGCGGCAGGCTTAGATTTTGCCAAGGTGAAAGCGCTTGCCAAGCTGGACCATAAGGGATTGATCCAAGCGACCATATGAAGCGGATAAGAAATACACCCCAAAGGAAACTGATTGCAGGTATTCTTGAAAACAGCCATGCCCACCCGACAGCGGAGGAGATTTATGCGCTTGCCCGCCAGGAGGATGCGCGCATAAGCCGCGGCACAGTCTACAGGAACCTGCATTTCCTTGTAAAGGAAGGGCTGGTTTGCCGTTTGGCTGCGCCTGACGGACCGGATCATTACGATTGTGTCCGTCAGGCGCACTATCACTTCTTCTGCCGGAGGTGCCATGGTGTGACGGACACAGGTTTGCCGTATCACCAAGCCTTTAACAACGCACCTGCCGATCTTTTTGGATACCGCATCGAGCGGCATCAGCTGCTGCTGATCGGCCTGTGTCCTAATTGCAGGGATTGATAGCGCTGAGCTGCGCGCCCGATTTGCCACGGCCGGGCGCTTGATGGCAATTGGGCGGCATATGTTTTCATCGTGTCATTTTAACAGGGGGGGTATCACATGTATCTGACAGGCATGGTAATCGGTATTATTGCTTTTGTGGCCATCGGCGTTTTTCATCCTATTGTGATCAAGGCGGAATACTATTTTACCAAAAGCGTATGGCCGGTCTTTTTAACGGCCGGCGCTGTGCTGGTGGGCATTTCATTGTTTGTCCAGCAGGTTATTGTCAGCGCCGGCTTAGCCATCGTGGGCATCACCTGCTTATGGAGCATAGAAGAGCTGTTCCATCAGGAAAAGCGCGTGGAAAAAGGCTGGTTTCCCAAAAATCCGAACAGAAAATAAGCGGAGGTGTTTGGGTGAATATTAAAACCGTATTATTGACGACAGCCGGATTTCTTTTACTCGTCCTTGGCGCAATCGGGCTGGTCCTGCCTGTTTTGCCGACAACGCCTTTTGTGCTGGCGGCGGCTGCCTGCTTTACCTGCGTGCCAAGGCTAAAGGCAAGGCTGATGCGCATACCGTTTGTCAGGGATCATATCCGCAATTATCAGAGCAGAACGGGCTTGCCCCGAAAAACGGTCATTGTGAATCTCATTTTTTTATGGGGAATGCTGCTTATTTCCTGTCTTTTTGTAAAATCGGTCTGGCTGGTGATATTGCTTGGCGCGGTAGGCGTGGCGGTGACGGCGCATATCCGCCATATGGCAAAACCGAAAGATTCCGCCTTGTCGGAAAGCGCCGTACTAAAGGAAGAACAACTATGAGCCGCAAAAAAATCATCCGTTATACTGAAACCATATTTGACAGTGCATATTTGTGTACTGTTTTGATGACGGGCGTGTATATCCTTGTTACCGCCAAATCAGCCGGGCATGTTTTATTTGGAATCATGGCGCTTATCCTCGTGTCGGGCGATTTATGCCACCTTGCCCCACGCATTGCCTTGTCCTTTTGTGGGAACACGCAGCGTTTTTTGCAGGCTCTCGGTACAGGAAAGATGATCGCCTCGGTCAGTATGACGCTGTTCTATGTTTTTTTGTGGCATATCGGGATTTTGTCTTTCTCCCCGTCCGGAGCCGCAGGCCTGACAATACCAGTGTATCTTGTTGCGGCAATACGGGTTGTTTTGACACTTCTGCCGCAAAACAGATGGGGGCAGGACGCTTCGCCCGCCCGCTGGCATATTTACCGCAATGTGCCTTTTATTCTGCTTGGCTGCGCGGTGGGTTTTCTGTTCTTTATTTACAGGCATTCGGGCGTGGCTCATCTCAGGTGGATGTGGCTTGCGATATTGCTTAGCTTCGCCTTTTATATTCCGGTGGTTTTAGGCGCGAGAAAATACCCTGCCTTGGGTATGCTGATGCTTCCGAAAAGCTGTGTTTATGTCTGGATCATCACGATGGGGCTATAAGCGTATTTCGCAATCGTTTGGTTTTTTTAACTTTTATCATCCTTCGTTTAAGGCGGAGGCGTCGGTGATATACCGCTTATTGCAGTATCTCATCTGCGTAAAAACATATTGTGTAAAGACGCAAAAAGAATTGATATAACGGATACAGGAAATTTGACGTTTTCTGTACGGCTCTGCGAAATGAATTCTGTCAACCATTTATATTGGGCGTCGTTCAAAATAGAAATTAAGGTGGGGTGAGCCGGCCAGGGCTTACCCCACCTTAATCATGCTGTAATACAAAATAAGCGGGCGGCAACAAACGCTGCAACCCGCTATTTCTAAAAAATTTGATTAAGCCCTTTGAATCTTAGGATATGGCTTTCTTTCATCCGTTGATCTCAAAATATAATCGGCTGAGACATTGCAAATTACAATACACAGTCAATGCCTTCTCTGCCTGGCATGGATCAGTGTGCCACATCTTCTAATAATATAGTGTATTACTGCGTAAGACCGTACCGCCCTGCGCCTCATCAAATACCGTTACCACCACATAGTATCCTGTTTTGTTCGAGGGCAGACCGTTAAGCACTACCTGCCTTTCCTCATTCCTGGGCAGATACGGCGTGATGCCGGTACCCAAATACTCTTCCGGACGCATATACCGCGGCAGCTGTGTATTCAATACCTGCGTCTGCTGTAACACCCCCGACCCGTTATACAGCTTAGCTACAACTGACACGTTTTGCGCACTCAGCGTGTAGTTTGCCAGATTGACCATGCAGGTCAGACTGGTTGCTGTACCCAGATCAGCCAACCTCCTGATCCTATCGCCCGATGCCTTCTTATACACCGTGCTTCCCACACATGGCACACCGGCCGTATTCAGCATAACATTGCCCGTCGTCGTTGGGGTATGTGCTGTATTAAAATGCCAAAGCCCATACACGTAACCTTCACCGATAAAGTTATCTGTGTACCTCGTATTCGTTATCGCATAGGGTTTCTCATCACAATAGAAGGTATACCCTCCACCGTTACACCAGTTGTACATGACATACAGGTTGCTGATCTCGCCTATGCTGGCGTTGCCCATGATGACTGAGGTGCCGTTATAACCCAGAGTCGGCAGCTGCAGCGATTCTATACGGTTACCGAGAATCGAGATGTTTGTCGCTGCAAACGTGGGGCTTACGCCTGATGGTTGAATACCGTCCGAATGCTTTTCAGGATTTGTACCATTCGAGTGCATATAGCATGATTCTACCAGCCAGTTATAGGCCGGCTTTAAGTAATCTCCCTCCGCCTCATGAAAATGCAAACGTCTCATTATCATGAGTCCCGGCCCGCCGCCCTGAATATTAGCGGACCCTGATCCTACCAGCTCGCCGTCTTGGATAACAAGATCTCTTGCGCCAAAGTTCTTGATGTGGTAGTCGGCATTTCCGGATGCATAGAAGTCCCTGATTATTACATTATCCGCATACACATCTATGCAACCGTTTTGCATGACGAAGCCTTCGAATACCCTGCCGTACTTGTCGGCTATCTCCTGGGTAATTACCTTGCGCCATGCAGACAGTTCAGGATACTTGGTGGCAATGTCCACGAGGTCTTCATAATCGCTTGTATGCCCTGTGTTGTACTTGTCGGGCATGACATATCCTCCCGGAGGCTGGGCCGGCACAGGCATCGGCGTAGGCAGTGTGCCGGAAGCGCCTGCCGTTGCGAATGTGCCGATATTGCTCAGTCCGCCGACAAATGTCCTGCCCGTGACATCCGCAAGGCTTGCGTTTATCGTCACAGTATAATTGGTATAGTAGCTCAGCGGATTGGATGCAAAGTTGATCACCAGTATATTCGGAATGCTCTTGTCTATGGTCGCCGACGTAAAGTTCACCGACGTGCCGTCAGCCTTCTTTACGCTGACCATCCCCGAATTGAACGCAGCGACGTCAATATCATGGTTGAACTTGACCGTTACTTTCCCGTTTAATTTTCTGTTGCAATATATATCACCTGCGAAGGTCTCTATATCGGTGCTTTTTATCATCAGTGTGCGGGGCTTGTAGATACGGATATCGTCAAGATAGAAGCCGCATCTGGTTCCTACCGGCGCGGTCATTGCCGCGCTAAACCTCGGCGATGTGCTCGAACCCCAGTCCGCCGTATAGGTGATATTGATGGTGCGCGTGACCGCTATTTTGCTCTGTGCTGTGCCGCCCATATTTTTAAGGTTTCCGCTTAACACGGCGGTCATATCGGTGTCCGCCCATTGCTCGGCGGGTGTCCCCGTACCCGGCACGAAAACCCCGTCCAGCTTGAACCATTCGTTGGCGTTGCATCTGCCCGACGCGCTCGCGTCATCCCCTACTTTAAAGGTATATTCACCCAATCCGCTGTCATAGGTGAAGGTGACAATCTTCTTGCCCGCAAAATTGACAGTCAGCGGCTGCCGGTTTCCTACCTCCGCTGCCGGCAGGTATATCCTTGTGCTGACCACCGTATCGCCTTCAGCCGGCAAAAAGCCCTTGGCGGCCGTCATGGTTTTGGCCTTTGAGGTGGACGCCGCGTTTGCAACGAAATATCCCGCTATATTTGACGCGCCGCTCGGATCGTCGCGCCTTGAAGCCGTACCTTCCCAAAGCTGATTCCAACGGGTCGGGTCGGCGCTGTCGGCACCTATTCCGCTCCCAGCTGTCCCGGCAAAATCATACGACCACAGCTGCCGGTCGTCCGGCGCGGACGTTGGCGTCGACGTCGGTGCAGGCGTCGGTGTCGGCGCAGGTGTTGGTGTCGGCGTCGGCACAGGCGTTGGTGTCGGCGTCGACGAGCCGGAAACAGTCAGCGTCATATCGTCTACATAAATTGTCCTGTAGGTAGCGGAATCCGCCACAGAGAAGACAACCTCATCGTAGATTCCTGTGTTGAAATTAATGGTATAGGAC
>JAKJBW010000050.1 GCA_022706785.1 Bacillota bacterium
CGCATCGGTAACCGACGGTTTTGCCAGCTTGAACACCGCAACGGATATGATGGCGGCAAACCCTGCGCGCGCGCCCGCAAATGCCTTTTGAAGATACACATTGGAAGCAAAAGCGGGAAACAAAAAAAAGATAGTCAATATGATCAAAAGAGAGGGAAGCAGCACCCCGGCGGCGGCAACAATGCTGCCCGCAAGCCCGCCTATGCGGTAGCCCAGAAAAATAGACGAGTTGATGGCGATCACGCCCGGCAGCGACTGAGATATGGCAAATACGTCCACGATCTGCTTATCGTCCATCCACCCCTGCTTGTCCACAACCTCCCGCTGGATGATGGGAATCATGGCAAGCCCGCCGCCCAAAGTGAGCGCGCCAATCTTAAAAAAAATCCAGAATATTGCCGCAAGCTTTTTTGAGTTTTCTATTTTCATGCGTAACATCACTCTCCAACAACCACTGATTCTTAAATCATTGACTTTGATTTGCCGCCTGCTCAAAATATTTTAAAATGCCGTCATAGACCGCCCAGGCTATCCTGCTTTGATAATCGTCGGTCTTGAGCAAGCCAAGCTCCTGCGGATTGGACATAAAGCCGCACTCCACTACCACGGAAGCAACCGGCGCACTCTTGAGCAGGAAGATGTTAGGCCCGGCCGCCATAGCCTCCCGCTTGTTGCCGGGGTCGAGCCGCTCCCGCAGTGAGGCCTGAATACAGCGCGCCAAAAGCCTTGCGCTGTCGTTTTTGGCGTCATACACCACCTGGGCGCCGTAATATTTGGACTGCTCGAACTTATTCATATGGATACTTACGAAAATATCTCCCCCCGCGTTTTGCTGTATGTCCCGCCGCTTATACATATCGGAGCGTTTCTTGGCGCCGATGCTTCTGAAGCCCGAATCATACAGCCCTTCGCTTGTGGTGCGCGTCATGACCACCCTGCAGTCGGACTGCAAAAGAATATCCGCCAGCTTTTGCGCGACCAAAAGATTCAGGGCGGCCTCCTGTGTGCCATCCGCGGCGCTGCACCCGCCGTCCGGATTCCCGTGCCCTGCGTCTATCACCACCGTACGGCCGCACACCGCAAGGGAATTCGCGGGAAAGCTCTGCACCTGCCTGCCGACCGAGTGGGCCGCACACACCAGCAATACAATAAGACACAATGCGGCAATACTGCTGCGTCTGAATATCATAATCATCAAAACCCGCCCCTTACTTCACACATAAATGCCTGCCTGTTTATCTGTATTCATGCGGAAAAGCGGGTATTCTAAACGGCTAGTCCTTCTTTTTCGCTTTCTTGTAGGTCAGCGGTATCAGATACTTTTCCTTAAGATCAAGCTTATGCATTCCCGCCATATAGCCCAGCACCGACGATACGGGGCATACGGCAAAGATCAGCAGGATATACGCGGCGCCCAGCCCCTGCGGGGCTTTAAAACTGAAGAACACAAAATTCCAGCCGTAAAACAGCACTTTAACAATGAGAGCGCACCACATGCCCGCCGTATCGTCCGGAACCGGCGCCGTATTTATTATTGCCCAAAACAGCATTAAAATTCCGGTAAGCGCCACGGTGGAAGCGGGCATAATAAGCCCGTGCCACCACTGCGGCTTATGCCCGGAATACGTTTTAAGCTCAAGCTTGGCCACATGCCAGGCGTGGGTGTATATGAAGCCCGCGTAAAACGCCGCCAGAACAGAGCTCATAAGCACCCATCCCCAGTGCGCCCACAGCACGGCGCCAAACACCAAAGAGCCTATGACCGCACTGCACAGCTGCACTATGATGTGCTTAAGCGTCATTTGAAATGTGAGTTTCAGATAATATGTCATGCCTGTCTCCTCGTCAGAAATTGTATATTTGATAAAACAAGCCGGTCAGGCTTTGGTCGCCCCAAAAAAAGCAGGAACAAGCCGCCTGCACCGCTTCCCTCAATTATTATATCATAATTGTAAGCCGCAGTCGGCTTACTACACACCGATACAATAAATGCATGTTAAATAAATCCGAATGGGTTTATTTCCTTGATTGCATTTATTATACTACATTCTCCCGTTTTTTCAAGCAGTTTATATGCGCCGGTCACGGCTGACGCATGATTAAACAAATTGTAAACAAGGAAAAAACCTTTTTTTCTATCGCAAAAAGAAAGAAACAAAGAAAAATGCTTTTGAAATGCCAAAGATTTCGCCGTCCGCGGACGGCGACCAAGGCTCTGCCTTTGGAAACTGCAATTTTTTGAAAAAAATTGCGTAAAACTTTCGTTTTTGCTTCGCAAAAAGTTTCATGCGTTTACCGTGATGCGCCGGTCAAACAAGGGCTGGCTTTTTGGAATTTTTTATAGTATACTGACAATCGGAACGCCGCAATTCAAAAATTATTAGGAGCCTCATAATGGAGTTACACGTCAGATTTATGAAAGAAGCGCTCAAACAAGCCAAAAAGGCCGCGCAAATAGGGGAGTGTCCGGTAGGGGCTGTCCTGGTGCGTGACGGAAAAGTTATCGCGCGCGGGTACAACCTGCGTGAAGCCAAGTATTCCCCGCTGGCACACGCGGAGATCGCCGCTATTCACAAGGCCAGCAGAAAGCTTGGCGCATGGCGGCTTGCGGGCTGCAGTTTGTATGTGACGCTCGAGCCTTGCCCCATGTGTGCCGGAGCCATTATCCAAAGCCGCATAGAACAGGTGTATTTCGGCGCCTACGACGCAAAAGCAGGCGCGGCAGGCTCGGTCTGCGATCTTTTTGCGCCCGGTATGTTCAACCACGACGTTTCAGTAAAAGGCGGGATCATGGCGGACGAATGCGCGTGTGTGCTGTCGGAATTTTTTAGGGAACTGCGTAAAAAGAACAAAACAAACGGCCAATTGTAAACTTATTTTTTATTTTAGGTTGACAATTGGCCGTTTTGCGGATATAATCAGACCTGCAAAATATTTTGGGAGGTCTGGTTACATGAAAACAAAAGATATGGTTCTTGCGGCCGTATTTGCCGCCGTTACCGTCATATGCTCACAGATCATAATTCCCCTGCCGCTTAGCCCCGTTCCGATTTCTTTGTCTGTGCTGGGGGTGTTTTTGACCGGAGCGGTGCTGGGCAAAAAGCCTGCCGCGTATGCACAGCTGGTGTATATCCTTATAGGCGCGGTGGGCCTGCCGGTATTCGCGGGCTTTAAAGGCGGCATCGGGCATGTGATAGGCCCTACCGGGGGCTATCTTATCGCCTATCCGCTGATGGCCTTTTGTGAGGCGTGGATAATTGAAAAACTGGGCAAAAACCGTGTGTACGCCTATCTGCCGGGCATGCTGGCCGGTCTTTTCATATGCTATGCCTTAGGCAGCCTGTGGCTGTCGGTGCAGGCCGGCATAAGTATCGTAAAAGCGCTTATGCTTGGCGTCGTGCCGTTTATTATCCTGGACCTGGTAAAGATCATAATCAGCGCCGCGCTCGCATTTATCATAAACAAAAGCCTTTCTGCCAGGCGTACTTAAACGGCGTCTGCTCTGTCCAAAAGCAGGCCCGCATTGAAAAATTGAGCAGGTCCGCATTCTAAAACCTTTTGGCGCGCATATACATAATATTGTCCTGTGCCTTACCGCCGGACAAAAACAAAGCCGACAGGTGAGTATATGATAAATTTTTTTGCGGCCGTATTGAAAAATAAAATCCTGCTTTTGTGTATATCTGCGGTTTTAATCAGCCTGGCAGCCGCCCGGTATTTTTACAACCCCCATGACGTGCCCGATATTGTTCATGAAGAAGCCGTAACGGCGTCTGCCGACGGGGAAGAAAAGCAGTTTATCAAATGGATGAACTTCAACGCTACCGAGGAGGCTATGCAGCGGGCGCTTAACTACGATATCAATTCGCAAAACGAAGCGGTTAAGCTCCACTGGATCGAGCTTCTGGCGTATCTGGCCGCCAAAAACGGCGGCAATTTCGACAGCTACAGGGCGTCCGATATGGATAATCTGGTTTCCAGGCTCAAAGAAGGCACCCCCATGGCGGAGCTGACGCGTGACATGAAGTATTATAACTTTTATTATGAGGCCTACAGCGCTGTGCTGAGCGGAATGGCCGGCAATTACGAGATTGAAACCGAGCAGAACGGGCAGAAGGTGATGCAGCGGAAATACGGTCTTAAAGCGTTTTCTCCCGTCGCCGCCGGTTACGGCTATTCGCACTGCGATGATTTCGGCAACAGCCGCACATACGGGTTTGCCCGCCGCCACCTCGGCAACGATTTGATGGGCTCTGTGGGCACGCCTGTGATTGCTGTCGAATCAGGCGTGGTAGAGGCTTTGGGCTGGAACCAGTATGGGGGATGGCGCATCGGCATCCGCTCTGCAGACACCCAGCGTTATTATTACTACGCGCACCTGCGCAAGGATAACCCTTACAACAAATCGCTTTATATCGGCAAGCCCGTTAAAGCGGGCGACGTGATAGGCTATTTGGGTATGAGCGGTTACAGTTCAAAGGAAAATGTCAACAATATCAATCAGCCGCACCTGCACTTCGGGCTTCAGATCATTTTCGACGAATCACAGAAGGAAAGCGTTAGTGAAATATGGATAGACGTGTACCATATCGTTAATTTCCTCGAAAAAAACAGGTCGGCAGTCGCAAAAGACCCCGAAACAAAGGATTTCCGGCGCGTATACGACATGCGTGACCCGTCCCTGTATGAATAAAGCGGGGCAGATTATTATAATATTAAAAGCCGCCCGGGCAGATTGAACTGCATCCCAGGAATAGGACAGTAAAAAAGCCGCCAATCGTAGAAATTCAAATATTTACGCAGTCTTACACCGTTTCTCGAACGGTGTAAGACCGTTCTTTAGTTGAATACGTTCAAAATTGT
>JAKJBW010000032.1 GCA_022706785.1 Bacillota bacterium
ATACCGATGACGCTCCCGCCTTTATCAACGGAGTGCTCAGCGGCGTATTAAAATCGGTGAAGGAATAAAGGCGCAGGCTTGCCGGAGCAGCGGACATTTACCCGAAAAGAGGTGAGGTCTTGTGGAGGATAAGGTCTATATCGTTACGGTATCGCAGGTAAATAAATATATCAAGCAGATGATGGATAAGGTGCCTGTTCTGGCCAATTTGTGGGTGAAGGGCGAGATCTCAAACTTTAAGCAGCATTATTCGGGGCATATCTATATGACGCTTAAGGACGAAGGCGGCGTTTTAAAATCCGTCATGTTTAAGGGCAGCGCCTCAAGGCTTGCGTTTATGCCCGGAAACGGTATGAAGGTGCTTGCGCGCGGCAGGGTTTCGGTATATGAGCGGGACGGGGCATATCAGCTTTATATAGAAGAAATGCAGCCCGACGGCGTGGGAGCGCTCCATATTGCGCTTGAACAGCTGAAGGAAAGACTCTCAAAGGAAGGCCTGTTTGATGAGCACCATAAGAAAGCTTTGCCCAGGTATCCTGAAACAATAGGCATCATCACAGCGACCACAGGCGCGGCTATTCGCGATATGATCCATGTTCTGGCGCGGCGTTATCCATGCGCGAAGCTATTGATTTATCCTTCGCTTGTGCAAGGCGAGGGCGCGGCCGCTCAAATCGCGGGCGGAATCGAATACTTTAATAAAAATAAAAACGCCGATGTGCTCATTGTGGGGCGCGGCGGCGGATCGATAGAGGATTTGTGGGCATTTAACGAGGAAGTGACCGCCAGGGCGATTTTTGCGTCCGAGATTCCTGTGATTTCGGCGGTGGGGCATGAAACAGACTTCACGGTTGCCGATTTGGTTGCCGATCTTCGTGCGCCGACGCCGTCGGCGGCAGCGGAGCTGGTGGCGCCTTCGGTTTATGAAATACATGAAAAGTTTTCAGTATTAAAGTCAAGAATTGTCTATTGCATGGGAAATAAAATAAAATCGTTTCGCCAGTCGCTTACGCGTCTGCCCATACGGAGTCCAAAGGGGCAGATTGACGATGAACGCCTCCGCCTTGACAGCATGACAAGACAACTGGTGCGCAATTTGTCGCTGATTCGCTCAGGCAAGGCCGACAGGCTGGGTGCACTGTGCGGCAAGCTTGAGGCAATGAGCCCTCTTGCGGTTTTGAAACGGGGCTATGGCATGGCAAGGGATAGTGAAGGAAGGGTCATAAATTCTGTTATGCAACTGGGCAGCGGCGATGCTTTTGAGCTTGTGCTGTCTGACGGCAGCAAAAACTGCCGGGTGTTGTAGCTTTATATAATACAGTAAAAACGGAGGTCTGACAATGGCCCAAAAAATCAGCTTTGAAAAGAGTATAGACGAGCTTGAGCAAATTGTTAAAAGTCTGGAGGCGGGGGAAGTGTCCTTGGATGAGTCGTTAAAGCTTTTTGAGCGCGGGATACGCCTGTCGGCACAGTGCGGCAAGATGCTTGACGAGGCCGAGCAGAAGGTCAGCGTTCTTTTGCAGGGCGCGGATGGGGATATGGCAGAAAAAGACTTTTTGCCGGACGAGGAGGCGTAAATTTGTCATTGACACAGGAGCTTGAGCATAAAATTAAGCTTGTGAATACTTATTTGAAAAAATATATGCAAAGGGCGGCCGCTTCGCCGCCGCCAGTCTGTGAGGCTATGGAATACAGCTTGTTTGCCGGCGGAAAACGTATCAGGCCTGTTTTGATGATGTCTGCCTATGAGCTGTTTGAAAGCGATTGCATACCGGTTATGCCTTTTGCGTGTGCGCTGGAGATGATCCATGCGTATTCCTTGATCCATGACGACCTTCCTGCTATGGATAACTCTCCCTTGCGCCGCGGACTGCCCACAAGCCATATGGTCTATGGCGAGGCAATGGCGGTACTGGCCGGTGATGCGCTTTTAAACTTCGCGTTTGAGGTGTGTTTGGAAACGGCCGAAACGGATGCTTCCCGCACGCTAAAGGCGCTTGCATGTATCGCAAATGCCAGTGGCGTGCATGGCATGATAGGCGGTCAGGTGATAGATATCTCGTCAGAGGGACAAAAGCTTGTATATGATCAGCTAAAAATACTTCATGCAAAAAAGACGGGCGCGCTTATCTGCGCCGCCGTTTTATCCGGCGCTATCTTAGGCGGGGCCGATGCGGTGCAGCTTGAAAGTCTTAAGGCGTTTGCCCAAAATTTCGGGCTTGCGTTTCAGATCAAGGATGATATTTTAGATGTTGAAGGTGACAGCGCAACGCTTGGCAAACCCACAGGAAACGATGCGCAAGGACTGAAAAACACTTACGTTTCACTGCTGGGGCTTGAAAAATCTAAATATCTTTTGTCTGAATATACGAAAAAAGCCCAGGACAACCTGAGCATGTTCGGCGAAAAGGCAAAATTTTTGCTTGAGCTGACACAATTTTTGGCAGCAAGAGAGAAATAGCGATATTTTTATACCGGCCTGGCTAAGACAGGCGGAAACGGAGTTTTCACTATGGCATTTTTTAAGGAGATCGCGCACAACTATGTGCTTATTGCGGCATTGCTGAGCTGGTTTGCGGCGCAGGCGCTGAAGGTAGTATTTGTGCTGCTGTTTGAAAAAAGATTGGATTTTCGAAGGTTTGTAGGTGCGGGCGGTATGCCCAGCTCCCACTCGGCGTTCGTGACATCCATTACGACTATGGTTGGCGTGGAGAACGGTTTTGACAGCGCGCTGTTTGCGGTGTGCTTTGTTATGTCGTGCGTCGTTATGTATGATGCGGCGGGTGTGCGAAGGGCTGCGGGAATGCAGGCCAAAATACTCAACCAGATGGTACAGCATTGGAATGAGTCGCCCGAAATACAAGGGCAGCGGCTGAAGGAGCTTTTGGGGCACACGCCGTTTGAGGTGATCGCCGGCGCCGCTCTTGGCATTTTGATTGCGGTTGTTTCATATTTTTACGTTTTTTAAGCGCATACATACCGTTCGCCGGAATTGCCCTGTGGCCTCCGGCGGATTTTTTTATGTGATAGGGAAAATACCGCTAAAACGGCTTATGCGGGCGCAGCCTGCTTTTTAGTAACCAAAACGGGTATACAGATAATCGGCGCAGATGATTTTCTTCACATATTACCTTTTAAACTGCCATAAAATAATATGAGATTATACGAGGGTGTGTCTTCAAATAGGCGAAACGCCCTAAAGTGGCTGTTTTTCCGCCATACTTTGCCCGCGGAAGCTTAAATACACAAAGTATTCGCGCTTCCTTCCGCCGCGTCTGACGAAAAAACATCTCGCTTTTGTGCATTCCGCCTATTTGAAGACACACCCTAGCTTTCAAATGGGCGGTGAGGTGTGTGAATAAACTATCGGCAATTTTGACGGCTTTTTTTATTTTTATCGGCATAGGTTTGTTTCCTTATCATGCACAGGGAATTTCAGCGTCAAGCTACTGCGTACTCGACAGCGTTAGCGGCAGAGTGCTCTACGAGCACAACGCGCATGAGCGCCGGGGCATGGCGAGCACAACAAAAATCATGACAGCCCTTGTAGCCTTGGAAACGGCAAATCCGGCTGATGTGGCTACCGTGAGCTACAGGGCTTCCCGGACCGAAGGCTCATCGCTTTACTTAAAACAGGGTGAGCAGATGACTATTGAGGATTTGGTATACGGACTTATGCTGAATTCGGGCAACGATGCAGCTATTGTTCTGGCGGAGCATATCGGGGGAAGCGTGGAAGGCTTTGCGCAGATGATGAACGACAAGGCACGTGAAATTGGCGCGCATGATACAGCCTTTAAGAATCCCAACGGCCTTGACGAGGAGGGACACTATACAACTGCCTATGACCTTGCGCTTATCACCCGCCACGCCCTTAAAAATACTGCATTTGCCACAATTGCGGCCACAAAATCCCGCAAAATCACTGTGGTAAATGACAGCAGGGTGATATATCTGTCCAATCATAACAAGCTTCTTTCACAGCTGCAGGACTGTGATGGCGTAAAAACCGGCTATACCAAAAAGACGGGCAGGTGCCTTGTTTCCTCTGTGACACGCGATGGCTGGCAGGGGATTTGCGTGACGCTCAACGCCTCCGATGACTGGAATGACCACACAGCGCTTTTAAACCGGGCTTTTGACGACTATAAGCCGCGAAAAATCCTGCAGGCTCGCCAGTTTATTCGCACCGCTGCCGTTGCCGGCGGTGAAGAGGGCAGTGTGCGGCTTCTGGCTAAGGATGATTTTCTTATTCCTGCCAAACCGGGCGAGGTGTTTGACTTTGGGCTGGTCTACCATACGCCCGATACCATCAGTGCCCCGGTAGGGTTTGAGCAGGCGGCGGGAAGTGTGGATATCTACTACGGCAGCCTATGTATCGGAAGCGTGGCGCTTATGAGTGAAAATGCGGTTTTGCGGCGGGAAAACACAGGCTATATGGATTATTTTAAACAGATTATTAAAAACTGGTTGATGCTGGCGCATAATTGAGCTATAATTAATGTTTAGAAGTTGTTTTATTTTAAGACTGTCGGGAGGACAAGGCTATGGGAGAGATTGTAAGGCTTCAAAAATATATTGCTATGTGCGGCGCTGCTTCACGCCGCCACGCGGAGCAAATGATTTTAAACGGGCAGGTAAAGGTGGACGGGCAGGTGGTTCATGAACTGGGCACCAAGGTGGAAATCGGAGCTAATAAGGTCTTTTTGGACAACGAGGAATTAAAACTAATAAAAAAGAATTACTACGTTATGCTGAATAAACCGTACGGGTATATTTCCGCCGTAACAGATCAGTTCGGCCGCCCTACCGTGACCGATCTTGTCAGGGATGAAATTCATGCGCCGCTCCATCCGGTAGGACGTCTGGACTACGATACCGAAGGGCTGCTGCTCCTTACAAACGACGGCGGCTTTACCTATCATGTTACGCATCCTAAAAACAATATAGGCAAGACGTATATTGTAACAATCAAGGGAGGCATGACCGTAAAAAACCTTCATATCCTGCGCAGGGGCGTAAAGCTTGACGATTGGACCACAGCTGCTGCGGAGGCGGATATTTTAGACAGTTTGCCCGGGCAGAGCAGGATTCAGATAACCATCCACGAGGGTAAAAACAGGCAGATAAGGCGTATGTTTGAAGTACTCGGCTATGAGGTGGAGCATTTAAAGCGGATCGCGGTCGGAAACGTTGAACTGGGCAATTTAGCTGTCGGAAAATGGCGCCATCTTACGTCGGGAGAGGTTAATTATCTTAAAGGTAACGTAAAGTAGTTGTTTTTAAGGTGTAAAGGCATATACCTTTTTGTTATTTTTCAAAGATGCGGGTCAGGGACAGCTCAAACAATAGTGAATCGGGGCGGTAGGCATGCTGGAATTTACAGTGCAGGCAGATAAAGGCCCTGCTGAAAAATATCTTAAATCTAAAGGCATTATGGCAAATCTGTCAGATAAATTGGTCATGTGCGCATTTGAAAATGCAAGCTTGACCGGCGTGGGTGCGGTTAGTATACTGGTCGATACGGCTGTTATGGAAGAGGTATGCTGTGAGGATGATATACTGGCGTATGGTATGGGAAAGGCTTTGCTGAATTTGGTGGATAACGTGGGCCTTGACAGGGTATATTGCCAAAACGCGCATTTGTTTGCTTTGGCGGAAAGGCTGGGGTTTCAAAAAGAAGACAGAAAGCCGGAAATGGCGCTTGACCTGACAGGGTATTTCAAAGTGCATAAGTAGTCAGCTGATTTAATAAAAAATGATTTTAACAGCCGTATCACGCACATCCGCAGTGCGTGCGATGCGGTTGTTTTTCTGCATATTGGCCCGCAAAAAGGGGAAAGCTTTTAACGTAGTTTAATTTGAAATACTATTCTTCACTTTCCCTTTGGAGGAGGCCACTATGGATCACAATCAATATATCAAAAAGATGGTATCTATCATTTCTATAACCGGAATAGTTCTTTCCGTTTGCGCATACGGGGTTTTCAGCTATGTTGACCATATTCAGAACAATCCGGGCAATACCACACCGTTTTCGCGTTTATCCTCCGGTAATGCCACGCCGGTTCCTACCCTCACGCCTTCGGGCATTGCGCTGATGGGCAGTACAACGGCAAAGGCGGAAGCGGCAGACGGACTTGTGGATATGATCAATAACATATTGCCAAGCGTTGCGGGCATATCGTCGGCAAAGATTACCGACGTTTCCCAGCTGTTTTTGCCGGACAAAGAGCAAACATGGTCTGTGGGCTCGGGCATCATTGTAACGGACGACGGCTATATTCTGACAAACCAGCATGTGGTGGGGGATGTATCCAAGGAAATCCGCGTATCCCTTTCGGACGGCAGAATGGCTAAAGGTAAGACAGTTTGGCAGGATGCGGGAATAGACCTTGCGGTGGTCAAAATTGATGAAAAAGGACTGACGCCGGCAGTTTTGGGGGATGCTAAGCTGTGCCGCGTCGGGCAGAGAGCCATTGCAATCGGCAATCCGCTTGGCCTGCAGTTTCAGCGCACCGTAACGCAAGGGGTGATAAGCGCTACCTACCGCACCGTCAGCACAGAAAATGAATCGGGCGAAAAAGTATTCATGGAAGACCTGCTGCAAACAGATGCCTCCATCAATCCCGGCAACAGCGGCGGTCCGCTGCTAAACGAGAACGGGGAGGTCGTAGGCATCAATACCATCAAGGTATCCAGCGCTGAAGGAATTGGATTTGCGGTGCCCATCAATATTGCAAAGCCCATTGTTGAAAGCATTGCGTCTTCGGGCAGCTTTTCCACACCTTACTTTGGCATTTATGGATACGATCGTTCCATTATTGACTATATCAATCAGGATTTTGGCACCAAGACCGGCATATACGTCGTCAGCGTGGATGAAGGCAGTCCCGCCCAGAAAATAGGTATCAAAGAGGGGGATATCATCACCCATATCAATAAGATCGGAATTAATACCATGATGGATTTCAGAGAGCAGGTTTACCGGCTCGCGCCCAAAACCGAGATAGGCATAACCTATATTTCGGACGGAAAGATATTGGAAGCAAACACCCGACTGGGCAGCAGATAGTTGTTTTATCCGGCGACTTGAATATGAATACACAAAAAAGCGGCATATCACAATGATATGCCGCTTTAAAATTAAATTATATATATTTTCGCATATGCGCAATCGCGCTTTTTTCAAGTCGGGACACCTGGGCCTGGCTGATGCCTATCTCATCGGCTACCTCCATCTGTGTGCGCCCCTGAAAGAATCTAAGGTTTAAGATGTGCTTTTCGCGGGGGCTGAGGCGCTTCATGGCTTCCGACAGACCGATCTGCTCAAGCCAGCTTTCGTCACAGCTTTTCTCGTCGCACACCTGATCCATCACAAAGATTGCATCGCCGCCATCGTGATAGACCGGCTCAAACAGCGAAATAGGCTCTGTGATGGCGTCTAAGGCAAACACCACGTCTTCTTTGGGCAGATTTAATTCCTGCGCAATTTCTGTCAGCGTAGGCTCCTTTGCGTTTTTGGCGGTGAGCTTTTCTTTGGCCTGCAGCGCTTTGTAGGCGGTGTCACGCAGTGAACGGCTGACGCGTATGGCATTATTGTCGCGCAGGTAGCGCCGGATCTCGCCGATTATCATAGGAACAGCATAGGTTGAAAAACGCACGCCCAACGATAAATCAAAATTGTCGATAGACTTCATAAGCCCTATGCACCCGACCTGAAACAGGTCGTCGGCGTTCTCACCGCGGTTGTTAAAGCACTGGATAACGCTGAGCACCAGCCTTAAGTTGCCCTGTATGAATTCTTCCCGGGCAGCCGTATCGCCTTCCTTTATTTTGTGGAGCAGCTCTAATTTCTTTTCGTTGCTTAAGGTGGGGAGTTTGGAAGTGTTTACACCGCATATTTCAACTTTATTGATCATAGCCGCCGCCTCCTATTAATGGTATGTAAGGCGGTGTAAACAGATAAACTAAAACAAGTATTTTAAACCTACTTTTAATTATTTCCTAGGGCATATTTTTTATACAGTGATTTAGGTCATTTTAAGGATTTCTTTTTTCAACCGGGTGATGATGCGCTTTTCAAGTCTTGAAATATACGACTGTGATATGCCCAAGAGATCGGCTACCTCCTTTTGGGTCCTTTCATCGCCGCCGCCAAGGCCAAAACGCAGCTCCATAATCCTGCGTTCACGGTCCGACAGCTTTCTTATGGCCAGTTCAAGCAGATCCCTGTCCACTTCATCCTCCACATTCCTATGGATAGTATCGGTTTCTGTGCCCAGAATATCGGACAGCAAAAGCTCGTTTCCGTCCCAGTCCACATTGAGCGGCTCGTCAATGGAAATTTCGGTTTTGGTATTGTTATTTTTGCGCAGATACATCAGTATTTCATTTTCAATGCAGCGGGAGGCATAGGTGGCAAGCTTGATGTTTTTTGCGGGGTTGAAGGTATTGATAGCCTTGATAAGCCCTATGCTGCCTATTGAGATCAAATCCTCAATTCCCACGCAGGTATTTTCAAATTTACGCGCAATATACACGACAAGGCGCAGATTGCGTTCGATCAAAACAGTCCTGACGCTTTCATCGGAATCCATATTGGCAAGGAGCCTCATTTCTTCTTCACTTGACAGAGGAGGGGGAAGGGCCTCTGAGCCGCCTATATAGAAAATATCGTCCGCCATAAGCTGTCTTAACCGCCTGATGGCTTTGCGATATTTTTCCTGTGCTATCATCAGTAATTTTTTAAAGATATTCATAATTCCCTCCGTTTTTTATCGGCCCGACCGTTTTATTTGATGCAGCATATATGATGCGACAGTGAATTCACGCGACAAGTCCGGGATGCAGAAGCGCTTTATATTCCTGACTTTTTGACAGCTTTTTGTTGTAAACGCCTATAAGCACCTCGTTTAGCTCCTGGTTTTCCTGCACAAGCACCACCCTGTCCGCTTTAAAGGCGAGCAGCATGCCGTGTTGGTTGCCCAAAGAACAAAAGGGTATGAGCCGGAAAGGCGTGTCCTTAAAATAGGTTGACATAACTACGTTTAACAGGCCGGAATCATCATTTCTGTATTTTAAAAACAGGCTTGATATCTCACTGGGAAAAAGCGCTTTTACGCTGTCGAATTCCGTTACAATAACGGGTTTGCCGCTAACCGGGTCCGACAGGGAATTGCCTGTGTCCAGAAGCGCGCTGACGCAAGCGCTTTTTTCACGGTAGCAAATACATATATCATAAACCTTGCCCGAAGTCATTTTAGCTGAATAAATCTTACAGGCGATCAGGATCACCGCGTAAGACACGCCGGTTGAGATAAACAGTGTTTTTAGCGGAAGGTCAAAGTAAAACACGCCGTTGGATACCATAGCGCCCACATGCGAGCCGATATCGGTAAAATAAAATAAGGCAAAAGCGGCGCCCGCAAACATAAAGTTGACAATGTAGAAAATAACGGTTGTCCTTAAAAATTCGCGCCATTTGGTAATACGAAAGCTGACGGCGATTAAAATCAGCGAAAACAGCAGCTTTGCAAAAATTGTGTAGTAAATTGCGAGCGGCGGAAAGAACATGAGTATGGCATAAAGGCTTCCAATCAGCGCACCCACCAGAACGCGCCATGACTTTGAAGTGCTTTTGCAGATCTTTTTGGTGGTCAGCAGAAGAAAGTAATTGATCACAAAATTGATGAGAAACAACACATCAATATATACTACAGGCTTCATACGCCACGCCACCCCTCTTTATTATTCACATATATTCATGTCCCACCGCTTATATGAACAGTATAGATGATTTATGCGAAAAAATTTGTAAGTTTGGGGAAGCAGGCTGTGAAAATTCATTGACAAAAAAATACGGGAGCAGACAGCGCGCACCGCAGGAAATAATGGCCTGGAATCAGGCATCCGGCTTTCTTACCCGTCAGTCCGGTTCGATACAAATTTCTACAAAAAAAAGCACCGGAATACCAAGGATTTGTGTCCCTTGTATTCCGGTGCGTAATTCCGATATTTATTTTGTCAATTTATGTTACCGGAGGCGTTAAACTTAAAACTCTACGGCCTTTCCGGTCTTGGACGAGGTATAGATCGCTTCTAAAATCTGCGTTACTACCAAAGCCTGCTCGGGCTTTGCCACAACGTCAGTACCGTTTATGAGCGAATCGACCCATGCCTTGGCTTCCAAATCCCCCGGATCGGCGCTTGAGCCGCTGAAGAAGGCAACGCCGCCTGTGCTCAGGTCGTATTCCTTTATGTACTGCTTACCGAACTCAACGCTGTTTACGCGCAGGCCGCCCTCCATATCTGCGCCGGCCTTTGTTCCGCAGATGGTGGTTTTTGCTTCGCCGCTGCTGTTGGCAATGTTAAGCGCCCAGCCGGATTCTAAAATGATGGTAGCGCCGTTTTTCATTTTAATGAAGCCGAACGCGCTGTCCTCTGTTGTGAACTCTTCGGGCTTCCAATCGCCGAATACGTTACCTGTTTCCTTCTGGTCGCCCAGTTTCTTAAAGGTGCTTCCCAGTACAACCGCAGGCTCGTAGTTATCCATTATCCAAAGCGTCAGGTCAAGCGCGTGCGTTCCGATATCGATAAGCGGACCGCCGCCCTGCTTTTCTTCGTCAATGAACACACCCCATGTGGGTACGCCGCGACGCCTGAGCGCATGAGCTTTCGCAAAATAAATATCGCCAAACATGCCTTCGCCGGCTGCGCGCTTCATGGCCATAGACTCAGCCCTGAAACGGTTCTGGTAACCGATTGTCAGGATTTTTCCCGTACGCTTATGTGCGTCAAGCATTGCTTTTGCCTCGGCGTAGGTCTTAGCCATGGGCTTTTCGCACATAACATGCTTGCCGGCCTCCATTGCGTCAATAGAAATAGGGGAGTGGGAATTATTGGGGGTCAGGACGTGTACGGCTTCTATGGAAGCGTCCTTAAGCAGCTCTTTATAATCCGCATATACCTTTGCGCCTTCAGCACCGAATTTTTCTGCCGCCTTTTGCGCGCGCTCCACCTCAATATCGCAGAACGCGACCATTTGCACATTGTCAAGCTTTTTTAAAGCAGGCATGTGTTTGGCGTTTGCAATGCCGCCGCAGCCGATAATGCCGATTTTAACAACCCTATCTGCCATCTTACTTATTCCTCCTTAAATAAAATTAATAAATTTGCTAAAATAAAACATGTGCTTATCATACAATAAACAAGCCTGAAATTCAATAGATTTTCAAAAAATTTCTGCCGGTTTTATGCTGTTTGCCGGATACTTTAATAATACCGATTTTCGCCTGACTGTATCTGCAAATTTATTGTTGATATAAGCCGAATTTTGCTTGAAAAAACACATAGTTTATTGTATAATTATTATATATTGTATTTGGGAGGCGGGGTATTGAAAAGGCTTGTTTGCTGCTTTATTGTTTGCTGTTTTTTGTTTTCATTTGCAGTGCCTTTTGCCTATGCGGAAGATATCACAAAAAGCAATGCTGATGTTGTGGTTAAGGTAGGTGAGAAGTACACGCTGGAAGCTGTTATCAACTATATGATGGAAAAAAAGCTGCCGTTTAATGTTGCGGTAAAATGGGAAACCTCTGATGCCAAAATAGCTACGGTTTCAAACGGAGTGGTAAAAGGTGTCGGGCAGGGTGGTGTTATCATTACAGCTTCGGCAGTCAGCGCGGGCAAGACCTATCAGGCGCAGGCCAAGGTGTATGTGGTCTCTACAGTAACAGGCGTTACGTTAAACACACAATCTTTAGAACTAAAAGTGGGACAAACAGACAAATTAATTGAAAGAATATTGCCTGATACCGCCCTTTTAAAGACTGTGGCATGGAAGTCCGAAAACACCAAGGTCGCAACAGTATCAAACGGTACTGTAAAGGGCGTAGGCGAAGGGTTTACCTACATAACGGTTACGGCCAGTGACGGGGGATATAGCGCAAAGTGCGGTGTCAAGGTTACCTCGACCGTGACAGGCATAGCCTTAAAAGAGCACATTCTGTCAAAAAAGGTCGGCGAGGTGTTTACAATAGACTATACTGTCTTGCCTGAAACTGCCTTCTGCAAGGATGTGAAGTGGACGTCCGGCAATACCAAGGTGGTATCGGTGACAGGCGGCAAGTTAAAGGCGCTGGCGCCGGGCTCGGCGACAGTAAAGGTTGAAACTGTGGACGGCAAGCATACGGATGAATGCGTGGTAAATGTCGGGAGTATGGTCACAGGAATTACCCTGAGCAAGAATACCATGCAAATTGTCAAAGGCAGCAAGGAAGTGATAGCCGCGGTTATCACGCCCGACGATGCGGTTGAGAAAGGCGTCATCTGGAAATCCGCGGATACTTCCGTGGCAAAAGTTGCAGATGGCGTAGTAACCGCCGTTAAAGAAGGCCAGACCACAATCAGCGCCACGACAAAGGATGGCAGCCTGACCGCGACAGTAGCGGTAACGGTTATCTCTTATGACAAGAAGCCGGAATCCATAGATTTGCTGGATTCGGAGGTAACCATGAATGTGGGTGAGAACAAATGGTTTTTGTACAAGGTAAATCCTCCCGAGGCGGTTGTCGGAGAATTAACTGTCACATGCACATTGATAAACAGCAGTAGAACGCAAAAAATACAGCTGAAAAACGACGCGGTGTATTTAGAGGCATTAACGGCGGGTGATTATAATATCGTTCTATCTTTAAAAGACAATCCGGATATCAATGACTCGTGCATTGTGCATATAAAGTCGATGGTTACCGGAATAGCGCTTAGCAACAGCCAGCTGGAGCTTGCCGTAGGAGAAAAAGTACAGCTGAAAGGCAATGCATTGCCGGATACGGCAATCATAAAAGGAGTGACGTGGAAATCCTCAGCGCCCCAAATTGCTAAAGTTAATTCTGCAACCGGGGAAGTTGTGGGTGTCAGTGAAGGTGATTGCACAATAACAGCCACCACAATTGGCGGAGGCTTGCAGAAGACATGTAACGTAACGGTTAAAAATGCTATGGCTATTGAAAATATCAAGATCAGGGATGCGCAAGGGAATATTATAGGCGAGGCGCCTGAACCGGCGGAAGATGAAATCATCTCATCGCCGCAGGACCCGATTCTGATCACCATAGACGGCAAGCTGCTTGAAACAGACCAGCCGCCTGTACTTTAAACGACAGAGTCCTTGCGCCGCTGCGGGCAATATTTGAAAGTCTGGGCGCTGTGGTCTATTGGAACGAAGCGCTTCAAACCGTGACAGGGATATTGGGTGACAGCGTCATACAGCTGACGGTTGAGAGCGCAAAGGCCTATGTTAACGGCGAAGCCACAAATTTGGATGTGCCGGCAAAAATAATAAATGACAGAACGATGGTTCCTGTAAGGTTTGTTGCCGAAAGCCTGGGTATCCATGTGCTTTGGGATGAAGCGGCCAATACGGTTGTGATTACTACAGAATAAGTTTTATTTATCTTTTGTTTTGCATTTTTCTCTATCGTCAAGTCAGCCTGTTTTCTCAGGCGTTTACACAGTGGAATGATAACGTAAAATAAAAAGGGATGTGTAAAATATGAGCAAATGTCAAAATCTTAGAATCAATTCAAGTCAAAGATTTCTTGAGTATGAAGACGGAACGCCTTTTTTTTGGTTAGGTGACACGGCGTGGGAGCTTTTTCACAAGCTGACCAAAGAGGACGCAGAAATTTATTTGAAGAGCAGGGCTGAAAATGGTTTTAATGTCGTACAGGCGGTAGTTTTGTCAGAATTTAAAGGGCTTTCTGCTCCTAATGCCTATGGAAGGCTTCCTTTGAAAATGAATGAGCAGGGGAGCTATGATCCTACCCTTCCTGATACGTCAGGCGATTATAGCTATTGGGATCATATTGACTATATCGTAGACAAAGCTGCTCAATATGGTATATATATTGCAATGCTGCCCACATGGGGGGACAAATTCAATAAGCTTTGGGGCGCGGGCCCTGAAATTTTCAATAGGGAGAATGCATATTATTATGGGAGATGGCTAGGGAATAGGTATAAGGATAGGATCAATATTATTTGGGTGCTTGGCGGAGATCGCCCTCTGCAGTCCCGGATACACTTTGAAGTCGTGAATGAAATGGCAAGGGGCCTCAATGAAGCTGATGGCGGAAAGCACCTTATGACCTTTCATCCATCCGGTAGCACTTCATCTTCACTACATCTTCATAACGAAGCATGGCTGGATTTCAATATGATACAATCCGGACACAGTATCCCCAATAATGACAATTACAACCTGCTAAAAGCTGACTACGAAAAAATGCCGGTAAAACCGGTACTGGACGCAGAACCCAGATATGAAGACCTTCCCATAGGAATAAAGACGACTGCAAATGGATATTTTGATGAATATGATATCAGACAGGCTGCTTATTGGGCCGTTTTTTCAGGAGCATTCGGACATACCTACGGACACCATGGCATTTGGTCAATGACTACCGAACGGACTGAATATTTTGTCGTTACTTGGAAGGAAGCGCTAAACAGTCTCGGTGGCTTGCAAATGAAGCATCTTAGAGCATTGATGGAGTCAAGGCCATTTTCTGACAGGGTTCCTGATCAAGAGCTCCTGACAGTTAATTTCACAGGAGCCAATCACCAAGTCGGCTTAAGAGGGTCAGATCATGCATTACTATACAGTCCATGTGGGCTCATGCTAAGTGTAAATATGGGAAAAATCCATGGGAATAAGGTCAAGGCTAGCTGGTTTAACCCCAGGAACGGGGAATATAGCTACATCGGAGAATTTGACAATAATGGCGTGCAGTCCTTTTTACCACTATCCGGCGGAAGGAATCATGATTGGGTTTTAGTACTGGACACAATATATTGATAAAGAAAACTGCAAGGGGGTTTATTCATGAATAACCACTTAATTGCAGTCGGGGCTTCATTGGAATTTGAGCTTTTTAACGCAAAGGGAGAAAAGCTTAGCGCTGTCTGTGCTGGTGAGGTCATGGAAATTTTAAGCGATAAAGCATTCATTATCTTCACCACGGGACAGGGTATGCCCAAGCTGAAGCTCTTAAACGGCATACGCCTATGCGCGTCCTCTGTTCATCCTCTGCATGGATTTTTACGGGTGGACGGCGCTTTGGTCCGTATCAAGAATGCTAAAAACGGGTTTAGGCTCTATGTAAATATAGATGAAAATTATCAGGTGGTGCAAAGCCGCGAATATTTCAGGCCTCCGTCGTTTTTGAAAACACAATACCGCTTAGCGGCCGAACCATGCGGAGCCGGACCTGAGTCCCCTTGGACGCCGTATAAAATCGCTAAAACAAAAGACGTCAGCTTCAGGGGCGTGTGTATCATTGTGGATGAGGCCGATGATATCGCGCAGGGCAGCCTGATTGATCTGATCATATGGCTCAAATGCAGTATACATATTAAAATACGCTGCAAAGTGATGCGGATCATACCTGTTGAAACCAACGGCAAAAACACTTATGAGGTCGGCATGTTAATTGAAGAAATGAGCGACTATGATGCGCTTATTCTGACAGAATACATCACCCGGCACGCAATCATTGAAGGTATTTACTAGGGCATGTTTAAAAAATCCATTTATTCGTCTATTGGCCGAAAATTACGCCCTGCTGTGTCAAAAATCTCGTTAATACACAAAGTATTGTCTTCGATTTTTTCCTTGCAGAACAAAATTTTCGTGGAAATATTCAAACAAAGCGATTTATTAAACAAGCCCTAAATTTTAAAAGGACTCCTGCCATGACGGCCCGAGCCCTTTTTCCTTTTGTTCCGATAGCTGCTTTTACCGCTTTTCGTTAATGTACGTCACACTTAAAGGTCTGACACAGGGTGTTTTCCGAAACCCTGGTGTCGTCGCTCATGCAGTTGATCAAGATCTCATTGGCGCCGCAGGTATCGCCTTTTTCATGGTATTTGCATTCGTGTACGCGGCAGTATACCGTGTTTGATGACTTATCCATAATCATTCATCTCCCTTCGGTTTTTATTATTTGTTGTCATGGCAAAAGTTATTCTAAAAAAGTTTTCGTTTCCGCTTTTATTTTTATTTCAAATAGTGTATGATAGTCTAAATTCATACTATTCTCCCGCTAAAATGGTGATAAGATTTTTGAGGATTTTTTCTGTCCTGCAAGGCGGAGGACTCAGGGCAGGCTGGCGCCTGCCAGGGACGACAACACCGCAGGGCGGGAAAAAGGCCAAAAAGATATTATCGTGTTAGCGGGAGAATAGTATCAACACAGCTTCGGAGGAAACCATGGCTCTGTATACCATATCCGATCTTCATCTGCCGCTTGGCGTCGATAAGCCGATGGACATATTCGGCCCTGCCTGGGAAAATTACGTTTACCGTCTGGAAAACAACTGGAATGCGCACATAAAAGAAGCGGACTGTGTGGTGATACCCGGCGATTTCAGCTGGGCGATGCGTCTGGAGGAAACAAAGCGCGATTTTGAATTTATCTGCCGCCTGCCGGGAACAAAAATTCTCTTAAAGGGCAATCACGATTACTGGTGGGATACTTTGTCCAAGCTGGAGAGGTTTGCGTCGGAGAACGCATTTGATAACATCCGTTTTTTGCAAAACAATGCGTTTCTCTATAACGGCACTGCCATTTGCGGCACCAGATTCTGGACCTGCCCCGGAAGCAATCCTTTTACCGCCGAGGATGAAAAAATTTATCTTCGGGAGCTGGGGCGGGCGCAGCTGTCGCTCCAGTGCGCAAAGAAGCAAAATCCGGATGACGCTATTTTCTTTACGCACTACCCTCCGGTTTCAGGCAATCAACTGCCGGATACTGAATTCATGACACTTATGAAGCGCTATGACGTAAAAAGGGTGGTGTACGGGCATGTCCATGGTAATGCAAAGTATTGTGCCTTTACAGGAGAGTACGAGGGTATTGTTTTTGATCTGGTATCCTGCGACTATCTGCAGTTTATGCCTATGAAATTAGAAGATTGAATTTGACCTATATAGTACGCTATAAAGCTTGTATGAAAATATAAATTTTTTCAAAGGAGAAGAATATAATAATGACATCAAAAGAAAGATTATTAACTGTTCTGAAAGGCAAAATACCTGATCATGTTCCGGTTTCACCTGACACCTCAAATATGATTCCTGCAAAACTAACCGGAAGACCTTTTTGGGATATTTATCTCTATCAGATTATTCCTCAATGGAAAGCATACATAAACTGCGTAAAACATTTCGGGTTTGATTCACTGATGGATGGTTATGTTCATATCGGCTTTGAAGGTCTTGATGAAATTGATCATGAATGGAAGGAAGTTATCGTATCAAAGGATGACGACCGGATTGTGACCCAAAGGTACCGCACATTAAAAGGAGATAAAGAATGGAGCAAGACCGTCAATGTTTATCATCGCGCCAACTCTCCCAACTATAATGTAAACCCTTTATCTGTACACCTTCCGCTGATTCCTGATAAATATGAAGAAATTGAAGGGGTGGTTCAATATCCAAGTGGCGAGGAACTCCTTCGCATGGTAAAAGAAGAAATGGGAGATCATGGTTTGGTTGGTGTGTGGTGCGGGACATCTATACTGATTCATAATGAAGAAGAGATATATGATTTTTATGATAATCCCGATAAGTACTATAATAAGAGGGATGCCTTAATAGCGTATTACAAAAAACGCTTTGATAAGCTTATGTCATTGGAACACAAGCCTGACTTTATTTGTATGGGAGGCTCGGGCACATTGATATTTCAGACGCCTCAGGTTTTTAGAGAACTTGGTCTGCCAATTGTTCAGGAGATTTCAAGCTTATGCAAAAAACATGGGATCCCATCGCATGTTCACTCATGCGGACCTGCAAAGGCGTTAATCAAAATGCTGGCCGAAGAAACAGATTTGACAGTTGTAGATCCTTTAGAAATTGCGCCAATGGGAGACTGCGATTTGAAAGAGCTGAAAAAACTATATGGACAACGGCTGGTTTTAAAGGGAAATCTCCATACCACAGATATTATGTTGAACGGAAGCACGGCAGAAGTAGTTGAGGCATGCAAAAGAGCCATTGATGCTGCTGCGGAAGGGGGACGTTTCATTCTTTCTACCGGAGATCAGTGCGGCAGGGACACGCCGGAGGAAAATATTTTTGCAATGATTGAAACTGCAAAAAGCTATGGTAAATATTAACCAATTTTTTTACCTTTATGATTTAGGTTAAAAAAATTTAATTAAAAACCTACAAAACAGGTTGCAATGTGTTATGCATATTGTTATAATATTATATTGTTTAACAACTTTTCGGCATGGGTGAAAATGCTTTGTCAAACGACAGTGCGACAGCCCAGGAAAGCCAATCTCCGTTACAGACTGTAAGGCATGCAAACTGATCCCTGTACGGAGTAACATAAACATAATATCTGGAGGAAGAAAAATGAGTGTAAAAATGGAAAAACCCGAGAAGAATACCGCATTGCTTGAAATTGAAGTTGCGGCAGAAACCTTTGAGAATGCCATGCAAAAGTCGTATCTTAAAAATATCAAGCATTTTAATATTCCCGGCTTCAGAAAGGGCAAAGCGCCGAGAAAAATGGTTGAGAAGATGTATGGCAAGGGTGTTTTTTATGACGATGCGATAAATTTTGTTTTCCCTGACGTGTATCAGGCGGCTGTAAAGGAGACGGGAATTGAGCCGGTCGACAGCCCTGAGGTGGATATCAAGCAGTTCCCGGAAAATGATCTGCCGCTGATCCTAACGGCAAAGGTTACCATTATGCCTGAGGTTACCATGGGCAGCTTAGACGATATTAAAATCGAAAAGCCCGATTATACCGTTACCGATGATGACGTCGATGCGAAGCTGGCGCAGATGCAGGAGAAAAACGCGCGCATTGTAGAAGTTACGGACCGGGCGGCCCAAAACGGCGACACGGTGCTGATTGATTTTGAAGGCTTTATTGACGATGTGGCTTTTGAAGGCGGCAAAGGCGAAAACTATAGTTTAGAGCTGGGTTCGGGTCAGTTTATCCCGGGCTTTGAGGAACAGCTTGTGGGCAAAAGTCTGGGAGACGACGCACAAGTCAACGTGGCATTCCCGGAGGACTACCATGCAAGCGAGCTGGCAGGAAAACCCGCCGTATTTAAGGTCAAAATAAATGCTATTAAAATCAAGGAGCTTCCGGCGCTTGACGATGAGTTTGTAAAGGACGTCAGTGAGTTTGATACGCTTGACGAGCTCAAGGTTGACACGCTAAACAGCTTAAAAGACGAAGCGGAAAAGAAAGCTGACCAGGAAATGGAAAATCTGGTGATAGAAGAAGCCGTTAAGCGGATGGAAGCCGATATTCCCGAAGTGATGTATGAAAATCAGATAGACGACCTTATCCGCGATTTTAATATGCGCCTGTCTTATCAGGGCATGAACACCGAAAAGTATCTGCAGTATACGGGCATGGATGAAAAAGCCTTCAGAGAGCAGTTTAAAGAACGCGCGGAAAGACAGGTGCGCAGCAGGCTTGCTCTTGAGGCTATTGCAAAAAGTGAAAAGTTTGACGTGACAGCAGATGAGATCGCAGAGTCGTATAAAAAAATGGCCGAAGAGTATAAAATGGAAATGGATAAGGTCAAACAATACGTCAATGAAGCGGACGTTAAGAATGACCTGCTCACAACCAAAACCATAAAATTTCTTTTGGAAAAGGCCGCAACCGCATAAATAAAATAATTGTCGTTTATTAATGAAGTTTTGGCCCCGACAAACATAAGATAGAAGCATAGACTTCTTAAAAGTATTGTATAAAAACCGGCAAGCTTGGAAATTAAATAAAGGACAGGAGTGAGGAGCATGAATATGAGCTTGGTGCCAATGGTAATTGAGCAGACCAACAGAGGCGAGCGTTCCTACGATATTTTCTCAAGGCTTTTAAAAGAAAGAATTGTGTTCTTGAGTGAAGAAGTCAACGATGTGACAGCAAGCTTGGTGGTTGCACAGATGCTGTTTTTGGAAAGCGAAGATCCGGATAAGGATATTCAATTCTATATCAACAGTCCCGGCGGGTCTATTACATCCGGCATGGCGATTTATGACACTATGAACTATATCAAATGTGACGTATCCACCATATGCGTCGGAATGGCCGCAAGCATGGGCGCATTTTTACTCGCAGCAGGGCAGAAAGGAAAGCGTTTTGCGCTTCCAAACAGTGAAATCATGATCCATCAGCCGCTCGGCGGCATGCAGGGCCAGGCCACCGATATCAAAATTCATGCGGACAGAATACTGAAATTAAAGGATACGCTTAATCGTATCCTGAGCGACGCCACAGGGCAACCGCTCGAAAAGATCCAGGCCGATACCGAGCGTGACAACTTTATGTCCGCCCAGGAAGCAAAGGATTATGGCCTGATCGATCAGGTTATTGCAAGGGGCCCTTCCAAATAAGAAGATGAGGTGTATTTATGTCCAACAACGGCAAGTCGACCGCAAATCCCAAGCAGCTTAAATGCTCCTTTTGCGGCAAGCCGCAGGAAGCAGTAAGAAAGCTTGTGGCAGGGCCGGGAGTCTATATCTGCAATGAGTGCATCACACTTTGCCAAAGTGTTTTAGACGGCGAGTATGAGATGGACGCCATGGATATTGATCTGGCCAGCATACCAAAGCCTAAAAAAATCAAAGAAATTTTAGACCAGTATGTCATTGGGCAGGACGGAGCAAAAAAAGCGCTGTCGGTTGCGGTGTATAACCATTATAAGCGGATTGAGCACGAAAACCACATCGACGATGTGGAGCTTCAGAAAAGCAATATCCTTCTTATTGGTCCGACGGGCTCAGGCAAAACATTTCTTGCCCAGACGCTTGCGCGTATTATTAACGTGCCGTTTGCCATTGCCGACGCTACCTCGCTTACCGAAGCAGGTTATGTGGGTGAGGATGTGGAAAATATTCTGCTTAAATTGATCCAGGCGGCGGACTACGATATTGAGTTTGCCGAGCGTGGCATCATTTATATCGACGAGATTGACAAAATATCCAAGAAATCTGAAAATCCGTCCATTACGCGTGATGTCAGCGGAGAGGGCGTACAGCAGGCGCTGCTTAAAATCCTGGAGGGTACTGTGGCCTCCGTGCCGCCGCAGGGCGGAAGGAAGCACCCCCATCAGGAGTTTATTCAGATAGACACCACCAACATACTGTTTATTTGCGGCGG
>JAKJBW010000009.1 GCA_022706785.1 Bacillota bacterium
AACAGGTTAGCCGGCACTTCAAAGTTTACGACAAAGACATTTTCGGTATCTCCGTCCTCTGCCGTAACCGTCACAGTCGCCGTTCCCACGTTGTTCACAATGTTTACAACTCCGCCTGCGGGGACAAAAACCGCCGTTGCGTATGCGTCCGCCTTGGTGGCGCCAACCGTTACCGAGGTCGTGCCTGCCGGCAGCACTACATCATAAACGCCGCCTTCGTCCGTAGCCACAAAGCCGGTCACAGATGAAACCGAGCCGCCGTTTGGCTGATAGGTGAGCGCGGACAGCTTTGCATTATTGGACGAGTTTGCAGCATGCAGATCCATATCGTCTATGTAGTGCGTCTTTCCTGATGCTGAATCCGATACCGATAAAACGACCTGACTGTAGCTTCCGCTGTTAAAAGGAATCGTATACTCCCGCCATATGCTATTGCCTAAGTTATTCACAGCGGTGGTGCCCGGCAGTATGCCGCCGCCATCCTCCGCTGTTCTCAGAACGCGCATTTGTGCGCCGTTTGCGCCGCTGGATCTGATCCACAATGTCCAGACATAATCGGTGTTAGGACTTACCGAAACCGTTTGGCCCAGATAGCCCCATGTGCTTGCGTTGACCAGTTTGACCGAGTAGGTGCCGGCATGCTTCTGCTCGGTTGAGATGCTGAACGGCGCCCCATAAGTCCAAGGTGAAAACGCTCCCGTTTCAAACCCCGGATTTACAACAAGATTAGTCGACGCTGTCGATACTGCCGGTACCATGACCAGCAGCATTGCACTGACCAGTAGATAACATAACGCCTTTTTTACCATGATTACCTCCCCTTTCTTTTTAACAGAATGTTACTTAGAAATGAAAATAACACCGTCCGGTTTTTTCTCATGCCAAAGCACCCGGATCTACTAAAGTCCACTGCGATGCGGCTAAGAGGCGGTATATTATGCAGCCATTATGTTGTCATATAAAAAAACAAAGACAGTTTACCAAATTAGGGTATGATCTATCGCAGATCATGTTCCAAAAGCGGCAACTGTCATATGATGCGGACATATAAAGCGTTGATGGGAGGTTAAATAAGCGCCAAACGGCATTCATTTGAATAAATTGGCATAATTTACCTCTATTAATTGACAGTATAACACAAGGTTTTTATAACGTCAACATATTTATGTGAAAATGTTTTATTAACCACGGGAAATTTTTTTGCAGCAGCATGAGAGGCAAGGTTTGGCGGCGTAATGTATACAACGAAAGCGGCTATCATATTCAGCAAAATATTATTTCAGGTATTTTATTTTTGCGCAGGACAGCATACCTTTTTCTCCTCAAAAGCCATTGAATTTAATGTTTACCGCACATATCGAACATTGAACAACCAGAGCAACCGCAATTGCAGCCCTTGTTGTTCCTATCCTTTATCATTTTACGAATAATGAGCGCAATCGCTGCCAATACAAATAACGACACAAGAACCGTTCCCCAATTTTCAATGAAAAAAGCGATCATAGTTTTCTCCTCCTTAAGCTTTTACGGCCGGCCGGGATCCTTTATTACACGATATACTATTTTTTTTGTCCGTTCTGAACAAAAGGTAAATAAATGCGATCACGAGCAGTACCGCCGCAATTGTTCCAATCCCGAATCCGCCGCCTGAAAACAGTGTCCATAACTGATAGACGCAAAGCGATACCACATACGCAAATACGGTCTGATAACCGATCGCAAACCATGTCCATTTCATATTGTTCATTTCACGTTTAATGGTTCCGATTGCGGCAAAACAAGGCGCGCAGAGTAAATTAAATATCAAAAACGAGTATGCGGCCGCTGTGGTAAAGCTTGAAGCAAGCGTTCCCCAAACCTCGGCGCCATCCTCGGCAACCTCAGCGAATCCGTATAAAACGCCAAACGTGCCAACCACGTTTTCTTTCGCGACAAGTCCTGTAATTGCCGCGACCGTCGCCTGCCAATTACCCCATCCGAGCGGCGTGAAAATCCACGCAATGGCGCTGCCGATCTTTGCCAGAAAACCGTCGCTCAAATCCTCGACCATTTCAAATTTTCCGTCAACGATACCGAAGCCTGACGTAAACCATACAAATATCATCGAAAGCAGGATGATGGTACCCGCCTTTTTAATAAATGACCATCCGCGCTCCCACATGCTGCGAAACAGGTTTGTTATTGTCGGCATATGATAGCTCGGCAATTCCATGACAAAGGGAGCCGGGTCGCCTGAAAACATTTTTGTTTTCTTTAAAATGATACCCGAAACAACGATAGCAGCGATTCCAACAAAGTAAGCGCTTGGCGCGACCCACCATGCGCCGCCGAATAATGCGCCCGCGATCAATGCAATGATGGGCAGCTTCGCGCCGCAGGGGATAAAGGTGGTGGTCATAATCGTCATTTTTCTGTCCCTGTCATTTTCAATGGTTCTTGATGCCATAATGCCTGGAACGCCGCACCCGGAGCCGATCAGCATCGGTATGAAGGATTTGCCCGAAAGACCGAATTTCCTGAAAATCCTATCCATAATAAACGCGATACGGGCCATGTAACCGCACGCCTCCAAAAACGCAAGAAACAAGAACAGCACAAGCATTTGCGGCACAAACCCCAATACCGCACCGACACCGCCGACCATACCATCCAGAATCAAACCGTTGAGCCACCCGGCAGTTCCCATTGCTTCAAGCAGTTTTTCCACTAATACCGGCACGCCGGAAATCCACAAACCAAATTCGGCAGGATCAGGCTCCCCTGCTTCAAGCGCCGTTTTAAAATCCGCCATTGCAACCGGCAGGGTTTCTTCTGTCTCTCCGCTCTCGTTTTTAATTTCCGCCACCGTTTTAATCTCACTTGCTTCCTGCGCAAAAGCGTCAATCACCGATTCATCCGGTTCTTCGGCCTGGAGCGTCTTCTGCAAAGCCGAAACAACAACGCCTTCCTCCTGGGCGGCGCTTATAAAGGCTTGGATTTTTGCTTGCTCTGTTTCATACTCTCCCACTGACTCCTCATAAGCAGGCGTACCGATACCGAATAAACGCCATCCGTCGCCGAACACGCCGTCATTTGCCCAGTCGGTCGCCCAGGTGCCAACCGTTGTTACAGATATATAATAAACGACAAACATCACGGCAGCAAAAATCGGAAGTGCAAGCCACCTGTTGGTCACAACCCTGTCAATCTTATCGGAAGCTGACAGCATTTCGGCGTTTTTCTTTTTATAGCAGCCTTTGATGACCGAAGCGATATAAATATAGCGCTCATTGGTTATGATGCTTTCGGCATCATCGTCCAGCTCCTCTTCGGCAGCTTTGATATCCTGTTCAATATGCCCAAGAATATCGGCCTTCAAATGAAGCTGCTCCAAAATCTTTTTATCCCGCTCAAAAATTTTTATGGCATACCAGCGCTGCTGTTCCTGAGGCAGATTGTGCACCGCCGCTTCCTCAATGTGTGCGATGGCATGTTCAACAACGCCGCTGAAGGTGTGCATCGGCACTGTTTTTGTCGACTTTGCCGCCCTTACTGTTTTTTCGGCAGCGTCCATAACCCCCGTAGCCTTCAGCGCTGAAATTTCCACAATCTCACAGCCAAGCGCCTCTGAGAGTCTGTCAATGTTGATTTTGTCGCCTTTTTTATCCACAACGTCCATCATGTTGACAGCGACGATAACCGGGATGCCAAGCTCTGTCAGCTGTGTTGTCAGGTATAAATTACGCTCTATATTCGTTCCGTCCACAATATTTAAAATAGCATCCGGACGTTCACCGATCAGATAATTTCTTGCCACAACCTCCTCCAAGGTGTACGGAGATAAGGAGTAAATTCCGGGCAGGTCCATGACAATGACGTCCTTATGCCCTTTCAGTCTGCCTTCTTTCTTCTCGACCGTAACACCGGGCCAGTTCCCCACGAACTGATTTGACCCTGTTAACGCATTAAAAAGTGTTGTCTTGCCGCTGTTGGGATTTCCCGCAAGGGCAATTCTAATTGACATGATATTTTCCCCCTTAAAATCAATATGTTAGCTTGAACTAACCGCGTTTCAAAAAAAATTACTTTACTTCAATCGTTTCCGCATCGGCTTTTCTGATCGAGAGCTCGTATCCGCGAACGGTGACCTCAATGGGGTCTCCAAGGGGGGCAACCCTACGGATGAAAACCTGCGTCCCCTTTGTAATACCCATATCCATAATCCGGCGTTTTACTGCGCCTTCGCCAAAAAGCCTTACTACAGTGATGGTTTCTCCGCATTTTATTTCCTTTAATGTTTTCATAGCAATGATCCTTTCTAAAGATAATTGATATAATTGGTGCGCTATGATAAATTATACAATAATCCTGTTTGCCATACTTTTATCAATCGCCACTCTCGCATCCTTGACATGAATAATCATATTGCCGGAAAATTCTGATACAACGGTGACAAATGTCCCAACAGTGAATCCAAGGTTTTCTAAAAACCTTCTTGTTTCGTCCTTCCCATTAATTTTTTTCACCTGATTTGCTTCGCCGATATTAGCCATAGATAAAGGCATCGCCATTTCCTCCTTCAATTAGTCCCAACTAACCCCGCTGTGAAAAATATAGAGGTCACCCCCTTTGAATTAGTTAAAACTAACTTTTGCGCTGAAAAATCAGTTAGTATCTACTAACCAGTATTATTTTACTACGATTAACCAGACTTGTCAACAGTTATTTTTAAATTTTATGCCGTTAGCAGACAATGCTATCCCTGCAACATAATTATGCGTGATATATTGGCCCAAACCGTATCCGCGCTCGGTTTGACATAACTTACCAGATATGATACAATAAATGCACAGCAAGCCGATAGCAGCATGCACTTATGATGTCATAGTAATCATAAATAATTTAGGAGGCGCTTAGATTGGTTATCAAAGAATCTGCGGAAAATTATTTGGAAACCATCCTCATACTAAAAAACAAAAACGGGTTTGTCCGCTCCATAGATATTGCCAATGAACTTTCGTTTACCAAACCGAGTATTTCTGTGGCTATGAAAGCGCTTCGCGAAGACGGTTATATTAAAATGGATGCGGATGGATCTATCACCTTAACTGAAACGGGTCTTGCGATTGCGCAGAAAATCTATGAACGGCACCAGATCATTGCAAAAGCGCTTATCGCGTTAGGTGTAAGTGAGAAAACAGCTTATGCTGACAGCTGTAAAATTGAGCATTGCATCAGCAATGAAAGCTTTGAAAAGCTCAAGGCGCATGTGTTAAAATACAATCAGATGTGACATTGCTCAGGCAAAAATCATTTGGCCTGTTTGATGACAAATTTTCTGTTTTTCCTCAGGAAAAGTATCAGTGTGAGCAATACAAGCAAGGCGGCAAGCACAAAAACGAGCAGGAAGGTTTTTATTTTTGTGTCCATGGCTTCTCTCCAGAAGCTTGGCTTATCTGATGATTCTTTTTTGAACCGATTGCCGATCACCTTACCGGCATTGTCTATAAGGACGCCGTCACCGGAAAGTGTGGGAAACAATGATGGCTGAAAAATATTTTTAATCTGTTTTTCAAGCGGCGCAGCATCCGGGGACGTCAGTATTAGCATTGCCATTTTTGTGTTATACACTGAATTGATCAGCTGAAATGAAACTAGCCCTTTAGCATACTGGGGCAGCAGCTGCGTTTTCTCGTTGGACAGGAAATACGTAAAATCCGGCTCATACTGATAGTAAAGGGCGCTGTTGTTCTCTCTTATGATAGCCTGACGCTGCGGCGTTCCAATCGCAATAAGATTTGAAGTTGAAAATTCTTCTGTATTATTAAAATCAAAGCTGACCTTAAGCGTCCCATGATTTGATTCCAGGTCGCGGCCCAGCATTGCCGCAACTTTTCCCGCGTTGTTCAAGTCTGAAGAAATGGGCCTCTGGGGCAATATGAACAGCACGTTGTTTAATTGATTGTCAATCACAAACGGGGTTGGAAAAGTGTCAAACAGATTGGTTGCAATTTGTAATGTCGGCAGATAGACGCTGGAATCTTCCGTGGCATACGCCCATGGCATTTCATCCTGCCGCAGCGTACACCATGCGTCTTTAATCATTAAGTCAAACGATAATCTCAGCCTGATATAATTTCCCTTTCTCGCTTCTTTGGGTATGGTAACGGTGAGGCTGTCATGATTCGCTCTTTCGGATAAAAGCTTTTTACTGCCGACCGGAATATCCTTGATATAAACCGTGAGAAGCGAGCGGTCAAAATCCAGATTATCCGAGTACCTGAAATTGACCGTAATAGCTGAAGCTTCATCAAGCATCCTGTTTTTTGGTATTTTAAAAGCGATATCCGCACTTTGCCTGAACATGCCATATACGCCCAGGCCGTTATAGCCCAATTTTGAAAAAGAAAATGACGATTCGAACGGTTCGTCTTTTGTCAGGATATCTATGTTGCGGTCTATATAACAATATCCCGAGTCGACTTGCGAAACAAGGGCGGCATTGCCTAAAAATTTAACCGCGCGCGTCAGGTCAGAATCGTTGTCTGCTGTGATAAGCAGCAGATACCGGCCTGCCCCGTATGGAGAATTGATGAGCTTAATTGCGGCTCCGTTTGCAAAATCCGTATCACTTGGAAAGCTTGCTAATAGCTCGGCAGATATATTTTCGCGACGTGAGACATATATGATATTTTTCCTGTCGCGCTTTGACAGCGCGCCCAAAAATACCGTATCAAAAAGGATATCGCCGGTTTTTGCATATTTCCCCAAATAGGCCGACATTTCCAATGCGGCCGACATTTCCCCTTCTTTGGCATTATCTGCAACCACTACGGCAGTGTCTAGATTAACATCCTGCACGGTTTTAAAAAATGGATAGGGAAATTGTGAAATTTTCAAGGTTGGCGCGCGGTCCGTGTATTGAATACTGACGCCCGAATCTGCATGGATATTTACCCAGTTGGCATTTGACACATCATCAACGCAAGGCTCATCAGAAAGCCGGCGATATGCCTGAAGCTTAATGTTGTTCACACCTGTTATGATTTTGCCTGGGTCCAAAGATAAATGGATTGTGGAAGGGTCATCCATATAATTCGTGAGATCCAATGTGCTCACAGGCGTTCCGTTTAAGAAAATATTCAGTGTGGACAGGAAGGACCTGTCGACCAATTGGCTTTGACTGATATGGAGGGTCAAATCGGCGCTTTTCACCATCCAGTTTTCATCGACATTAAAATAAAAATCCGAGGCGCCGAAAACCCCTTTCAGCGTGACTGCCTGGTTGTATGGCGTAAAAAAAGTAAGCTCCTCCGCGCCAAAGGGGATGGATAATTGCCCGGCGGCTTCAGGCTCTGCCCGGACACTTCCCAAAAAACACGGCGGCGCTAAAAGCGATATCATGGACAAAAGCGTAATGATTACTCTTAATTTTTTTATTCTCATGACCCAATACCGCCTTTCAAAACCGTTCTGTTTTATACCACTCCAGCTCTTTTCTGCCTATCAAATCCTTAGCGTACCCGTAAAGGCCCATTACCGCCACAACCAACCATAGCTGGCTGTATATAAAATACATGATCATGACTAAAAAGATGTTGTCAGGCCCCGACTCGCCCTTTTCGTTGATCAGCGTCACCGATACCGAAAGCACAAATGTGACGTAAGCCAGCGCCCATAGAATGATGCTGCTTCCTTCAAGGTTTAGGTGCAACAGGTTTAAGGCGCCAAGAAAAAAGCAAATATCAGAAATCAGTATCGCCGACAAAAAGAGAATATATATGGACAGGAAATATATCACGTCAAATTTTATGATTTGCTTTTCCCTGCTTAAAAGCAGCCTGACGTTTTTAATGAGCACATAAAAATTACCTTTTGCCCAGCGCGTCCGCTGCTTGACCCAAACGGGGATGGTTTGCGGCTCCTGCTCCCAGGTGACCGCCGAGGGCAAGTATTTTATTTTATAGCCCATTTGGTATATCCTGAAGCTGATTTCGGTATCCTCCGCAATGGCATGAATATCCCAGCCGCCAATCCTTTCAACGATATCCCTTCTCATAATAAAATTGGTGCCCGGAATGGTGCAAAGCTTAAAGATCTGCCAACGGCCTGCCTGCGCCATCCACTGAAAGGTAAGCGTTTCTATGTTGATAAATCTGGTCAGCAGATTCACATCACGGTTTCTTGTCCGAAATTTTCCGATCACCGCGCCTAAGCTGTCGTCATTTTGCAGCGTGTGTACCAAATGACGCAAAGCCTTTTTCTCAGGCGTGTTATCCGCATCATAAATTGAGATATATTCCCCCACGCTGGCCCCAAAACCGATATTAAGCGCGTTAGACTTCCCTTTTCCGCCTGTTTTATTGTCTGTATTGATTATTTTGAGCATACGCTCAGGATTTTTCTTTTGTATATCCGCCAAAATAGCGGCGCTGTTATCGCTTGAATTATCATTGACCACAATGATCTCATACCGGTCATGCGGATATTCGAAATTCAAAAGTGCTTGCAGCGTTTTGCCAATGACCTTTTGTTCATTATGCGAAGGCACCAAAACGGATACAAAAGGATAGGTTTGCAAAACGTCGGGTATCGCATTTTTCAGTGATTTCAAATAATACCGGTGCCCGGCTATGGTAAGAATGAGATTCATAATGAGCATTGCCCATATCACAAGTATGGCGTATAAAAACAAACAATCCGCAAGCCCCAAGCTTTAATCTCATCTCCTTCTTATAAATTTTTTCTTATCTTCAATCTTGCCTACCCAAAAAGCCCTGATAAGAATAAAGATTGCTATTGAAGAAAACAAGACGATAAACAGACTGCCCCTGTTTAAGAATCCCCTGACATCAGACGTATCCCCTGCATCCTCAGGCGCAGCGCTTTGCCCGACTTCAGCGGAAGTAACATTTAACCTGCCGTTATAGGTTACCGTGCCATACCGGTTAGAGATATTATTTTCACCCAGATTCACATTTTGTATGCCATGATTAAAGTTTAAAAATGGTATGCGCTTATTTTTCATACCGTCTATTATGTCCTTAAACTGCGCGATATTTAACCACGACGGCAGGGAGACTGCATAGTTCTCGTGCATGCTGTTTGCAAGAAACGCAGCCTTTGTTAAAAACGATTCGCGCTCTGCGCTTTGCGGCTCATATGCTTTACCCATCATACTGCTTGGCAGCCTGATCTCATAAACGGATTCGTTTAGTGTCATATATTGCGTTAACGGATCTTGAAGCGCCGGGAAGGCAGTGTTTTCCGATACCGTGTAAACATCTGCGCCGCTGCCCTCCACCGCGAAATAGTGCGAAAAGCAGCCAAAAACATCGCCATAATCGGTCCGGCTTAAATACGCATCCGGCATCTGGATGGCGGTTGGGAAAATGCCCAGCGCCGCGAGATTGTCAATTGCGGTGTCCAGTTTTTCTATAACTTCATCAGGCATGGGCATGTCGTCTTGTGCGATTTGGGAAAATACAGGACAATGGATGATGGCCGTTCCCCCGCAGTCTGTGAGATACCGCAAAAGCTTCCCATATTGTTTTGCGGCCTGGCTGTCGCCGTTTAAATAAAACGGCATCGCAACAAAAATAAAAGGAACATTCCTTTCTTTCAGATAGCCGCCCATCTCACTGATCAGGTTAAAATCTGATATCGGATACACATAATCAAGCTTGACATAAAGTCCCGCCTGCACGCTTGTGGCTTCTAAGAACCCGCTTATCGCCGCTTTCCTGGCTGCGTCTACCTTATAATCATTATCCAGGCTGTCTAAGCGCAAAATCCTGCCCGTGTAATGCAACAGATCATTTTGGAGGCTCTCATTAACAGGCACCGTATCATCAAGATTTACGATAATCACATGGGTGTATGACCGGATAAGCCCTTTATCATACATCATCATGTTAACGGAAGAACAGCTTGCGCCCTTCATGATGATGTCATTGATGAGATGATAAACATCCGCCGCTTGTCCGCCTTTGGAAATACGATAGATAAGCAGCACGGTTTTATTTGATTCTGCCTTGACCGGCATGGGCAGCACCAGCTGTAAAAGCAGCAGGATACCGGCGCTAATACATAAACAACGTTTCATACATCATACTCCATGTTGGTTTTTGCTGCATTCCTAAGTTCAATGGAATCGTTGATATCAGCAGTATATTCCGCAATACCGATCTTCAGCTCAAGCTTTAAAGAGAAAGATTTTACTTTTTCCTGTACATCGATATCCTTGACAGAAGCCTTGATGCTTTTTTTCACCCGGTCTGCTCCTTCCAGGTTAGAAATCATAATGAGCGAGAAAACACCCTCTTCATCTAAGAAAAACGCAAGGTCTTCAGAACGGCTTAAGCCGTCTATGCTGTCCGCAATCGTTTTTAGAAGATCGTCCATTGCTTTTGCGCCGATGATCTTTGCAATATCGTCAAAATAATTCAATTTGATGAGCATAACACATAATTCTATATTCTTGCGACTTGCCATTGCAATATAATTGTTGAGGATTTTATGAAACATACGTTCATTTAACAGGTTTGTGTTTTCATGAAACCCAACCGTTGTTTCAAGCTTTTCATTAATCGCATGAATCTGTGCTTGTACTTCGGCCATGTATTTACGGAAAAATGAAACAACAATGCAGATGAGGGGGATTGCTAAAATCCAAAAATATGACATGACGTTTACCGGATACTGCTTAGATAAGGATAAATAGAGTATATAGCTGCCATAGCTGAAAACGAAAAATACGCAGGCGCTCAGACAAAACATCATGCTTGTAAAGTACGAAGTGACAACAAAAAGAAACATAACGTTTAACATGATAACAAACATCAGGTTGTCAGACGCCCATATAAACCAAATAACTGTGCAAAAAGCGTAAACAAAAGCCACCAGCAGCAGAAAATACAAATCCAATTTTAACGAAGCTTTTTTCAGTGGATTGCTCATTTCAGGCCTCCTGATTTTGATAGGATTGTTCTTGCCCCGTCCGGTCTTGTTTTTTTAGTTTCAAGATTTTACGCCTGTGGAGCAAATGCCCTGCCCAATATACGGCCAAATAGATCAGGGTAAGAAACATCAGATCAAACGTCACGTTAGTTAAAAACAGATGTTTTTCAAGGTCAGCATCGCCTGCGCCCAAAACGGCAATGAGCAGCTGCATAAGCCCTGTTAAGCCGACAATAACGGAAAACTCCACCGCAAGCAGCCCCGCCTTAAACCTTTGTTTGTAAAACCTGTAGTACAGATAGCCTCCCACAGCATAAAAAATGATATAAAAAATAAGAAACCATCCTATCGAATGCGGTATGATATGCTTTTTGATAAAGCTGTAGCCTGAAAAGAGGTATGTCTTTGCAAGGGGCGGTTTTCCGCTCGTTTTTAAATAGTTCCCAACCATATCCGGCTTGATGGTGAAAGACTGCGACGTTCCGGCTTGAAGCTGGTGCATGAGCGGGAAGTAGTTTTTCACATAGTATAATCCAATCTTTGTAATCGAAACCCGGTCATATAACATACCGTAAAGGAGCGGAGAGTTGATGAGTGCGACAGGATACCTGTCAAAAGCCGTAGTGTCTTTTAATATAGCAAGCTGCGGAGAAACATTTAAATCCGTTATCTTGTCTTCCTTGTCGGCATAGCGCATAACGCCCAGGGTCATTGAATTGTACGCGTTGATATAAGCTATTTCATCACTGATGGCGGCATAGGTGATTACGGCGCAGGAAATAACAGCCAGCGCCGAGACGGCTGCAAAAACGCGCCAGAATTTTTCCCGATAAAGCGTCATCAGCCTTAACGTAAAGGCCGCGATCAAAATCGCGACAGGCGCATTCTGTTGCTTTGCGCCAACCAGGGTTACGCCTGCTATGGTGTATAAAACCAGCCATAGGGTTTTGGGCGCTTCTTTTTCCAGTATTTTAATCAGGCAGGCAATCAGCATCAACAGAGCGGTATAGGTGAGCGCTTCGCCGTAAAAGGAATTAAAGTATAAAAGGTAGGCAAAGTCGCCAAATATCAGTACAAATAAACCGCAAAAAATCCAGGACAACAATCTTTTTTTCGCGTTGCTGTATTTTGAAAACACCGCAATAGTTCCTGTTTCAATCCTTTTTAATATGATCTTTGCGGCGATCAGGTAAACACCCGCATACAAAAACCCAATAAATCTGATATCGTAAAATTTGCTGTCAAAAATTTTATTTAACCCCACAGACAGCGCAATGATGATGCTCTGTGTTGAAATAAAGGGTACCTTATTGTCAATATACCAATTTGAGATACGATATTTATTGGTGAAATAATTGAAAAATTTATCCGCATTTGTGCCATCCAAATGAGAAAGACCCCTGTTGTGGATTAGCCTGAAAAAGTCGCCGTTATCCGCAACCCCGTGCGGAAACAGAAATAACCACAGGAGTATAAGCAATGCCAAAAGCAGCACGCCGAAAATATGAGGTTTCATATACTTTTTAAGCTTCATTTCAACTTCCCCTTAAGGCTAAGGCGTATCCAGCGCCAATGCCCACATAGCCAGCAGATTGTCAAATGAATACACCTCAAGGTTTGAAGCATTGCCGAAAGAGCCATATATTTCACTGTCCGGATCCATTACCTGTAATTGATAAAGCGATGATTTGCAACGCTGGTAAAGGTCATCGTCCCCTATTCTCCGGGCAATCAGCATGATGATGGCATAGACAGCCGAGCTTTGCATATCGGAAGCCGCAATACCATCCTTATCATATTTTGTGAAAACGCTGCCGTTTGCAAGTTGTAGCTTTAACCAATCGATATCCTGCTGTTTATAATTGTCTGTCTGACACAGGTAATAGAGCGTTAACATGGAGGTAAGCATATCAAACTTATGGGTTTGTTGATAGCTTTGGCTTTCGATATCATATTGATCCCGAAACAGCGGCATATTTTCTGCGACCCTGCCCTCATTTATCAGAAGAAGGGATTTATGATATACCTTGCGCCACTTCCTGTCATAAACCGCCAGCTTTCTCATTGAAAAAATATCGAGGTAAGAAAGATGCGCCCGGTTCATGGATTTGTTTGACATAAAATCATAGCCATCTGTTAGTATTTCTTCTTTAACACAGTATTTATACAGGGATTTTGAAATTTTATCCGCAGCCCTGCGGTAATTGACATCAGAAAACACGGCCGCGCCGCTGTACAGTGCGCCTGCGATACGAAGATCGTCTACCGAAGCGGTTGAAGCAGCGTTGATAGAAGAAGTCCTCCAGGAAAACAAGTTTTGTTCTGTCATCAGCTCTGTTTTTAAGAAGCGCCAGGCGGTATCAAAGAGCGCTTTATCTCTAATTTGAACAGCATAGCTCATAATGAGCCCCTGCGATTCGCTAAGGACATCATGCCCTTTTGTCAACGTATCCGATGGAGCGTCAACATAGTTTGTATAAACGCCGCCTTGGGCGTTCATCAATTTATGGATAACAAACTCCCTGCATGCCTCGTACTGTTTTGATTGCGATACCTGATTTGTATCATCATGCGCCAAAACAGTTAACAACTCCGCCTCTTTTTTCCTTTCACTGATATGATTAAGCATTAAGGCAATAACTGCTATGGCAATTACAGTAACAAAGACAGGCAAAGCGTTCCTTTTCCCTTTAAAAAAATTACGCATAGCCTTCCTTCCGGTTTCACAGTTCAACTGCATATCCAACTTCTTCTTAATTGAGGCTTTCTTTGATTGATGGATAGGTATAAATATAGCGCCACACTTTTGTAAGTACCCCTGTCATAGTATGACGCAATATTTAAATAACTATTAATAAGTTTATGATCCTAAAGCATGATAAGAAAATAATCTGGCCGGGAACGAAATCACTGTTCCTGCAGAAATATGCAGCTTTCTTCTCAGGACCATGGGCGTTCGAGTCCCTTCACCCGCGCCAATCATAAAAATCCGAACCTCGCACCAATTGGCGATAGGTTCGGATTTGTTGTTTATACTGATTCAATCAAGCAAGCTTTCCTTCAAAGCTTTTGTAAACGCTGCTACCGATTGCAGCTTTTCTTTTTCCGTTCTGCCCTGCGCCACTCTTTGAACGACAGCTGAGCCTACAATAACACCATCGCCGTATTGTCTTAACTGATGCGATTGTTCAGGTGAAGATATACCAAAACCTAAGCATTTTGGAACATCTGAAAACGCATTCAAGGTGTGGAACATCTTATCAAAATCCGTCTGAAAATCCGTCCGCATACCCGTGACTCCCAGAGAAGACACGCAATATAAAAAGCCTTTCGCCTGCTTTGTAATGCGTTCCATCCTCTGCCCGCAAGAGGTTGGCGCCACCATGCTGATTTGATACACGCCGTATTTTTCCGTCAGTTCCTTTAGTTCAGCGCTTTCCTCAAAAGGCAGGTCGGGAACAATCAGTCCGTCTACCCCGCTGCCAGCACACGCTTTAAAAAAAGCTTCCTCACCGAAATGCAAAATACTGTTATAATACATCAAAAAAACCAGCGGGATTTGGGTTTTTTCACGAAGCGTCCGTACCATATCAAAAATTTTTACAAGTGTTGCTCCGCCTGCTAACGCTCGCAAATTTGCTTCCTGTATAACCGGTCCCTCCGCGATCGGATCGGAAAACGGGATCCCCAGCTCCACAATGTCTGCCCCGCTCTGCTCCATCCGTAAAACCAGCTCGGCGGTAGTCAAAAGATCAGGATCGCCCGCGGTAATAAACGTTATCAGCGCTTTTTGCTTCTGCTTGCGCAGCATACGGAACTTTTCGTCAATCCTGTTCACCAATTTCCACCCCCACATATTTCGCTATCGAATGTACGTCCTTATCTCCCCGGCCGGACAGGCAAATGACCAATATGTCTTCCCTGTTCATAGCCGGCGCTGTTTTCATTGCCTGCGCTACGGCATGCGCGCTTTCTATGGCGGGAATAATGCCTTCCGTTACGGCAAGATACTGGAACGCTTCCACGGCTTCCCGGTCTGTGACCGCCAAATACTCTGCACGCCCTGTGCGGGCAAGATGTGCATGCTCCGGCCCAACACCCGGATAATCCAATCCGGCCGATATGGAATAGACCGGCATAATGCCGCCGTCATTATCCTGCAAAAATAAGGATTTCATACCGTGCAGCACGCCCTTTTCTCCTTTTGTCAGGGTTGCCGCATGGTACGGCGTATCTGTTCCCTTTCCGCCGGCTTCCGCACCGATGAGCCGAACCTCCGGATGGGGAATGAATTCGTAAAAGGCGCCCATGGCGTTGCTTCCACCCCCTACACAGGCGACGACCACATCGGGAAGCCTGCCCTCTGTGCGGAGCATCTGTTCTTTGATTTCCTTTCCGATCACACTTTGAAAATCCCGAACAATCGTAGGATAAGGATGAGGCCCCATAGTGGAACCCAGTACATAAAAGGTATCATCCGCCCTTGCAGCCCACGCCCTCATGGCCTCGTTACAGGCATCCTTAAGCGTTCTCGTGCCGCTCTTTACAGGCGTGACCTTAGCGCCCAGCAGATTCATACGAAAAACATTGAGTTCTTGCCTTTTGGTATCCTCCTCACCCATAAAGACTTCGCATGCCATACCAAATAAGGCGGCGCCGGTTGCAGTTGCCACGCCGTGCTGTCCCGCGCCCGTCTCCGCGATTACCTTTGTTTTCCCCATTCTTCTGGCAAGCAGCAGCTGGCCTAAAACATTGTTGATTTTATGGGCGCCGGTATGATTCAAGTCCTCACGCTTTAAATAAATTTTTGCGCCGCCGAGGTCCTCTGTCATTCTTTTTGCATAATATAAAAGAGACGGCCGGTTGGCGTATTCATTCAGATAACATGCCAATTCCTTCACAAAGCCAGGGTCTTTTATAGCGCTTCCATACGCTTTCTCCAGTTCCTCCAACGCCGCTATAAGGGTTTCGGGCGCATAGCGTCCGCCGAATTCTCCAAACCTTCCACGACTCATTGTGATGACCATCCTTTCGCACATACCGGGATGTTTTGCCTGATTTGATTGATCAAATCCGTGCCGTCCATTGCGGCGCGAAAAGGTATGACTCCCGGTTTGAAAAAATCTATTGTTCAAGCTTTGCACCCCGTACAATTTCTATCAGCCTTTTGATTTTACTTTCGTCTTTCAGTCCGTTTGTTTCCGCTCCGCTGCTTATGTCCACCATGTATGGCGCGAAGCGGACCGCTACTTCTTTTATATTGCCCTCATTAAGCCCGCCTGCCAGAATCAGGGCGGCGGTATCCACGCCGCTCAACCAATCCCAGCAGAATGGACTCCCGCTTCCGCCGCAGCCTGCGTCCAGTAAAACACGATGCGCACAGCAGCCATCGACACGCTCCAGTGCGCTTTTATTTTCTATACAAACAGCTTTCCATACTTCGCCGTCAAAGCGCGCCTTAATATCTAAAATATCCTGTTGTGTTTCCGCTCCATGCAGCTGGATCACATGAAGCCCTGTTTCACGTGCAATTTTTATCATCTCTTCAGTTTGCGCATTGACGAAAACCCCGACCGCGCGGATATGAGGATGAAGCGCTTGCACCAGAACTTTTGCCTGCCCGACCGTCACCCTGCGTTTGCTTTTGGCAAATACAAATCCCGCATAATCAGGGCGGTACCGGTTGACCGCATAAATATCCTCTATGCCGGTCAGGCCACAGATCTTAATCTTCATCATTTGTGATCCCCCGCAATTTCAAAACCGACCTTTGGATATCGTCTGACCGCATAAACAGCTCGCCTATCAATGCCGCATGGGCGCCGCAGCCTCTCACATATGCCAAATCTTCAAAGCTCCGGATGCCGCTCTCACTCACCACAACTTTATCCTTAGGCATCCCTTTTACAAGCCGTGCGGTAGTGGAAATATCTTCGGCAAAGGTATGCAGGCTGCGGTTATTGATGCCGATCAGACCAAAGGAAAGGGACAATACCCGCTCCAATTCCGTTTCGTCGTGCACCTCCGCAAGACACGCCATACGCAAGCTGTGCGCCAGCCCGGAAAATAATTTGAGCTGCGCATCGTTTAGAAGCGCCGCTATAAGCAAAATACAGTCCGCGCCCAGAAGATACGCCTCGTAGATTTGGTATTCGTCTATAATAAAATCCTTGCGCAGCAGCGGAAGGGGCGAGATGGCCCTGATGTCGGATAAATATTGGCTGTTTCCTTGAAAATAGTGTTGCTCTGTCAGGACAGACAGCGCTTGTACCGGCGAAGATAAATATGCCTTTGTAATGTCAATATGGTCAAAGTTCCGGCGGATCAGCCCCTTGGACGGGGACGCCTTTTTCACCTCCGCAATGATTGAGATGTCCTTACATACAAGCGCGTCGGCAAATGGCAAAGGCATCCTTGCCGCCTGTTTTGTTTTTTCCTGCAACAGGGATAACGGGTATTTTTGTTTCAGCAGCTCCAATTCCTGCGCTTTTTTAGCGGCGATTTTTTCTAAAATCATAGGCATACATCGCTCTTTTCGGCCAATTGATTGGACAGACAGATCAATTGCTCTAATTTTCCCATTGCCCTTTTGCGGTCAATGGACTCTTCGGCCAACAGAATGCCATCGCGGATAGTTTTCGCTTTTCCGGCACAATAGATGGCCGCCCCGGCATTGAGCAGTACGATATCCCGTTTGGGGCCTGTGACGCCATTTAAAATATCCAGGGTGTCCCGCCTGTTTTCTTTTGCCGTTCCGCCCGTGATCTCATGCTTTTGGGCGCGGGCAAACCCATACATTTCCGGGGTAACCGTATCATCCGTCACACGGCCGTCCTTAATTTCGGAGATTTTTGTTTCTCCCAGATTAGAAATCTCATCCATGCCGTTGTCCACCCCGCTCACGACCATCCCCCGCCGTATACCCATATGAAGCATGGCGTGCGCCAAGGGATTTACAAGACCGGGGTCAAATACGCCAATCAACTGACAGGCCGCGTCAGACGGGTTGGAAATAGGCCCTAAAATATTGAATATCGAACGCACGCCCAGCTCCGACCTTACCTGAGACGCGCTTTTCATAAACCTGTGAAAGGTCCGGGCAAACATAAATCCGATCCCGATTTCTTCCACGCACCGCTGTGTCATCTCCGGCTCAAGCATGATGTTCACACCCAGCTCTTCCAGCAGATCCGCACTGCCGCTTTTGCTGGAAATTGCACGGTTCCCATGTTTGGCGATGGGCACGCCCGCTCCCGCAATCACAAATGCGGCAGTTGTGGATATGTTAAACGTGTTGGTCCCATCGCCGCCCGTACCCACACAGTCAATATAGCCGGGCACCTTAGGACGAATGTGGGAAGCCTTCTCCTTCATGGTAAGCGCGCAGCCGGTGATTTCATCAATGGTTTCGCCTTTTAAGCGAAGCGCGATCAGAAACGCACTGATCTGAGCCGGCGTAGCGCCTCCGTCAAGAACCTTATCCATGGCATAACGGGCTTCTTCTACCGTCAAATGCTGGCCCGACACTAATTTTCCGATAATCGTTTTCATATATTTTGCCGCCTCTCTTCTCATCTCATTTTTTTGGAAAATCTCATTACAACTTCAAAAAGTTGCGGATTATTTTCATTCCGTCAGGCGTGAGCACCGATTCGGGGTGAAACTGTATCCCGAAGGTGGGATGTGTTTTGTGCATCAGCCCCATAACACATCCGTCATGACTTGAAGCGATTTCCTTTAGCACATCCGGAAGTCCTTCCCTCGACACTGCCAGCGAATGGTATCTGCCAACCTCTGTTTGCCGGTTCAAACCGTGAAAGATGGGCTTTGTGTTGTCTAACAAAACGGTGTCCGCTTTTCCATGCATGAGGACAGGCGCTTTTATGACCTTTCCTCCGAAAGCTTCGCCGATAGCCTGGTGACCTAAACACACGCCCAAAATAGGGATTTTGCCGCTGTATTTTTGAATCAGGTCCGTTAAGATCCCCGCCGAGCAAGGGTATCCCGGCCCGGGCGACAGGATGATATGGGTGGGTGACAGGGCTGCTATCTCCTCCACAGTGATTTTGTCATTTCGTGCCACCATCACATCCTCTTGCAGTAAACCGACGTATTGATAGAGGTTATAGGTGAAGGAATCATAATTATCCAGAATGAAAATCATACAAAATCACCTGCCCTCTGAATCGCCTGCACCATAGCGGCGGCTTTATTTACCGTTTCCTGATATTCCTTTTGCGGCACGGAGTCATACACGATCCCTCCGCCTGCCTGTATATAGGCTTTGTTATCCTTAAATATCGCGGTTCGTATGGTAATACACGAGTCCAGGCTGCCGCTAAAACCGATATAACCGATTGCACCCCCGTAACAGCCCCGCTTGACTGTTTCCAATTCATCAATTATCTGCATCGCGCGCACCTTTGGCGCTCCCGATAAGGTTCCGGCCGGGAGCACGGCTTTAAGCGCGTCAAAGACCGATTGGCCTTTCCTCAGCTTCCCCTTCACATCCGAGGTCATGTGCATCACATGGGAAAACTTTTGAATGTATTTGAATCTGGATACCCTTACCGTGCCGAACGCACTCACTTTGCCGATATCGTTTCGTCCCAGATCCACCAGCATGGTATGCTCTGCGTTTTCTTTGGGATCGGAAAGAAGCTCCTGCTCCAATCTGCTGTCCTCATCCGGCGTTTTGCCCCGTAGTTTAGTGCCTGCGATAGGACTGGTCTGCACAATGCCATTTTCCACTCTCACCAGCATTTCGGGAGAAGCGCCCGCCAGCTGGTATGAGCCAAAATTCAGATAAAACAAATAAGGCGAAGGATTGATCAGACGAATGGAACGGTAAACACAGAAAGGATCCGCTGTCGTCTCCGTTTCAAAACGCTGGGATAAAACGACTTGAAAAATATCTCCGTTCACAATGTATTCTTTGGCCCGTTCCACCATTTCGCAAAACTGCTCCCGGGTCATATTGCTTTTCGGCTGTAAAACCGGTATGGGCCGGTCCTTCTTCGGCTTTTGAATCAGCGTATCCTGCGAAAGCTCGTCTTTGAGTTTTTTCAGACGCCGGCGAGCCTCATGATATTGCGCTTCTAAATCGCCTTCAGTTTGCATATTGACGATGACAATCACTTTTTGCTTTGCATGGTCAAACACCACAAGCTCATCCATAAACATAAAATTCAGATCGGGCAGGTCCAAAGTATCCGGCGGTGTGTTGGGCAAAAACTCCGTAAGCCTGATCACATCGTACCCAAAATGCCCCACCGCGCCGCCCGCAAACTGCGGGATATTGGGCAAAACAGGAGAACGGTAGCGTTCGCACAGCGCTTGTAAACGCTCCAAAGGGTCGCCGGTAAAGGTTTCCTCCCTGCCATCCCGGTATATAATTTTTACTTGAGCGTCTTTGCTTTGAAAAACGAGAAAGGGATTGCGCCCGATAAAGGAGTACCTCGCCATTTCAGGCGTCCCCTCGGAAGATTCCAGCAGGAAGCAGAAGCTATCCTGCTTCAGCTGCTTAAAAATGGAAATCGGGGTGTCCATATCGGCGGGAAATTCACAGCTGACCGGAATCATGTTGTGGGATTCCGCCAACTGACAGATGAGCTCGTAGCTGGGATAAAAAGACATAAAAAAGCCTCCTAAATATAAATTTAAGAGACATGAAATCCAGAATCAATTTTTAATCGGGACTATTTCACCCACTCATCTAAGCTCCACTAAGCTCTGCTAATCTCATCTCATCTTAAATTATTTTATTTATATATTATTATACGCAAAAAAGCTTCTTTGTCAATGCTTTTTGATAATCTTTTTAAAAAGTCAGACCAAAAACGGGAAAAGAAACGATCCGCCCATGAACGGCGTGCTCTTGTGTTTTGATTTTTTAGCTGCGTTAATGACAATAAGATATATCTTTACCAAGGCGACGTCAGTATCAGGATCCGATGTGCTGGCATGCAGAGTCAAATCCTGTCGTACGCACCAGTCGGAGTGTTGTTACAGCATTTGAGATGTTGTAACAACACTCTTTTTTATGCGGTTACTTTTGTAGGTGTATAACTCTTGCCGCCGCATGATGTTAGGCCTTTGACAAGATTAGCAATACCGCAAGGGCTTATCCTTTAGTCAGCATATCATAGCGTTTTTTAGAAGTATGGTATCTTCTAAAATAATAATCCCATATAGCATGCTTTTCTTCTTCGCTTTCTGCTTTTTCTTCTAAAGTCTTGATAAGCTCTAACACTTGTTTATGATAAAACCATTCATATGTGCGCTTTGCTTTCGCTTGCGTCATACGCAATTCTTTCGCTATTGTTACAAATGACGCTTTTTCAACCTCCCGCATTTCGATAACACGGGCAATCGTTTTTTCGCTCAATTTGGGTTTGAATGGGGGCATATTCTTGATAAATTGTGTCGGCATACCCGTCTCCCCGTCCCTGTATTCGATTAAAATATCGTTATATCTCTTTTCCAAATACGCACAGGCATATCTCCGGTCTTGATAGCATTCATAAGCGTCATTATATACTTTTCTAACTTGTGAAGTGCTTTCATGCCCAAGCACTACCGCAATATGATTGATGTATAAGCGTATTTGCTTAAACTTTAGTTTGTGATACATTTGCGTTACTCTTGTAACCGATATTTCAAACTCTTTTGCAATATCGGTAAATGTGTTGTCGTATTGGTCACGAAGCAACATAATCTCATATGCACGCTCATCCTGCTTTAGTTCGCTATATGGTATGTCTTTCATAAAAAATCAAACCTCCGTTCATCTTATATAATAAATACCCGTTTTACCAATATTGATTATATCATTTACAGGTAACAAATGCAACAATTTGAGGTAAAATTTATTTGGGAGTGTGGTAATATGTTGCGTTTAAAAGAATTAAGAGAACAGCGGAGGCTTAATCAAGAAGGATTGGCCCTGAAACTTAATGTTTCTCAATCTACCATTAGCGCATATGAAATAGGTGAAAGAGTGCCGGATTTAGAAACCTTGATTGCTATTTCAAATTTCTTTAATGTTTCACTTGACTATCTTGCGGGCTTGTCTGATTTGAAACAGCAAATTAGGCAAAGCGATTTATCACCAAATGAGTTGGAGCATTTATACACATACCGACAGTTAAGTAATGCTGATAGAGAAAAGATAAGAGCATACATTGACGGTTTGCAAAGCAGGGCATAAATTAAAAAGGATATGCAATTTTCTGCACATCCTTTCTATGTAAATACTACTTATTGACTGCCCTAAAACCATTGATTTTACTATGTTTTCAAAAAAGTCCTATAAGAACACTCCGACCAAAGAACCGCTTAACGATTAGGGTTAAGCGGTTCTTTTACTTTTTGGCAGAATACAAAATATCCTTGGCAAGGCAAGTGTGGAGAGGCTTTGTAAGTATCTATGTATTTTTACAATTCTACAATAGATTCTACAATGATTCTTGCCCCAAGCTTAAAACCAAAAATAAAGTTTTCAACTGCGGCACTTCCATCCATTTCACTTTGAGCGTTAATTAGGTCAAGAAACAGCTTTTTTCTTTGCCGTCCAATAGCCTTAATAATATTTCCTCATTTTCATCTGCTATTTGTGCGCTCTTTTTCCAGTGTGGATTTTCGTCATAATTGCTTATATTCAGCTGAATTTCACCGAAATATAAGTCCTCTAAAACTTTGCGCATAACAAAATCTCCTTTGTTAATTAGTCACAACCACTTGAAAAACCTCGGCACATAGTGTATCATATTTATGTACTCTGTCTTTCAGGCAGCAGTGCAGTGGGAAGTGGCGTAGTATGTTTGCCAACAAGCGCGCCACTTCTTTTACTTTATTTTGAGAACCTTTAATCCGTCGCGTAACCCTTGCGGTCGTGAAACTCCTTTATGTTTGCAATATTCGTCTAGCTTTTCTAATTCCTCTTTCGTAAGACGGACATCAACACGTTCACTTTTAGGGTCAGACGTTTCGGGACGTCCTCGTTGTTTTTGTGGCATGCTCACCTCCATTCTTGCCAACAACTATATTATAATTGATTACCGCCAAAAAATTAAACATTTTTTACCGCCAATTAAAATTCACTTATAATTAAATGATACGGAGATTTTTTATATGAACTCAGAATATAATCCTTCATATAAATATAAAAGAATATAAAGAAATCCCCACTTAAAAACTTTTACAATTGGGGATTACGCCTTATCATAATAATATAAATCTAAAGGATACAAAAAACAGCCTCCTGTGATTTTATCCGATCACAGAAGGCTGCTGCTTTTACACCCTTTTTTGTCTGCTTCCAAAGCCTTTTGTATGATAACCATACATCCCGGAGCGTTACTTTAACAGGCTTTCGCCTGCCAGATATCCGGTATCTCCGCCGCAGGAACCAACTAAGCGCCTATCTTACCCAGCATGACAGCCAGCTTTGACTTTCTTCTGGCAACAGTGTTCTTCTTCATCACACCTTTTGCCACCGCCTGATCCAGCTTCTTTACAACCAGCCGGAATGCCTGATCGGCCGCCGCCTTATCGCCTGCTGCAACCACAGCCTCAAACTTCTTAATATAAGTTTTAATGGCAGACTTCACCATCTGATTTCTCAACGTTTTCGTCTCAATTACCTTAACTCTCTTTTTCGCTGATTTAATATTCGGCAAATTATTCACCTCCAAGCCTTTGTATCTATTACACACAGCCGATATTTTAACACATATCAAACCAAATTGCAAGTTTTTTATAAAAACGGTCTTAAAAATTTTTCCCCGACAGGCTCCAAGCGGCTAAAGCTTCAAAACCGAATCAATCGCTAAAAGCTCCTCATCGGAAAATTCAGTATTGGCAAGCGCGCCTGCATTTTGCCTGATCTGGTCGGGTCTGCTTGCGCCCGCCAATACGCTTGTCACTCTGCCGCCGCGCAAAATCCAGGCTATCGCCATCTGGGACAGCGACTGCCCCCGCCCGGCTGCGATTTCATTAAGCTTTTTGATTTTTTCTGTCAGCTCAGGCGTTATGCTGTCGGGTCTTAAGAAGCTCCCTTTCCTTTGCGCCCTTGAATCCTCCGGAATGCCTTTTAAATAGCGGTCGGTCAAAAGCCCCTGCGCAAGCGGTGAGAATACTACGCAGCCCATCCCCTCCTGCCCAAGCACATCCAAAAGGCCGTTTTCTATCCCGCGGTTCAGCATATTATAGCAGGGCTGATGCACCAGGCACGGCACGCCCAGGGTACGCAGGATATCGGAGACTTTCTTTGTATCCCCGGCACTATAATTTGAAATACCGGCATACAAAGCCTTGCCCTGCTTCACGGCGCTTGCCAAGGCCCCCATGGTTTCCTCAAGCGGGGTTTTCGGGTCGGGTCTGTGCGAATAGAAAATGTCCACATATTCAAGCCCCATCCGCTTAAGGCTCTGATCCAGGCTGGAAAGCAGATATTTCCTGCTGCCCCAGTCGCCGTACGGCCCGGGCCACATAGTGTAGCCTGCCTTGGTGGAGATGATCAGCTCGTCGCGGTACGCGCCAAGCACGCCCTTTAGTATCCTGCCAAAGCTTTCTTCGGCGGCGCCCGGGTGCGGCCCGTAATTGTTGGCCAGATCAAAATGCGTTATCCCCAAATCAAACGCAGTGGTAGCCATGCTTACCATATTGTCGTAGCTGTCCGCGCTGCCAAAGCCGTACCACATCCCCAAGGATATCGCCGGCAGCGTAAGTCCGCTGGCTCCGCAGCGGTTATACTTCATTTGCTCATATCGCTTATCATTCGCACAATACATTTTTTCTCCCCCTTATAAAATCTGAATTCAAATAATATCTTCTAGCGCTCGGCTGCACCGCCCGTCTGGCTGACGACCATCTGATAATAGCTCCCCTTGCGGCGCATCAGCTCATCATGTGTTCCACTCTCTATGATCCGTCTATCGCCAATCACCATGATCCTGTCGGCGTCGCGTATGGTGGACAGCCTGTGCGCGATCAGGAAGCTGGTACGGTCCTTCATCAGCCCAAGCATGGCGCGCTGGATATTTTTTTCAGTGCGCGTGTCCACGCTGCTGGTGGCCTCGTCCAGGATCAGAATGGGCGAATCGCATAAAAATGCCCGCGAGATGGACAAAAGCTGACGCTGACCTTGGCTTAGATTGTCGGTACTGCCCGACACCTGCGTCCGGTAGCCGTTTGGCAGCCTGGATATAAAATGGTGGGCCTCTGCCAGCAGTGCGGCCTGCTGCACCTGCGCTTCGTCCGCTTCCGGTCTGGCATAGCGAATATTGTCGGCAATTGAGCCTGTAAACAGGAAGGTATCCTGCAGCACTACCGAGAAATATTTGCGCAGATCCTCACGCTTCATATCCTGTACGGCAACCCCGTCAATAAGGATTTGCCCGCTGTCCGCATCATAAAACCGCGTCAGGAGGTTGACGATGGTGGTTTTCCCCGCGCCCGTTTCCCCCACCAGCGCTATAACCTCGCCTGGATTTGCGGTAAAGCTCACATGCTCAAGCACCGGCTTGCCCGCAATATACGAAAACGAGACATCCCGAAACGCCACATGGCCGCAAACTTGGGAAGGAAAGCTGCTGTCTTGCTTGTCGGGCGGTATTTCGGCTTCATCCAGCAGCTCAAATACACGCTCGGCGCCCGCCAGAGCGGACTGAATATTGTTGAACATACCCGCAATATTGCCAAGCGGCATGCCGAACTGGCGTGAATAGGTGATCGCGCTGGCAATGGTGCCCACGCTGATAGCGCTGCTTACCGACAAGACCCCGCCCACACAGGCGATGAGCGCAAAGCTGATGTTGTTTATCACGTTCATAAGCGGCATCATAAGCCCTGCCCAAAGCTGCGCTCTGGTCGAATAGGCGCGCAGCTGCCGGTTTGCCGCTTCAAAGCTGGCGGCCACGTCGCACTGACGGTTAAACGCCTTGACCATTTTGATGCCTGTGATGCTTTCCTCAATGATCCCGTTAAGCTCACCTAAATGACGCTGCTGCCCCACAAAGCTTTCGCGGCTGCGCTTTGCTATTGTTCTGGTGAGCGTAAAGGTGAGCGGGACGGCTATGGTAGCGACCAGCGTCAGCAGCGGACTTAGCAGGAGCAGCATCACAAAGGCGCCTGTAATCTGCAGGATGCCGGAGGCAAGGTCTGTCGTCGTCATGGCGATGGTAGAGCTGATATTGTCGATATCGTTGGTCAGACGGCTCATGGTGTCGCCGTGAGAGCGGGTGTCGTAGAATTTCAGCGGCAGCCTGGCAAGCTTTTCAAACAGCGAACGCCGCAAAGCCTTCACCAGCTTTTGCGTCACGCCCACCACCATCAGCCCGTTGCAGGTACCGATCAGCCATGCGGCCATATACGCCGAAACAAGCGCGATCAAAACTTTTCCTAAAAACAGATGATCTACCGTGCCGGCAGCCGTATCAAAAGCATCGATGCCCCTGCCGATCAGATAGGGCACGGACAGCCCCACCAACGAAGATACCACCGTCAGCAGTATCACCGTGGCCAGCGTGCGCCACTGTGTGGCATAGATCTTCAGCAGCCTGACAAGCGTTTTTCTGGTGTTTTTGGGCTTCTTGCCGGGCATAAACCGGCGCATCGGCCCGCCTCCGCCACCTCTGCCGCCGTGCCCCAAGCCGGGCATGTTGTCGGGGATGGGCGCGCGTTTGTTCTGCTCAGACACAGCGCTCACCGTCCCCTCCGATTTGCGAGGCATAGATGTCGCGGTAGGTTTCGCAGCGCGCCATCAATTCTGCGTGCGCGCCAAAGCCCACCATCTCTCCGTCGTCTAACACCATGATCTTGTCGGCGCCCATAGCCGTGCCGATACGCTGGGTGATCAGGATCACAATCCTGCCTTTGGAAGCTGCGGTGCGCAAGCTTTTGCGCACCTTATCCTCAGTCACCGCATCGAGCGCGCTGGTGCAATCGTCAAATATCAAAATGCCGGCATCCTTGGCAAGCGCTCTGGCGATTGATATACGCTGCTTTTGTCCGCCCGATACGTTCACGCCCGCCTGCCCCAGCAGGCTGTCGTAGCCGTCCGGCATCTGCGAGATAAACCCGGACGCCTGCGCGTCCCGCGACGCCTGCTCTATGGTCTGCGTGCCGGCTTGTGCACTGCCCCAACCGATGTTTTGAGCCACGGTTCCCGAAAAAAGCATACTCTGCTGCGGCGCCACAGATACCGCCTCCCTTACCTTACGGGGGGAAATGCGGTGTAAATCGACACCGTCTATGGAAACCGTCCCTTCGGTGGCGTCGTAAAAACGCAGCAACAGCCATACCAGCGTGGATTTTCCCGCGCCGGTCGGCCCTATGACGGCAAGGGTTTCGCCTTTGTCCACGCTAAAGCTTACGTCTTTGAGCGCAGGGCTTCCGCTGCCCTGCGGATAGGAAAAAGACACATGATCAAACACCAGCGTATCGCCCGGGATATGGCTGCTTTCATCCGCACCGGCCGGCTCTTCCGGCTCTGCAAAGACCTCCTGTATCCTTTGGGCAGAAGCCTTGGTACGCACAAATGTATTGAAGATGTTGACGATCATCATAAGCGACCATAAAATCTGCGTCATATAGTTGGTGAACGCCATGATCTCGCCCACCCTGACCGAGCCGCTTGCAAACAGCAGGGAACCTGCGTAAATGGTCGCGGCGATCCCCAGGTTGAAGACAAGCGACATCAGCGGCCCGAAAAAGGTGATCACGCGCTGCGCGGACACGCCCTTGACAGCCAGATCATCATTTGCCGCCTCAAACCTGGCCTCCTCCTGCGCGTAGCGGCCAAACGCCTTGACCAGCCGCACCCCCATCAGGTATTCCTGAACCACCGTATTCACACGGTCCAGCGCGTATTGAACCTTCATATACCGCTTATAGCTCATTTTCATGCTGACGACAATAAAAACCGAAACGGCTCCGATGGCGCCAAACAAAATAAGACTCAGCGAGGGATTGAGCACCACCGCCAGCACAATGCTGCCAATACAGGAAAGCGGCGCTTTAAAAAAAATCCTCATGAGCCCATTTACAAACTGGGATACCTGCGTAATATCGTTGGTGATTCTGGTGATGAGCGAGCCGCTCTCGATTTTGTCGACAGACGGCAGTGACAGGCGCATCACCTTGGCAAACAGATCGCTGCGAAGCTCCGCCCCGAAGCTTTGGGAGGCGTTGCTGGCAAACCAGTTGCGCGACATGGCAAAGCACGCGCCAACGCCCGAAACCAGCAGCATGATTCCGCCCAGATAAAGCACTTGATTCATATCGCCCGCTCTCACGCCGTCATCAATGATGCGCGCCATGATGGTAGGCTGAAGCAGGTCGCACATAGCCTCAAAAAAAACGCAGGTTACCGCGGCACAAAACCAATACCGATACTTTTTCCAATACCTGTGGTAGATGCTCATGTTTCCCCTTCTAACGTCACAAAGCTTGTATCAATCAATACCCATACTGACCGCTCAGCGATTCATCGTCGTTTACCCAATCCTCCACATACAGCACGCGGCACGCTTCGGCGTCGTCACGTATCACGACCTTGTTGATACCCGCGTTGATGATGAGCCGCTTGCACATAGCGCATGAGGACGTACCGGCTACAATTTCATCTGTGTCAGGGTCTATGCATACCAGATATATGGTGGAGCCTATCATGTCGCGGCGGGGTGCGCTGATAATGGCGTTTGCCTCCGCATGAACGCTTCTGCACATTTCATAGCGTTCGCCCCGGGGCACACCCAGCTTTTCACGCATACATTCGCCAAGATCAATGCAGTTTTTGCGCCCGCGCGGCGCACCGTTGTAGCCCGTGGCTATGATCTCGTCATTTTTGACAATAATGCTGCCGAATTTGCGCCGTATACAGGTGCTTCGTTCGGCTACCGTTTGCGCAATGTCTAAATAATAGTTGTACTTATCCCGTCTGGACAACACTTTCGCCACCCCCATTTTCATTTTCTATGCAAAGAAAACAGGCCTTGTCCGCAAAAACGCAGGACACAGGCACTAAACCTCAACTGAAATTTATTATAACATAAACACTTACGTGTTCATGTTGAAATGGTGTGTTGAAACTGCCAAGCAGTTTCCGCCGTTATTATAACATAAATGCAAGCCGCGCATCGGCCCCGCTCACACTGTTTCAATAAACACATGAAACAAAGCCGAAAGGCTTTGTACTATGATTGTGTTTATTATAACACAAGTGCAAGCCGTAGTCGGCTTGCTACATACTGTTTCAATAAACACATAAAGGATAAAGCCGAAAGGCTTTATTTCCTCAATTGTGTTTATTATAATATAGCCGTTTTGTTTTGTCAACCTGCCCCAAACCCTCTTAACTGAAGATGCCAACAAGCCTGAGCCGTTAAAGCTTCGTCAGTCCGCCAGCTGCGATTGGTAGAGCTCGTAATAAAGCCCCCGCGCCGCCAAAAGCTGCTCGTGATTGCCCGCTTCGGCAATATTTCTCTCCGAAACATATAAAATCCTGTCACAGTGCTTGATGGTCGAGAGTCTGTGCGCAATGATGAAGGATGTCCTGCCCTTCAAAAGCCTTTGCAGGCCCTGCTGGACCAGCAGCTCGGTTTTGGTGTCGATTGCCGAAGTCGCCTCGTCCAGGATCAGCACCCTGGGATCGGCAAGCAGAGTACGCGCAAAGCTGATAAGCTGACGCTGTCCTGCCGACAGCGAGCTCCCCCGCTCGGTGACGTATGTATTGTAGCCGTTTGGCATCAGCTTGATAAAGTCATCAGCATGTACTACCCTGGCAGCCGCTACCGCCTCCTCATCCGAAGCGTCCAGCCGGCCATATTTGATATTTTCCATAATCGTGCCCGAAAAGATGAACGTATCCTGAAGCATGATCCCCATCTGGGACCGCAGCGATGCAAGCGTAACGTCGTATAGGCCGATACCGTCTATGGTGATAGCGCCTGACCCGATATCGTAAAACCTGGCCAAAAGGTTCACAATAGTGGTTTTGCCCGCGCCAGTCGGCCCGACAAGCGCGATGGAATCCCCTGCCTTTGCCGTAAAGGACAAGTGCTCTAAAATGGGCACATCCTTTTCGTAGGCAAAACAGACGTCCTTAAAGCACACCTCACCCTTAACGGGCGGCAGCGGCCGCGCATCCGGCTTGTCACTGATGGCTGCCGGCGTGTCCATCACTTCAAAAATGCGTTCCAGGTACGACGCTGTGTTGACAATCTGGTTCGACAGTGCGCCCAATGACTGAATAGGCTGCCAAAAACGCCCGCAGTAAACCCCCATTGAGATAATCACGCCCGCTGTCATCGCGTGACCGACGCCCACAAGGTATATGGCGGAGGTGGCAAGCGCGGAAATGATCAAAACTGAGGGAAGCATGGTATACATAAGCGCCACCATCCGCATATACGCGCTCCGGCATGCAGAGGCTATGCCTTGCGCGGTTGCCTGGTTTATCTCTTCTCTGACAAACGACTGGGTCACCCTCATACCGTCAATGCTTTCCTGAAAATACGCGTTCATATTGGCGGTCTTGTTGGAAAACGCGCGGCTGGCTTTCCCCTGCGACCTTCTTATGATCTGAACATATATGGCAAACGGCACAATGCCTGTGAGCACCAGAAGCGTCAGGCGCACATCGGTCGCAAACATAAAAAACAGGATAAAGACAAGGCTTAATAGCTCAAGCACGATATTGATCAGGCCATTGGCGAAAAAATCGGCCACAGCATTGACATAGTTGACCACACGCACCAGTATTTTGCCATGCGGCCTTGAGTCGTAGTAGTCAAACGGTAGCGTCTGCAAATGCGCAAACAAATCGCTGCGTATCTCCGAAACAATCTTCTGCCCCACCTTGGCCGAAATAATGCCGCGTGCACGGTCGGCGAGCATGATCATAATAAACAGGATAATGCAGATGCCGCCAATAATAAGCATGCCCGCGACATCCTTTTGGGGAACTAAATTATCTAAAATAATTTTTATGATGTACGGATAAACAAGCCCGGCCACAATTGAAATCACACTGTAGCACAGCGCCGCAATCAGTTGTTTTGAATACTTTTTGATATATCGGCCGCTACGTTTCAGATGTGCCAGATTAAACTCGGATTCCAAACTCTCATCCACGTCATACTTGTTGCGCTGCTTTTTAAGCGTCTCTTCAGGCATAAACATTCGCCCCTTCCGCCTCGTTTTCGAAGCCTGTGCCCTGCTGCAGGCAGTAAACCTCATAATAATATCCCTTTTTCGCAAGCAGCTGCTGGTGTGTGCCCTTTTCGGTCACTACACCATCGTTGATAATGTATATCACGTCCGCATCCTTGACCGACGAGATACGCTGGGCGATAATAAATGTGGTGCGCCTGCCCGGCCTGTTTGCCAGCTGGCCCTGTATGTACTTTTCCGTTTCCATATCAACAGCGGAGGTGGTGTCGTCAAGCACCAGCACCGGCGCGTCATAGGCAAGCGCCCTGGCAAGCGCCAGCCTTTGCTTCTGTCCGCCCGAAAGGCCCACGCCCCGCTCACCCACAATGGTGGCATAGCCGTTTGGCATATGCGTCACAAAACCGTCGGCATCCGCCATAGCGGCGTATGCGCACACCTCATCCTCACTCATATCCGGTCGCCCGTAGGCGATATTAGCGTCTATGCTGTTTGAGAACAAAAACACGTCCTGCATCGCGATTCCGATTTTGCCGCGCAGCGTATGCAGATCATAATCGCGCACGTCTACCCCGTCTATTTTAATGCTGCCCTTCGTCACGTCCATAAACCGTGCCAGCAACATAACAAGCGTTGTTTTGCCCGAACCCGTCTGTCCCATGATCCCGATTGTCTGGCCTGGCTGGGCGGTAATGTTTATGCCCCGTAGGACCGGCTTGCGGTCATATTTGAATTCAACATCAAGAAACTCCACCTGGCCGCGCTCTTTTGTCTGCCCGTCTGCCAGGTCTTCAAAGTAAGGATTCATGGGATTTTTGATGTCGGTTCTGGCATAGTAGAGCTGCATGACCTTTTGCGTGGACCAAAAAAACCGCTGTCCGTCGTTGATCACAAGGCCTATTGTACGCGTGGCGTCATTAATAAGCCAGTTAAGCGTAAAAAACAGGAAAAGCTGACCCACGGTCATCTCTTCATTTATGACCAAAATCCCGCCCACGATCAGCACAAGGACAATAGCCGCGTTTGAAAGCGCGTTTAAAATAGGTCCGTAATGGGCATAAATGCTTGCCGCGCCAACGGAGGCTTCACAAAATGCGCTGTTTCTTTCCTCAAATTTTTTCTGCTCGTAGTCCTCACGGACAAACGCCTTTACAACGCGGTTTCCACTGATATTTTCCTGCACCGTGGTATTGAGGCGACTCACAGCTTCTCTCACACGGCCGTATGCCGGCCCTGTCTGCTTGCGCATACGCATTACCAGGATAGTCGTAACAGGCGAAACCGCGGTAAGTATGGCGGCAAGAACGGCGTTTGTGCAGTAAAATACCGCCATTCCCGCAATATAAACAATCACAGCGTAAACCGCGTTGATACAAACCCATACAATAAAATGGCGCATGGCCTCAAGGTCGCCGGTAAGGCGCATCATAATATCACCTGTACGCGTACTGTGGTAGAAATCTGAGGCCAGCGACTGCAGCTTGGCATACAGCTTTGTCCGCATGGTGACAAGGCAATCGGCTGCCGACGAATCCAAAAGCAGGCCCACCAAATACTGCGCTGTGCCGCGAATCAGGCTCGCCACCAAAAACATTAAAATCAGGAAATGCGCGCTGCTCATGTCACCACGGGCAGTGAGCAGGTCCAAAAGCCGGGTGATGAACAGCGGGGCTATGATGATGAGCGGCAGGTTGATAAAAATATGTATGAAGGAACCCAGAAAAAACTTCCATCTGCTGCCCTTCATGTTTTCAAATACCCATTTAATCTGCTCCAAGAAGATCCCCCCTAATTGTGCAGAAAAGGCCTTTAATACCTTTAAGCGCTTTTAAAAACAAAAAACTGCTGTAAACACGGGCCGAAAAATGTATTGGTATGATAGCCCCCGACGACCTTGCGGGCGGTTTTATACGTCACAAAATTCGGTTTCCAGATACAGACAGTTGTTCCTTTCAAAAACGTTTCTTCCCTGTCAATTAGTCTACTCTCATACGCCCCTCATGTCAACCCCATTTGAAATTTTATTGTTACAATTTAAAGACATTGAAGCATAGGCAATCCGCCTTTTTTGCCGGGGCTGCGCCCGGCAACACCGCCGGTGTTGCCTGTACCAAAAAAACATGGTATACTACCAAAAAAACTGCCTAAGGAGGCGCCTGCAATGAAATCTTACAGAAAAGAACTGTCGTTTAACATCCCTTCACGCCGCGGCATTGTCAATATCACGCCGCAGGTGGAGGCGGCGCTGGCTGAAAGCGGGATAAAAGAAGGCCTTTTGCTCGCCAATGCCATGAACATTACAGCAAGCGTGTTTATCAACGACAACGAAAGCGGCCTGCATCATGATTATGAGGTATGGCTTGAGGCGCTCGCCCCCGAAAAGCCCTACAGCCAGTACCGCCACAACGGTTATGAGGACAACGCGGACGCGCACTTGAAGCGCACCGTCATGGGCCGCGAAACTGTGGTGGCCGTCACCGGCGGGCGGCTTGATTTCGGCACATGGGAGCAGATTTTTTATTTTGAGTTTGACGGCAAACGCAATAAGCGCGTGCTGATAAAAATCATAGGCGAATAAAACACTGCGGGCTTTTAAAAAAAAGCTTTCCGCCCACATAGGATGAGAAATGCTCCCGGCTTTGTGCGCCTTCCGGATAAAAACATTTAAAGGGCGGCAGCTGCCGCCCTTCCCGCGTTATTTCTTTTCTCTTTGGCGTTATTAAAAACCCCCTAGGCCAATGCAATCAATAGGTTTCGGCAAAAACCTCAAAATACGCCTTGGGATGCAGACATGCCGGGCACTTTTCGGGCGCACCCTCGCCCTCGTGTACATAGCCGCAATTGCCGCATTTCCAGAGGATCGTCTCATCTTTTTTAAACACCTTATCCTGCTCGATATTGGCGGCAAGCTTTCTGTATCTAGTTTCATGCCGCTTTTCGGCGAACGCGATCATTTTAAACGCCGCCGCCACCTCGGGAAAGCCTTCGGCTTCCGCCGTTTGGGCAAAATCCGGATAAAGCTCGCCCCACTCCTCGTTTTCACCATCCGCGGCTGCTTTCAGGTTTTCCACCGTAGTGCCCTGTGCGACAGGATAGCCGGCGCTAATTTCTATCATGGCCGGAAGCTCGCAGGCCAGTCCCTCCAGCAGGAACTTGTAAAACCTTTTGGCGTGCTCTTTTTCGTTGTCGGCGGTTTCAATAAAAATATTTTTGATCTGCTTATAACCTTCCTTATCGGCAACAGACGCATAGTAGGTGTAGCGATTCCTGGCCTGCGATTCGCCCGCAAAAGCTTTCAATAGATTTTCAGCCGTTTTTGTTCCCTTAAGACTTTTCATTTTGTTTCCTCCTCAGATTTTGAATTTGTTTTATTTTCCATGCACGCAGGACATATGCCTGTAAAGTAGATGCCCTTTTCATGAATCTGAAAGCCTGCAAGCGCATCGCTCTGAAGCGTATCAATATTCACGGCAAAGTCATAAATCCCGCTGCATTTCTTACATTTAAAATGACCGTGGTCGGCTGTGTCAGGGTCGTACCTGATTTCGTTTTCAGAGGCGCGAAGCCCCTTGATGATGCTGGCCTGCGTAAAAAGCGTCAGCGTATTGTACACCGTTGTCTTGGACAAGGTGCTCACCTCTTTGGCAACCGCCTGATAAATGTCGTCCACTGTGGGGTGATCTTTGTTGCCAATGAGGTATTGAAGAATTTTGATCCTTTGAAAAGAAGGCCTGATGCCATGCTCTATAAGATATTCCGTCAGATTTATGGATTTATCAGTCATAGAAGCTCCTTCTTCCCAATATGGTATTAATACAATTTTGTAATGATTACAAATATATTCTACACACACATTCTTTAATTGTCAATAGGAAAATGATAAATTTTTTAATAAATTATAAACATTTAAAAGCCGCAGGCAACAGCTGTAAAAAAACAGTCATTGCCTGCGGCTTAGATCTTCATATGGTTTATTCTCTGCATGGTTTTAAGTAAAAATCCGGCTTCATTCCCTACGGGATCAACTGCCCGTTTTAAAATCTTTAATCCAGTTTTTGCATGCGTCAAACCAGCCTGCCGCATAAGGCGAAAGCGTGATGGCATTTGCGCTTGTCCTGCAGTCGCACAGCGACAGCCCGTGCGGCCCTTGGGGATATATATGCAGTTCAAAAGGAACGCCGGCCTCAGATAGTGCATGCGCAAACGTCAGCGCATTCTCCACCGGAACAGCCGCATCGGAAAATGTGTGCCAGATAAATGCAGGCGGCGTATCTGCGCTTACAAAGCGCTCCACAGACACTGCCTCATATTGCTCCTCGCTTTTGTCCTCGCCGACGAGACTGTAGAACGAACCCCTGTGCGCATAGCTGGTATCTGACGTGATCACGGCATAGCTTAAAATAAGCTTGTTGGGCCTATTTTGTCCCTCTCTCATGCTCAGCTTTTCACAGATGAATGGCTCCTTCCAAAACACCCCCAGGCTTGCCGCCAGATGCCCGCCCGCCGAAAAGCCCATGACTGAGATATTGTTCTCATCCACATGCCACGCCTCGGCGTTTTCCCGGATCAACCAGACAGCCCGCGATACCTCCAGCAATTGTGTCGGATAGCGGTTTGGCGCCACCGAATACCGAAGCACAAACGCACATATCCCATCCCCGGCCAGGGCAAGCGCGATAGGCTCCGCCTCCCGGTCGGACAGCCATTCGTATCCGCCGCCCGGCAAAATAACCACAGCCGGATTCCTTCTGTTGATTTCAATTTCCGGCGAATTGTCGGGTGCATACACACACAGTGTCGCATCCGTTCTCATATCACTTTCGCTTCCCTCCCAAATATTCATCGTACGGTAAATCATACAGCGTCCCCCCTAAAAAAGTCTTTATCTGATTGTGTTGCCCAAAACCGCTTCTATCTCACCAATATCATGCCTGCCGGCATTTGCCTGCATGCTTTTAGCGGGACATTTCCGCAGCCATCTTACGCAGCTGTCAAACCAAGGCGCGGCGTGCGGCATAACCAAACCGTCACGCCCGCCGCTTGTCCGCAAATCACAAAGTGAAAGCCCATGGCCCCCCTCGGGATAAATATGCAGCTCAAACGGCACATGCCGCCCGCCGAGCGCTTGGGCAAAAATGAGCGAATGCTGCACCGATACAATGGCGTCGGCTGATGTGTGCCAGATAAACGCCGGCGGCGTGTCGGCAGACACAAATTTTTCTGCGGAGACGGCGGCATAATCCTCATCACCCGCGTCGTCGCCAAACAGATTATAAAACGCAACCCGGCAAATCCCTTCTATTGATGCGCTTATGACCGGATAGCACAGTATAACACGGTTTGGCATGTTATCGCCGTACGGCATGCTCAGTCTTTTCGCTATCATGGTATCGTGCCAGCACACGGCCAAATGTGCCGCCAGATGTCCGCCCGCTGAAAAGCCTATCACCGCAATATCGTTTTGGTCAACGTGCCACGCTTCAGCATTTTGCCTGATGACCTGCATAGCGCGTGATACCTCCATAAGCTGCATCGGATAGCGGTGCGGCGCCACAGAATAGTAAAGCACAAACGCGCATATGCCCGCCCCCGCAAACGCAAGCGCCACAGGCTCCGCTTCCCTGTCGCACAAGCCCTGATACCCGCCTCCGGGACAGATAAGAACCGCCTTGTTTTTCCTGTTCATATCGATTTCCGGCGAATTGTCGGGTACATACACCGCCATGACCGCATCGGTTTTCATGGCGCAGCCGCAGTCTTCCCAAATGCTTATTTTTTTATGGATCATCAAACCCGCCTCCCTCATAGGATTCATTTTAAATCTGACGCTGTTCTAAGTATATCCTTTTCGGGAAGATGTTATTTGGGTTCAGGTATTTTTTGTGGTTTAAAAAAATAACCTACCGCTATCATTAAACTATATCTATAAGAAATTTATATCCTTTTTAAAATTTCTTTTCCGGTTTCGGCAGGAATAAAGCTGCGCCGGAAAATGCATAATATAAAAGTCAATTGGATTTGACCGCGCCTGCAGGCGCAAGCGCATAAAGAGCCCCGTTTAAAACCCGGCAAGTCACGCCAAAACAGCGTAATTTCCCCTACCGTAAAAAGGGCTGTCAATCCGCATCGTCAGGAGGCAAAGGCTAATGAAAACAAATATAGAACTGCTTAATCACATCTATGAAACCGCCGAAGCGGGCAAAGACCTCACAGCGCACATCATGGAAAAGGTCAAGGATGCCGGCTATTGCCGGATACTTGAAGCCCAGGCAAACGGCTACGAACAGATACAGCATGAGGCCGCCTCAAAGCTGACGGCATACGGCGCTGACGCAAAAGGAGCGGGCGTAGTCAAAAAGCTGTCCAAACAGGCTATTGCAAGCCTGCAAACCATGGGCGATACCAGTGTATCGCGTATTTCAGCACTGATGATACAGGGAACGACCATGGGCGTCACCGATATACTCAAAAACCTGAATCAGTACAACGGCACCGATACAGAGGTGGCAGACCTCGGGGGACGCCTGCTTCAGATGGAACAGGATAATATAAACACGCTTAAGTCGTATCTTTAACATAGGGTTGTGTCAATACCAAAATTTTTATAAGCCGTATGACATTTAACGACCTTTAGTCATCAGCATCAGTTCCTTCTTTATGTTCCCCGCTTTTCTGTCGTAAAATTGAGTGCATAGCCCTGCATGCCTGATACGCATCTGTCATTTTATAAAACAGCGCACCGACCACGGCAGCAAAAATAACCGTTAATGTGGCCTGTATGGCGGCAAGTCCCCCGCATCCACGCAAAAATATGTTCCGGGCAAATATGTATGACGCCACGATCAACACCCAGTACAAAAACAAAGCAAATACTATGGCCGAGCCTAAAACCGGCTTTTTCTTTGCCGAGTCGCATGAGAGGACAACACCAATGCCGCAGAACAACGCCGCTTCCGCAAAAATAATAAATACCAACGTCAGCCAGTCGGCCGCCGCCTTTTTATCAGCCGGAAAGCCGAAGAAAAATAAAATGAGCGTGACCGCCAACGCAAGCCCTCCTACGAGGGCCGTAGTCCACAACTTTTGATTCATTGCCTCTACCTTCTTTCAAACGCCATCATAACAAATAATTAATTAAATTGTAACATAATTTTTATATTTTGTAAAGTATTCTGTTATATCAACAGATGATTTCCGAGATATCGCCCCCGCAACACACATAAAATTCCTGTTATTGCAACAATCCTTATTTGTACAAAAAGAGTGTTAAGCGGTTTTGCTTAACACTCTCATATCAATCAATCAAAATTTGTCTTCAACGCCATTTGAGGCATGCCTTATTCCCCTTAACCGAACAAATGGAAGCTGATAAACAGGGCAGCCATAATGGAGGCAACCAAAGACACCACTGTTACCTGTGTGTTAATGGAAGGACCTGCGGTATCCTTGAAGGGATCACCCACAGTGTCGCCAACTACGGCAGACTTGTGCGCATCGGAACCCTTGCCGCCCTCATTGCCTGCCTCAACATACTTTTTGGCATTGTCCCAAAGGCCGCCGGCATTGGACATAAACAGCGCCAGCAGCAAACCGCTGATGATGTTACCGGCCAAAAATCCGCCGACCGCCTGCACACCGCCGATAAAGCCTACCAAAAGCGTAACGCCGATAGCCATCAGGCCCGCCGGCACAAGCTCTCTTAATGCACCGACCGTTGCGATATCAATACATTTGTCGTATTCAGGGACAACGCCTTCCTTGCCTTCGGCAAGACCGACGATCTCTTTAAACTGCCTGTGAATCTCAGCAACCATGCGCTGAGCGTTTTTGTCGACACCAAGCATCAGCATAGCCGAGAATACGGCGGGAATAGCCGCGCCCACAAGAAGGCCGAAGAACACCAACGGATTCATAATATCAAAGCCGGTTATTTTATCCATCAGCCCTTGTTCAGCAGCCGCAATGTTTGCCTCACTCATAAACGCGCCTAAAAGGGAAATGATGGTAAGACCAGCAGCGCCTATCGCAAAGCCCTTGGTAACAGCCTTTACCGTATTGCCCGCGCTGTCGAGCTCGTCGGTGATTTCAAGCGCCTTATCACCCAAATGGCCCATTTCAACAAGGCCTCTTGCGTTGTCAACGATAGGGCCGTAAGCATCGTTGGATATAATCATGCCCACGATGGAAAGCATACCCATTGCCGCCATACCGATACCGAACATAGCATAGCCGGGGCCAATGGGGGCGCATATGGTATACGCCAAAAGCGCTGAAAGTCCGATACCGATCATAGAAGGCAGAACGCTTAAAAATCCGTAAGAAACACCCGACAGTATGGTAAACGCAGGGCCGGACTTGGACGCGTTTGCCACATAGCGGACAGGCTTTTTGTTATCGTTTGTGAAGTAATCGCTTGCAACGCCTATGATAACGCCTACCATAAGACCGATAATGGTAGCGCCCCATATGCGCCACTCAAAATCAAACATCCAGGTGGCAATTGCCGTAAGAACACCAAAGATAGCGGTGGTAATGTATGTACTGCCGTTTAAAGCCTTGGTGGGATCGCCCTTTTTTCCCATCCTGGCGCACAGCACGCCGATGATGGAAGCCAAAAGGCCCAGCGACGCATAACAGAAAATCATTTCCATATTTGCCGCTCCGCCCAGAGTCTTGTCAAGCCCTAAGGCCATGACAAGCGTAGCCGCCATAGCCGCGACGTTTGAATCGAACAGGTCGGCGCCCATACCGGCAACATCACCAACGTTATCGCCAACGTTGTCGGCAATAACGGCAGGGTTTCTGGGGTCGTCCTCCGGTATGCCAAGCTCTACTTTACCGACAAGGTCTGCGCTGATGTCAGCCGTTTTTGTAAAAATACCGCCGCCCGCTTTGGCAAACAGCGCAAGCGAGCTGGCGCCGAAGCTGAAGCCCAGAATAGAGCTGGCGTCCTTTGTCACCATATAAATGATGGAAACGCCAAGCAGGCTGGCGCCCACAACAGCCATACCCATGACAGCGCCGCCTCTGAAGCCGACAAGAAACGACGGCTTTATGCCGTTTTTGGCGGCTTCCGCAGCCTTACCGTTGGCAATGGTCGCCACAATGATACCGATCTTGCCCGCCAGAGCGGAGAATACGGTTCCCAAAATGTACGATGCCGCCATCAGGATATTGGCCTTAGGACTGCCCATCCATATCGGCCGGGGCAAAAATACCAGAATCAAAAGCGTGGCCACGCCCGCAAAGCGCGCGAGCACCTTGTATTCACGGCTTAAAAAAGCGTTTGCGCCTTTTTTGATCAAGCCGCCTACCTCTTCTATTCGTTTGTTGGAAGAAGGCTGCTTTTTAACCCAATGGTAAAAATATGCAGCCATGCCAAAAGCCAACAACGACACTACAACGGAAAAAATAAACACACCATTTTCACTGATTCCCATTTGACTCCCCTTCTTTCATTAAATTATACAATAACACTTTTCCGGACGGATTTTTTAAAAAAACTGCCCGGCCATCACGGTACGGCTACACATGAAATACGAGGGGTCAAAGGCGATTGCATCAAGATATGGTCACATGGAAAATATTCGGCATACAACTTTCTTTAATAAGTTCTGCTTGCCAAAAGCTCTTTAACGAGAACAATCCCAAACTGCGCTTTCAAATGCTTGCCGCGAAGCGCCACGGCGCCCTTAATTCTATGTAACAACCGTTACTATTATAAAAATGCCACCGACAAATTTTATCACTATTTTACCTTTTGCGCAAGTCTTTTATTATGCACAATATTTGCGAATTACACTTATTTTTTATGTGCAATATGCCCAATTTCAACAGCAGTGTCCGCCGGCCGTAGCAAAACCGCAAACGTGCGGTTATACCGGGCAATTGATCAGCAATTTGACGGCAGTTTCAGTTTATGCTTTGCGCCCCGGATTGTTGCGTCTTTTGGGCAAGTGTTATGCCGGCCAGGCGCTTACAAAGAAATACCGCACACTGCTCCCAAATAAAAGAATAGATAAATAAAACGCCAGATTTTTTTCGTTTGACAAGAAAAAGGTTCCCGGCAATAATTTGTTTATTGCCGATGGTTCTTTGACACGGTCAAACGGAAAAAAGACAAGTTTTATGCTATGATTTTATTTGGGAACAGTATCAGCGCATATTCATGCCTGTTTTCTCATATATCTGTTATATGTTATGCCAATAAAACAGACCTGTCCGCTTACCCAGGCGTGAGCGGATAATTGAGGATTTTTTCTGCCCGGCGGCGCAGAAAGGTTATGCCAATACTTTGTGTATTGGTGGGTTCCGGCTGCACCGCCCATCGGAGAAAAGACCGATTTTGCTGCCGGACCGGGGCTAGCCGACAGGTCTGATGAATACGGGAGAAGCTATGACTAATATACTGCGGGCAGTGGAAGTTGTAAACAATTACATCAATGCCTTTGTGTGGAGTCCGTTTATTGTCGCGATCTTTCTTGGGACAGGGCTTTATTTTTCTGTCCGCACAGGTTTCATGCAGGTCTTTAAGTTTAAGTCCATCATGCGCAACACCATTGGCAGGACGCTTAGAAAGCAGCCCGCAAACCGCGCCGCTCAAGGTGTAACGCCGTTTCAGGCATTGTCTGCAGCGCTTGCGGGCACCCTGGGCACAGGTAATATCGCCGGAGTGGCAGCAGCCATTACCATCGGCGGCCCGGGCACGATTTTTTGGATGTGGGTGTCCGCTTTTCTGGGCATGATGACCAAATATGCTGAAATCGTACTGGCCATACGCTACCGCACCAAAAGCAAGACCGGAGAGTGGAGCGGCGGGCCTATGATGTACATAGAAAAGGGACTGGGTGCAAAATGGCTGTCGTGCATTTACGCACTTTTCGGCATAGCCGCATCCTTCGGCGTAGGCAATATGGCACAGGCAAATTCCATCTCCTCCGCCATGTCGGTAGCGTTTGATATACCCCCTCTTATTACGGGGATCACTATAGCTGTCGTAGTGGGTATGGTCATCGCAGGCGGCATACGCCAGATAACCTTTGTTACCGAAAAGACAGTGCCTCTTATGTCGGTGCTGTATATTGCCTCTGCACTTGTGGTGATTTTCTGCCATTTCAAAAGCGTGCCGCGGGCAGCAATGCTGATATTTTCGGGCGCCTTCACGCCTTGCGCTCCCATAGGCGGGTTTGTCGGCTCCACCGTTGCGCTCGCCGTCCAAAAAGGGATATCGCGCGGCGTTTTTACCAATGAGGCCGGCCTTGGCAGCGCATCCATCGCACACGCGGCGGCAGATACCGACTGTGCGGCCAGGCAGGGCATGTGGGGCATTTTTGAGGTTTTCTTCGATACCATAGTGATGTGCAGTATCACGGCCTTTGCCATTCTGGTAACAGACGTATGGGCAAGCGGCGCATCGGGTGCGGCGCTTACGGCGTTTGCTTTCGATACGGTTATGTATGGCTTCGGAAAATATGTTATCGCCATATCACTTGCCTTTTTTGCCTTTGCTTCCATACTCGCCTGGTCATATTATGGTAAGAAGTGTGTGGAATATCTTGCAGGCGAGCGTTTTTCCAAATTGTATATCCTCGTTTTTCTGCTGTCCGCCGTTTTAGGTTCAGTGCTGGAGCTGAAGCTGGTGTGGGAGATATCCGACAGCTTAAACGGGCTGATGGCATTGCCCAATATTATCGCGTTGATCGGTCTTAGCGGCGTTGTGATCAAAATCACCAAGGAAGATACACGCCGCATGAAGCTATAGCAAAGTGCCCATACGCTCTGACAAAAGCCTCCCTCAGCCGCGGCTGAGGGAGGCTTTTGCTGTCTATTTTCATTATGATCGATTACTTCGCGGCCGCCTTCAGCATCGCCATGGCCTGGGCTGTTTCTTCGGCATCGCCGAACGCCGTCATCCTGAAAAAGCCTTCGCCGTTTGTGCCGAAGCCCGCTCCGGGCGTGCCCACGATACCCAGCTCACCCAGCAGGTAGTCAAAATAATCCCACGATTTATAGCCGCGGGGGCACTTAAGCCATATGTAGGGTGAGTTAATGCCGCCGGTGAACCACATACCCATATCGGTCATGGTATCTGCAATGGTTTTGGCGTTATTCATATAGATCGCTATACTCTCTTTGATTTGGCTTCGGCCCTCGGGGGTAAACACGGCAGCCGCACCACGCTGTACGGTATAGGCGACGCCGTTGAACTTGGTGGTCTGGCGGCGCAGCCAGAGCTTGTTGAGATGTACACCGTCAAAGCACAGCTCAGACGGCACTACGGTGTAGCCGCAGCGGGTGCCTGTAAAGCCTGCGGTCTTGGAAAAAGAACAAAACTCAATGGCGCACTTTTTTGCGCCCTCAATTTCGTAAATACTGCGCGGCAGCTTATCGTCGGCAATGAACGCCTCATACGCCGCGTCAAAAAGGATCACGCTGTCATGCGCGATGGCGTAATCCACCCACTGCTTAAGCTGCTCACGTGTGTAAACCGCGCCGGTTGGATTATTTGGTGAGCACAGGTAGATGATGTCGGCGTGCAGCGCCTCATCGGGCAAGGGCAAAAACAGATTGCTCTGGCTTGCGTCCATAAACAGGATATTGCGCCCGGCCATGATATTCGTATCCACATATACCGGATAGACAGGATTCGGAATGAGAACTGTATTATCTGTACAAAAAATATCCAAAATGTTTCCGATATCGCTTTTGGCGCCATCGCTTACAAACACCTCGTCGCTGGCAAGCACTACGCCGCGCTCCCCATAATACGCGCAGATCGCCTCGCGCAAAAAAGCGTAACCCTGCTCGGGACCGTAGCCCCGAAAGGTATCCCTGCCGCCTAATTCACGCGCCGCATCCACCATAGCGGCAACCACGCTTTCGCAAAGCGGCTGCGTCACATCACCGATGCCAAGTTTGATGATCTTTTTGCCGGGGTTTGCGCTTTGGTAGGCGGAAACTTTTTTCGCAATATCAGAAAACAAATAGCTCTCCTGCAGATTAGCATAATTTTGATTGATCTTCATAGCACCTTTCTCCCCTTTTAAAAACATATATGCCCGGTATAATGACAATTTATTATAGTCTTAGAAAAAATATCACAGTTTTTATATCTGAAACAAAGCCGGACTATACCTCCACGCAGCCCTCAAAAACCTTTCTTGCGCCGCCGGTCATATAAACGGTGTCGTCGGTGTAGCGGATGATGAGCGTGCCGCCCTTAAGGCGCACTGTGATATCTTCGTTTTTGTTGCAAAAGCCGTTTTCCACAGCCGCCACAGCCGCCGCGCACGCGCCTGTGCCGCAGGCCCAGGTTTCGCCGCTGCCGCGCTCCCATACGCGCATTTTGAGCGTGTTTTTGTCGATCACACTGACAAACTCCGTATTGACGCGTTCGGGGAAAAGCGGGTCATGCTCAAAGAGCGGCCCTTCCTCTTCTATCTTTAAATGATCCAGCGTGTCGCGGAACACCACACAGTGCGGATTGCCCATGGAAACACAGGTGATGCGCTGTTTTTTGCCGGCTACAGTCACTTCCCTGTCGATCACCGCGCCGCCGTCAAGCGCCACGGGTATCTTTCCCGGCTCAAGCTGTGCGCTTCCCATGTCCACGCACACTGAACTGACCCTGTCGTTTTGGGTGTAGAGCTTTAAGTGCTTGATACCGCTTAAAGTTTCAATATCCAGCTCCTTTTTCCTTGCCATACCGTTGTCGTAAAGGTATTTGCCTACACAGCGGATGGCGTTGCCGCACATCCTGCCTTCGCTGCCGTCCAGGTTAAACATGCGCATCTTGGCGTCGGCCACCTCGGACGGGCAGATCAGCACAATGCCGTCGCCGCCGATGCCAAAGTGGCGGTCGGAAAGCAGAACGCTGATGGATTCGGGGCTTACCACCTCCTGCTCAAAGCAGTTGAAGTATATGTAGTCGTTGCCGATGCCCTCCATCTTGGTAAACGCAAGCTTCATGCGCTCGCTGCGCATAGCGTTGATATCAACAAGCTCAGTGCTGTACGGCGTATAGCGGCTTTTGAGAATATCGGCCAGAGCGCTTGCCGTATCCAGAGAGGTCAGGCAGGGTATGGCATGCTCGGACGCTGTGCGGCGGATCTTCACACTGTCGCGGTTGGGCATCCTGCCCTTTGACGACGTGGAAATGACATACTGCACCTTTCCGCTGAGCAGAAGCGTTTGGGTGTTGTCCTCGGACTGGTGGATCTTGCCCACCGTTTCACAGGCAAGCCCGGCGTTTGAAAGCACCTTGGCTGTGCCGCCCGTGGCGTACAGCGAAAAACCAAGCTCGGCGTATTTGCGCGCAATGTCGGCGATCTCCGGCTTGTCGGTGTCTCGGACTGTGATGAGCACACCGCCGCGTTTTTTCATCTTATACCCGGCCGCGATAAGCCCCTTATAGAGCGCTTCGGTAAGGTTTTTGCCGATACCCAAAACCTCGCCCGTCGACTTCATCTCGGGGCCAAGGTGGGTATCCACGTCGATCAGCTTTTCAAACGAGAACACCGGCACCTTCACCGCCACATACGGCGGCGTGCGGTACAATCCTGTGCCAAAGCCCATAGACGACAGCTTCTCGCCAAGCATGGCGCGCGTGGCCAGATCCACCATAGGCACGCCCGTCACCTTGCTGATGTAGGGCACAGTCCTTGATGAGCGCGGGTTCACCTCAATCACATAGATTTCGTTCCGGTGGATGACGTATTGAATATTGATTAGCCCGCGTGTTTTAAGCGCCAGGGCAAGCTTTTTGGTATAATCCACCACTTTTTCGGTGATGTCTCCGCTGACGTTGAAGGCGGGATACACCGCAATGGAGTCGCCCGAATGGATACCGGCGCGCTCGATATGCTCCATAATGCCCGGAATCAGGATTTGCTCCCCATCACAGATGGCGTCCACCTCAATTTCGATGCCCGTGAGGTATTTATCAATCAGCACGGGATTCTCGATCCCCTGCGTCAAAATAATATCCATGTACTCTTTGATGTCCTCGTCACTAAACGCAATGATCATGTTCTGCCCGCCCAGTACATAGGAAGGCCGCATCAGGACAGGATAGCTCAGCGCGTTCGCCGCCGCCAGCGCCTGCTCGGTATTCATGATGGTGCCGCCGCGCGGGCGTTTGATGTCAAGACTTTCAAGCAGCGCATCAAAGCGCTCCCTGTCCTCCGCCGCGTCGATGCTGTCGGCAGGCGTGCCCAAAATTTTCACGCCCGATTTTTCCAAGAATTTAGTCAGCTTGATGGCTGTCTGACCGCCAAACGCCACCACAACGCCATACGGCTTTTCGGTCGCGATAATATTGGCCACATCCTCCGGCGTGGGCGGCTCAAAATACAGACGGTCGGCGGTGTCAAAGTCGGTGGACACGGTTTCGGGGTTGTTGTTGACAATCGCAACCTCGTAGCCGGCCTCCTTGAGCGCCCATACGCAGTGCACTGAGGCATAGTCAAACTCAATGCCCTGGCCGATGCGGATAGGCCCGGAACCAAATACGATTACCGTCTGCTTTCCGCTGTTGTTGTTCTGTATAAACTCCGCCGCCTCGTTGGCGGAATCGTATGTGGAGTAGAAATACGGGGTCTGGGCTTCAAACTCCGCCGCGCAGGTGTCAACCATTTTAAACGAAGCGGTAAGCGGATTTTTAATCTTTGCGCCGGTCAGGTTTTCAATCACACGGTCGGGATAGCCCATCTTTTTGGCGGCAACATACAGCTCTTCGGAAAGCTCTCCCCCGCTTGTCTTCACACCGGAAAGAAGCCTTTCCATATTCTCAATATTTTTAAGCTTATATAAAAACCAATTATCTATTTTCGTAATTTCATTGATTTTTTCGCATGGTATCCCGCGGCGCAGCGCTTCGTAGACAACAAACAGCCTCTGGTCGGTGCACTGGCCAAGCCTTGATCCAATTTCGCTGTCGCTAAGCCCGGCAAGCGCCGGCATGGCAAGGGAGTCGAGCGATATTTCGGCGCCGCGCACCGCCTTTAGGAGCGCCGTTTCAAAGTTGACGCCGATGGCCATCACCTCGCCCGTTGCCTTCATCTGTGTGCCCAGCGTGCGCGCGGCATACACAAATTTATCAAACGGCCACTTGGGCAGCTTGACCACCACATAATCCAGCGCAGGCTCAAAGCAGGCACAGGTTTTGCCTGTCACCGCGTTGGTGACCTCGTCGAGATGATAACCGATGGCGATCTTGGCGGCGACCTTGGCGATGGGGTAGCCCGTCGCCTTAGACGCTAAAGCCGAAGAGCGCGACACACGCGGATTTACCTCAATCACGGCGTATTCAAAGCTTTCGGGATGCAGCGCAAACTGGCAGTTGCAGCCGCCTTCCACACCCAGCGCACTGATAATATTAAGCGCTGCGCTGCGCAGCATCTGATATTCCTTGTCCGACAGCGTAACAGCAGGCGCGATGACGATGGAATCGCCGGTATGTACGCCAACAGGGTCGAAATTTTCCATAGAGCAGACCGTGATGACGTTGCCCGCACGGTCGCGCATTACCTCAAACTCAATTTCCTTCCAGCCCGAGATGCACTTTTCCACAAGGATCTGCGTGATGGGCGAAAGGCGCAGGCCATTTTCCGCTATTTTGCGAAGCTCGGCTTCGTCGGCGGCAATGCCGCCGCCGCTGCCGCCCAGCGTGAAGGCGGGGCGCACAATCACAGGATAGCCTATCGAAGCGGCAAACGCCACTGCGGACTCGATATCGTTGACTACCTCAGACGGGATCACAGGCTCACCTATGCTTTGCATGGTGTCCTTAAACATCTGGCGGTCCTCCGCCTTGTCAATGGTAAGCGGATCCGCACCCAGCAGGCGCACGCCGTGCGAGACCAAAAAGCCCTCCTTGGCAAGCTGCATGGAAAGCGTAAGGCCTGTCTGGCCGCCAAGCGTGGAGAGCACGCTGTCGGGACGCTCCTTTAAAATCACGCGTTTTACAGTGTCCAGCGTAAGCGGCTCAATATAGATTTTATCCGCCATAGCATTGTCGGTCATGATGGTAGCGGGATTGGAATTTAAAAGAACGACCTCAAGCCCTTCTTCCTTCAGTGCGCGGCAGGCCTGAGTGCCGGCATAGTCAAACTCGGCAGCCTGTCCGATCACAATCGGCCCCGAGCCGATCACCAGTATTTTTTTGATGGTATTATCCTTAGGCATCCTATGCGTCCCCCTTTTTTGCGTATTCGTCCATCAGTTCAATAAAACGCTTAAACAGAAACGAGGTGTCAAGGGGTCCGGCTGACGCTTCAGGATGGAATTGCACCGAAAACGCGGGCATGTCCGAATAATCAATGCCCTCGCATGTCCCGTCGTTGGCATTTTTATAACGTTCGCAGGCGTTTGGCGGCAATGTGGACGGCGTCACCGCGTAGCCGTGGTTCTGGCTGGTAATGTATACGCGGCCTGTCAGCGTGTCGCGCACCGGCTGATTGGCGCCGCGGTGGCCGTATTTGAGCTTTTCTGTCGATGCGCCCTGTGCCAGCGCCAAAAGCTGATGCCCCAGGCAGATGCCGAATATGGGCCGCCCGGAATCAGACAGCTTTTTTAATTCTGCAATAATGCCCGTATTTTCAGCCGGGTCGCCCGGCCCGTTGGAAAGCATAACCCCATCCGGAGCATACGCCAAAATCTGATCCGCCGTTGAAGCGGCGTCAAACACGCGGACATGGCAGCCGTTGGCCTCCAGCTGCTTTTGAATGCTGCCCTTGGCGCCAAAATCCCAAAGCGCCACCCTTTTGCCCGCGCAAAGCTGCCCGTCCGTATCCTCCCCCGCCAGGGCGCTGACACTGACAGCGTTCACCGCGTTTTCCACCCGCCAGGCGCGTATTTTTTCAAGCTTTACATCCATATTCTGTATATCGTTTGCGATCATGGCGTTGCATACGCCAAATTCGCGGATAATCTTTGTCAGCTCTCGCGTGTCAATGTCGTAAAGGCCGATTATGCCCTGCTTTTTCAGATAACCGTCAAGCTCCCCTTCACATCTGAAATTGGAAGGGTCATGGCACCACTCCCGCACTATGTATGCGCGAAGAAACGGGCGCACGCTTTCAAAATCGGCCGGTATCACGCCGTAGTTGCCGATCAGAGGAAAGGTCTGCACCACAATCTGACCGTAATAGCTGGGGTCGGTCAGCGTTTCCAAATACCCCGTCATAGCGGTTGTAAAAACCAGCTCGCCTATTGTTTCGGCGGCGGCGCCAAAGCGCCTGGCGGTGAACACCCGCCCGTTTTCCAGTATAAGATATGCCGTATGGTTCATATGCTACCTCCAGTCTTGTGCGGCAAACCGCCGCAGCCGTTTTTCACTTTTGTACCTTTTAGTTCTCATAAGCATTCAAAATCGCCTGCGCCACCTCCGCGCGTTTAATGCGCATATCCATCGCCTGCTTTTCAATGTAGCGGTGCGCCTGCGCCTCTGTCATACTCAGATATTGTATCAGTGTGCATTTGGCACGGTCTATCAGACGGTTTTCCTCTATTTTTCTCTGGAGCCTCGTGTTTTCGTCGCGCAGGCTCAACAGCCTGCGGTGCGCCGCTTCCACAAGCTTTAAGGTCTGGTAGAAAAACTGCCGGCTGATGGGCTTGGGAAACACAAACACCCCGGCATCCTCCACCTTTTGGGCCACCTCGTCGCACATCTCGGCACGCACGATCAGTATCACGCCGGACATGGTATCCTGCGCGCACATCTCGGCCAGCTCATCGCCGAATTCATCCGACAGCGGCGCATTGATGACGATCAGGTCAAACTCCGACTCAAGCAGCGCACGGCGAACCTCGCCGCCGCCCGACAATACGGTGATCCGGGAAAGGGCGTAAGGGCGAAAAAGCTCCGATAATGAGTCCTTTCCCTTTTCACCGCTCGACACGATCAGCACATTTTCCACGCCGCCACCCCCTTACCGCAAAAGCTTTGTGCCGCTTTTTCGGCACGCGTCCCGCCCGCTCACATATCCAAAAAGTACCTTTGATGCTCAAAAGCGGCGCGGTCCTGGGCCTCGGCATAGCTTTTCCACATTTCCCTTTTGGCTTCAATGTATTTGTCCAAAAGCCTGGCGGGAACGGCCTTGCGCACAAAGGCGCTCGACTCCGCCGCGGTCAAAGCCTCTTTTAAGTTTTTAGGAAGCGTAGCAATACCGGCAAGCGCTTCTTTTGTTGCGCTGCTAAAGTCAAGATCGCAAGGCGCCGGAAGCGGCAGCTTGCCTCCAATGCCGTCAAGCCCGGCATAGATCAGCAATGCAAAAGCCAGATAAGGATTGCACGACGCATCCGCGCTGCGTAGCTCCACACAGCCGGGCACGCCCCTGGCATAGGGGACCCTGACAAGCTGGGAATGGTTCTGACGCGACCATGTGATATATTTAGGCGCCTCAAACGCACCGAAGCGTGCGTAGGAATTGGTGATAGGGTTTAAAAATACGGTGATCTGCGCTATTTTATCCAATATGCCGGCAATAAAGCTTTTTCCCGCGCCGGCGCTTTCAAACGCATTATTGTCAAAAATATTAACACCGTCCTTAATCATGGACAGATTAATATGCAGGCCGCTTCCGCTCTGGTCGGCAAACGGTTTAGGCATGAATGACGCAAAAAGCCCGTCCCGCGCCGCAATGGTTTTCACCACCGATTTAAAGGTGATAAACTGGTCCGCCGCAGTGAGCGCATCGGTGTAAGTCAGGTCAATCTCATTTTGCCCCGGCCCCGGCCCGTGATGGGACCGCTCCGGCGCAATCCCCATCTCCTCAAGGGTAAGGCATATCTCCCGGCGTACATTTTCGCCCTTGTCAAGCGGCGCTATGGCGCAGTAGCCGGCCTTATCCTGCAAAATATCTGTGGGGTATCCCGCCTCGTCGTATTCCGTAAGATAAAACTCGCACTCTGTACCGATCTTGCAGGCGTAGCCGGCATCCTCGGCCTGCCTGACCGCCTCTTTTAAAATAGCCCGACCGTCTCCCTCAAAACGGGACCCGTCGGGACGATAAATATCACAAAACAAACGGACAACACGGCCATGGGAGGGACGCCACGGCAAAACCGACAATGTTGACGGGTCGGGCATCAAAAACAAGTCCGATTCGGCCACATTGTTAAACCCCTGCACAAATGATGCGTCAAAGCCCAGTCCATTTTCAAACGCACGCTTAAGCGTATCCGGCATAATGGAAATATTCTTCTGACCGCCAAAAATATCGCAGAATGCCAAGCGTATGAACTTCACGTCATTGTCCTGCACAAACCGAATAACCTCGGCCATGGTATATCCCATGAGCGCACCTCCATTGTAAATCAAACTAGATACTGTGCCTGCAAAAAGCCTGTGCCCCATTCTGGCACAACCTCATTACAGCGTTTTTACATGAAAAATAAGCCCAAAAGGGCGCCGCCCGCACCGTTTGCTAACCTAAGACCGGGCGCTTTCCCAGCATCCCAGCCTCATCCGCATGGCCACATGCCAGTGACCGTCCGGCGCCATTTGCACGCTTAATGTTTCAGGCATCTTAAGCAAACCCTTATCTATTATACACGATATCACTCAAAGTATAAAGTAGTTTTCTAACTTTTTTTAAAATTGCGTCGCAGCCGTAAAACCTCCGACACACACAGGAGCTTATTAGTTCTGGGTATACAGCTGCTTGTAGGGATTCTTGGTATTGGGGACAAGCACATAAAACTGCCCGGACAAAATCTTTTTTGCATCCCAGCCGAATTCGCCGCAGAATTCTTTGATATAGCCTTCTACCCCCGCCATATCCTCCTCGTCGGCTTTGCCGGCGATAACCTGCTCCGGCATACGCTCGGGAAGCTGGTCACAGCGCAAAAAGATTTTGCCGCCGTGCATGCCCGTGCCGCAGAAATTACCTACCGGCGCACGGCCGCCTTTGTCGTTGCCAAGCACGATGATAATGCCGCCCGCCTGATATTCACCCAGAAAGCTGCCCGTCACACCGCCGATAACGATGACGGGCACCTTGTCCTGATACGCTTTCATATGTATGCCGGCACGATAACCCACATCGCCTTCCACAAAAATCTTGCCGCCGCGCATGGCGTAGCCTGTCGCGTCTCCGGCCGAACCGTGTATCACAATACGCCCTTCGTTCATGGTATCGCCGGTCGCATCCTGCGCGTTTCCGGTCACGACAACTTCACTTCCGTCCATGTATGCACCCAAAGCATTGCCCGGAACGCCGTGAATGGTGATTTTTTTGCCGCCCAGACCGCTTGCGATATAACGCTGGCCCAAACACTTTTCTATAGTAATCTCACTGTCCTTCTCCCGGCGTATCATATCATTGAGCGTTTCAAAATGCATACCGTCCGCATCTATCGTTCTCACCTTGCCACACCCCCAAGCATCTTGTCTCGCTGTACCCTTGAAAAGGCCATAAGCTGCGGATTTTCACTTACCAGCTCAAAATCTATGGTGTCGAGCGGTACGCGGTCGCGTATCAGCGAAGTGTAGATACCGGCGCGCGCTACGTCCCCTACCAGAATATAGCCTGCCAGACAGCCATCCTTAGTCACGAGCTTTTTGTATGCCCCTTCTTCGCGCTTCACCCGGGCCTCCCCGTCGTATGAACCTGCGGTGATAATGTGCAATCCAAAAAAACCGATCGCGTTCATGGCGATGGCATAATCGTACAATTCATCGCCGCCCGCCATGTTGATCTCTGCGCATTCGCCCTGCATGTAAGCGTTGGGCAAAAGCGCCAGCACCCTGTTTTCACCGGTTACCACATCAAAGCTCTGCGCGCAGTCGCCCGCGGCATATACATCATTAAGCGTGGTACGGCAGTGCGTGTCGGTCACGATACCGCGGCCCACCTCTGCGCCTGCCCCAGCGGCAAGCGCCGTATTGGGGCGCACGCCGACCGCCACGACCAGAATATCAAAATCTATAACCTTGCCGCTTTTGAGCGTTGCGCTGCGCGGCGAAAATGTCTGGACACTGTCCGAAAGAATAAACTCAACGCCGCTCTTTTCAATATGGCTCTGCACAATGGCAGCCCCGTCGGCGTCCAAAATGCTTGGCAGAATCTTATCCGCCAGGTCAACCACCGTAATATGCCCCACCTTGTCGGCAATACCTTCGGCACACTTAAGGCCTATCAGCCCGGCGCCCATAATCAGCACGCTGGCATCGGCAGTCAGCACGGCGTCCAGCGCCTTTGCATCTGCAAGCGACATGAAGGTAAAGCTTTTCTCTACAGAATCCAAGCCCTCGATAGGCGGCACAAACGGGCTTGAACCGGTGGCAATCAGCAATTTATCATAAGAAAGCTTTTTGCCGTTATCCAAGGCAACCCGCTTCTTTTTGGCATCGATTTCCTTTGCGGTCACGCCCGTCATCAGGTCAATACCGTTGTTTTCATAAAAGCAGTCGGGCCGGTATTTCATCTTCTGTTCGGTTGTCTTACCGCACAGAAGGTAGCTGATCAAGGGACGTGAATAGGTATGGAACGGCTCGGATGAAACAACCGTAATACGCCCGTCCGTGTCAGTCTTTCTGATTCCCTCTATACACCCCACCGCGGCGGCGGAGTTTCCTATGATCACATATTCCATGGGTTTCATCACCTCTCTTCAAATACAATCGCTGCGTTGGGACAGCCCGTCACGCATGCCGGATGACCCCAGGAATTTTTAACGCACAGCTCACACTTCTGCACCACGCCGTCCCCCGAAGGCATCACAGCGCCGTAAGGACAGGAGAGTATGCAGGTGTAGCACCCCACGCACCTGTCGCTGTCGATGGTGATAACGCCGTCTTCTTTGGTGAGCGCGCCTGTGATACAGCCCTTGACACACAAAGGCACCTCACAATGCCGGCAGCTTACCGCAAAGCAGACATCGTTCTTCTCCTCTATTACAATGCGGGGATTTATCTTCACGCCCTTCAGTGCGTCCACCATATCACTTTTGCCGGAATTGGCAAATGCGCAGTTGTATTCGCATAAATGACAACCCAGGCACCACTTCTCATTGACAAATACCCTTTTCATAACCACACACCACCCTATAAAACAAACTGCGCCTTAAAACGCTTTCGCGCCCGTCGCTTTAAACACTGCCTCTTTAATCAATCTATTCCATAATCAAATACTGCTCACGCGAAGCGCCTACAGATACATATCCAATCTTACAGCCCACAGCGCGCTGGATATAGTAAATATAATCCACGGCCTGCTTCGGCAGATCGTCTGCGCTGCGGCAATGACTGATGTCGCAGTTCCAGCCGTCCAAATATTCAATCACCGGCTTTGCGCTGTCTAAAAGCGGCCCGTATGGGAACTCCTGTGTCTTTGCGCCGTTTACCAGATAAGCTGTACACACAGGTATCCTTTCCATATGCGACAGCACGTCAAGCTTGGTTAGCGCAAGCTCGTCTGCGCCCTGCACCCTCACGCCATAGCGCGAAGCCACCACGTCAAACGGGCCCACACGCCTCGGGCGGCCTGTAGCGGCGCCGTATTCCTGGCCCGCCGCACGAAGCGCCTCCGCCTGCTCGCCAAACATTTCGGCTGTAAACGGCCCTTCGCCCACGCAGGTGGAATATGCTTTCATAATTCCCATAACGTTTGTCAGCTTGTGATTGGGTATACCCGAACCCACAGGCGCATAAGCCGCAATGGTGGAAGACGACGACGTGAACGGATAGATGCCGAAGTCAATATCGCGCAAAGCGCCCAGCTGCGCTTCAAACATAATGTTTTTGCCTTCGCGCGCCGCTTTATCAAGATAGCGGCCCACATCGCACACATACGGCTTCAATGCGTCGCCGAATTTGCGCAGCCAGTCAAGCATTTCTTCAAATATCACCGGCGGCGCGCCATACGCGCGCTCGACGGTAAGGTTTTTCCACGCCACAATGTCGCTCAAATGCGTACTGAGCGCGTCGGGATATAAGAGGTCTCCCATGCGGATTGCCTTTTTCATATACTTATCGCCGTAAACGGGCGCAATACCGCGCCTTGTGGAACCAAACTTTGCATCACCCAAACGGTCCTCTTCCAGATTATCCATCAGCTTGTGGTATGGCATGCATATCACGGCGCGGTCACTTATTTTAAGCCTTTCGGGCGTTATGTCAATGCCTGCGTCGCGCAGCCTGCCCATTTCACCGCACAGGTGCTCAATATCGATCACCATACCGTTGCCCATGACGTTTGTCACATCACTGCGCAAAATACCCGACGGAAGCAGGTTGAGGATAAACTTGCCTGCGTCGTTGACTACGGTATGTCCCGCGTTGTTTCCTCCCTGGTAGCGCACCACAATATCATAATCCTCCGACAAAAGGTCAACCATGCGGCCCTTTCCCTCGTCACCCCAATTGATTCCCACGACTGCTGTAAGCATTTTCTTCCTCCATTCCCCCTGACGCCGGCTTGCGGCGTTTGACCGCCGTGTCAGGCAATGTTTTGCCCTATCTCTATATATTTATTATGCTTAACCCATATTACACATTTGGCTGACACCGGCCTATTCCCCGGCATGTTTGATACCTAGTATTTCAAGCTCCTTTTCGTTCAGGCCGACGCCGCGAAGCATGAGGCGGTTGCCGCGCAAAGCCTCGATGGAGTTGATGCCCATAAGCCCCATCAGTTCCATGATCTCGTGCTGCCACGCCTTAACGAGATTGACAAGCCTTTGCGTGCCGATATCCGGATTTAAACGCTTGACAAGCTCCGGGCGCTGCGTGGCGATACCCCAGTTGCAGCAGCCAAGCTGACAGCTGCGGCACAGATGGCATCCCAGCGCCAGTAAAGCCGCCGAAGCGATATACACGGCGTCCGCACCAAGCGCAATCGCCTTGACCACATCGGCGCTGCTCCTTACACTGCCGCCAACCACGACGGAAACATTGCCGCGGATACCCTCCTGGCGCAAACGCGAATCCACACTGGCGAGCGCAAGCTCAATAGGGATACCCACATTGTCGCGTATGCGTGTGGGCGCCGCGCCTGTGCCTCCGCGGAAACCGTCGATAGCGATAATGTCGGCGCCGCTGCGCGCAATGCCGCTGGCAATTGCCGCCACATTATGAACAGCCGCAATCTTTACGATGACAGGCTTTGTATGAGCCGTTGCTTCCTTGAGCGAATAAACAAGCTGGCGCAAATCCTCAATGGAGTAAATATCGTGGTGCGGCGCGGGTGAAATGGCGTCGCTCCCTTCCGGAATCATACGCGTACGCGAGATATCGCCCACGATTTTCTCACCCGGCAGATGGCCGCCAATACCCGGCTTTGCGCCCTGCCCCATTTTGATCTCAATAGCGGCGCCTGCTCCGAGATAGTCCTTGTGCACGCCGAAGCGGCCCGACGCCACCTGAACGATCGTGTTGGGGCCGTATTTATAAAAATCCTCGTGCAGCCCGCCTTCGCCCGTATTATATAAAATACCCAGCTCGGCAGCCGCCCTTGCAAGGCTCTCATGAGCGTTGTAGCTGATGGAGCCGTACGACATAGCCGAAAACATAATCGGCACCGAAAGCTCAAGGTTCGGCGTCTGGTTGTTGATCAAATTACCTTTCTCATCACGCTGGATCTTGTCAGGCTTTTTGCCCAGGTATACCTTGGTCTCCATCGGCTCGCGCAGAGGGTCGATGGAAGGGTTTGTCACCTGCGACGCGTTGATGAGTATCTTATCAAAATATACAGGAAAATTCAAGGGGTTGCCCATAGATGAAAGCAGCACGCCGCCACTCCCTGCCTGGCGGTACAGCTCATTTATGGTATGGCCCGGCCAGTTAAAGTTTTCTTTAAAGGTATGGTCGGTTTTTACGATCTTTAAAGCGCGTGTGGGGCACAACGAAACACACCGGTGACAATTGACACATTTGCTGTCGTCGGCACACATCACGTCTTTATTTTCGTCGTAGCTGTGCACCTCATTGGCACACTGGCGCTCGCAAACGCGGCATGCAATACAACGGTCGCGATTACGCACAACCTCGTGATCCGGATATAAAAAGTTAATCGGCACCACAAACACCTCCGTCCAACGTCACAATCAGCGGCTGACCGCCGCTTGGCGCCCAAACCTTGCCAACGTCAGGCTCCATACAGCGGATAGCGCATTCCTCGCTTGCCACATACACCATATCGTCCTTCTCTGCGGCAACCATACTGCGCAGCTTCAGTCTGTCGTTTAACGCCATCATACCGCCCTCAAACCCAAGAAGGATGGAAAACGGGCCGGTTATGAGAAAGCTTGCGAATGTATTTCTAAGGTAGGTAAACTTCTCACGCTGCGCTGGCGGCATCTTGTCGATAGTCGACCAGAACGGCGCGGCAATTACCGAAGCGACCTCCTCAAACGTAAGCCCCTGGCGGCGATTTAAGAAGTCTATGATATAGGTAATGACCTCCGTATCGGTAAGAAGCGTGCACTTGTAGCCATACATTTCTATATAGCGGCGATTTGCGTCGTAAGACGAGATCTCGCCGTTGTGTACGATCGAATAATCCAGCATGGTAAACGGATGCGCGCCGCCCCACCAGCCGGGCGTGTTGGTCGGGTAGCGTCCGTGGGCCGTCCAGCAATAGCCCTTGTATTCCTCCAGACGATAAAACTCGCCCACATCCTCGGGAAAGCCCACCGCCTTGAAGGTACCCATGTTTTTGCCGCTTGAAAACACATACGCGCCGTCAATCTGCGTGTTTATGCGCATAACGCTTCTTGCCACAAACTCGCGCTCATCCAACTGGCTTGAAGCGAGCTTGGTCGGCAGCGGAGTCACAAAGTAGCGCCAGATAAGCGGCTCATCCACAATCGCGCGAACCTTCCTTGTGGGTATTTCGGATGTATTTATCACCTCAAAATATCGGTCTAAAAAACGCTCGCCGCGCTCGCGCGCATCAGTAGAATCGTAGAACAGATGGAATGCGTATAAGTCCTTGTATTCGGGATAGATACCGTAGCCCGCAAAGCCGCCGCCCAAACCGTTTGAGCGGTCGTGCATGGTAGCCATGGATTTCACGACGATATCCCCGCCGATACGCTTGCCGCTGCGCGAAAACAAACCCGAGATGGCACAGCCCGAGGGAATGCGCACCTGCCCTTCTTTCAGCTGATCCTTAAGTAACATAGTCCTTCCCCCTCACATTTACAAAGAAAAACGTTCACCTTGGAAATATGCAAGACAAAAAATTTGTCCGGATATTCCGCCAGCGAACGACAACGTTCCCTAAGGTATTATACTATTTCTCAAAAAAATTGTCAACAACTTTTTTTGCCAATCCTGCAAGTCCAAATCAAATTCTTGCATAAATGGACGCGACTATGTTCTACGCTTATGACGATATTTTGGCGTCTGCGCTCCCGATATTTGTGCCAATTTCCTGCAACAGCCGCCATATCAGCCGCAGTCCAAGCAGTTGCCCTCTCGCTTGTGCCTATGTGAATAAAGCTTAATTTTTGCGGGATTCTGCCAATAATTTTGTTGGTAAATACCAAAACTGCTGTTCTGACCGTTTTGCGCCCGGACACGAATGCCCGTCCTGCCGCTGTTTAATTACTAAAACACACTCGTTTTGCAAGATTTTTTTAAAAGATTTCATTTTTTGGCGATTATTTTTTTATTGAAAAAGTATTGACAACGCCTTGCGCGGGATGTATAATAATGACATCATCAGCAAAGGCGCTGTGAGAGTCACTCTCACTGCGTTGTTTTTTTTTGCATTGTTATATTGTTTTACGCTGAAAACAAAGTTTATATTTAGGGGGTTTAGAGAAAATGAACAACAGTAATTGTGCGGCAGAAGCCATCTGCAATGTAAGCGAAATCTTTGGTTCAATGGTTTTCAACGACGCGGTTATGCGTCAGCGTCTTCCCAAGGACGTATACAAAACGCTGAAGCGTACCATTGAAAACGGCAAATCCCTTGACCGCAGCATCGCAGACACTGTGGCAAACGCGATGAAGGACTGGGCGGTCGAAAAAGGCGCCACCCACTATACGCATTGGTTCCAGCCCATGACCGGTATCACTGCCGAAAAACATGACAGCTTTATCTCGCCTATGCCCGACGGCAGCGTTATCCTTGAATTTTCGGGAAAAGAGCTTGTAAAGGGCGAGCCTGACGCTTCCAGCTTTCCGTCCGGCGGACTGAGAGCTACCTTTGAAGCCCGCGGCTATACCGCATGGGACCCTACCTCTTACGCCTTCATTAAAGACGGCGTACTGTGCATTCCCACTGCGTTTTATTCCTACGGCGGCGAAGCGCTGGACAAAAAGACGCCCCTGCTGCGTTCCATGGAAGCGCTAAATAAGCAGGCGCTGCGTATTTTAAAGCTTTTCGGGCATACCAATGTTATTAAGGTAAATACTACCGTAGGCCCTGAGCAGGAATATTTTTTGATAGATAAAAAGCTCTATGAGCAGAGAAAAGACCTGATTTATTGTGGAAGAACACTGTTCGGCGCAAAGCCCCCCAAGGGCCAGGAGCTTGAGGACCATTACTTCGGCGCTATCAAGCCGCGTATATCCGCTTTCATGAAGGAACTTAATGAGGAGCTGTGGAAGCTTGGCATCTTAGCCAAAACCGAGCACAACGAGGTTGCGCCCGCCCAGCATGAGCTTGCGCCCATCTTCTCCACAACCAATATCGCTACCGACCACAACCAGCTCACCATGGAAATGATGAAAATCGTGGCGGCCCGGCATGGTTTGGCCTGCATCCTGCACGAAAAGCCGTTTGCGGGCGTAAACGGCAGCGGCAAGCACAATAACTGGTCGCTTTCCACCAACACAGGCGTCAATCTGCTCGAGCCGGGCGATTCGCCGATGGAGAACGCGCAGTTCCTGCTGTTTCTGGCCGCCGTTATTGCCGCTGTTGACGAGCATCAGGCGCTGCTGCGCGTTTCGGTCGCAAGCGCAGGCAATGACCACCGCCTCGGCGCCAACGAAGCGCCTCCGGCTATCATATCCATATTTATGGGTGAGGAACTCACTGACGTCTTAGAAGCTATCGAGAGCGGCAGCGCCTATAATCATAAGGGCAAGGTTGAAATGAAGGTCGGCGTGGATGTTCTGCCCTACATTCCCAAGGACACCACCGACCGCAACCGCACCTCCCCGTTCGCGTTCACAGGCAATAAGTTTGAGTTCCGTATGCCGGGCTCTGCGCTGTCTGTTTCGGGCCCAAATGTGACGCTCAACACCATCGTTGCCGATAAGCTGGCTGATTTTGCAGATATTTTGGAGAAATCCACCGATTTTGAAAAAGATATCGGCAAGCTGGTGAAGGACACCATTATTGCGCACAAGCGCATTATATTCAACGGCAACAACTACAGCGATGAATGGGTGAAGGAAGCGGAGACGCGCGGGCTTCTCAACCTAAAGACCACAGCCGACGCCATGCCCTATTTCATCAGCGACAAGAGCGTGGGCGTGTTTACCAGGCACAATGTCTTCACGGAAGTCGAAATCCATTCGCGCTATGAAATCATTTTGGAAGGCTACTGCAAAGCCATCAATATTGAAGCGCTTACCATGCTGGATATGATCAAAAAGGATATCCTGCCCTCGGTAACGAGCTATGTTAAGGATCTGGCTAAAACAGCATTGGCAAAGAAGAGCCTGGGCGGCGATCTGTCCTGTGAGTTTGAGCAGAGCATTATCGCTAAGCTGTCGTCACTGTCCGCCTGCCTGTATAAAAAGGCGGATGAGCTTGAAAGGGTGCTTCTGGGCGTGAAGGATTACGACGGGATCCAGGCGCAGGCGGACTACTTTAAATCTGTTGTCTTTCCTGCCATGCAGGAGGCCCGCGCGGTTGCAGACGAGCTTGAAGTGCTGACCGCAGAGAAGTACTGGGCATTCCCGACCTATGGCGTGCTGCTGTTTAAGGTGTGATCCGCGGCGCGGCACGTGATAATTCGCGCATATTGCGCACATAGGCAGCCATACAAAAAAATAATTTGGGGATACAATAGCATGTGCCCGGCACCATTCGGCAGAGAAGATTCTGCTGGTTGTGCCGGGCACATGTTTTTTTAATTTGAAGGAAATTACTACCCAAAGGTAGTAATGACAGAAAATCAAAAAAGTTTACCTTAAAAAGGTGAGTGCAGCGAACATTTGTTGCCAAAGGCAACTTTTTTATAAGGATAGCAAATTTTACTGTTACGGTTCCAGTCTTGTCAAATCCCTTGGGAACAGCGCTGTCTGCCGGACATTCGGAAGGTTTAAGATTCTCATCAAAAGCCGTTCAAGCCCGATGCCAAGCCCGCCGTGCGGCGGCATGCCATGCTTGTGTATCATCAGGTAGGACGCAAAATCCTCAGGGTCAAGCCCTCTTGCCTTCATTTTTTCAACCTGCATGTTATAGTCATGGATCCTTTGGCCGCCGGTAGTGATCTCAAGGCCCCGGAACAGCAGATCGAAGCTTAGCGCAAACTCCGGCGAATCCGCGTCATCCATAGCGTAGAAAGGACGCTTAGCCGACGGATAGTGCGTAATAAATAAAAATTCGCTGCCGAATGTATTTTTGGCATACTCGCAGATGATCTCCTCTTCCTCCGGCTCTAAATCGTAATACAGCTTGGAGGCTTTGCCCATACCCTTTAAAATGTCCTTGACCTCTGTGAAAGTGAGCGCGGGTATGTGGTCGATTGTTGGCAGCTGGACGCTGAGCAGGCCAAGCTCATGCTGATAATTCTTGCGAAGCTCGGCAATAACCGCTTTTAACATGCCGGTTTCCACCGCCATAATGTCGTACATGCTGTCGATATAGGCCATTTCAAAATCAAGGCCGATATACTCGTTTAGATGCCTGGAGGTGCTGTGCTTTTCGGCTCTGTACACACACCCGATCTCAAACACCCTGTCAAACACAGCCGCCATCATCTGCTTATAAAACTGCGGGCTCTGCGCCAGGTAGGCCTGCTGCCCGAAATAGTCGAGCTTAAACAGGTTTGCCCCGCCCTCGGCGCCGGCTTTCACGATCTTTGGCGAATGGATTTCGGTAAAGTCATTGGCCAGCATATAGTTTCTAAAGCCCGACACAATGCCCTCCTGAAGCTTAAAAATAGCCCTTTGCATAGGATGGCGCAAAACGATAGGCCTTAAAGAAAGGTTAACGTCGAGCGATACATTCAGATATTTTTTAGATAAACTGACAGGCATTTGTTCAGCCGGCGAAGACAGCAGCGTGATCTGCCTGATAATCAGCTCAAAGCCGTTTTCTGTCCTGGACTCCGCCTTTACCGTGCCCAAAACCCTGACATAGCTTCCCTCCTGCAGCCGCGACAAATCAAAATCGCAGTTATCCGAGCTGTAAACCCCCTGAATCAGGCTTCTGCCCGTCCGCAGGATCACAAAGGCAAAGCTGGTCATTTGGCGTATTTTATGTATCGCTCCCGATACGGTGATATCGCCTCCGTCACACTTTGCTGCCGCTTCTGCATCCAGCGCCGCAGGGAATATATCCTCTATTTTCTTCATGTGGGTTTCAATCCTTTCATGTTGCTTAGGGTTAGTTTAATCCTGCCCTTTTTGCAGCAACTCCTGCAAGACAGCTCTTACGACCTGCGGGTCCGCCCTGCCCGACAACGCTCCCACACACTGCCCCATCAAAAAGCCGAATGTTTTTGCGTTGCCCGCCAGATATTCTCCGACCGCCTTTTCATTTTGTTTTAATATATCTGAAACGACGCTTTTTATACCCGCCACGTCACTGATCACTGCAAATCCGTTGTCTTTGGCGATTTTGTCCGGGCTGTCCTTGGTTTCAAACATGAGCGTCAGCACTTTTTTGGCATTGTTGGCTGTGATCTGCCGCTCATCCATCATCTTGACCAGCTTGCCCAGCGCCGCACCGTCAAACGGTATCTGTTCGGGCGAAAGTCCCATATCGTTGAGCCTTCGCAGGATCTCCACAATAATTAAGCTGGCCGACGTTCTGGGGTTTGCACTGATAGCGGCGGCATCCTCAAAGATATCGGCAAGCGCCACAGACTCAAGGATCTGGTTTGCGTCCGAACCGGGCAGGCCCATTTTGCCGGTATACTCAAGGTATCTTTCGTGGGGCATCTTTGGCAGCGATGCGCGCAGGGCTTCTATCTGCTCCTGGGTAAACTCGGCGGGGATGATATCGGGCTCAGGAAAATAGCGGTAGTCGTGCGCGTTTTCCTTGCTTCTCATCGCCCTGCTCTCACCCTTATTGTCGTCCCATCTGCGCGTTTCCTGCACGACCCTGCCACCGCTGTCAAGCACCGAAGCCTGCCTCGCGGTTTCGCTTTCAATACAGCGCACAATGGACCGTATGGAATTTAGGTTTTTCATTTCGGTACGCGTGCCAAGCTCGTCGGTACCCACCGGCCTTACCGAGGTGTTGACGTCCACGCGCATGGAGCCCTCCTCCATTTTGCAGTCCGACACTCCCGCGTAAAGCAGGCACAGCCGTACCTTTTCCACAAACGCCTTGGCTTCCTGGGCCGATGCGATATCGGGCTTGGTCACAATCTCAATCAGCGGCACGCCGCAGCGATTGTAGTCCGCCAGGCTGTACTTGTCCAGCCCGTCGTGGACCAGCTTTCCTGCGTCCTCCTCAAGATGGATCCTTTCAATACGGATGCGCTTTTGTTCCCCGTTAAGCTCAATATCGACGTATCCGTCAAGGCAAAACGGCAGATCAAACTGCGAAATCTGATAAGCCTTGGGCAAGTCGGGATAAAAGTAGTTTTTCCGGTCAAACTTTGAAAACAGGCCGATCTCGCAGTTCAGCGCCAGACCCGCCTTGATGGCGTACTGTACCGCCGCCCTATTGAGCACGGGAAGTGTGCCCGGGACGGAAGTACACACAGGGCAGCACCGCGAATTGGGCTCGCCGCCAAAGCTGACGGGACAGCCGCAAAACAGCTTTGATCCGGTGGACAGCTCGACATGTATTTCAAGACCGATAGTCGGTAAATATGGCATATCACATTTGCTCCTTCCGCTTGCTGATGCTTCTTTCAAGACTTTATACTATTTAATATTAAACAAAAGGACAAATTTTGGTTGATTTTCCGTCAAGCTGTGTTGTCGTTTTCACCGGGCGCCAGCCCGCTTTCGTCCTGCCGCCTTGCTTGGTGAAAAATCCCCACAAAATTTGTTATCCATATGTCTAATGTTAAATAGTATTAACCGCACAAAGCCCGCTCCAGTGCCGCCGCCGTTTTGAGGATATCCGCCTCCCCGAACGGCCTGCCGATGACAGACAGCCCGATGGGCAGCTTATTCTCGTCCGCCCCGCAAGGGACGGATATGGCGGGAAGCCCCGCTATATTGACAGCGACAGTATAAATGTCGGCAAGATACATGGTTAAAGGGTTTTGGATGTTTTCACCGATTTTATACGCCGTTGTAGGCGTTGTGGGGCTGATGAGCACATCATATTTTTCAAATGCGCGCTCAAACTCACGCCGGATCAGCGTGCGGATCTGCAGCGCTTTTTTGTAGTAAGCGTCGTAATAGCCCGAAGCCAGCGCATAGGTACCCAAAAGGATTCTTCTTTTGACCTCTCTGCCAAACCCCTGCGCCCGCGTTTTGCTCACAAGCTCGCCATAGCTTTCGCAGCCGTCCGCGCGAAAGCCGTATTTAATGCCGTCGTAGCGCGACAGGTTGGAGCTTGCCTCGGCGGATGAAATGAGGTAATACGCGGGCACGGCATGCTTTAGGCTGGGCATATCAAACTCTTCCGCCACCGCGCCAAGCGCCTCATACTCACGCACGGCATTCAGTACCGCCGACTTAACCGCTTCATCAAGCCCTGAAGCAAGGTATTGCCTGGGTATGCCTATTTTCAGGCCCTTGACCCCTGCGTTTACCGAAGCGGCATAAGACGTTTCGGGCACCTCTATGGATGTGCCGTCATATTGATCTTTTCCCCCGATTACGTCCAAAAGAATTGCGCTGTCCTCAACCGTTTTGGCGACAGGGCCGATCTGGTCGAGCGACGAGGCAAACGCCACCAGTCCATAGCGCGACACCAGGCCGTATGTGGGCTTAAGGCCGACCACGCCGCAAAACGCGGCAGGCTGGCGGATAGAGCCGCCCGTATCCGAGCCGAGCGAGCCAAGCGCCAGGTTCGCCGCCACCGAAGCGGCGGACCCGCCCGAAGAGCCGCCCGGCACTCTGGACAGATCATGGGGGTTTTTTGTCTTTTTATAGTAGGAAGTTTCTGTCGAGCCGCCCATGGCAAACTCGTCCATATTCACCTTGCCGAGCACAACCGCTCCGGCATCCATCACACGTCCCGCCGCCGTAGCGGTATACGGGGGTATAAAATTTTCAAGCATTTTGGAGGCGCATGTCGTTCTGACACCTTCAATGCATATGTTGTCTTTAATGCTTACCGGAATACCGCAAAGCATACCGCCGCTGCCTGCGTCAATCGCCTTTTGCGCCTCGCCGGCCTGCTTTAGGGCAAGCTCTGCGCAAACGGTCAGGTAGGCGCATACGTCGCTGTCCACCGCAGTAATCCTGTCTAAAAACGCTTCTGTAAGCTCCACAGCGCCAATTTCCTTTTTTGCCAGCAAATCATGCGCTGATTTTATCGTAAGCTTTGTCATATCTAAAGCAGCCATCATGTCACCTCATCACCAAAATCGACGGTCCTCACACCCGCCCCCGCCGTCGCAAACTGTCGTCTACTCCATAAGCTTGGGCACGACAAAACACCCTTCCAGCCTGACCGAAGCGTTGGACAGCACCTTTTCCGCGGCCATGGATCCCGATACGGCATCATCGCGCATGATATTGCGCACGCCGCTGATATGCTCGGTAATGGGCGCGTCGCCCACGTCAATGTCTTTAATGGTATCCATTAATGCTATAATATCGGCCATGTCGGCCGCAAGCGCTTTTTTCTCATCTTCCTCAAGCGCAAGGCAGGACAAATCCGCGATATACTGAAGCGGTATTTTTTCTGTCACGATACATTACCTCCCAACCCAAAACAAAACGTGAATTCTGCGAAAAAGCAGATGAATAAAACTTTTCATTGCCATTTGATGAAATTTCAGGTTGTATTATACCACTACCATTATGAAGATGCAAGTTTTTTCAGTCAATAGAAGCGTATGAGCCGCATACCGCCCCGTTTATATAGATTGGCAGCGTTATTTGGCTATTTTAAGCTCCCGCGCATAGTAAAACAGATATTGCTGCGCAAAGCCCCCGTACGCGCCGAATTTTTCAGCCGAAAGCCTGCCGATATCCGCCGGCCCGCATGCGCCGCCCAGGTAAAAGTGACCCATCACCCTTCTGATCCAGACGTCGGCCGGAAACGCCTCGTGCCGCCCAAGGCCGTAGAGCAAAATGCAGTCGGCCACCTTGTTGCCCACACCCTTGATCTTTAAAAGCTGTGCCTTGGCGGCATGGAAGGGTAATGCGCAAAGCCCTGCCAGATCCACATCCCCGTCCGCCACCGCACGGGCCGCCTCTAAAATATAGCTGTCGCGGTAGCCCGCCTTCAGTATGCTCAAATCCTTTAGCCTTAACCCTGCTATTGCCTGCGGCGTTGGGAATGTGTAATACCGCTTCCCTTCAAACGCAATCGGCTCACCCCAGCTTTCGCACAGCCGGGCGATGATCTGTTTGATGCGCGGGATGTGGTTGTTGGCGGAAATGATGAACGAAATCAGGGTTTCAAACGGCTCCTGGGCAAGCAGCCTTATCCCTTCGCCATGCGCCATAGCGCTGTCCATCACACAGTCGCCCGCCAGCGCCGAGCGCACCTGCTTATAGTCGCGTGCAAGGTCAAAATACCGCTCCCATATATTTTTATAGTCCTGCAGACCTGCGCCGCGCAAAAACACCTCAACGCCCTGCTGACAAACCGCTAAAGCCCTGCCCATCGCCACGCCGGTATAGCTTCCGTCCGGCTGTTTGTCCCAACGGAAGCACTGTCCGCATTCAAAGGTATCTTCAAGGTTAAAAAACGCTGTTCCCGACAGCACAACGCCGCCGTTTGCCTCATATACCCGCATATCCACCGCCCGCATTCCCCAAAAAATATCATTTAATTATAGCACACACTGTGATATAATAAATGCAACCAAAGAATAAAGCCTTTCGGCTTTATTTTATGCATTTATTGTATCAGTGTGTAGCAAGCCGACTGCGGCTTACAATTATGATATAATAAATACAAAACCGAAAACCTTTACAAGGACTGATAAATGATGAAGGAAACCATATACACCATCCCGGTCAGCAAGGCTTTTACAGACGCCTGCCCCTGCCCTTTCTGCCGTCTTCATTCACAGGCGGAGCAGTATTTTACAGAGCAAACGCTGGGCGCTTCCATGATGGAGCCCGACTTTCGCATGCTCACCAACCGGCTGGGCTTTTGCGCAGGCCATTACGCCATGCTGCTCTCAAGCCCCAACAAGCTCAGCCTTGCCCTGGTGCTTGAAACCCACCTTGAAGAGGTGCGCAACCAGCTGGATTTATGCCAGAGCAGCCTAACGGCGTCCGAAACCCCTCAAAAATCCGGCTTTTTTAAGCCAAAACCTTCGGGGGCCGCAGCGTCAGGCGTACTTTCGGGCGTACTCAAAAGTGTGACGCAGAGCTGCGCCGTATGTGCCAAAACCCACGCCACCATGGAAAGATACCTCGACGTGTTTTTCTATCTCTGGTCGTCCGACAGCGATTTTCAGGGTAAATTCAACGCGTCGCAGGGCTTTTGCCTACCTCATTATCACATGCTTGCCGACAAAGCCTTTACCTATTTAAAAAAACATCAGACAGCCAGCTTTTTGCAGGCCCTTTATAAAAAAGAGCAGGCTTTGCTTGCCGCCCTGCAAAACGACATCCATAGGTTCACATTAAAATTCGACTACCGCAACGCCGATATGCCTTGGGAAAACGCACAGGACGCCCCCCGCAGGGTGATAGAAGCCCTGTCAGGGCCTATCTATGATTAGTCGCACCTGACTTCCGGCAAGCGTTATTTTCCCAAATACAGCATAAGTACTGTGATATCGGCGGGCGACACACCGGATATGCGCCCCGCCTGCCCCAGCGTTTCGGGCCTGATGTGTTCAAGCTTTTGGCGCGCTTCGGTGCGCAGCCCGTATACCTCGCCGTAATCGATGCTTTTGGGTATTTTCTTTTGCTCAAGCCGTTTAAACTTGGCCACAGCGTTAAGCTGCTTGGCAATATAGCCCTCATATTTTATCAGGATTTCCACCTGCTCGCGCACATCCGCCGGCAGATCCGGCCTTTCCGGGTCCAGCGGCAAAAGCGCGTCATAGCCAAGCTCCGGCCTGCGCAGCAGCGCAGGCAACCGCAACGCGGTTTTCACAGGCGTCGACCCATACCTTTCAAGAAGCGGATTTGCCGTCTGCGGCAGGATACTCACCGTCTGCAGACGCCTGATCTCTTTTTTTATTTTCTCCTGCTTTTCTAAAAAGCGTGCATATCTTTCCTCACCGATAAGCCCGATTTTGTAGCCGATGGGCGTAAGGCGCGCGTCGGCATTGTCCTGCCGTAGCAAAAGCCGGTATTCCGAGCGCGACGTCATCATACGGTATGGCTCCTGCGTGCCCTTGGTCACAAGGTCGTCTATCAGCGTACCGATGTAGCCGTCCGAACGCTTTAGCACAATGGGCGTTTTTCCGCTCAGTTGTCTGGCGGCATTGATCCCGGCAATCAGCCCCTGAGCCGCGGCCTCTTCATAGCCGCTTGTCCCGTTAAACTGCCCCGCCCCATACAGGCCCGCAATGTCCTTAAATTCCAAAGACGGCTTAAGCTGCGTGGTGTCTGCGCAGTCATACTCAATGGCATAGGCGCAGCGCATGATTTTGACGTTCTCAAGGCCCCTTATGGTTTTGAGCATGGCAAGCTGCACATCCTCGGGCAGACTGGTGGATATGCCCTGGACATACATTTCTTCGGTATTAAGCCCCATCGGCTCTATAAACACCTGATGCCTTTCCTTGTCGGCAAAACGCACCACCTTGTCCTCAATGGACGGACAGTAGCGCGCACCCACACCGTTGATCTGCCCCGAATACATGGGCGCACGGTGCAGGTTTTCGCGGATGATGCTGTGGGTGTCCTGATTGGTATACGTCAGATAGCAGCACGCCTGATTTTCAAGCGTACCGACGGTCTCAAACGAAAAAGGCGTTATCACCTCGTCGCCGGCTTCCGCCTCCATTACCGAAAAATCGACGCTGCCGCGGTGAATGCGGGGCGGCGTGCCCGTTTTGAAGCGCTGCAGGCGTATGCCGAGCTTATCTAAGCTTTCTGTCAGCCTGTTTGCCGCAAACATGCCATCGGGGCCGGACTGCCGGGAATATTCGCCCACAATGATCCTGCCGCCCAAAAACGTGCCCGTGGCGACAATAACGGCGCCGGCGCCGTACGCAGTGCCTGCCGCCGTCACAACGCCGCTCACCCGTCCGCGCTTGGTAAGGATATCAACGACCTCACCCTGCTTAATGTCAAGGTTTGGCTCAAGCTCCAAGCGGTGCTTCATCTCGGTCTGATACGCCCTGCGGTCAATCTGCGCGCGCAGGGAATGGACGGCAGGCCCTTTGCCGCGGTTCAAAACGCGCGACTGAATAAACGTGGCGTCGGCAATCTTGCCCATTTCACCGCCCAGCGCATCAATCTCACGCACCAGATGCCCCTTTGCCGTGCCGCCCACATTCGGGTTGCACGGCAAATTCGCTATGGCGTCAAGGTTGGTGGCAAACATGACCACCGCCGCCCCCAGGCGTGCGGCGGCCAGCGCCGCCTCACAGCCCGCGTGTCCGCCGCCTATCACCGCTACATCGTATGTTTCAAATATATCCGCCATATCCTTCATCTCTCGCTTAAAACCATTATTTAAACCCGTATTAAATGTCCTATGCAAAAGCATACCACAAACACACTCTGATTTCAAGGATTGCTTAGCTATCCAAAATTTTCATGTTTTTTGCTGAATATGCCGTCAGATTGAATAAATATGGCATATGACGGATACAATTGTGGTAACCATTAATAAATAATTGCGGGATATGGTCTTAAATTTATATAAAATATTAACTAAAAAACACTTGATAATGCTGTATTTTAAGCAAATAGGGGTTAAAATTGTTACAAATTTATTAAAATAGCTTGACAAACAGGCAAAAATGGTTTAAGATATATTTGCCCTAAATCAAAAAAAGTAACCTGCCTGAGATATGGGATTGTGCGGATCGCGGTGGCGCAATGGTTAAGCCGGCAGCGGTCTTTCCCATTTTCAAGGTAAGAGAACGGAGGATTTATGGTTTTTAAAAACAAATTCGATTTCCGCAGCTTCCCTTTGCATAAGCTGATGCCTGCGGCTGCCGCAGTCACCGTTATGGTTGCGCTTGCCTTTATTACCATGATCGCGTCGGCCACCTGGGAAGTCACCATTATTGACGACGGCGTTGCCACACAGGTGAAGACCCACGCCTCAACCGTAGGCGAGCTGCTTGCCAGCCAGGGCATCACACTTGGGGAAAAAGACGTCTGCTCGGCAGATGCACAGGACCCGCTTGCAAAGGCTGACAGCATACAGATCAAAAGAGCATTTCCCGTTACCATCGCAGACCAGTCGGGGCAGACAGTCGTCTATACCGCATGCGATACGGTAGATGAGGTTTTGCGGCAAAACAGCATCGTGCTTGACGACAACGACGAAGTCGTTCCGCCGCGCGATGCAGTCCTCATACCCCAGTCAGTCATTTCGGTGGCCAAAGTGGATATTTCCGAGGTCTGCGAAGACCAGACAATAGGATATCAGACTATCAATAAAAATTCCGACCGGCTTGAAAAGGGCAAAACCGAAACCCTGTCGGAAGGCAAAAATGGCATGGCAAAAGTAACCTATCAGGTGGTCACCAAAAACGGCGTGGAAACATCAAAAAATGAAACGGGCAGAGAAGTCATAGAGGCGCCTGTCGATAAGGTTGTGACTGTCGGCACTAAAATTACCCAGCCCAAGGCGGTGGCGGTTATGGCTTCCCGCGGGGGCAACACTGATGTGAGAGGCGCCAGGGTCATCACATGCCGCGCTACGGCATATGACGGTTCATACCAGACGCTGGGCAAATCGAATCCTAAAACAGCATTGGGCAGAACGCCCACAGTGGGAACGGTGGCGGTAGACCCCAGCGTTATCCCGCTCGGCAGCAGACTCTACATTGAAACTACCGACGGCTCATGGTCTTATGGCGAGTGCTTTGCGGGCGATACCGGCGTAAGCGGCTATCATGTGGACTTGTTCATGGGGTCGCGCAGTGCTGCGCTCAGCTTCGGCTCAAGGCAGGTCAGAGTGTATATTTTAGACTGATACCATAATATTTTTCAATCAAAACCACCAGTTGAACTGGTGGTTTGCACAAGCCCTAAAAGGGCATATTACTGGCGCAGCGTCTTAAGACGCATTGAATAAGTCCGCCAACCGCATTACTA
>JAKJBW010000033.1 GCA_022706785.1 Bacillota bacterium
GCTGCCAACGTTACAGCGTATGTGCCACCCTCGTTTCCGGCGCTAAAGCCCGGTACCGTTGTCACACTGCCGCCGTTCGGCTGATAGGTGAGCGCCGACAGCTTGGCGTTGCCTGACAGCGACGGGGTTGACGTTGGGCCAGGCGTCTGCGTCTGCGTCGGTGTCGGCGTTGGTGCCAGTGTTGGTGCCAGTGTTGGTGTTGGCGTTACAGTCGGGACAGCGCCCAAATAAAAATCATCGAAGTAATGAGTGCCGCCCCAACTGTCTTGCAGATTGAACCTGATGACGCTGTTGTTCCCGCTGTTGAAACCGAACGTACGCGGCATCCATTGGTTATTGGTATTGGCGGTTTGCCCCGCATCGTATATGGTAGTACCGCTTGGAGTAAGTATCTTGAAGTAGGTCCCACTGTTAGTTGCCCTGTAATAGAACTGCACTGTGTAATCCGTATTTGGCGTTACCGCAATATTCTGGAACATATTGCTCCAGCTGTCGGAAATGCCTGTTTTCTTGAGAGAGTATGAACCCGAATACTTTTGTTCGGTGCTTGCGGCAAATTGCGCCGGTACGTTGGTCCAGTCCGAAACATTTCCTGTTTCAAAGCCCGGATTGGCAAACAGATTGCCTGCCGGATTAAGTGATGGGGCCGGCACCGGAGCTTCCCCTTCGTCAACATTGAATATTGCCACACCGTTTATCTGGATATCCCCTGCAACTCTTACAAGGTCAATATCCAGCGACCCGTCCGATACTGTTGTTTCGTACGGTCCGTACTTCATCCAGGTATTGTTTGCCATGCTCCCCAAGCCTGACGCAATCTGATACCCTTCAAGATTCAAATTGAACAATTTGCTGTTATTGGCACTGTTCTCGCTCGTCCACAGGTATACCTGATATGTGCCGTTTGCTATGGTTTGATCCAAGCTGACATTTCCGGCCGTTTTATACACAGATGAATTGAGCATAGCCGCATAGTCGGCATTGGCGGGAACCGGGCTCCATGTATAGCTTCCCGTATTAGCTGACGCACCGTTTACATTTAGTCCCGAAGCCGCTGCCGCAGTCTGCGACAGCCATACATTGCCGTCTATTGTAACAGCATCGCCGCCAAGGTTTATACCCTTGACAAAATTGACCGGAAGCGGGCTGTCCAGCACGGCATAATTTTTAGAGGCATCATCGGCCACAAGCACCCAGTCGCTTGAATCGGGCTTGGTAAATGTCCTTGTGCCCGTATTGGCGTAAGCGCCTATAACAGTGCCTGTTCCGGTCCTTGTATTGTACCACCAGCATCTGACCGATGAGCCGGAAATCTTTGTCATATCTATAGTAGCGCTCGCCACGCCCTTGGGTACGTAGACAAACGCATAGCTCCCGTCAGACCCGCGGGAAGCCGCGACACGTGTGCTGCCCGTCCCTTGCGCGGAGGTGACGACGGACTGGTCGGGAATGCGTATCAGCTGCGGCCTTGACTCTATCAAAGCCCTTACGTGGCGCATATCATTGCCGGCCTCCAGCTTCACGCCCTCATACCACGGATAGGTAGGATCCCAAAATTCTTTAGCGGGATATATCGCGCCTGTGCCGCTGTCAACGAAGCCTTCCTGCCAGAACTGGAAGACGCCGTTTGCGCCGTAGGTCAAACCGAACCCGCCGGCAAACACGGACTGATAGGCCCTTCTTCTGACGTAGTTTGCGTCTGCTTTGGGCTTGGACAAAACGAGGTCTAAATGGATGTCCTCATAGCCCTGCTCACCGTCAAGCACCGGCTTTACCAATGTTTTCTCATAATCCGATTTGATCATAGAATACGAAAGGTCGTCGTCCGAGTGCCCGGATTGGATCATGTTAAAATCCAGCCATGCTTCATCATGCAGCTGTGTGGAAGACGTTGTCTTGCCACCGGGATGGTATGACATAAGTACCTTGCTGTGGTCAGCGGGCGCAACGCCGCTCGCGCCTTCGGCAACGCCTCTGGCAAGCTCGCGCCAAACGGCAACCTTATTAGGCGCTTTGTCCCCCCCCATCATCCAGATGATGTGGGTTTTGGACTGGTATCTCTCACCCAAGAATTTCCCGTAATTATATGCTTTGGTATCAAAGTACGTCGTGTCCTCTATGAAGTTCCCCCAAACCGGCAGCATAGCCACATGCAGGCCAAGCTCATCCGCTTTGTTTATGATGTAATCCAAATGATCCCAGTAATCGTCGTTGGAGCCGGGTTTGATTCTGGGCTGCGCCGGATCGCTGTCAGGCTCAAACGGCTTAAACCCGTACCAGTTTGCAATATATGAAGCGCCCGAAGAAAACGGCAAAGCAAGCAACTGAATGACGCTGTAGCCCTGCTGTTTTCTTGTGCTTAGGTATGAGTCGACATTTTCACGACTCGTCCTGGCCGGCAGTGACCAGCCCGTATCGCCAAGCCAGAAAAAAGGCTCCCCGGTCGATTTATACACCAAAAATCTCCCGTCAGCGCTTACTTGCAGATCGGAGCCGGCTACCTCCGCGGCCGATACCTTTGAAACCGATGCGATATTTACCGGTCCGCCGCAGGATAAAATCATAATTAACGCTATTAAAAGCGATACTACCTTCCGGACATTGACATTTGTTTTCATGATACTTCCTCCTAGATCTTTGTGACATAAGCGCAAAGTGCTCTAATTTTATTGTAACAGATTTGGCAATAATGTCAATAAAAAACGTCGTTTTTATAAACTTATTTCTTGGTGGTCTTGGTGGTCTTGCGATACGGACAGCCAAAGGCACGCTGTCTTATGCCCCGGCTCGCAGGCAAGCGGTCCGGGTTCATACGCAAAAACCGGCTGTGACAGGTCATACAACACAAGACCTGCCACAGCCGGCAATACTCGTTTATGAATATAGTGCTCTGTACCCCATTTGACACCCCATGCCAAGGGCGGGATGCTTTCAGGCACCAGGTTTACCAGTACAGCTTCCAGTCTTTGAGCATACGCACCAGCGCTTCCATATAGAAATAGTCGCCCCACAGCGTGCACTCGTCGATCCCTACCCCTGCGGGCAAATGATAGACGCCGTGCAGCAGCAGCCCGTTTGATTCGGGGACATCCTTGGTGGTATAATTTTCAATCATAGAACGCAGCGTACGCAGCGCGGCTCCCTTGTAGACAGCCTTATCAGGGTCGCTGTCGGGCAAATGCTTGTCCATCTCAAGAATGCCGCATAACGCTATGGCGGACGCGGAAGAATCACGCGGCTCATTGCCTTCTGTGAAGATAAGATCCCAGTACGCGATATAGTCGTCGGGCAGGCGGTTTAAAAAGTAGTTTGCCAGCCGCTTGTACAGTCCGATAAGGCGCTCATCCTTAGTGTATAAGTAGCTGAACGCCAGGCCGTAAATGCCCCATGCCTGTCCGCGCGACCAGCAGGAATCGTCCGAATAACCCTGATTTGTCATACCTTTAACAGGGGCCCCCGTTTCGGGGTCAAAATAGTAGGTGTGGAAGGTGGATGCGTCAGGCCGGATGATATTGTTAAGCACCGTCTCCAGATGGCAAACGGCCGTATCGTAGTATTTCGGATTTCCGCTGGTTTGGCTCGCCCAGTAGAGCAGAGGAAGGTTCATCATAGAGTCTATGATCACACGGTACGTTTCGGGCGCGTTGGTATTCGGCCCCCATGACTGTATGAACTGGCCCAAAGGCTTGTAGCGTCTCATAAGAAGATCGGCGGCGATAAGCGCCGCGGATTTGGACTTTTCGTTGCCGCTTAGTTTATAGTCGGCAATACAGGAAAGCGTGTACAAAAAGCCGATATCGTGCGTGGCCATACGCTTCTCGTCAAACAGGCGGTCATAAAAGCTGTTTACCTGCGCTTCAGCGACGTCACGAAAGCCCTGCTCACCCGTCATCTCATAGCAAAGCCAGAGCATACCGGTATGAAAGCTGCATGTCCACTGACAGTTTGCTACGGGATGATACACGTTTTTCGAGGCACAAGCGTCGGGAAAACGTTCGGTAAAATTGTGCATATATTTAGAAATTTTACCGCTGGCCTCCTTAAACGCACCCGTCAGCTCCTCTTTGCCAAGGGGCCGGGCACTCAAAAATCTTTCGGGTTTTGCTATTGCTTCCAAAGCAACCTGCTTCATCTGTAAAATCCTCCCTGTTAAATTTTAATCGTAGAAATATTAATATATTTATGTTTAATACCTTGCTTTGCTGTCTAGACCACCGAAATTTCCTTTAATACGATGTTTTTATATAAGCATCTATCCTGTCGAGCGATATTGAAGTGGCTGCCCACCCACATGCAAACCATAATAAAGCGTTATATTTCTTTTGCCATTCCAAGAATAATTCCCCAAGGCAGTAATTACTGTTTGAGGATAAGCAAATGATGATATGATTACCGCTTTGGTGAAGCAGACAGCGCTTCTTCAGTTAACCGCTTTGCCCTTTCAAACCTCTCCCTGTCATGTTCCGGTACCTCAATAACATCGAACCTATGTTTTTCTAAATCCTCATACTGATATACATACCACTTGCCTTTGATTTTTTTTGTATATCTTGCGCCTTGCCAAACAACGCCGCTTTTTTCGTACAGTTTAACTGTATATTTTACGGTTCTTTTGTCGATAACTGCCTTATCAATAATTTCAAAAGCATAAAATTGCTGTTCAGTATCCCTTAAACCATCAAAAGTGCTTTTATGCATATCGTACATCTCGTCCCTATCAGGGAAAGATTCATCAATAAGAACATTAATATAACTATCAAAATCGAGGTCGCGCATGGCCACAAGAAACTGATTCACCAGTTCGTCCGAGCGTTTCAAATCCTTTTCAGAAATCGTACCATATACCTCAGTCATAACATAAAAGACTGATATGGCCAATATCGCAATAATTAAAAATATTGACACAGTCTTTTTCATCGTGTGGGCCCCCTGTTATGATACCTGCGGCATAAAGTTTCATGTGCCAAAGACAATACTTGATTTTCAACACGCACATGATACCATATGCGGCCAATACTGTCAAGCGAAGCGCACATATGCCCTGCTGCAAAATCCGAAAGCATGATCTGCCTTACTGTCCGGGTTGTTTTGCCGGCGGCGGGCTTTGGGCAGGTATCTGGGACGTGATTTGTTTCGGCATGCCTATCTGCTCTGTAAATTCTATGGTCAGGCTGGCATTCACGGTTCCGTCTTCAGCCACCGTATGGTCAAACCGGCGCGCCACCTCCTGCGCCCCGTCGCCGACCTGAGAAAGTATTTTTTCTTCAAGCGCTTTTTGCGCAATCGAAAGATTTTCTTCAAGCGGCACAGGCTCATGTGAAACATCGTACTGTTTATAGACATCGGTTATCCATGTTATGCCCAGATAATGATGCTGCCCCAGCTTCAGCTCGGATTCATCTGTGACTTTATCACAATTCTCGTATGGGGCATTCCCGTTTATGTAAAAGTTTATTTTTTTGCCGAAGATTTTCATGCTGCGGTGTTTTTTCTGTTTGCCGGTAAACGTATGTACCTCGCGGGTCGGCGCATATTGCCCGCTCTGATCATACCATGTGCGGGCGTAAACCTCGCCCAACGCATGCTCGTACCGATGCGGAATTTCGGGATTCTGGCTTGTCACCACGCCGCTTACCAAAAGCTGTCCTTCCTGTACTGTTTCGCCCGGCGCCACAGCCGCCTTGCCCGCTTTGGCGTTTACCAGCTTGATAACGCCCGCCTTTACCGCGATAATGTCACAGGGCTGATCCTTGGGCACTATCACGGGCGGAGGCGTTTTTTCCTGCACACTGACAAACGCTTTGCTGCCCCTTAAATCCACCCAGAGCCAGCTTAACGCATCCAGTTGCAGGAGCGCATTATTTTTCAGATCAACCACATCCACACCCGGACGGAATGTGCCCTCCTTAAAACCCAGCTGCGCCAATGTGTCAAGGATCTGCTGAGTGGGAACGCGCTCATTACCGGCCACCTCAATAGACCAAACGAACTGCGACATGCCAAACACGAACAGCATAAACAAAAGTACGCCCGCAAAGAAAAAATACCGTTTACGGTATCTGTGCATGAGTATGGGGAAGCCATGTTTTTTCCTGATCCGCACCCGCGTATGGGTTTTTCTTGCCACAGGCCTTATCTGGCGAAAGCCCCTTATGCTCATTTTCATGCCGGCGTCAGTCGGCGTGCTCTTACGGATATCCCATAGATAGATATTCCGGTTTGTGCAGACGTTGATAAACCGTTCTATAAAATGGCCGTGCAAAAGCACGCTCACATAGCCCCGGAAAAAGTTTAGTATCCAAACCAGCATTGCCCTTCCCCCTTTGTGTATGCCTTCCCGCTTCACCGCGCGCATTGCGGCAAGCAGGTGCGTCCCTTTATATGAATTCCAGCGTTTTGATCTTTCCCTGCAATGTGATTTCTTCGGCGGCTATACTCTTGATGCCAAGAGCGCCGCCCGTGATTTTTATCATACATTCGGATGTGTTAAGACGTATGACGGTATCCGAATATTCCACAATGCCCCTGTAGTTTTCTATAAACAGCTCCCTGTTGCCCGTAAAGATAAGCCGCGGCAGATTCAGCACAATATCCTTAGGCAGGTCCAATACCTCAGTGAGCCTTTCAGCCACAGGCTTTCTGTTTTCATCCGGCTTATTTCGGCCCTTCGGCTGTTTTTTTTTGCGCAAAACGGTCTACCCCCTTAGGTTATTGTGCCTTTGTATCAATTTATGCAATAGCGCCGTTTTTGATGTCATATACATAGTATTAAACATTGGTATTGGGGAAGGTGTATCCATGTTCCGACCTGTATTCAAAGCGGTGCGTATAAAGACAATTTTTCCGGTTGCCGTCATCCTCTTTCTTGTTTTCGGACTTGTGAGCAACCCTGCGGACTCTATCGCCGCGGCCAAAGCCGGCTTGCGCCTGTGCGCAGATATTCTGATCCCTTCGCTTTTCCCATTCTTTGTGTTTTCCGGCCTTCTCATTTCTCTGGGCTTTGCCGAGGCACTGAAGCGTCCCATGAGCCATATCATGCGTCCGCTTTTCGGCGTATCGGGCAGCGGCGCGCTGGCACTGGCGCTCGGCATGATAAGCGGCTATCCGCTGGGCGCGGCATGCGTATGCGATTTATATGAGGGCGGCAGCATAAACAGGCGGGAAGCGGAACGGTTGCTGGCGTTTTGCAACAATTCGGGCCCGCTATTCATCATGGGCTCGGTAGGCGCTGCCATGTACGGCAGCAGGGAAGCGGGCATACTGCTCTATACCACGCATATCCTGGCCGCCGTCACTGTGGGGGTCATTTTCCGGTGCTATAAAGGCAACAGGCAATTCATACAAAAAAGTGTTTCAGCCGCTCCATTGCCTGGCTTAAGCTTTGGGGAAATGCTCGGCAATGTCATACGCAAGGCGGTCAACAATATGCTGCTCATCTGCGGCTTTGCAATAGCTTTCAGCGTAGTAATCGGCGCTGTAGTGCCGTCTGCGGCAGGCGGAGCCGCAGGTGGCATTGCCGCAGGTATACTGGAGATAACCACAGGCCTTTTTCGCACCGCCTCGTCTGCCATACCGCTTGCGCATAAGCTGACTGCTTCCGCCTTTATCATCGGGTTTGCAGGCTTTTCGGTGCACTTTCAGGTAATAGGCCTTGTCGCTAAAACCGACCTTTGCCTGCGCCCCTACATTCTGGGCAAGGCACTGCAGGGACTGATCGGCGCTTTGTATATGTGGGCCGTTATGAGCTTTTTAGTCCCGGCTATGCCCGCCTGGGCTCCGCTGCCGCAGACGGGCGCAATGCCGGAAGCGCTTGTGTTCTCCCATGGCGTGAATACTCTTGTGCTGCTCATATTTGCCGCCAGCTGCGCTGCGGTTTGTGTGTCCGGACGAAAGGGCACACCGCAGCACCGGCGATAAATAACAAAAAGGATAAGCTTACCGGACATATTTTAAAGAACGTTCTCCCCCCAAAAACGACATTGCCCAAAGCAGGTTCCGAATAAGACGCCCTGCTTTTTATTTGACAACGGCTATGAAAAAAGGTACAATATTTCTTGAAATTTGTTGATTGATCCCGGAGATGTTAAAGATGGACTAGGAGTGTTTTTCAGGTGCTGGAATTTATAAAAACCTTCGGCTCTATTCTTGGCGCCGTCATATTTCCTATTTTTGTGCAGATCTGTGTCGGGTTTGTATCGCAGAAGATATTCCGGCTGGATATTCGCACACTTTCTGCGATACAGTTTTATATTTTCATCCCGGCGCTGATGTTTGTCAAAATCTATCAGGGCACCTTGGATCTGGCGGCGGTGACGGATGTGTTTATCAGCACTGTGGTCATATATTTGTGTATGGCAGCCATCGGTTTTCTGACAGGCTTTGTTTTTCGGTTTAAAAGCGGCATGAAAAGCGCCTTTGCCAATTCGGTCAGCCTGTATAACAGCGGCAATTACTGCATTCCGCTGATGCAGCTTTTGTACAACAACGAGCCTTTCGTGATGTCGGCGCAGGCAATCATCATGGTGGTGCAAAACGCCATAACCTGCACGGCTGGCGCGCTCGTCACAGGCAGCGGCAAAGGCAGCTTTAAAGCCGCGCTAAAAAATGCGCTGGCGATCCCCGTGCTGTATGTGGTCGTGCCGGCGGCTGTTTTAAAAGGGCTCCATGTGACGGTGTGGACGCCCGTGATCAATACGCTCGACATCATGGGCGCATGCCTTGTGCCCTTAGCGCTGTTCACGCTGGGTGCGCAATTGGCCGAAACCAAAATAAACTTTTCGGATTACCGCATATTTTTATCAAATTTCATCAAACTAATCATTGCGCCGGCAATCACACTGGGTGTTATTTATATCATGGGGCTTACAGGTATTACAGCGCAGGTTATACTGATTGTATCCGCTGCTCCCACTGCCGTAAATGTGCTGATTCTTGCCATGCAATATGACAATGAATCGGATTTCGTCAGCAAAACTGTGTTTTCATCCACCATGCTGAGTTCGCTTACGGTAACGGCAGTAATTTACTTTGCGCTGAACTTTCTGAAATAATGCTGTCAGCCTCAGGATTTCCCGCCCGGTCAGCTGCCGGTCGCCTACCCGGCAAATGCGACTGATACTATTTCGCGCCCAAAACAGGAATAGTATGAAAACAGAAATGGGTGATTTTACTGGGCAAAAACCGATACGTATCGCGGCTCAAACACAGTCAGCTTTCCTATACCCAGGCCGGCGCTTCCCATGAAGCCTTGTTTTGGGTCTGTATTGCCTGCCTGTGCCTTTTAAAATACGTTCTCTACGGCTTTGAATACTATCCGGTTTTGGACGACTATATCCAATACTGGTTTTACCCCAACGCACAGAATATCTGGAAAGATATTGTGCTCAAGATAGGGCTTTATAATGCGCATCCCATCTCATCGCTTGCAGACCCCTATGTATGGGGCCGCTTTTGGCAGCATATGGCGCTGGCGCTGGCGCTGATCACCATGATGCATGCCGCGTCGGCTTTTCTCATCAGCAAAAGCCTGCAAAAAAGCGGTGTTTCATGCGGGCCGCTTTTTGGCGTGGTTTTTCTTTTGCTGCCGCTCGGATTTGAGGCCACCTATTGGATCAGCGCATCCTCAAGGATAGTGGCAGGGCTGTTTTATGTGGGGCTGAGCCTTTGGTGCTGCACACGCTATACCGCCTGCAAAAAGGCGCGTTGGTTTTGGCTGTTTGCCATCTTCGGACTTGTCAGCTTCGGGTTTTATGAGCAGGTGATTATCATCGGCTTTCTGCTGACGCTGCTGGTTGTTTGGCGTATGCGTCATCAAAGCCCCAATAAAAACGTTTATTTCGTACCTTTTGTCAATCTGGCGCTGGTCTGCGCATACTACGCCGCTTTTTCAAAATCAGGGGCGTTTGGCGCACGCAGCAGCCTCATTTCTCCTGAAATGCTATGGACACATGCCCGATATATATGGTCCAATTTATACCTGGCCTGGGGCCGCGGCCTTGTAACACTTAATATAAACGGTTTTGGGCGTGGCCTTTCGTTGCTTCTGGCCAATAGGTGGTATATGGTTATGGTTGTATTGGCCTGCCTGGTTACGGCATATTTTGGCGCCGGCCGCTGGCAAAAGCCCGACTTAAAAGCGCTGTGGCTTGCGCCATTGCTGTTTTTTGCGCCATATGCGCCGTTTTTCGTATTGACGGGTGCTATGGTGCCGTTTCGCAATACCTTTACTTCCTTCATCGGACTTGGGCTTGTATTTATACTGATATTTGATCTGCTTGTGCGGACAATCTGGCTGCGGCGCGCTGTCTTGTTTGTTGTGATATTCGTATTCATGACTGTTAACGTAAGCGAGCGGTCCGATTACCGCGCCGTCAGCATGACAGACCGGAAAATCTGTGAAGGTATTGCATCAAAGCTGGACTCAGACGTGCTTGCCGGCAAACGCGAGGCGGTTTTGGTCAGGGCGCAGTGGCAATACACGCCCCAGAATGTGCATCACCACACACATATCTACAGCGTCACGCAAAGCGATTGGTCGCTCACGGGAGCGCTGCGTTGTTTTTCAGGGAGCCGCAAGATCAAAAAAATCACGCCGGTGCAAGAGCTTACGCCCCAGCTGCGCTCTTCGGGTGCACAGATTTTAAGAATAGACGAAAATTTGAACATAACAAGGATGGATGAATGATGGCGCGTGAAAGAATTGATATTTTAGGCGTGCAGATTGACAGAGTAACCATGGCTCAGGCGAAAGAGACGGTTTTAAGCTTTATGGATGCGCCGGGCGTACATATCGTGTTTACACCAAACTCCGAGATGATCCAGGCGGCCTGCAGGGATAGTGGATTTGCAGATGTGTTAAACCGTGCGGAGCTGCTCACCCCCGACGGCATCGGGGTAGTATATGCGTCAAGGATTTTAAAACAGCCGCTTACCGAGCGTGTGGCAGGATACGACTTAGTGTGCAATGTGGTTGAAACAATGGCGCTGCGCAATAAAAAGGTGTTTTTGTTCGGCTCAAAGCCGGGTGTAGCAGAGGAAGCCGGCCAAGTACTGGAAACCCGATATCCGGGTATCGTAATCGCCGGCATACGGGACGGATATTTCACCGACACAGATGTGCCCGCCATTATTGATCAGATTAATGCGATGGCGCCCGACCTGCTTTTGGTGTGCCTGGGTTTTCCGAAACAGGAAAAGTGGATTGCCCAAAACAAAGATAAGCTGAACGCAAGGGTCGTCATAGGCGCGGGCGGAACGCTTGACGCCCTGGCCGGACGTGTGCAGCGGGCACCCGAAAGGTGGCAGCGGCTTGGACTGGAATGGCTCTACCGCTTAAAACAGGAGCCTGCGCGTTTGGGGCGCATGATGGCGCTTCCGGCGTTTGGCTTTTCGGTGCTGCTTTTCGGCAAAAGAGCCGGAGCAGAAAAGAAAGGGGCGGGCAGATGAGAGGCAAACTGATTATAATCGAGGGCGTGGACGGCTCGGGCAAGCAAACGCAGACGAACCTCTTGTGCAGCCGTTTGGATACCGAGGGCTTTTCTCCCCTTGGCATTAATTTTCCGGACTACGAAAGCCCGGCATCCGCATTGGTGAAAATGTATCTGGCGGGTGAATTCGGCAAAAGTGCGTTCGACGTCCCCGCCAAGGTCGCGTCCTGCTTTTATGCCATGGACCGCTACGCTTCATACAAGACATCATGGGGAAAGCAGCTGGAAAACGGCAGACTGATAATCGCCGACCGCTACACCACGTCCAACATGGTGCATCAGGCGTCAAAGCTTACAGCCCCCCAGGAAAAAGAAGAATTTCTAAACTGGCTCTGGGACTTTGAATTTAATATCTGCGCCCTGCCTGAGCCCGACTGTGTCATTTTTTTGGACATGCCGCCGGAGATCACGGCATCACTGATTGCAGACCGCGCCAACAAAGCCACCGGCAATGCCGGAAAGGATATTCACGAGCACAATAAGCAGTATCTGGCGGGCAGCTATGAAACCGCAAAGTATGTGGCGGCAAAATACGGCTGGCACACTATTGTCTGCACCCAAGGCGGCAATCTCAAGAGCATCCCGCAAATCAGTGAGGAAATATACCAAATCGTACGGCCGCTTTTATAGGGCGGTCTGCGCTGCGGCATCCGCAAAGAAATCTGATAATCTTAAAGAAATACGAAAGCAATCTTCCCCCCTGGCATATGATAGTAGTACGATATCATTGATGACAGGGGGCAATAATCCATGCCTCAGATATTAACCTATAACCGCAGTGCCGCTGCCGCCTACGCAAAGAAGTGGGCATTTGACAGAAATCCCGCTTATTTTGATTTTTCAAAGCTGGGCGGCGACTGCACCAATTTTATCTCCCAATGCCTTTATGCGGGAAGCAGGGTGCAAAATTACACGCCGGTATATGGCTGGTACTACAACAGCCCGGAGGACAGGAGTCCGTCCTGGACAGGTGTGGAATATCTTTATAACTTTCTCACCACCAATCAGACCAGGGCAGTTTTTGCCCAGGACACCACCGCGGCCGATATGCAGATCGGAGATGTCATTCAGCTCGGAGATGAAAACGGCCATTACTATCACTCGCTTTTAGTAACAAAAATATCAGGCGCTCCGCGTGAGGATACCATTTTTGTCACAACCCATACCTTTAATGCCTATATGCGCCGTCTGAGCAGCTATACCTATGCAAACGCCCGCTTTTTGCATATTCTCGGTGTTTATGTTTAGAAAGAAACAGAATTTTATAGGGTAAGAAGATGAAACAGCCGCCCATTATGGACGGCTGTAGAAAAGTATAGAACTTGTTTTATTGCGGTTTCAGGTCAATGCGCTAAACCGCTTTCATCCGTATTTGTTTTTCGTTGTTCCAACGCCATACTGTATTTGGGACACTTCACTGTTCTTTTTGTATCATACCGTTGGCATGCCAGAATAACAATTGCGGCTATAACCATACAGATTGAAATATATTGTGACGGAGACAGCATCGAACTTATCATAACACCTCTGTCATCGCCTCTGAAAAATTCAATGACGAATCGGAAACCGCCATACAATATTAAATATGACGCAATTACATGTTTCCTTAAAATAAAAACAAAGACCCAAAATAACAGGATCAGGAATGCCGATTCAAGCAATTGCACTGGAAAAACGGGCGACGGACCATACCTTTCAAACGGCAATGATCCGTGAGGATAAATCACGCCAAAAGCGCTACACGGTTTTCCATAACAGCAGCCCCCGAAAAAGCAGCCGATTCTGCCGAAAGCATGCGCCATGACAAGACCGGGGACCACCGCATCAACAGAGGGCAGCAGCCAGCTGTATTGTTTAATGATAACCCGATATAATATCAAAAACGCCGCGACACCGCCAAGCAATCCGCCCAAAAATGACATGCCCTCATAGTCGAAAAGAGATTTCTGCGTGTCAAAATGTATGATTTTATTAAATAAAATTGCACAAGCAAAACCAATGACCGCGGAGAAAACCATGATAATTAACAGATTCTCGGATACCATTTTGGGAAGCGATTTACCCGAGAATTTTTCAAAATACAGTATTCCCAATACTGCGCCTATGCCCACGCATAAGTTAAATACCGAAATGCTGCTTCCTAAAATAGTTACTGTCGGGTACATAGCTTCCTCCGTCTGTCTGTGCGGCAGGAGAGTATGGTATCATACCCTCCTGCCCGCCACAACATTATTCCACTGTTTCTTTCTTTTGCGTGAAACACAGTATCGCAGCAATCAGCAGCAATACCACGACAATAAGAGATAAAAAGTTGAAGGTGATAAGTGTCAGCGCATTAAGTATGGTTGACACAATCAGCATACCGCCTGCAAGGTACGGGTTTTTCTTCGCAAAGCAGGAAAAAATGATAGCAAGCACCGCACCAATTAAACCCATCGCCATAAAGGCATTGCCGGCAGCGTTAACGGCATCCTGAGACGTTGTGCCAAGGCTGGACAGGCCTGCCGCACACGCGCCTGAGCAAACTGCAGCCGGTAAGCCCAAGACACCTCCAATCACGCCGAGCACCAACGGTGCAGTTGATGTACCCCTTACTTTTGCCATTTTTTTAGTCTCCTTTCGCTTGATTTTATTTAAAATTCAGATACTGAATTTTAAACCAAAGTCAGCCCTCCAACCAGGCGGCGCAATATTAGCACTCATCCGTGACGCCGGCTGTGACCGTATGGTCGGCTCCGCAGCTTCTGCACGCTGCAACCCCGGTTCGACATGTCCGATTTGTGCCTGCCGCTTCCCACCTTGGTTTAGGGAATGCCATCTTTCTGTTTGCTTCATCAAGGTATACACCGGCAAAATAGCCATGGCCAAGCATTTCGTACAAATCTGTCACAGCTGACCGCCTTTCAATAAAACAGCCTCCTGCGCTTCCTTAACAATAAGCTGTGTCTATGTTCCTTCGCTTGGGTACTTTCATGCGAATACATCCGGATTACGGTTATATGTTACGACTTCAACAATAGCCGTAACATTGTCCGCTTAATTCCCCTCTAATATTTGTTCAAGCTCAGCGTTGTATATATCAAGCGCAATTAACAGCTTGTTTGTTTCAGCATTTCTGCTAAAGATTAATATTAACGATAAAAAAGTATTCCATGTCATTTGCCGTTGTTTTTTTTCAAACATAATAACGGTACTGCGGCTGACACCTATCAGCTTGGCGAGTTCCTCTTGCGTCATGTTCAGTTTGGTTCGTAATGTCGGGAGATTTTCGGCCATTTTTTCCATATACTCTTTTCTCTCCATATCCGTCACACTCTACCTTCTCTTTTAACAGACTATACATATAATATCAACCGTTCACACATTTGTCAACGCAATATTCTACATTCTGTTAAGATATTTTTCAAATAGTTTTATTATATAACTAAAGCTTTTCAAACATACCAACTGCAATAAGTTAATAACATTCCCTTAAAGCAGAGAAAGTCGCAAATATAATGTTTGAAAAATAAATTTATTTTATGCCTAATCTACAGACAAAGGCTATATAATTAGGATGATTATTAATAGGCTTAGCCCAAACTATGGTTATTGGCGCAACATTGCGACCGGCTGTTAGGCAAAACCCGGGCACCTGCATGCACAAGCGAATCCCCACCCAAATAATCCCCAGGTATCCGGGCAGCATAAAAAGCAGGGCGCACCCTGCTTTTATGCTGTTGCTATCAGGTCTAAAGTATAATGCAGATCAGCCCGCCGCTTCCCTCATTGATGATCCTTTGCAGCGTTTCCTGAAGCTTGTGCTGCGCGTCGTCGGGCATGCGGTTGAGCTTGTTGTGCAGGCCTTCATTGACGAGTTCATGGAGCGACTTGCCAAATATATTGGAATCCCAAATTTTCTTGGGGTCGGTGTCAAACTCCTGTAAAAGGTATGCCACCAGTTCCTCCGACTGCTTTTCCGAGCCTACAATGGGACTTACTTCAGTTTCTATATCGGCGCGTATCAGGTGTGTTGTTCATTACAAACAGAAGTTATCTTTCTCCCCCTGTTTATTCGGTATATCCTCTCATCCGGCAGCAGCTTCAAATACACTTTTATATGAATTTCGTTTTTATTTTCCCCATTGTATACCACCATTTTGTCGACCAGGCTGTCTATGAGATTATCGTCCAGGCCGTTTTCAAAGTCAAGCTCATTGGCAATGAGCTTGCGTAAATTCTCAAGGCCGGCCGTCAGCTCCCGGTTTTTAATCTCCTGCATTTTCAATTCCTCAAGCCTGCGCCTAAGCGATTCAATCTGAAGATTAAACCTGTTATTGCGCTGCTCAAATTCATCGTCGCCTATGCGCCCCTTTAAAGACAAATCCAGCAGCTTATCCTTCATGGCAAGCGTGGTATTGATATCCGTCTGCACTTGCGCCTTATCGGCAGTTATCTGTGATGAACCGCCTATATCGGAATAGATCTTCATAAGGTCATTGATAATAGCGGCTTTTTCGGTCACCACCGTATCGTAGATTTCTTTCATAATCATATCCAATTCGGCGGTATAGATATTCGGCATTTCGCAGCCCTCACGGCCCTTTTCGGTATATTTCCTGCATTGCCACAATTCCTTGTTCCCCGACTTGTACCGGTATACCGTCCTGTAGTAGGGCACATTATGCTCGCCGCATATCACCTTGCCGGAATATTTATATTTATTTTGATAGCTTGTCCGGTCTTCACTGGACAGCTTTTCACTTCTTCGCAGCAAAATATCGTTGGCCTTTTGCCATAATTCTTCCGATACAATGGGCGGAACGCTTTTCTCATCCTTGTACAGGACCCATTCGGTGGAGTCCAGATATTTTCTATCGTTATGCCTGTAATCAATCTTGTGCGTTTTATTGCCGCAATAGTATCCCATATACTTAGGGTTAGTAATAATACCCTTTATGGTTGAAAAGGTAAAATCATTACCCCTTGTATTTTTCAAGCCTTTTTCGGAGAGTCTGGCGGCAATGGTGCGAAGCCCCAGCCTCTGATTGGCATACATGTCGAAAATGTCCTTAACCATTTCCGCCTCCTGGCGAACGATTACCAGTTTCCCATTGTCCTTTTTGTATCCCCATATCTTATCGTTACCCAGCACAATGCCCTTTTCAATTGAGCGCTTAAAACCGAAACGCACTCTTTCGGAAAGCTTACGGACTTCATCCTGCGCAATGGACGACATTATGGTCAGCCTTAACTCCGCGTCGGGCATTAATGTGTTGATATTATCGGACTGGAATAAGACCCCCACACCGCTTCTGAGGAGCTCCTGGGTATAGCGGATGCTGTCTAGGGTGCTTCTGGAAAAACGCGATATTTCCTTAGTTACGATAAAGTCAAATTTATGCAGCTTCGCATCTTCTATCATGGACAGAAAACTGTCCCGCTTATCCACACTGGTTCCTGAAAGACCTTCGTCAACGTAACCGCCGAAAAACTCCCACGTATTGATACTGCGGATAAAATCTTCATAATATTGAATCTGTGCGCCCAGTGAGTGGATTTGGGCATCCTTATCCGTTGAAACCCTGGCATAATAAGCCACCCGCAACGGAATGTCATAAATGGATTTCCCGCTGCTTAACTGCTGTCTTATTTCGTACAAATCCACACGCCGCACCCACTCTCAAATTATTTCTGTTTGTTGTATACCATTATATACACTTGTCTATGTTTTGTCAACAAAAAAATGGCGGTTTGCACGCAATATCCTTCCTGTTATTGCATTAACATATTTCTGTATTCATCAGTATATTTTTATGTTGACTTTGCAGAAACCTTGTGCTATATTGTAACTAATTTCCATAAAATATGTTATTTGGTTTAAGATATTGTATAATTTATTTTCAAAGCTTGATATATCCGCATTGAATAGTAGCCAGTTGCTTTTAGAACATAATCTTTATCCGCATGATCGGATTATTTTGTAATTAAGGCTGTCTTTTTATTTCATATAGGGTAATACATTAACGGCACAAAAGCCACGCAGTATTACCCATCTACGTATCCTCCTAAATAATGATTGACAAATCCGCACCAACACGGCACCGTGCTCCGCAACCTATCCGCATCATACCCGACTGCCTGCCGGCTTAACTAACCGACACTTAAACGACTCGACGGTTCCGCTATAAAATCACTGGCAAGTCCGCGGCATGGCAGCACGCTGGCAGGCTTTGTCCTGTTTTGTGTTGCCAGGCGACAACTGCGCGAAAGGCTTAACAGCATCAAAACTGTGCATTTAAAAAAGGAGGATGTTTTATGAACAAAAGATTTTTGGCAATCAGTGTCACCATAGCAATGTTACTGTCAGTACTCGGTTTTGGTATAGTGTCTAAACTCGAGACCAAAGCCAGCGCAGACCCGGTTTTCCCACTCAAGGTGAGCAGCAACGGCAGATATTTGACGGATTGGAACAATGACCCGTTCTACATCAAGATGGACACAACATGGCAGATTTCCGGGCAGAATTGGAATGCTGCATATGTCACAAACTATCTCAATGACCGTCAGGCAAAAGGGTTTAACGCCATTTTGGTCGTTGGCACCCTTTGGAACCCAATTCATACCACCTCAGGCCCGGTTCAGTATCCGTATGGCAACCCGCCGAACATGAGCACACCGAGAGAAGCTTATTTTGCTAATCTGGATCAGATTATTGATGCGGCTGCCAGCAGGGGCATAGTAGTTTTCTTAAATGAGCTCAACTGGCAGGGCGGATATGACAGCTACCTCACCACATCCAATGCCAGGGCAGCCGGCCAGTACTTAGGAAACCGCTACAAAAATAAGAACAACATCGTCTGGGTTCACGGCGGAGACACCACCCCTTGGGATCCGACCTCAATCGATAATTCCAGGACCATATACTCGCTGGTAGCACAGGGAATAAAAGATAATGACACAGTTAAGCCCAAGCTGCATACATACCATTTGGGCTGGCAGCATTCCACCTCGGATTATTTCCCGAGCGAAAGCTGGATGGATTTCAACATGTATCAGACCTTCGCCGCGTCACAAACGCCTGATCCGGAGGGAGGCTTTGCCCCGCAGGCTTACACCATAGGCCTCGACGACTATTGGAATCACAGCTCAAAGCCCACCTTCTTTGTGGAACCCTGCTATGAGGCAGGCACTACCCAAGGCACCCTGGTAACGCCGTATCATGTTCGTCAGGCGACCGGCTGGGGCATATTGTCGGGCAGTGCCGGCATGGGCTATGGGCATAATAATGTCTGGAGAATGCAGTCCAATGTTATGAACTATGCCAATGCACCGGGTGTACAGCACTATGTGAATATCATGAATATGATAACAGCGCGCGCATGGCAAAAGCTGGTGCCCGACCGGAATGCCGCGGGTACACGCTCGCTTGTCACCGCGGGCGGTGGAACCTGGAATACCGCAAGCTACGCGACCGCGGCAATTGCCAGCGACGACAGCTTTGGCCTTGTGTATATGCCAAACTCCAGAGCAGTGACCGTTGATAAGAGTCAATTTTCCGGCCCTGTAACCATCAAGAAGTTTGACCCGACCAACAACACAACCACCACCGTAGTGACTGACTCTCCCAATACAGGTACTTACCAGGTCCCCGCGCCGGGCAATAACAGCGCGGGCCAGTCCGACTGGTTCTTAGTGCTGGAGGCGGGCGCTGCCCCGACGCCGACGCCTCCTCCGGGCGATAACCTCATTGCGAACGCCAGCTTTGAAACAGGCACGCTTGATTCATGGGGCTATGGTGCGCCGTTTAGTATATCCACCGAGCAGGCGCACGCGGGCACATATTCTGTCAAGCTGGTCAACGCAAGCACATGGGGCTATCTGGGTCAGACCGTTTCGGTAAGTCCCAATACAGACTATACCTGGACGCTATGGATAAGATCCAGCGGAGCAAACGGCGCGCAGATGCGCGTTTTAAAGACAAGTGGAGATGGCGGAGGCATACTGGAGGGTACCAGTGCTGTTAATAACGCAGGCGGCAGCATATGGACGCAATATACGATACCTTTCAACAGCGGAAGCCACAGCCAGCTTGTCCTTACAGTATCGGATTCGGCGTCGGGCAAGACGCATTATATAGACGACATGACGCTGACTGCTGACGGTGCGCCTCCCTCGACGCCACCGCCAACCGCACCACCGCCAACACCTCCTCCGGGCGGAAATTTGATGCAAAACGCTGGTTTTGAGACAGGAACGCTTGCAAATTGGACAATGCCCGCACAATTTGCCGTAACCACCGAACAAAAGTATTCCGACACGTATTCACTCAAGAAGACCGGAATTTCAGGAAGCTGGGCCTTCGGCTATCAGGAGATAGCGGTGTCGCCTA
>JAKJBW010000034.1 GCA_022706785.1 Bacillota bacterium
CCCCGCCTGCGCGCCTGTTTGAAGCGTTTCGGGTGTCGGCCAGCGGGTGAGGTATGCCATCAGCCCTGTATCAAGGAAATAAACCTTCGGTGTTTTTATCGCCCGTTTTGTGAGATTGTTGTGGTACGGTTCCAGCAGATACACAATGCTTGACGCTTTTAAAATGGAAAGCCACCGCTCAGCTGTGGGCGGACTGATTCCGACGTCCCGGGAAACGGAAGCGAGGTTTAAAAGCTGTCCGCTGGATGCGGCAATTACCGTCATAAACCTCAAGAATTTCACTTCATCGCCAACCTGCGTCAGTTCACGAACATCACGTTCAATGTAGGTTTTCACATAGGCGGCATAATAGGTCTGCCAGTCGAAATCAGGATTTGCAATAAGCTCCGGCATACTGCCACGGTGAATGATATGCCAGATATCCTTGTATGGGGTTTCCTTTAAATCATTTCTCCGTTCATTAAAATATTCATCACTCGGGAGAAAGGGCTTGTTAAATTCCACACCGTTTATTTCACGAAGCGAAAGCCCCAGCAGGTTGAGGATACCGATCCGCCCGGCAAGGGATTCGCTGACGTTTTTCATCATCTGAAATTGCTGTGAGCCGGATAGGAAGAACTGTCCTTTGCTTTTTTCTTTGTCAATATACATTTTGATGTAGGGAAACAGATTCGGCGCATACTGAATTTCGTCTACAAATACAGGTGGAGGAAAATCCTTAAAAAATGTTCCCGATTCGCTGATTGCCGATTGAAGCAGAATGGGGTCATCGAGCGTCACATAGGTCATGTTGCCGGTAACGTTTTTCAGCAGAGTCGTTTTCCCCACCTGTCTTGGTCCTGTGACCATAACGGCCCCAAACATTTTTGATGCTTTCACTATTGCGTTTTCAATATGGCGTTGTATATACATTATCAATCACCTTCTGACTAATATAACATTTAATATTATTATAGCCAAAAAACTGATTTTTGTCAACGAAATTACTGAAATATTAAAATAGCATGCACGAAACCTATTTAATTTTTAAAGATTTTAATAAATGACTTGACAATTTCTTGAATCAGAGCTTACATAGACACAACTTTTTATTTTGATCAAGAAAGGTTGTTGGCTATGAATATTTTTAGTAAAGACGATGCATTTATCGGAACAAATGGAATCAATGAGAGTATTTCGGTTAAGAAAATTTTTGAATTGGCAAACGATATCCGCTTGAAACTGGAAAAACAGGGGTATCTGCTTGACAAGTATATTTCACTTATTCTTGAATCCGCCAATGTTACATTGGTTTTTGAGGCAGCTACTGACGGTTTTGAAGCAGGCTCCGTCCTGCGGCGTTTGTGCCGGGCCATTGTTGACGGGGAAGTCTCGGAGGAGGAACATTCCTTTTATGAAACGGCCAAACAAAAAATTGCAGAAATACCTCTGCCTTATCAGGAAAAAATCACAAGGGTCGATATCTGCTTTGCTATGCTGGCAGAGGAATATTTGAGCTTTGTGTTGGATGAATTTATCAAGGAGCAGCAAGATAAGCTCCGGGCAGGCTTGGACATCATCTATCTAAAGGAGTTATACAATCACATTTCAGCAATCGTTGGGGAAGATATTCTGGATAGCCTTAATCTGATGTTGAAACAACGATTCCTAAAGGTTTTGTCTATACATGCCTTTATTCAAGGCTTTACAAATGACCTGCTTTATTGCCTGATACACAGGGACTGTGAGACCAATAAACAAGTGTTTCAGTTATTGGAAAATTGAATAAGCAAACGTATAAAAGCGCCCCTCAAAAGTAGATACAAGATCTGCTTTGGGGGGCGCTTGATATAAATGGCTGCCTGTAAATTGGATATGATGTCAAATCTTTTGAGGTCAAAGCTACAAACATTGTGAAAAACGATGGAAAATTTGGTGAAGAGAACAGGGATTGTTCTCTAACCAATGGTATGCAGAACGTCATAACAAGCGTATGTTGACGAATCAGCTATCAAAAGCTAATTCATCGCAGCATAATTCCCGTTGGTTTATTTTAATAATTTCGGGTTGTACTCCGCTATAAAAAATACACATGTACATAAAACATAAATCTTCTCATAATCGCGCAGCATAACAAGCTGTTTGTTCAATATCAAATCGGTATTCGGAAGAATATCATTTGGATTTTCAGATAATATGTGCCAGCCCTTTTCAATATTTTGTCTGATTACCACATTGCATTCCTCATGCGTTACCGCAAATTTTGAGTAGCCATGATTCCGGTTTTCAGCATTGACTCTTTGCTTATATGTATGTCCGCGAAGCTCGTCCAGCGTGGCGACGCGAGCATTATATTCAGGATCGGGAATGGAGGTCATATGATAAAAAGCCTCAACCATGGGGTAGTTTAAATAGAGCTTTCCCATATCGGTTGACTCGGAAAAATATTCCGTCATCTTGGATATTTTATCTTCCGAGAACAGCGGATCTTGCGGGTCAAGGTCGAAAATGAGCAGTATGTCGGTAAACTCCTGTTCAAAAATCCGTTTCCTTTCCTCTCTTGGCTCATGCTCCTTCAAAACCTGTAAAACATCCATGTCCTCCGGCTTTCCGTCATAGAACATCTCATTATAAAGCACATAAATATTCGTATTGTATGAAACGATTTCATATTTTGTATCTATGCCGTATACCCGAAACAGATGTTCCATTAACCGTGTGTCGGTTCTTGGGCCTTCCACAAGAATCAGGATTTTAGCTTTGGCTTTATCCATCAAACTCACCGCTCATATACAGCTTTTCTAAATTATGCCCTTCCCTCAGCTCACGCTCGGTTGCGTTGGAAAGAGATGTGAGCTTATCCTGCATCAGTATAAAATAACAGTCAGGCCGCATGATACGGTTTGACAGCAAATTGGTGTTGTGGGAGGTAAGGATTTTTTGGAATCCGCTCATCTTTTCCAGTATACTTACGATCGTTTCAGAAAGCTCATAGTGGTAGAACGCGTCAAATTCATCAATATACATGAATGAAACATTCGGTGCGGTCTTGTGCCAATAATAAAATGTATAGAGAGCTTTTGTACCGCTGGAGGCCACCTTCATAAACGGCATAGGTGTTTTTGTGTCAAAGTAAAGACGAATTTCTCCATCGGTATCCTTCTTTGCCACAACGGAGTCACCGACGCCGGACTGCTTTAATAATGCGTTAAATTCATCTATATATTCTTGTTTTGCAAATATAAACGTAAGATAATCATTGCTTTTTTCTTTGTATCCGATGAATCTGTTCTCGTCCAGACTTCTGAACCAAAGCATGTTATTGACGAATTTCAGCATCTTACGCAAAGGGTGATTATCATCTAAGGATGTATTATAAAGAAAATATTTTAAATCGGAATTTTCGTGGTAATTTTCCCAAATAAGATGGGGAGCCAGTTCCCGCAAGCCATCAACATCGTCATCCATGCCTCCCTTGTTGTCAATTAAGACCTTGGAGTTTAATTGTAAATATGCAGGAGATATGAAATCACTTTTATCTCCGCTTTTCCCATACCTGTAAATGATCTCATCCTCGCCGAACTGAAATACATACTCGAATTCGGCGTATCCCTTTTGATTATTTACATTCAAATAGTAATCATAAAGTCCCGGCGTAACATTATTCATCGTCAGATGCGATACAATGTCAAATAAGGCAAGCCCAAAGTTTGACTTGCCAACAGCATTTTTGCCATAAATAATTGCGGTATTCAATAATCCATCCGTCACACATTCGGGATGAAACTTATAATCTCGGACATCCGAAAAGTCAATCGTAATCTTCTTTTCAAAACCTTTGAACCCTTCAACAGAGAATCTTTTTAACATACTCAAACCCTCCTTGATACATAGTATACCCTAAAAATGATAAAAAGTCAACTTTTGCCGTAAAAATTTTACGGATCAATTCGTGCAGTGATTCACCTCAAAAAAATAACCGCTCCAAATGAGCCGGTCATTTATTTAGATGAAAAAACGGGCCGTTTTTCTAACCGTTTTCTAACCAATTGTATCTGAAACGTGCAAAAAGCAGCTGAAACGGGAAATGGCTTAAGGGCAGGGTTTCGGGAAGAAAAACTGCCAAAAACCCGCTTTACGACTGGGTTTGAGCCGTTTTCAGAATCCCCCAGAATATCCGTAAGCCGCTCTTCTTCCAAATGCTTACAGCTACTCGAAATCAGTTTGTCGGAAACGGCACGTGGGTTCGAATCCCACCCTCTCCGCCAAATTATCAACCATCTATCGATAAAAGAAATTTTGTTGGGAGGTGGTTTTTGTTTGGCCAGAAAGCCCATTAATAGTAGGCTTTTTCGCCTTTGTGCATTTTGCCCCGTATCATTTGTTGGCGGTTTAGAACAGCAGTTTTTAGCAGCGTAAGGATTTGAACCTTGCCTCTTACGGAGTATCTTTTAAAGATTACCTTCGAAAGGGTTGCAAGTTTTAACGATTTATCCTAATCGGTAAAAGATAGGGTTTTACCGCAAAAAAAAACAGCCCGCCGGTCGGTGAGCTTGTGTGTTTTCAAATCTGTTATACCGTGACCGCTGTGCCGTTTCGGGAGCGGAATTTCATCGCACCATCCCTGCCGACCGTTATCCTGTCAACGACTGCCGACCACACTTTGCGTCTGCCGTGAAGATAATGCCTCACAGATTTTGACAAAACATAATAATTGTGCTATATTTCAAGCGGGGATTATTTATAAAAGTTGTTATGCAACAGTCATGGTTTTATTAATTCCCGCCATAAACACCGCAAAGGGAAATAACAAATGTAAATCTGAATTATAACGGTTCCACATTTTTCGTTAAGAGACCTTTAATAAAGAGGTGAAACCATGTCCAAAAAACACATCATGATCGCATGCATCCTCTTGTTCCTTGCTATTTCCGCAGCGGTTGTTTTTATTGTGTACCAAAAAACCATCTCGCCCGCCATCCAAAACCAAGCGCCTTTTGCAGCCCCAACCCAAACCGCGCCGGCGCCAGCCGAAACGCCGCCCCCCAAACCAATCTCCCCCTCAACGCAAGGCAAAAAGGTCAGCGCCCCCAACGACTATTCGGGATACCTATTGCACACCTCTTTCGACAGTTATGTTATAGGGCAATATAACGCCGCCGAAATAACCAATTACGACGACTTTCTGACGGATCAAGCCGTGATTGCCAAAATTGGCGCACATCTCAATCCCGCTTTAACGGACCTTGCTTCCCAATATCCGAAATCACTGGTTCATAAAGAGGTTTGGGGCGGTTTTATGAGCGTATCGGTTAGAAAATATCTGAAGGATGTTCCTTTCTGGGACGCTCCAAACGAGATGCAGCCGTCCTACGAAGGCTATGCGCCGTGCTCGCTGAATTATGATTTGCGGACGGGCGAGGCGATCGCACTGCGCAGCGTATTTTGCGATAATGCGGATTACGAAGCGGAGCTGCTCCGCGCCTTGCAGCCGCTCGTTTTGGCGCAGGATGAAACAAATATCCGCAAGACAAATAAAGTTGAGCTGAACAACATTTATTTCAATATAACCGAAAAGGGTCTGCGCTTGTTTTTCAGCGAGGATTCGCCGTTTTTGTCCGGTCAGGAGGTATTCTTGGATTGGTGGCGGTTCTCTGACGGCGTGATTGCGGTTTTCGATCGGTTTCCTGCGTTGGATGAAAAGCAGTACCAGGCGGGAGATGACCAGCATAGCAGAAAATATGATTACAGGCTTTTGGTGAAAAGCGAGCTGAAATATTTGCTCTACAACAGCGGCTCATGCTTCCTTCCGAGCATAGCCGAAAACGCGTATGAAAAGAGTTTGGTCGAGCAGCTTAAAGAGGATATTCAAAAAAAGATTGACGATAATCCGGGGTTTGAGATTGAATATTTTGCTCTGTTTTGTGAGCGGGTAGGCAATTACCGTATTATTGCTGATAACTACATCGGAGTGGCATATGACAATGAGGGCGCGCCGAATTTGGGTTTAAACGGCGTTTATAACATCAAAGAAAAGCGCAGGATAACGCTTGGCGAATTTTTCGGAAAAGGCTATAAACAAATTGTAAAAGAGGCGCTCGACAGAGAAAAAAGTGCCCGGCTTGAGTATGAGGCAAACGAAGAGAATAATCGATATTGGCGTAATGAAAGCACATTCGTTTCGGACGAACAATTCTACAGCTTGTTGTCAAAGGCGGAGCTCTATATCGGCAACGGCGGTTCTTGGGTTTGTATCGTGTTCCCCGAAGCTATTTCAACCACGCGTTCTACTTATAGTTCAGGTAGCACCACTCAGGAAGTGCGCAGTTACTGGCTGGAATTTGACTATACTGTTCAAAATTCATGGAGGTGAGCTTATGAAAGGGCTTTTTATCACAATCTTAATACCGTTGTTATTGGTGGGCTGTGGCGCGCCGACTTTGCAGACGGAGGTGGCGCCCGCGCCATTTACGGCGGAGGAGTTTGCGAAGGTTGACGGCTCCACCGTAACCATTCCGCTCACGGAGAGCCTGGCGGAAAAGCTGCTTGCGATTGAAAACGGCGCGGAGGTGATAAAGCACAACAAAACCTCGCAGGCGATCCGGAATCTGATCGAGGGCAAGGCGAAAATTATCTTCACGACCCACCCGAGCGAAAAGGAGATTGCCGAGGCGGGGGACCAGGGCGTGGAATTCGAGATTACGCCGGTGGTCAGGGACGCTTTTGTCTTTTTGGTGAATGATAAAAACAAGGTCAACTCCGTATCGCAGCAACAGCTTAAGGATATTTACTCGGGCAGGATCACCAACTGGAGCGCGGTTGGCGGCGAGAACTTGAGCATTATGGCGTTTCAACGCAACGAGGGCAGCGGCTCACAGTCGGGAATGCTGACGTTTATGGGCGATACCAAGCTGGCGGAGGTGCCGACAGAGCGGTATATGGCTGGCATGTCAGGGTTAGTGGAAACCATTATCGCTCCGGACAACGGCGCGGCGTCTGTCGGTTATTCGTATTACTACTATGTCAACGCGATGTATATCAAGGACGGCGTCAAGCTTTTGGCGGTGGACGGGGTCGAGCCGAGCAGCGAAAACATACAAAGCGGCGCTTATCCCCTGGCGGCTTCATATTATGCGATTATCCGCAAGGACGCGGCGAAGGACAGCTTTGCGCGCAGGCTATTAAACTATGTTCTGTCGGAGGACGGGCAAAGGGTGGTTACGGAGTGCGGATATGTAGGGTTGTAGGGGAAGCACCCCCTGCGTTTCCCAACAAAAAACATCCTCCCAAGCCGGAAGGATGTTTTTTTGTTCTATCAAACTATTTAATTACTTATTACCCACAGATATTTTGTCAAAAGACGCCGCATAATATTTCGGGGTCTTTTTGCTTGTATGGATACAAAATAGTGTCATAATAATTCCGAAGGATGAGTGAGCATTAAACAAACATTTAACAGCCGGTATTTTGCCTGTTGCTTTTTGGCTGCTGGCCTTTCCTCCGGTGTAACACATCTATTGTAATCCTACAGTGTAACATAATTTTGTTGTGCACGGATATTGACAACGAAGTCTATCTGTTTTATAATGTTTATTGATGTTATTTTTACAATTTAATATTCGCGTCGTGTGTCTCCTTTGGCGCTTGGCCTCTGGAGGTGAAAAGGGAATCAGGTGAGAACCCTGAACGGAACTGCCGCTGTATACACTTAATGTTTTGTGCCTGTCGACGAAAGTCGGTCACTGGGAAACTGGGAAGGCAAGGCAAAAAACGCCGAGCGTACTGCTCTATAGGGTGTGAGTCAGAAGACCTGCATGGATGTTATTTCGCCGTTTGGAAAGCTTTGGCGGAATAATGATGCTTTTTGGCGTTGCACAAATCTATTGTGTCTTGCAAGGCATAGCGAATTTACACAGAAATACAGCTGTGGCAATCTAGCATGGTAGCCGCGGCTTTTTTTATTGTCCGGCTTTTGGAGGTGACATAGGCAGATGTGAGAAAAGCGACAGATGCCGCCGGAAAAAATTTTGCAGCTTGCAACCAGTCTTAACGCAGAACCCTTGGTTTGCGCACTTGCACCTAAAGGCGTGGCTGCCCGGCTACGTGAAGGCGTTAGGTGGCGTGCGGGGAAGGCGACGACAGGAAAAAACAAATCAGTGAGGAAGGAAGTTATTATGAAAAAGTTAAGCTTATTCAAACGTACATTAGCCATTCTTATGACATTAACGCTCATTGCAGGCCTGCTACCTATGGGTACCATGGCTGACGGAAGCAATGAACGGAGCGCGACGGTTTATTTGACCGTCAGCGATGATGGTGGATTTTATATCTCTCCGATTACGGAAAAAACCGTTTCAAGGATTCCGGTGACGGTGCCATATTTTGATCTGGCAGACTATGGTCTTGGCGATTATAATATCGACTATGACGGCAACGATGCAGCGGGACAGCCGTACGGCGGCGTTAAAACGCCTACGCTTTTGCATTTGCTGCTGCAGGCGACCAAGCAGTTTTATGACGCGTCTTTTTCAGCCTCCGGGGATTCGGCATTTACCATAGCGGGCTCGTCCGGCGGGGCCTATATGACAGGCTTCTGGGGGCATGACCAGAATCTGATGTACTATGTGGACCACAAATACCCTATCACTCCGGGTACGGATAATTGGGGGGCGACATCAGATATCGTTCTTTTAGAAGATGGGATGGAAATTGACCTTGCCATATTCTCGAACTGGAATTTCTGGATGGATGGTTATTTTTCCTACTTTGAAACCGACGACACGAGCGTACAAGAAGGGCAAAGCGCAGACTTTAAGCTTTTGGGTTCACCGATCGGCGGCGCGATGGGTATGGGCTCGGATGAGCCGGTGCCTGTGGATGACAAAATGTCTGTTTTTTGTGTTACCGATGTTACCACAATGGCAGACAGCGTTGCCATAACCGATATAGACAGTGAAGGCAATTTTTCGTATACCTTTGGCCAGGCGGGTACTTATTATCTTGTCGCGCTGGACAACAATAAGGGAACCGCCGATGCGGTCATTGCGCCGGCTATTACCCAGGTTACCGTTACCAAGCCGCAGATCACCGTATCGGTAGGCGCGTACGACTATACTGCGGTTACATATGGCAGCGATAAGGCTTCATCAAACGGTATTGTTCTGGAGCAGACGGAGGTTGCCGTCGACAGTGATGCCACAGCCTTAGACGCCATCAAAGCCGTTTTGGACAGCAACCATATCCCTTACACGGTCGATACCGCGTACAATTATATTTCTTCTTTAAACGGTTTGGGCGAATTCGGCTGCGGCGGGCAAAGCGGATGGTTGTTTAGCATCAATGACAACTTTGGCAATATGGGTGCGGCACTGACAACCCTTTCGGCGGGCGACAGGCTGAACATGCATTATTCTGTTATCGGATGGGGCACTGACGTAGGAGGCTATTGGTCTGGGGGCCCCGCGCTGTCGAAAATTTCTCTTGGCGGAACCGATACCGTGATTTCAAGCCACACAGTATATGCCGACCCTGATTATATCGGCACGACCACCTATTATTTGGGACCGTATGTCGAGGGCGGAGATAATGTGCCGCTGGCCGGCATGGGGACATTGGCGTCGCCATATGCCATCCCTATAGAAGTGTCTGCCGGTATGGATATCACAGACCTTACAGCGCAGGTCGAAAGCACCCTGCACCCGGCTTATATGTCATACGGGAGCGGCGACGGGCTTGCAGACATCTCCCAAAGCGCTGATTATACCCAAGACGTTACCTTCTGCCTCCAGACCATCGGAGGATATTATAAGACTTACTATACCTTATCTGTCACACAACCGATGGCATCGCCGCTGCCTGATTATACAGGCGACTGGACCAGTTTCCGCGGCAATGACCAAAACATGGGCGCGACAAACGCAAAAACGCCGAGAACCGCTGATGAAACTATGCTGAAGTGGGCGGTGAAGCCCTCAGACAGTTGGTCGGAATCCATCACGCCGCCTATTATATTAAACGGCTACCTTTATATTGCGAAAGGCAATAGGATCGTAAAAATCGATCCGCAAAACGGAGAGATCGTCGCCTCAAGCGCCGATATGGCGGGCAGCGTCGGATATGCGCTCAACCCCGTCACCTATGGCGGAGGTATGATCTTTGTGCCTATCGGCTTGGGGAGAGTGCAGGCCCTTCGTGCGGATACGCTGGAAAGCTTATGGGTCAGTGAGCAGCTGGGCGGCCAGACACTCACACCCGCAACTTACAGAAACGGCTATATCTACACAGGCACATGGAACTCAGAAATCAAATCCGGGACCTATTTTTGCCTGTCTGTGACGGATGAGGATCCGTCAAAAACAAATGAAACGAAAGCCTGTACATGGAAGCTGAATCACAATGGCGGGTTTTACTGGGCGGGTGCTTATGCCACAGACCAGTATGTGATCTTTGGCGGAGACGACGGGGATCCGGGAAGCACATCCGAAACCGCGGTCCTATACAGCGTAAACCCGACGACAGGGGCGGTTATTGACACCATTGAGGGCGTAAAAGGCGATATCCGGTCCACTGTTTCGTATGATATCCAGACCGACCGAATATACTTTACCACCAAGGGCGGCAGCTTTTATCAGGTTAAGGTGAATGCAGACGGCACCTTTGACGACAGCCGCACCAAGCTTTTTGACCTTGGCGGCATGTGCACCGGCACGCCGCTGGTCTATAACGGGCTTGCCTATCTGGGCGTAGCCGATACATCACAGTTTTCGCCGGAGGGGCACAGCTATAAAATCATCGATGTGACGACCACACCTATGAAAGAGGTGGGCTCGGCCGAGATTCCGGGCTATGTCCAGACCAGCGCGCTTCTTTCAACGGCCTGCAGCGCCGATACCAATAAGGTATATGTGTATGCGACCTACAATTATACGCCGGGCGGCATTTACGTTATTGAAGTTGAAAAGACGCCGCAGACAGATGCGGACGGCGCAGCGGTTGTCAATGTTTCGGGGAGCCACCTGTTTGTGCCCGAAGGCGACAAGGCAGGGTATTGTATTTGCAGCCTCGTATGTGATAAACAAGGCACCATTTATTATAAGAATGATTCGGGTTATCTGATGGCGGTAGCCGTTAAGCCTTCATCCGGAAAAGCCATTACGGCATTTGACATTGGCAGCAGCCATGGTATAATCAATGAAAGCGCAAAGACGGTTTCTGTACAAGTGCCTTATAACTCAAATCTGGCAGCGCTTACGCCTACAGTCACCGTGAGTGAGCGGGCCACAGTCAGTCCCGCAAGCGGCGTATCGGTCGATTTTACCAATCCGGTAACCTACACGGTAACTGCCGAGGACGGCAGCACGCAAGGCTATGCGGTTACGGTGACAAAAAAGAGCAATTCGGGTGATTCCGGAACGCCATCGGATAACCTTGCCACCGATAAAGCATACGCCAAGGCATCCCTGCTTAAGGCGTTTAACAAATGCAGCCAATCCGACTACACGCCGGCAAACTGGGCTTTGGTGCAATCCGCTTACAATACGGGTGTTGCCAACATAGAGGCTGCGACCACCTATAATGGCGTATACACTGCGCTAAACAACGCGGCTAGCGCTATTGGCGCCGTTGAACTGAAGTCAGGGTCCACTATCACCGTGTGTGTGTCCATGGAAAAATTCACTTTAGGGCAGGGGTATATCATTGAACCTACGCTTGTCAAGGTGCCTAAGTACACGCGGGCCTCGCAGGTCATTACCGATCTGATCGAGGCAAAATACCCCGACATTGCTCGCCCGTACCGTAATACGGGAGATGTCGAAAATAGTTTTTATTTGTCCTATGTTTACGATACAGATACGGATGTGCATGTTCCGGCGTATATTTTAAGTAAATTAGGCGGCACGCTGGACACGCGCGGCAGCAATACACTGCTTGGTGAATTTGATTACTCCAGTATGAGCGGGTGGATGTATTCGGTTGACGGCAGCTTCCCCGGGATGGGCGCTTCTTCCTGGCCGCTGAGCAATAGGGAGGTCATGCGCTGGCAATTTACGCTCTACGGTTATGGGGCGGATCTGGACGCCGATAACGGCAGATGGGCCCAGGGCAGTATTAAAGATCTGGCAGACAAAGACGCCCTGACCTGGCGGGTGGCTGAAATCAACGGCGGGCTGAACGGAAAATACACCAAGTCGGCGCTTTTGGCCGTGGGTAGTAACCAGGAAAAATACGATAAAGCCATGCAGGTCCTCACCAAAATAGACAGCACACAAAATGAGGTGGACAATGCGCTTGCGGCTTTGAATAATTTGCAAACCCCCGGCAGCCCCGGCAATACCTCCGGTCCTGATACCGGGACGGGCGACGGCAAAGGTATGGTCATTACACCCGGCCAAAGCGTGCCAACCGCGACTGCCGCGCCGGCGTTTGGTGACGTCAGCGACAGTCATTGGGCAAAAGATTACATCGCATATCTGACCGGGAAAGGGATTATCAGCGGACGGGGCAATAATTTGTTTGCGCCGGATGACACCATCACAAGAGCCGAATTCATAGCGATCCTTGCCCGTATCAGCGGGGCGGGGAAGGTGGGCTACAGCGGCGGTTTCGACGATGTTTCGGCTTCCGACTGGTTTGCCGACTCGGTAGCGTGGGCGGTAAAGAACGATATCACAAAGGGCATTGCGCCGGCAAGCTTCGCGCCAAACAGCATGATCACCCGCCAGGATATGGCTACGCTGATTGTGCGGTTTACGCAGTATATGGCGTTTGACCTGGCTTTAAACAATGCGCGGATAATATTTGCCGATGACGCCTCCATTGCCGAATACGCAAAGGAAGCCGTGGCAAAAATGCAGCAGGCGGGTATCATATCCGGCCAGGGCGACAACATGTTTATGCCGCGCAACAACACGACGCGCGCAGAGGCGGCAAAGATGCTGGCGATACTGATGCAGAAAATGGGCAGGTAATGCAAACAAAAAGCTCTCTGCGGGTTTTTTGGCGGAGAGCTTTTGGAGGTGGATAGAATCATGCACAATCGTTTTAGTAGAATGGCCGCTTTGTTGGTGTCTGTTTGGCTGGTGCTGGGCGGCGCGGCGGCAGCCTCTGCAATTGTCCCCGCTGATCTGAACGCGGCAATAGACGACACCGCTACCTATATTTGTAAAACAGTTTCGAATCCGCAGGTGGGGAGCATCGGCGGGGAGTGGGCGGTGCTGGGCCTTTCGCGCAGCGGCTGCGATGTGCCTGAGCGCTATTATCAGGACTATTACAAAACCGTAGAGGCCTATGTTACGGCGTGCGGCGGTATACTGCACCCCAAAAAATATACGGAATATTCCCGGGTGATCGTTGCGCTCGCTTCAATCGGCAAAGATCCGGGCAATGTAGCGGGATATAACCTACTTTTGCCGCTTGCGGATTACGATAAAACCATCTGGCAGGGGCTCAACGGCCCCATATGGGCATTGATCGCCCTTGACAGCGGCGGCTATGATATTCCTGTCAACAGCGAAGCGAAAACGCAGGCTACCCGGGAGATGTATGTCGACAGAATCCTGGCGTGTCAGCTTTCCGACGGCGGGTTTTCCCTGTTTGGCGGCACAGCTGCCGCAGGCCTCGCCGACAGCACATCCGACCCGGATATCACCGGTATGGCGCTTCAGGCGCTTGCAAAGTACCGGGACCGGGAGGACGTCAAAGGGGTTATAAACCAGGCCTTGGACTGCCTATCTGATATGCAGAATGCTGACGGCGGCTACTCAAGCTGGAAAACCGATAATTCCGAAAGCATTGTACAAGTGCTTGTCGCGCTTGCCGAGCTGGACATCCCCCTTGACGACCCGCGGTTTGTGAAAAACGGCCATACGCTGCTGGACAATATTATGACCTATTATAGACCGGGCAACGGGTTTTATCATACCAACAATGGCAGCGGATCAAATATGATGGCGACGGAGCAGTGCTTTTACGGGCTTGTGGCCGCTAAACGCGCGTCGGAGGGCAAAAACAGCCTGTACCGCATGGGAGATGCCATCAGAATCGCGGACCTGCCGGCCGATGAAGCAAACCAAATCGGCCTGCCCGGCAAGCATCAGGACGTGCAGGTTATGGCGATAGCAAATCCCGGTAAAACCTTTGCCGATATCAGCGCGCACAAGAACCAAAGCGCGATTGAGGCGCTTGCCGCAAGAGGGATCATCAGCGGAAAAGATGACGACAGCTTCGAGCCCGACACCACCATGACCAGGGCGGAATTTGCCACCATTGTTGTCCGCGGGCTGGGCCTTAAGATTAAGGATGCAGGCGTGTTTGAAGATGTCCTGCCGACAGACTGGTTCTTTCCTTATGTCAACACAGCGTATAGCTATTCCATTGTGAGCGGGATATCCGACACCGCGTTTAATCCCAGCGGCACCATTACCCGCCAGGAAGCGGCGGCTATGGTTACCCGGGCAGCTAAATTGTGCGGGATGGACACCGATATGGGAACAGCGCAAATAAGAGACGTCTTAGCCGGTTTTACCGATTATGTCAAGACTGGCCAGTGGGCCATGGCGTCTTTGGCGTTTTGCTATGACAAAAATATTTTACCTAACGAGGATATCGAAATCATGCCTGAAGCACCAATCACAAGAGCGCAAATTGCGCAAATGCTTTTTAATATGCTTGGGGCGGCAAAGCTTTTATACTGATTCCATTTTGAAATATAGCAATAAAACGCAGGGGTTTTCGCCAGGCAGGGCGGCAGCCGGCGGGAATACTTGGTGTATTTCCGCCGGCGATAACAAAGCATGGCGGGAAAAAGACAAGTCTTTATCTATATTTTAAGTTGAAACGAGTATTATAGGAGAATGATATATGAAGCAGCATAAAAACAAGATCATCACTGCCTTTGTCATATTGGCGGTTTTAGGGGCTGCGTTCTGGTGGGGCGGCAATGCGCCGGGGCTAAAGGGAGTAAAAGTTTCATCGGATTTGCCCTCCGCCACAGAGACGCCGGTGTCTCCGGCAACGCCTTCGGCCCAGCCTGTCGGCCAAAGCAGCGCGCCCCCTTCGGCAAGCCCGCCAAAGGCGCCCTCCCCAACCGATACCGCCAGGCCCGAGCCTTCCGGCAAGCCGCCGGAGGGTGCCCCGTCACGTTCCGGCGGCGGTGAGAAGGGACTTAGCGCCCAGCAAAAGGTGGAAACTGCAAATGCTATAGCACAGGAAGGCGCGTCGGAGGGCATAGAAAAGGGCAGTGCAAAATACTCACAGCTTCAGGGGATGCGTATAGAAGAAGCGACGGGCAAGGATAAGTATCTGACGGACCCCATACCGGAGGGCAAGCCCGCTCCGGTTGAGCCGCAGGACGCCGTGATCACTGACAAGGCGCTTACCTGCACCCTGTCGGTGCGGTGCGACACTATCCTGCAGAACATGAAATGGCTGGATCCGGCCAAGGCCCAGTTAGTGCCTGATGACGGGGTGATATTCGCGCCAAAAGCCGTAACGTTTTATGAAGGGGAAAGTGTGTTTAACGTTCTTGTACGCGAAATGAAGAAAAACAAGATCCATATGGAATTTGAGAATACGCCCATCTATAACAGCGCCTACATAGAAGGTATTCATAACTTATACGAATTTGACTGCGGTGAGCTTTCGGGCTGGATGTATAAGGTGAACGGCTGGTTTCCGAATTACGGCTGCTCCAGGTATCAGTTAAAGGACCAGGATAAGATCGAATGGGTCTACACCTGCAACCTTGGCGTGGATGTGGGCGGCTATTACGCTGCGGCGGGGGATTAGAACATGAATGCATTCAAAGGCTATCATCCTTTCGTAAATTTTACCTATTTTACATTTGTGCTTGCCTTTTCTATGGTTTTAATGCATCCGGTCTGCCTTGTCATCTCTTTTTTGTGCGCCTTTATCTATTCTGTCCGGCTTAATGGCAAAAAGACGCTTAAATTTAATGTCGTCTATATGCTGCCTATGCTGATTATCGCTGTAGGCATCAATATGGCGTTCAATCATGAGGGCGCGACTATCATTACCTATTTTAAAAACGGCAATCCGCTTACCCTTGAGTCAATCGTCTACGGCACAGCTGCGTCCGTGATGCTTATCACGATCATCTGCTGGTTTTCCTGCTGCAATGCGGTCATGACGAGCGACAAATTTATCTATCTGTTCGGCAGGCTCATCCCGTCGCTGTCGCTCATACTGTCCATGACGCTGAGGTTAGTGCCGAAATTTAAAGCCCAGGCGAAGGTGGTGGCCGATGCGCAGAGATGTCTGGGTCGTGATGTATCGCATGGCGGCCTGGTAAAAAGAGCCAGACACGGCATGACGATTCTGTCTATTCTGATTACCTGGGCGCTGGAGAACGCCATCGAAACGGCGGACAGCATGAAAAGCCGGGGCTATGGCCTGGCGGGGCGCAGCGCCTTTTCTATTTACCGTTTTGATAAGCGTGATAAAAAAGCACTGCTGACTATTTTAGCCTCCGGTTTTTATGTGTTAACCGGAGCCCTTTCGGGCGGGTTGTATTTTCGGTATTTTCCATCGGTAAAAGGTATGGCGTATACAGGTTACAGCGCAAGTGTGGTTTTGGTGTATTTTGTGCTGTGCATCACGCCCGTTGTAATAGATGTGTGGGAGGACAGGAAATGGCATGTTATAAAATCGGGCATTTAAGCTTCCGGTATCCGAATCGTGAAAGCTGCGCGCTGGCGGATATTAACCTGACGATAGAGCAGGGGCAGTTTGTCACCATATGCGGTAAGTCCGGCTGCGGCAAAACCACATTGCTCAGGCAGCTAAAGCCGTCGCTTGCGCCGTTCGGCGTAAAGGAGGGCGAAATATTCTTTGAAGGGCAGCCGATCGGACAGCTTGGCCAAAGACAGGCAAGCGCAAAAATCGGCTTTGTCCTGCAAAGCCCCGATAACCAGATTGTCACCGACAAGGTGTGGCACGAGCTGGCCTTCGGGCTGGAAAGTCTGGGATTTGCCACGGCAGAAATCAGAACCAGAGTCGCCGAAATGGCCTCCTTTTTTGGTATTCAGGCGTGGTTTCATAAAAAGGTCACCGAGCTGTCGGGCGGCCAGAAGCAGCTTTTAAACCTTGCCAGCATCATGGTAATGCAGCCTTCGGTATTGATTTTGGACGAGCCCACAAGCCAGCTTGACCCAATAGCGGCGCTGGATTTTTTGGAAACCCTGCGAAAGATTAACCGCGAGCTGGGTACCACCATTTTGCTGACAGAGCATAGGCTGGAGGAAGCCTTTGCGATGTCCGACCGTGTCATTGTTATGGACGAAGGCCGAATAATCGCGGACGGTGCGCCTGCCGCTGTGGGTGAACAATTAAAGGCTCTGGAACATGATATGTTTGTCGCCCTGCCTGCGCCTATGCGCATTTTTGCTGCGGTGGAGACTGATTTAGCCTGTCCGGTCACGGTAAGAGAGGGCCGCAAATGGCTTGAGCAGCTTGCCAACGTTGGAAAAATTGATGCTTCACGAATTCCTGCTGAAAGGAAAAATCCGCCTGCGAAATTATCGATAGAACTAAAAGATGTGTGGTTTCGGTATGAAAAGGATTTACCGGATGTGGTCAAGGGGCTGTCCGCCCAAATTTATGCGGGCGAGCTTTTTGCTATGGTGGGCGGCAACGGCACCGGAAAGACGACCAGCCTGTCTGTGATGGGGGGGCTGCTGACCCCATACCGCGGATGCGTGAGAATTGATGGCAGGGCGTTGTCGGACGTGCGTGAAAAATACAATGGATTGATTGGCGTTTTGCCGCAAAACCCCCAGGCTTTATTCGTGAAAAAGACGCTTGAGCTTGATCTTTATGAAGTGCTTAAGGACAGCAAACTATCCAGGGACGAACAGACGGGGCTGGTAGCTGAAGCGGCAGCGCTGTGTGAACTGGACGGGCTTTTATCGCAGCATCCATATGACCTTTCGGGCGGAGAGCAGCAGCGTGCCGCCCTGGCCAAGGTGCTGCTCTTAAAGCCTGGGATATTGCTTCTTGACGAGCCGACAAAGGGGCTTGACGCTTATTTCAAGGAAAAGCTTGCGTCGATACTTTCGGCGCTTTGCAAACAAGGCGTCACGATTGTTATGGTGTCGCATGATATAGAGTTTTGTGCCAAACATGCTGACAGGTGCGCCATGTTTTTTGACGGCAGTATCGTCAGCACAGATACCGCAGCAGGCTTTTTTTCGGGTAAAAGCTTTTATACCACAGCCGCAAACCGTATGGCGCGCACCATCCTCCCGGAAGCTGTCCTGGCGGAGGACGTGATAGCCGCTTGCGGCGGCAAACTTCGGGGTCCTAAAGAAGATATACCTCATATTAAGAAGTTGCGGGACGTCGGTACAAGCGGTCCTGAAAACAGTTCGGCCAAGCAGGTGAGGCTGACTAAAAAAAGAATTGCGTCTGGCAGTATATTTGCGGGCTTATTCATTGTGACCGCAAATTTGTTTTCAGGCAAATGGACCGGCTGGCGGGAATATTTGGTGCAGTTTGTGCTGGCGCTAGCGCTAGCGTTTTCTTTGGCAAGCTTTATACCGGGCAGACCGCTTGGCAGCACAGATCTCATGGGTCAAACCCTCAGGGAAAAACGGAGGCTGTCTAAAAGAACGCTTGTCGCAGCCATTATGATTTTACTGATCATCCCGCTTACTATCTATGCCGGGATAGCATTTTTCGGCGACAGGAAATATTATTTCATCAGCCTGCTGATTGTTCTGGAAATCCTGCTGCCTTTTGCCCTGATCTTTGAAAGCCGCAGGCCACAGGCGAGGGAAATTGTCGTGATTGCGGTTTTGTGCGTACTTGCGACAGCGGGCCGCACCGCGTTTTTTATGCTGCCGCAATTCAAGCCCGTTGTAGCCTTGGTCATCATAGCCGGCGTATGTTTTGGCGGGGAGACCGGTTTTCTGGTGGGGGCGGTAACCGGGTTTGTGTCTAATATGTTTTTCGGCCAGGGCCCGTGGACGCCGTGGCAGATATTTGCCTTTGGCATCATAGGGTTTTTGGCCGGTATTTTGTTTAGCAAAGGGTACCTTTCCAAAACAAGAAGCGCGCTTTGTATTTTTGGCGGGCTTTCTACCTTTTTGATTTATGGCGGCATTATGAATCCGGCAGCTGTTATCATGTGGCAGGCAAAGCCGACATTCGATATGTTTGTTTTGGCATATCTGATGGGTATCCCGTTTGATATGATCCATGCTGCTTCTACCGTATTATTCCTGTGGTTTATTTCACAGCCGCTTATTGAAAAGCTGGACAGAATAAAGATTAAATATGGCATCATCCGGTAACAAAAGATAAGCCGGGTTATGGCCACATCTTTATGGTCTACATACGACACAGGAGAGAATGGGTTACCCCCCTAACTGTGAGGTGCAAGATAGGCGTGTAAAAAAAGGTATAAGAAAAGGCAAAAAAGGTGTTGACAAGGAAGAGGTAAGATGGTATACTAAGTTTCGCCGCTTGAGAGAGTAAGGAGAAAAGCGG
>JAKJBW010000010.1 GCA_022706785.1 Bacillota bacterium
GCACATGGAAGTCCTATACCATTAATTTCAACACAGGAATCTACGATGAGGTTGTCTTCTCTGTGGCGGATTCCGCTACCTACAGGACAATTTATGTAGACGATATGACGCTGACTGCCAACTAACATTTTAGGCGGCTAAGCATTAATACGCAAATGTATATTTAGTAAAGCAGCACAATGCCCCGGTAGCGGGCGGCGCTTTAAGGCGCTGCCTGCCATTGGGGCATCATTTTAGGAGAAGCGCAGCATCAAGTAACCGCATTTTAAAATATTTTGCTTTTGCTCTTGCAATCATAACCAAATTACGGTATCATTCAAGACATAAGCGCTGTCCGCAAACAGGCGGCAGCTGTGTCTTGATTTTTGTTTGTCAAAGTAAGGAGGTTTGTGAAATGAAAAAAACATGGGTGATACCAGGTATTATAGTGGTACTGTTGGCGGTATTGGTATGGGCGTTTTTTCCCCGCCAGGCGACGGCGCCGCAAAAGCGCACGAGCGCGCCGCCCGTATACCCCTTGAAAATAAGCGACAACGGCAGGTATCTGGCAGACCAGAATAATATTCCGTTTCTTATTAAGATGGACACAGGCTGGCAGCTTGCCATGCGTGACGCGAACGCGGCGTATATCACTGAGTATTTAGACGACCGGGCGGCAAAAGGGTTTAACGCTGTTTTGATCACCGGCGCAAACTGGAATCCAACTCAGCCTAACGATCTTGGCGCCTATCCGTTTGGCAATCCGCCCAATATGGAAACGCCTAATGATGCGTTCTTTGATAATTTGGGGGCTATTATTCAAAAATGCGCGGACAGAGGAATGCTTGTCTTTTTGAATGAGCTCAACTGGCAGGGCGGATATGAACATTACTTAACTGAAGCTACCGCAAATTCCATGGGGCAGTATTTCGGTAAACGTTATAAAGATATGAAAAACATTATTTATGTCCACGGTGGAGATAGCAGTATAATTAAATCCGAGGACTCAAGAAAGATATATAGAGCTGTGGCAGCAGGGATCAAGCAGTATGATACGACTAAGCTGCAAACATATCATATCGGATGGAACACTTCGACCTCAGACTTTTTTATGAATGAGCCTTGGCTTGACTTTAATATGTACCAATCATTTTCAGCAGAAAACACATTTGCCTATACCCAGGGGCTTGACGACTACAACAACCATGGTTCAAAACCCACATTTTTTGTAGAGCCCTGTTATGACTATAATGTTACATATGGCACCATAGTAAAACCGTATCACATCAGGCAGGCTACGGGCTGGGGCATATTGTCCGGCAGCGCCGGCTGCGGTTACGGGAATATGAGAGTATTCCGTATGGAGCCGAATGTGATGGAGCGTGCTAATCCGCCGGGCATAGGGCAGTATGTGAATATCATGGATATGGTCGGCGCGTACGAGTGGCAAAAGCTCGTGCCGGATTCAGGCCACGCCATGCTCACGGCAGGCTACGGTACCTATAAAGAAATAGACTATGCCACCGCCGCGCTGGCCGACGACGGCAGCTTTGGTATCGTGTATCTGCCCGACGCAAGGGAAATCACCGTTGACCTGTCCAAATTCAGCGGGCGCGTAACCGCGAAATGGTTTGACCCCACAAACGGGACATATAAAAAGGCGGGCACTTACAAAAACAGCGACACCAGAAAATTTGCCGCACAGCCTAAGAATAACGCGGGCGATTCCGACTGGTTTTTGATTCTGGAAACAAAATAACCGTGTTTTGCAAAGTCCTTTGCAAGCCAGCGCAGGAAACGCTGAAGCTGCCGGCTGGCACGGTTTTTGATAAAATGCCGAAGCAAGCAGGGCTATTTGCCGTAAAATACGTCAAATAGCCCATTAAAATGGGTAAAATACGGGTTTTCATGCCTTAAGCGCAAAAAAAATTGATAAAAGTCTGGAAAATAAAAAAAAATATGGTATAATGATTGGTGGCTTAGTCGCGACTAAGCCGTCTGATTAGGGCTTGTTTAATCAATCGCTTTGTTTGAAAGGTTTATATAGACAAATAAATGGATTTTTTAAATAAGCCCTAAATAAAACATAACATGAGGAGGAAAAATATGCGCCACAAATACGTGTATCTTTTTAGTGAAGGCGACGCCAGCATGAAGAACCTGCTTGGCGGAAAAGGGTCCAATCTGGCTGAAATGACAAAACTGGGCTTTCCGGTGCCCCAGGGCTTCACTGTAACTACTGAAGCGTGCACACGCTACTATGAGGACGGCCGCCGCATAGCTGATGAAATCGTTGATGAGATCATGAAAAATCTTGAAATAACAGAAGGGGTCGCAGGCAAGAAATTCGGCGACGCCAAAAATCCGTTTTTGGTATCGGTGCGTTCGGGCGCAAGAGCTTCCATGCCCGGCATGATGGATACCATACTCAACCTCGGTCTTACCGATGAGGTCACCGAAGGCCTTGCGGCGCTCACCGGCAACCCAAGGTTTGCCTACGACAGCTACAGAAGATTCATACAGATGTTTTCAGACGTTGTTATGGAAATTCCCAAGCCGAAGTTTGAAAAGATCATTGATGAAATGAAAGAAGAGCTTGGCGTAAAGCTGGACACCGAGCTGACTGCCGATAATTTAAAAGAGCTGATCAAACGTTACAAAGCATTGTACCGTCAGCAGAAGGGCTGCGATTTCCCGCAGGATCCCAGGGCGCAGCTCATCGAATCCGTGGAAGCGGTGTTTCGGAGCTGGGACAACCCCAGAGCGGTGGTTTACAGGAGAATGAACGACATCCCCTACGACTGGGGTACAGCCGTCAATGTTCAGGCGATGGTATTCGGTAACACGGGCGACAAGTCAGGTACAGGCGTTGCGTTCACACGCAATCCTTCCACGGGCGAAAAGAAGCTCTACGGTGAATATCTCATGAACGCGCAGGGCGAGGACGTTGTGGCAGGTATCAGAACGCCAAGCCCCATCCAGCACTTGCAGGAGGATATGCCCGAGGTTTACGGTCAGTTTGTGGAAATCGCAAACAAGCTTGAAAACCACTATAAAGATATGCAGGATATGGAGTTCACCATTGAAAACGGCAAGCTCTATATGCTCCAGACCAGAAACGGCAAGCGTACGGCAGCCGCTGCGTTGAAGATCGCTGTTGATCTTGTGGCCGAAGGGCTTGTAACAAAGAGAGAGGCGCTTTTGAAGGTCGACCCCAAGCAGCTTGACGCGCTTTTGCACCCGAGCTTTGACCCCGCCGCGCTTAAGGCGGCTACGCCTATCGCAAAAGGGCTGCCGGCTTCTCCGGGCGCTGCCAGCGGCAAGATCTATTTCAACGCCGCCGATGCTGTCAAGGCTACAGAGGGCGGAGAAAAGACCATCTTAGTACGTCTGGAGACCTCGCCTGAGGATATTGAGGGCATGAACGCGGCTGAAGGCATCCTCACCGCCAGAGGCGGTATGACCTCCCACGCAGCCGTTGTGGCGCGCGGCATGGGTACCTGCTGCGTGGCGGGCTGCGATGCAGTTCGCGTGTTTGAAGAGGAAAAATACTGCATGATAGGCGATAAGCGCTTTGATGAGGGCAGTTATATCTCGCTGGACGGCTCCACAGGAAACGTTTACGGTGAGGCGATCAGCACAACAGAAACCTCCGTAACGGGCGATTTTGCCACGTTTATGGGTTGGGCGGATGAGGTGCGCACGCTTAAGATCCGTACCAACGCCGACACCCCCAAGGACGCGGCCACAGCGGTGCGTTTCGGCGCCGAAGGTATTGGCCTTTGCCGTACCGAGCACATGTTCTTTGAAGAGGACAGGATCCCGGCGGTCCGTGAAATGATTGTGGCAAAGACCTTAAACCAGCGCCAGCGTGCGCTTGATAAGCTGCTGCCCATGCAGAGAGAAGACTTTGAAGGCTTGTTTAAGGCGCTTGGCGGTCTGCCGGTCACTATCCGTCTTTTAGATCCGCCGCTTCATGAGTTTTTGCCCACACAGGAGGACGACATTGTCGCGCTGGCCAAGGAGATGGGGCTTGCGGTCGCGGACTTAAAGGCCGCCATCGACGAGCTGCACGAGTTCAACCCCATGCTGGGCCACAGGGGCTGCCGTCTGGCGGTGACTTATCCTGAAATTGCCGCGATGCAGACAAGGGCCATCATAGAGGCTGCCATTAATGTTAACAAGGGCGGCATGAGCGTTGTTCCTGAAATCATGGTTCCGCTGGTAGGCGATGTCAAAGAGCTTAAGTATGTGAAAGACATTATCACAGCCACCGCTGATGACATCATCAAGTCGGCGGGCGTAGAGCTGAAATATATGATAGGCACTATGATTGAGGTGCCGAGGGCCGCCGTACTGGCGGATGAGATCGCCTCGGAGGCCGAGTTCTTCTCGTTCGGCACCAACGACCTTACCCAGATGACCTACGGCTTCTCGCGTGACGATGCCGGCAAGTTCCTGGGCGACTATTACGATAAGAAGATATTCGAATCCGATCCGTTTGCGCGCCTGGATCAGTCCGGCGTTGGCAAGCTGGTGAAGATGGCTGTGGAGCTGGGCAAAAAGACCCGCCCCGACATCAAGCTTGGTATTTGCGGCGAGCATGGCGGCGATCCGTCAAGCGTTGAGTTCTGCCACAAGATGGGCCTGAGCTATGTTTCCTGTTCGCCGTTCAGGGTGCCCATCGCAAAGCTGGCTGCCGCCCAGGCAAAGGTCACAGAAGCGAAGTAAGCAAAACGAAAGCCTAAATAGACAGCCTAAACTCCCGTGCGTTTAGTGCATGGGAGTTTAGGCTGTCGAAAAACTAAGTGTTACGAAAAAACTGCACAAAAATAAAGTTTTCGTCCACCTTTTTTAAAAGGTGGCGGGGTTTGGGGCAGCGCCCCAAGGTTTAAAAAAGCTGCCTCCGCAACGCAGGAAAGGGAGCAAAAACAGTCCACAGGACTGTTTTTGCGTGGGAAAACCCTCGTCGGGGGTTTTCCCGGTGCCGCATAGCGGCACATTGTTTTGTGCATATCACCAAACCCTTTATGCTTTTTCGACAGCCTAAGACTCCCGTGCGCCAAGCACACGGGAGTTTTTATGTGCGTAAAAATTACGGCAAAAAAACAAGCAAGGCCTATTGACAGACAGGCGGAAGTATATTATAATAACAATTGAACAATCATTCAACTGTTTGACAGGATCAAAACATCATACCGGGATAGGGGGAGAGCATATGAGCGTATATTCTTCGGATATCGACAGATGCGACTGCGGCACCATTCACGAGGATGTCGTCAGGGATGTGCGTATGCACATGCCTGAGGAGGAAACGCTTTTGGAGCTTGCCGACCTGTTTAAGCTGTTCGGCGACTCCACAAGGGTGAAGATACTCTATGCGCTGTTTCGTGCCGAGATGTGCGTATGCGATATCGCGGTGCTTTTGGGCATGACCAAATCCGCCATCTCGCACCAGCTTCGGGTACTCAAGCAGGGCAAGCTGGTGAAGTACAGGAAGGACGGCAAGATCGTATACTATTCACTCGACGACGACCATGTGAAAAGTATTTTTAACCAGGGCCTTTTGCACATCACCGAAAAATGATGGGGACAGCGTCTGCCTATGGCAGCCCCCTCTTTTTTGGCCATACAGTTGAACAGTTAATCAATCGTTTGATACAACGGCTTGACCGAATAAAAATAAGGTGGGGATAACTATGAAACTATTACAGAAAAGCGGCTACCAAAACAGCGCTTGTGCGTGCGACGACGGCTGCTGCGGGCGCAGCGGCAAAGCTTACCGCTATGCCCGCCTTGCGGCGGGGGCCGTCGTTTTTGCCGCCGGCATATGCTTTGACTTTCCGGCTCAGGCGGCAGAGCTTGTGATTTTTGCCGCCGCCTATCTGCTCATAGGAGCGGATGTACTGGCCGCGGCGTTTAAAAACATCTTAAAGGGGCGCGTATTCGACGAAAATTTCCTGATGGGCATAGCGAGCCTGGGCGCCTTTGCCATAGGCCAGTACTCCGAAGGCGTGGCCGTGATGCTTTTTTATCAGGTGGGCGAAGCCTTGCAGGACAGGGCTGTGGATCATTCGAAAAAATCCATATCCTCGCTTGTAAAAATGCGGCCCGATTTTGCCAACCTTAAAACGGACGGCGGGATAAAAAGGGTGGACCCCGAAAGCGTGAACGTGGGCGACATTATCGTCGTAAAGCCCGGAGAGCGGGTGCCGCTGGACGGGCGTGTGGTGGAGGGCGCTTCAACGCTTGACACATCGGCGCTCACAGGGGAGTCGCTGCCGCGTGAGGCGGCCCCCGGCAACGCGGTGCTGTCGGGCTCTGTCAACCAAAGCGGACTTTTGACCCTTGAGGTAACCAGTAAATTTTCTGAGTCCACTGTTGCGAAAATCATGGCGCTGGTGCAAAGCGCAAGCAAAAACAAAGCGCCCACCGAAAACTTTATCACCAAATTTGCCGCCCGCTATACACCGTTTGTGGTGTTTGCCGCTTTGGCGCTGGCGGTTGTTCCGCCGCTGGTGCTGGGCGTGGAAACCTTTCCGGTGTGGATCCACCGGGCGCTGGTGTTTTTGGTGGTATCGTGTCCCTGTGCGCTGGTGATCTCCATCCCGCTCAGCTTTCTTGCGGGGATAGGCGGCGCGTCCAAAAAGGGCATACTCGTCAAGGGCGGAAACTACTTAGACGCCCTTGCCGATGCGGACACGGTGATATTCGATAAAACAGGCACTCTTACCAAGGGCAGCCTGACGGTGCATTCAGTGGCATGCGCGCCGGGGATCTCACAAGACGAGCTTTTGATGTATGCATCGCACGCTGAGAGCCACTCTAGCCACCCCATAGCCGTTTGCGTGCGTGCGGCCTATCCCGGTACGGTGGATGCTGGCAGGATATCCGGTTATGAGGAAATTGCGGGGCGCGGCATACGCGCAAGGCTGGACGGCAAAACCGTGCTTGCGGGCAGCCGCGCGCTGATGGCGGATGAAAATGTGGCGATACCGGGATCCATAAGCGGAGAAACCGGCATTTATATTGCCATAGACGGCAAATACGCGGGCCACATCTCGGTTTCGGACGAAACAAGACCGGACAGCGCGCAGGCGGTACGAGCGCTGAGAGCGGAGGGCGTCGGGCATATCGCCATGCTGACGGGCGACAGCATGGCGGCAGGCGAGCGGGTCGCACGCGAACTGGGCCTGGATGAGGTGCACGCCGAGCTGCTGCCGCACCAGAAGGTACAGCGGTTAGACGAGATACAAAAGCGCAGGACGGGCAGGGGCAAGCTGGTGTTTGTGGGCGACGGGATCAACGATGCGCCGGTGCTTGCGCGCTCAGACATTGGCGTCGCTATGGGCGGCCTGGGCTCGGACGCTGCGATAGAGGCGGCGGGTGTGGTCATTATGACAGACGAGCCGTCCAAGCTTGCAGTGGCGGTGAAAACCGCGAAAAAAACGCGAAGCATTGTCTGGCAGAACATCATCTTCGCGCTTTCGGTAAAGGCCGTTATTCTTATTTTGGGCGCGCTGGGCATTGCCACCATGTGGGAGGCGGTATTCGGCGACGTTGGCGTGGCGCTCATCGCCATTTTGAACGCCACACGCGCTATGAAATCTATTGCTTAGAAAAACATTATCCCTTCCGGTAGACAGCAGCGATCTTCCCTTGCCTTTTTGCCGCCGTACCGCCTTTTAAAAAGCCTTAAATATCAACGGATATTCGCGGTTTTTGAAAGACGCCCTCACAACAAAAATCCGGCGGCAATTTTACTGTTGTTTACCGGGAGAGGTAATATGCGCACGCGGGCGCGAGCGGACATACGCCGCATCTGGGCTTGCGCGCAATGCAATATTCGCGGCCCAAAAGCACGATCTGGTGGCAAAACTTGGAACTGTAGGCGGGATCTAAGATCTGCGCAAGCTCCTTTTCGATTTTGGCGGGGTCGGTCTGCTTGGTAAAGCCCAGGCGAAACGCAATACGCTTCATGTGGGTGTCCACCACGACGGCGGGCTTGCCGTAGACATCGCCGACAATCAGGTTGGCGATTTTTCTGCCCACGCCCGGCAGCGTAACAAGTTCGTCGATCTCGTCGGGCACCTTCCCGCCGTAAGCTTCGCTTATGCGCTGCGCCGCGCCTATGATGTTTTTGGCCTTGTGCCGGTAAAAGCCTGTGGAGCGTATGTAGTCTTGCAGCTCGGCCTCGTCTGCTTCGGCAAACGCATATATGTCGGGGTAGCGCGCAAACAGCGCGGGCGTTACCATGTTCACGCGTGCGTCGGTGCACTGTGTCGCCAGGATAGCCGACACCAAAAGCTGCCAGGGGTCGATGTATTCAAGTGAACAGTCCGCGTCGGGGTAGAGCGTTTCAAGTTCATTTTTCACATAGTCAAGGCGCTGCTTTTTTGTCATATCAGTTGTCTCCTTTGTTTTGCTTGGGCAAAGTGCGCCGCCTGCGCGTTAAGGCTGCGCATGTCCTGCGTACGCTTTTGACGGCGAAGAAGCCGAGCGCCAGCGCCATTGCCATAGTGCCTATCACCATAAGCGTGGACAGTCCTGTCTGCGAGCCGGCTGAGTACTCGCCGAAGGTGAAAAACCGCATGGTGCGGTACAGGTCAAGCCCGGGCACCAAAGCGAGCACGGCTGTGCTGATAAAGATGGTGGCGGGCGCCTTAAGCCATACCGCGCACAGCTCACACAGCACCGCCATCACAAACGTTGCGGTAAAATACGATACTATAACCGGCGCACCCGCGTCGCCAAGCGCCGCATAGCCGGTATAGCACACGGCGCCGATAAGCCCTGTCGCAATCCGGGTACGCTTTGGCGCGCGAAACACAAATGAGCAGAAGTAAATCGCGCCGAAGCCGAATATAAAAGCCCTTAATAAATCCCACATCACAGCGCACCGCCTCCCATAAGGCCCCACATGCCCAAAACGCCGCAGACGCCCGCCGCGATAGACATGGAGATCACAAAAACCTCACCCATGCGCGCCGTCCCGCTCGAAAGGTCGCCGCGCATGGTGTCGCGGATGGCGTTAACAAGCGCAAGTCCGGGCACCAAAAGCATAATGGCCGAGCCGACTATAATGTCCACACTGCCCAGCCCTAATAAAGCGCAACCCGACACGGCAGCGAGTGCGGAAATGATACCGCCCAGCAGGCTTATGATAAAATGAAACATGTCTTCTCTGCGGAATGAAGCGGCGATAAGGTGGATGAGGCCGCCGCTTAAGGCGGACACAAAAAATTCGCTTATCCCGCCGCCGAAAAGCACCGAAAAGCACCCGACAGACAGCGCGGCGGCCACCGCGATCTTCCATCTGCTCACCGTACGGTTTTGCCGGGCAAGCCGGACTTCGTCGATCGCCTGCTGAGGCGTTATGGCATGGGACGAAAGCCTGCGGGAAATATCGTTTGCGGCGTCCACCATAAACAGGTTGACACCGCGTTTTTTTACGCGTTTAATAACGGTCCGGCTGCGCGTACCGTCACAGACGACCTGTATGAAAAGGCCGGTGGGCAGCGCAAACACCTCCGCCGAATCGGCGCCGTGCGCGCTACACACGTTTAAGACGATATCCTCGGCACGGTACGTCTCCCCGCCGTTTTCTAAAACCATGATCCCAAGCGCCTTCACGGCCTGCAAGATAAGCTCAGCGTCTGAAACCTGCAAAATATCACCGCCTGCGACAAATTTTTGCCCTGTATAACATCATTATATCAAAAATACTTGCAGTTGCAAAGGTTTAAAAGTATAATAGTATGTGTAGCACATAGACAGGCCGCATGCGCGCGGCTGCTTTAGTTTTGTGTTTTCCCATGCAGTTTTATACTGCGCCAGCATACAAGGGCAACTTATACTATTCCGCGCCCAAAACAGCAATATCTACCACGCCTTTTTTGCCCACAGCTGCGTTGTCATCCTTGCCTTGCGTCAGCAAGGCTGCGTCCTCCGCCTTGCTGTGAACAAAAAATCCAGCGGTATCCAATTCCTGTTTTAAACGCGAAACAGTATTAAAATCGGGGAGGGGTATTTGAGAATGTTTCATTTTGAAAACCTAAAGAAGGCCGATTCCGAGTGTTATGAAGCCGTTTTAAAGGAAATCGGGCGCCAGCAGAACAAAATCGAGCTTATCGCTTCGGAAAATTTCGTGAGCGAGGCTGTTATGGAAGCGTCGGGCACGCCGCTGACCAACAAATATGCGGAAGGGTATCCGGGCAAGCGCTACTACGGCGGCTGCGAGTATGTGGATATCGTGGAGACGCTGGCGCGCGACCGTGCGTGCGAGCTTTTTGGCGCGGCTCATGCCAATGTCCAGGCACATTCGGGCGCGCAGGCCAATATGGCGGTGTTTTTTGCCGTGCTAAAGCCCGGCGACACGGTGCTTAGCATGAACCTTTCCCATGGCGGGCATTTAAGCCACGGCAGCCCTGTCAATATTTCGGGCGCATATTACAACATCGTGCCCTACGGTGTGAGCCAAGAGACGAACACCATTGACTACGACGAGGTCCGCGCGCTTGCGCAGCAGTATAAACCCAAGCTGATTCTGGCGGGTGCGAGCGCATATCCGCGCGTGATAGATTTTGAGAAGTTCTCATCAATCGCAAAGGAGGCCGGCGCTTATCTTATGGTGGATATGGCGCATATCGCAGGCCTTGTGGCGGCCGGGCTGCACCCCAGCCCCGTACCGTATGCCGACTTTGTGACCAGTACTACGCACAAGACGCTGCGCGGCCCCAGAGGCGGTCTTATCCTTTGCGGCAGCGACTATGCCAAAATGATTGATAAGGCGATCTTTCCCGGTATACAGGGCGGCCCGCTCATGCACACCATCGCCGCCAAAGCCGTGTGCTTCAAGGAGGCGCTCAAGCCGGAGTTTAAGACATATCAGAGCCGCGTTGTCCAAAACGCCAGGGCTTTGGCGGACGCGCTGTGCGCAAAGGGCTTTACGCTTGTGAGCGGCGGGACCGACAACCACCTTATGCTGGTCGACTTAACAGGCATGAACGTCACCGGCAAGGACGCGGAAAGGATGCTTGACGAAGTCTGCATCACCGTCAACAAAAACACCATCCCGTTTGAGACCTTAAGCCCGTTTGTCACAAGCGGCATACGCATAGGCACGCCTGCCGCCACGTCGCGCGGCTTTGATGCCGACGACATGGCCGAAATTGCCGAGCTGATCCATATGACCATCACCGGCTTTGAGCAAAACCGCACAGAGGTGGAAGCGCGTGTGGCGCAGCTTTGCGGCAAGCATCCGCTCTACGCATAAGTGGGGACAAGCTATGAGGACGCTGTATTTTGACTGTTTTTCAGGCATCAGCGGGGATATGTGCCTGGGTGCGCTTCTGGATTTGGGGGAGGCGGACGAAAGCGCGTTTCTTTTGCAAATGTCTAAACTCGGACTGGATGAATATACATTAAATATAACCAAAACGCATAAAAACGGCATTTGCGCCACCGACGTGACTGTGCGCGTTCATGATGCGCATGCCTGCGGCGGGGAGGAGCACAGCCATGGACGGCGCCTTGCCGATATCCTTGATATCATTGCGCAGAGCGGCATATCACCCGCGGCCAAGGAAACGGCATGCAAGATTTTTGTGTGTATCGCGCGGGCGGAAGCAAAAATACATGGCGAAGCAGTGGAGGATGTGCACTTCCATGAGGTCGGCGCAGCCGACTCCATTGCCGATATCGTGGGCACGGCGGTGCTTCTGGATATGCTGGGCGTAGAACAGGTCATATGCTCCCCGGTCAGCGAGGGGCACGGCTTTGTGCACTGCAGGCACGGGATCATCCCTGTGCCGGTGCCCGCGACAGCGCAGATCCTGGCGCAGGCCGGGGCGCCCGTCAGATACGCAGATATCGAAAGCGAGCTGGTCACGCCCACGGGTGCGGGGATCGTGGCGTCGTTGGCGTCGGGGTTTGGCGCCCTGCCTGTTATGGCTGATATGAAAATAGGCTACGGGGCAGGTAAAAAGGATTTTGCCGCGCCTAATCTTTTGCGCGTGTATCTGGGCGATATCGCCCGGGATGGCGGCGGGGCCGCCGAAGAGGAAATTATTGTGCTGCAGACCAATATAGACGATATGACAGCCGAAAACACGGGATTTGTGATGGAGGAGCTGTTTGCGGCGGGTGCGCTGGATGTGTTTTTCACACCCGTCGTTATGAAGAAAAACCGCCCCGCCGTCAAGCTGAGCGTGCTGTGCAAACCGGGCGGCAAACCCGCGATGGAGCATGTTTTATTCACGCATACCGCCACCATTGGCATACGAAGCTCTTTGGTGCGCAGAAGCGTGCTGCCGCGGGAAATGGTGAACGTTTCCACACAGTGGGGGCAGATAGCGGTAAAGGCTTCTTTTTACAACGGCGCGGCCAAATACGCGCCGGAATACGAAAGCGTGGCGGCATCGGCAAGACGCTGCGGCGTTGGCTTTGACCGTGTGTATACGGACGCAAAGGCCGCCTGCGCAAACCTTTCAAAACCATAAAAAAATTCAATAGACCTGCTCACTAACCCCAACAAGGCGGCAAAACCGGTCTTTTCCCCGCCGGGCGATACAGCCAAAACCCGCCAATACACAAAGTATTGGCAGAACCTGCCTGCACCACCCGGCGGGAAAAAATCCTCAGTTATCCGCTTTCGACCGGGTTAGCGGACAGGTCCAATGCATCAAAAATACATGCGGAAAACAGGAAGCGCTGTCCGGACGCCGGCACAGGAGAAATGCCAGGGGCGGCTTTTCTGTATCCCAGGAATGGATGATGTTATGAAAAAAGAGCGTATTTGTTCGCTTTCCCTTAGTCCTGCAATTGACAAAACCGTCTTTGTGGACAATTTCACGCTGGGGGAGGTGAACCGTGCGAGCGGCGCTTGCTGTGTGCCGGGCTCCAAGGGCGTCAATGTGGCAAGGATACTTGCCAAGAGCGGTGTGCCCTGCGTTTGCTTTGGCTTTATCGGCGGTGCGGGCGGCGATTACATCATAGGCGAACTGGAAAAGGATGGCGTTGCAGCCGACTTTATCAAGGTGGACTATGACGTGCGCACAAACATCAAGCTGGTCGATCTTGCGCTTGGCACCTATACCGACGTCAACTTTGATTCGGACACGCCAAGCATGCAGAATATCGCCGAGCTCAAGAAAAAGACGCGCAAGCTGGCGGCAAAGAGCAGTCTTGTTGCGCTGAGCGGGTGTGTGCCGCCGGGGGCCGATCCGTTTATTTACCGCGATCTTGCGCTTATCGCCGCGCAGGAGGGCGCGAAGGTGTCGGTGGACTGCTGCGGTGCGCCGATGGCAAACGCGTTTGCGGCAAAGCCGTTCATCATAAAGCCTAACCTGTACGAGCTGGAGCTCACCTTGGGCATACGCTGCGCGTCAATTTCTTCTGTGGTCGACGCTGCAATGCGCCTGTACAGGGGCGGTGTGGAAAACGTGCTGGTGTCGCTGGGGGATGAGGGTGCGGTCGCCGTGTGCGGCGGTGATGTTTTCCGCGTGCATACCCACGCGCTGCCCGTCTACAATACTGTCGGCGCGGGCGACGCTTTCCTGAGCGGATTTTTGTATGGCTGGCACATCGGCGCCGATATACTGGCATGCCTGAAATACGCCCTGTCGTTTTCACAGGCCAGGATCTCCATGAAGCCTGACGCGGCGTTTACGTTTACTGACCTTACCGCGTTCGTGAGCACGGCGGATATTGAGGTGGTCAGCGAAACAAGGAAGGAAGCCGTATGGTGAGCGCGCGGGATTTTTACCGTGAGGCATACAGGCTGACGGATGCGGTATCGCCGCTTGGGAAAGCGGACTGCGGCCGTCTTTGCGCCGGGGCCTGCTGCTCGGATAATGGCCGCAATGATGCGGGGATGTACCTTTTCCCCCATGAAGAGGTTATGTATGCGCACAGGCCGGACTGGATACGGATCGAGCACGCGGATTTTACTTACGGGAGCGAAAACCGCCATGCGCTTATCGCCATATGCAAAGGCAGGTGTGAGCGGCGGTCTCGTCCGCTTGCGTGCCGCATTTTTCCGCTGGCGCCTTGCTACAAAGCGGGGCGGCGTCTGTCGGTGATTATGGACCCCAGGGCAAAAGGCATGTGCCCTCTGGCAAGGACGCTTTCGCCCGAAGCGCTGGACGGCAGGTTTGTGGAAACGACGGCGTATGTGCTGGGCGTGCTGGCAAAAAACGCTTTGGTGGCGGAGTTTATGGCGGAACTGAGCCTGCTTCTGGCGGAATACGAGCCGTTTTTCAGCAGATAACGGCTTTGGGCTGTCAAGTCAGACCGGATAGAAATGCAAAAGCCGAAAGCTTAAAGCTTTCGGCTTTTGATGTATGCCTGTGTAGCTGTACGATCATTTTACTCGTCTTTCGGATCACCCGGCATATCCGGCGCTATTTCCACCTCGACCTCGGGCAGCTTTTCGCCGCAGCGGTTGCAGTAGACCGCATCGATATCGTTTTCGGTCCCGCATACCGGGCAGCGGCGCAGGTTGCGCAGGCGGGAAAGCTGATTTTTTTTTGATACAATCTCATCGCTTAAGGCTTCTATTTCCTTGCACTTTTCCTGCACATCGCCAGGGTCGCCCGTGCCTGTCTTATAGGCGTCGTATACCAGCCGGCCCGTTTCCTTGATCAGGTCGTCAAGCTTTGACTCATCCCCGGCAATAGCGAGCTTCACTTTGGTGATCTCCACCACGTCGGTAGACTTTTGCACAACGGCCTTGGTGGTCTTTTCAACATTGGCAAGAATTTTTTCGATAATGTCCATTTTCAAAACCCTCCTTTATACAGCATCTGTGTTTTCATATGTATATATTATGCGGCTTTCGCCAGGATAGCGCATAAAACAAGGTACAAATTTTTTTCGGTGGCCCGTATGTTCACGCCGCCTAAGTCCACCCAGAGCTCAAGGCCTGAGTCGCAGCAATTGTCCACGAACACGCTCACCATATCGTGCGCCTCGATGGGGCGGGAAAACATAATGGTGACCTGCGTCGCGCCGGGCTGCAAATCCAGTTCGCGTTCATAGTAGGCGTTTAGAAAGCGCCTGATCTCTCCGTGTGTTTTTGCCCTGAGTGTCACGCAAACCTCCATCTTTGCATTCTCCTTTCGGCTCTGCGGCCGTATAATTCATGCCTTCCCGGCTTGTCTGTACGGTTTGATCCCCGGCAGGCTATGCCCGCGGGTGCGCCTTCTGGTACACCTCTTTAATCTTGTTTTTCATCAGGCGGGCGTACACCTGTGTGGATGAAATATCCGAATGCCCCAGCATTTCCTGAATAGACTTCAAGTCGGCGCCGTTTTCCAAAAGGTGCGCGGCAAAGGAATGCCGCAGGGTGTGGGGCGTAAGCTCCTTTGCGATGCCGGCCTGCGCCTTGTATTTTTTGATAATCTTCCAAAAGCCCTGCCTTGTGAGCCGCTTGCCGTTGCAGTTTACAAACAGTGCGGGCTCGTCGGTTTTTTTCACCATCATATCGCGCGCTTTTGCTATGTAGTCGGCTATGGCGCGAACGGCAATGCTGCCAAGCGGAATGATCCGCTCACGCGTACTGCCGCAGTGCACAAATCCCATAGCGGCGTTTATGTCGTCCAAATTGAGCTCAATCAGCTCGCTGACGCGTATGCCCGTAGCGTACAAAAGCTCCAGCATCGCCTTATCGCGGTACCCCTTCAGGTCCACGCACTTCGGCTGGTCCAGCAAAATATCCACCTCGTCGGCGGAGAGTATCTGCGGCAGCTTTTTTTCCACCTTTGGCGACTCAAGCCCTAGCGTAGGGTCGCTGGCTACAAGCCCCGTGCGGCTCAAATAGTCGTAAAAAGAGCGGATGGAGGCAAGACAGCGCGAAATGGTGGCGGTTGCGCGCCCTTTTTTCTGCAGGTCCAAAAGGTAGGTCAGCACAACGGTCTTGTTAGCGGCACAAATATCCGTGATACCGTGCTCCGTCAGATAGTTCATGTACGCTTCCACATCGCGGCGGTACGAGCTTAAAGTGTTGCTTGTCAGATGTTTTTCAGCGTCCAGATATGTAATGAAATTTTCCCTGTATTCACCAAGCATATCAAAATCCCCTTCTTATGTATGCCGGCATCCGCGAAACGCAACAAAATGCCACCATACTTATATTGTACATAATTGTGATGTAAATGTACATACCTTTTTATCAGATTATGTCTGAAAACTTTTAGCTGTGCTTCCGGCTTATGGAAGCCGTTTGGGTTATTTCAACAAAGACAGCGACCAGCGGATGAGGTAGGGGGAAACATAGCTTTCGATAAGCACGCCGGCCAGCAAAACAACAATCAACGCCGAACACACCAGACTGTAGGCAAAGAAGCGCTTCCGCTTATCGGCGGCACAGGCCTGCGAATGCAGGAACGAAGCGTTATTCATAGCCGATACCGCAAAGACTATGAGGCATGGGAGCACCAGAAGCATTTGCGGCAGGATGCCCACCGCACAGGTCAGCAGGCCTACAGAGGCAAAGTTTTTGATGAGCGCCGCCACCGTAAAGCCGACCATAAACCCCCGAAGTCCCACCAGCGCAGGCGCCATAAACAGACCCAGGCCGGTAAGGCCGCACAGCCATAAAAAGAACGCAAGCTCGGCCGTGTTTGCGAGCGAGCCGGCAAATATGGCTGAAATTTGAGGGGCCTGCTGGCTGGTAAGCTGTGAAAAGTCGGTCAGGAAGCCGGCAAGCTCGCCCGATTGCGCCTGCCCCACAGACACGCATACGCCTGCCCCTATACAGACGCCGGCCACCAAAAAAGCCGCGGTTATGAATAAAAACAACCGGTTGTTTTTGATATAGCCTTCCACCGCTTTTGTAAATCTTTTCAAACAAATCCCCCCGCTTCATACATTAAATATGTATGCGCGGGGGGTTTTGAAAATTCCCATTTACATAAAAATTTTACCGTATGCGTGCGCCGGCGGTTTCACATCGGAAGTATGCGCACGGCCAGCCTGCCCAGTACAATGCCGATCAGGCACAAAACGACGCTGATAAGCGCATAGCTTACGCCGGCCAGTATCCTCATGTCCTCAAAAAGCGCCATGGTCTCCATGGAAAAAGCCGAGAACGTTGTAAAGCCGCCGCAAACGCCCACCCTCAGCAGCAGCATAGCGCGGGGGCCGGGCACGCCGGTTCCGGCAGAAAGCCCGGTAATAAAAGAGATCAAAAACGATCCGATAAAATTAATCGTCAAAGTGGAAAAAGGGAACAGGGCGCTTTGAAAAAACGGTATGAACGAAAACAGATACCGGCATACCGAGCCCGCAAACCCGCCTATTCCTACCAGCAGGCAATCCAAAAGCATAACCGCCCCCCTTTTTTGCGCGTCTTTCAAAAGGCATACGCCCCTGGGATCATTATTTTGCCGCCATACGCTTTGTCTTTTCGGTACAGGCGTCCATAGCGGCGATAATGCCCGCGCGAAAGCCCTTTTCCTCCAAAACCTTTACAGCCTCAATGGTGGTGCCGCCGGGCGAGCACACCATGTCCTTGAGCTGCCCCGGGTGTATTTTGGTTTCAAGGACCATTTTTGCCGACCCAAGCACAGCCTGCGCCGCCGCCTCACAGGCAAACGCACGCGGGATCCCGGCCCCCACCGCCGCGTCGGCCATCGCCTCAATAAACATAAACACATACGCGGGGCTGCTGCCGTTAAGCGCCACCGCCGCATTCATAAGCTTTTCGGGCAGCCTTGCCGTTTTGCCCACAGCGCCGAATATCTTTTCGCACAGCAAAAAGTCGTTTTCGTCCGCCGGAGCCTCTCCGCACAGGATGGTCATGCCCTCGCCTACCATAGCGGGCGTGTTAGGCATGGTGCGTATCACCTTTGCGTCCCGGCCTAAGTAAGACTTGATATCGGCTATGGTGATGCCGGGCGCGATGGATATCAGAAGCTTCTGCGCACCTGCGTCCGCGCTCCCGAGCGCAGCGAGCGCCGAAGGGTATGCGTCGGGCTTGACGGCAAGAATTACCACATCGGCGTTTTCAAACACCCGCGCGTTATCCTGCGAGAAGCTTACGCCGAGGGCGGCCATGGCGTTTGCTTTACCCGAATCAATGTCGCTGACATAAATATTGTCCGGCGCAACCAGGCCGGCCTTCAGCACGCCTCCCAAAATAGCGCCTGCCATATTTCCGGCTCCGATAAATCCAAGCTTCATAAATAACCATTCCTTTCGCGATGTATTGATCAGCCCTGTCCGCTAGCGCCAGAACTTGCGGTCCAGGCTGCGGTACTGTATCGCTTCGGCAAGATGGGCGACCTTAATATCCCTGCTTTGCGCAAGGTCGGCCACGGTGCGCGCCACCTTCAAAATGCGGTTGTGCGCCCGGGCGCTTAGCCCAAGCCGTTCAAATGCGTTTTTCATCATTTTCTTTTCCGCCTCGCCCAGCGCGCACGCCTCGTTGATCATAGAGGGCGTCAGCTGTGAGTTGGAGTAGACACCAAAGCTTTTGTAGCGCTCGCTCTGAATGGCGCGGGCGGCGTCCACACGCGCTTTTATGCGCGCAGACGGCTCTGAGGGCACATTCTCTTCCAGGTCTGAATACCTGACGGGCGAAACCTCCACATGCAGATCGATCCTGTCTAAAAGCGGGCCGCTGATCCGGCCCAGGTATTGCGCGATCTGGGATGCGGCGCACTTGCAGCGTCCGGATGGGTCGCCGTAGTAGCCGCACCGGCAGGGGTTCATGGACGCCACGAACATCACGTTGCAGGGGTAGCTGAGCGTAGCCGAAACCCTTGAAATGGTAACGTTGCCGTCTTCAAGCGGCTGGCGCATGACCTCCAGCACATCCTTGCCGAATTCGGGCAGCTCGTCTAAAAACAGCACGCCGTTGTGGGCAAGGCTGATCTCACCCGGACGGGGCGTGCGTCCGCCGCCCGAAAGCCCGCTTGCCGAAATGGTATGGTGCGGGTGGCGGAACGGGCGGGTTGTCACAAGCGGCGTGCCCGCCGGCAGCGTTCCGGCTATGGAGTGTATTTTGGTCACCTCTAAGGCTTCCTCAAAGGTCATGTCGGGCAGAATGGCAGGCAGCCTCTGGGCGATCATGGTTTTGCCGCTGCCCGGATTGCCTATCATGAGCAGGTTGTGATTGCCTGCCGCTGCCACTTCAAGGGCACGCTTCACATTCTCCTGCCCCCGCACGTCGGCAAAATCAAGGCCGTTTTGCACGTCCTTGGAAAAAAGGCTGTCGGCATCCACACTAAGGGGGCAGATGCGCTTTGCGTCCGTAAAATGGTCGTAGAGCTCTGTCAGGTTGCCCACCGGCAGTATTGCTATGCCGTTGACCACCGCTGCTTCGGCGGCGTTATCCCTGGGCACAAACGCGAAGCGCGCGCCGCCGTCCCTGGCGGCCATCACCATGGGCAGCACGCCGGACGCGTGGCGGATATCGCCGTTTAATGAGATTTCGCCAATAAAGACCATGTCGCTTGTGTCGCCGAGGCAGAGCTGCTCTGTGGCGGACAGGTACGCCATGGTGATGGGCAGATCGTAAACCGGCCCCTCTTTTTTAATATGCGCGGGCGCAAGATTGATGGTGACGCGTCTGGCGGGGAAGTCAAAGCCGCAGTTTTTGACCGCGGCGCGCACCCGCTCACGCGACTCCTTGACCGCAATATCCGGCAGGCCCACGATATCGAACGCCGGCAGACCCGTTGATATGTCGATTTCAACATCCACAATATAGCCGTCCAGGCCGATAAGCCCGCAGCTTTGCACTTTTGTAATCATAGCTTCCTCCGTTTTGGCCTGCTTTGCTTGGCTTTCATTATATACCAAACGCACTTGCATTTACAACCGAATCGGTAAAAATTTCTGCGTATAAGGCTATATTTTCGCAAGATATGGATATTTTCACAAATAGCGGCTTGTAAAAAGAGGCAAAATGTAGTATACTACTTGGGAAATCAAGGCATGTTTGATCAGACCTGTCCGCTGACCCGGGCGCGAACGGATAATCGAGGATTTTCTCGTCGGGCGGTGCGGCATTATCATAGTAAGGAGTTCGTGGTTATGAAATATTTGGTTTTGCTGGGAGACGGCATGGCCGACTACAGGCTGGATGAATTGGGCGGACGCTCGCCCCTGGAAGCGGCCAGGAAGCCCGCTATGGACGCCCTTGCCTCGGCGGGGGAGATGGGCATGGTCAGGACGGTGCCGCAAGGCCTGGCGCCCGGCAGTGATGTGGCAAACCTGTCGGTCATGGGCTACGACCCGCAAAAGCACTACAGCGGGCGCTCGCCGCTGGAGGCGGTGAGCATCGGCGTAACACTTGATGAGGCTGACGTGACATACCGCGCCAACACCGTCACCCTTTCGGACGATGAACCGTATGAAAATAAAATAATGCTGGATTATTCTGCCGACGAGATCACCTCGCAGGAGGGCGCGCAGCTTATCGCGTCTGTCAGCGCGGCACTGGCAACGGACGCCATACGGTTTTATGCCGGCACCAGCTACCGCAATCTTATGGTGATGCGCGGCGGCAGCACGGCCTGCACCCTCACCCCGCCGCACGATATTTCGGGAAAAAGCATAGCGCCCTACCTTCCGGCAGGGGAAGGCGGCGCACACATGCTTGAGCTGATGAAGAAAAGCTATGATATTTTAAAAAACCATCCGGTCAACCGGGCGCGGGCGGCAAGAGGGCTTCGCCGCGCCAATTCACTGTGGTTTTGGGGACAGGGCACCAAGCCGTCGCTGCCCGGCTTTTATGACTTATACGGCCAAAGCGGCGCGGTGATTTCGGCGGTGGACCTTTTGAAGGGGATCGGCATATGCGCCGGGCTGGAGATCATCTGCGTGGAGGGCGCCACAGGCACTGTGCACACCAATTTTATGGGCAAGGCAAAGGCCGCGGTGGACGCGCTTCTTGGCGGCAAGGATTTTGTATACCTGCACTTTGAGGCGGCGGACGAATGCGGCCACCGCGGTGAGGTAGAAAACAAGGTGCTGTCCATTGAAAAAATAGACGGCGCGCTTTCCTATATCATGCAAAGGCTGGATGGGGCAAATGAACCATATGCCATCCTGCTTCTGCCCGACCACCCCACGCCGCTCTCCATACGCACACACACCGCGGAGCCGGTGCCGTATGTGATCTACCGCAGCGGCGCGCAAAGACAGCGGCAAGCCCGCCGCTACAGTGAGTATGAGGCGCAAAAGACGGGGATTTTCAAAGAATCGGGCTGTGCGCTGATGCAAACGTTTTTGCAGGGAGCGCGCACTTTGGTATAAATAATGGACGGGAAGGGCATCAATTTTACAAATTTACAAAAGGAGTGCGCCTATGAGCGGAAAGAAAAGCAATAAACTGCTGATAAGCCTTATTTACACCGTATTAGCCGTTGCCGTGGTATACTTTTTCGGCGCCAGGCTGCTTGTGGTGTTTGCACCGTTTTTTCTGGCGTACCTGATCGCCGCGGCAGTAGAGCCTTTGGTAAGGCTGCTGACAGAAAGACTCAGGTTCAACCGCCGCCTGGCGTCGGCGCTGTGCATATTCTTAACCGTCTTTATCATCGGCGGCCTTTTATATTGGCTGGTGGCGGGCATCGTCAGCGAAATCAAGAGCCTGGCCGTCAACTGGCCTGTGGTGTATCAACGCGCCGAGGCGCAGGCCTCCATGTATGCCAACAGGTTTTCAAACTTTTACTACTCGCTGCAGCCCGATGTGAGGAATTATCTTGCCACGGCCTACAGCGGGATCAAGAGCCAGCTTTCCTCATGGGCGTCGCCTATGGCCGACGCAGCGATAGGCTTTACGACTTCCGCCGCCGCCAAGCTGCCTTCGGGGTTGATTTTCTCCATCGTTATGTTCCTGGCGGCGTACTTTATAAGCTCCGACCGCAAAGGGGTGCGCGAAGGCATACAGAAGCTGGTGGGCAAAAAGATCGCCCTTCGCATATCCAAAATCATATCCGACCTCAAAAATGCGCTTGGCGGCTATGTCAAGGCGCAGCTTATCATTATGAGCGTTACGTCCGTGATCGTGTCGGCAGGACTTTTGATAGCGGGCGTGCCGTACGCGGTTCTGATCGCGCTGGTTATCGCGCTGTTCGACGCGCTCCCTGTGTTTGGCTCAGGCGGTATCCTCATCCCGTGGTCGATTATTTCGTTTATGACCTCCGACCCCAAGACGGGCATCACGCTGCTGATCATCTATGTGGTAATTATTATCACTAGGCAGATGCTGGAGCCGCGCATCATCGGCCGGCATATCGGCGTTCCGCCGCTTTTAACGCTCGTGGCCATGTACGCGGGGCTTAAGCTTATCGGTATCATCGGCATGATACTCGGGCCCGCGCTGGTGGTGGCGGTGCGCAGTCTCTACAAGGCAGGAATATTTTCAGAGATGTTTGGCCGCCCTGAGGCCAGGGCGCTTAAAAGCGAGGGTGAGCAGGCGCAAGACCAGGGGCCTGACGGCAGCCGGGAAGACAGCCGCGGCGCCGACGACGGCAAAACCGCAGACAGGTCTAATAAGAAAGGTGAAGCACATGAATAAACCAAAGTACTACATTACCACAGCAATCGCCTACACATCGCGTAAGCCGCACATAGGCAACACCTATGAGGTGGTGCTGACCGACGCGATCGCGCGCTTTAAGCGCAAAATCGGCTGTGACGTGTTTTTTCTCACAGGCACGGACGAGCATGGGCAGAAGATCCAGCTTTCGGCAGAGGCCGCGGGCATCACGCCAAAAGCGTATGTGGACGTTGTGGCAGGCGAGGTGCGTGCCATCTGGGATCTGATGAACGCGTCGTACGACAAATTTATCCGCACCACCGACGAGGCGCATATCAAGGTCGTGCAGAAAATCTTTAAAAAGCTCTACGACCAGGGCGATATCTACAAGGGTGAATACAGCGGCCAGTACTGCGTGGCATGTGAAGCGTTTTTTACCGAAACGCAGCTTGCAGGCGGCAAATGCCCCGACTGTGGACGTGATGTCACGCCCACCAAAGAGGAAGCTTATTTCTTTCAAATGAGCAATTATCAGGACAGGCTGATGAAGCATATAGAGGCCCATCCGGAATTTATCCGGCCTGAGTCGCGCAAAAATGAGATGGTCAATAACTTCTTAAAGCCGGGCCTGCAGGACCTGTGCGTGTCGCGCACGTCGTTTACCTGGGGCGTGCCCGTGGCATTCGACCCCGGGCATGTGGTGTATGTGTGGATCGACGCGCTCACAAACTACATTTCCGCTATCGGCTACGATCCCGACGAGCCGTCGGCGCGCTACAAAAAATACTGGCCTGCCGACGTGCACATTATCGGCAAGGATATCCTGCGGTTTCATACCATCTACTGGCCCATTATCCTAATGGCGCTGGGCGAGCCGCTGCCGGAGCAGGTTTTTGGGCATCCGTGGCTTTTGTTCGGGGCGGAAAAGATGAGCAAATCCACCGGCAACGTGATGTATGCCGACGACCTTGCAGAGCAGTTCGGCGTCGATGCGGTGCGCTACTATGTTTTAAGCGAAATGCCTTTTGCCGCCGACGGCACCATCACCTACCAGACCATCATCGCGCGTTATAATTCAGAGCTTGCAAACACTCTGGGCAACCTGGTCAACCGCACGGTCGCCATGGTGTGCAAATACTTTGACGGTGTGATCCCGGCGCAGGGCGAATTGCAGGATGTTGACCTTGACCTGATCCAGACCGCCGGGCAGACGGTGAAGACAGTGGTGGAAAAAATGGATGAGCTGCGTGTGGCGGACGCTTTAGAGGCAATTTTTTCGCTCGCCAGACGTTCAAACAAATATATCGACGAAACCGCTCCGTGGGTGCTTGCCAAGGACGAGGCGCAGCGTGGGCGGCTTGGTACGGTGCTGTATAACCTTTTGGAATGCATTCGCATCATAGGCGCATGTCTGGAAGCGTTTATGCCCGAAACGGCGGCTAAAATCGCCCGGCAGACGGGCGGCGCGAGTACAGATTGGGACGGTGTGCAGCGTTTCGGCGCTCTGCAGGCGGGCACTCGCGTGGGTGAGCCTGCGCCGCTCTTTGCGCGGCTGGATGAAGAAAAGAAGCTGGCCGAGATCGCGGCGGCATTAGACGCCAAATACGGCGGCGAAGCCAAGGCGGAAAAGCCCGACGCAAACAGAGCAGAGCAGCCCAAGGCCGAAGAAGAACAGCAGACCTTGGTAAGCATAGACGATTTTGCAAAGCTTGACCTGCGTGTGGCCAATGTGCTGTCCGCCGAAAGGGTGGCGGGGTCAGACAAGCTCTACAAGCTGTCGCTGCGTGTGGGCGGCGAGGTCAGGCAGGTGGTGTCGGGCATAGCTAAGCACTATGCGCCCGAAGCGCTTGTAGGCAAAAATGTGGTTATGATCGCGAACTTAAAGCCTGTCAGGCTTCGCGGCATCGAGTCGCAGGGCATGATTTTAGCGGCGGAGCTGGGCGGCAGCCTTTCTTTGGTCACCACAGACGAAGAAATCGCCGACGGCGCGAAGGTGCGTTAACGCCCGGCAGGACGGATAGAGATAACTATTAAAAAGCGTGAAAATGGGAAAAGGGGATAAACAGTATGCAAAAACCGGGTCTTAATGAAATCCGCGAAAGATTTCTTTCGTTTTATCAAAGCAAGGGGCACTACCGTATGCCGAGCTTTCCGCTTGTGCCGCAAAACGACGCGAGCCTGCTTTTGATCAATTCAGGCATGGCGCCGCTAAAGCCGTTTTTCACAGGCGCGCAGGCACCGCCGTCCAAGCGTGCCACCACATGCCAGAAGTGCATCCGCACGCCCGATATTGAGCGTGTGGGCAAGACGGCGCGCCACGGCACATTTTTTGAAATGCTTGGCAATTTTTCGTTTGGCGACTATTTCAAGCGCGAGGCTATCGCGTGGGCGTGGGAGTTTGTGACACAGCAGATGAACATGCCGCTGGAGCGGCTTTGGTTTACGGTGTATGAAGACGACGACGAGGCTTTGGAAATCTGGACAAAGGAAATAGGCGTTCCTGCCGGGCGCGTCGTGCGCATGGGCAAGGCGGATAATTTCTGGGAGATCGGCACAGGCCCCTGCGGCCCGTGCAGCGAGATCTATTTTGACTGCGGCGAGGCGTGTGGCTGCGGCAAGCCGGACTGCGGCGTTGGCTGCGACTGCGACAGGTTTGTCGAGTTTTGGAATCTGGTGTTTACCCAGTTTGAAAAAGATGAGGCCGGCGAATACCACCGCTTAGAGCATCCCAACATCGACACCGGTATGGGGCTTGAGCGCCTTGCGGCCATTATGCAGGGGGTGCCGTCGCTGTTTGATGTGGATACCATCAAAAACATCATGAACCATATCGCAAAGCTGGCGGATGTGTCCTATGGGCAAAGCGACGCTGTCGACGTGTCGCTGCGCGTGATCACCGACCATATCAGGAGTACCACCTTCCTTGTGGCGGACGGGGTTACGCCGTCTAACGAGGGCAGGGGCTATGTGCTGCGCAGGCTGCTGCGCCGGGCGGCGCGCCACGGCAGGCTGCTTGGTATAAACGGCGCGTTTTTAAGCGACGTGGCCATGACAGTGATCGGCGAGTCAAAGGACGCTTATCCTGAGCTTGCCGAGAAAAAGGAATACATCAAAAAAGTAATCGGCATTGAGGAAAAGCGCTTTGACGAGACCATCAACCAAGGGCTTGAGATCCTTTCGAAATGGATCGAGGCCATGAAAAAGGACGGCCAAAAGCGGCTTTCGGGTGCGGACGCGTTCAAGCTGTACGATACCTACGGCTTCCCCATCGACCTGACGCGTGAGATATTGGCTGAAAACGGTATGGAAGCCGACGAGCAGGCGTTTGCCCAGCAGATGAACCTCCAGCGCGAGCGTGCGCGCGCCGCAAGGCAGGCGGGCGAAGATGCCGGCTGGCGGGAGGATGCCTATGCCCAGCTTTCAAATGTAGCGGCATCCAAATTTATCGGCTACGACAATCTTTCCTGCGATTCTGTCGTGCGTGCTCTGATTGCAAACGGTGACGCTGCTGATTGCGCGAGCGCGGGCGATGAGGTGAGCGTTGTTTGCGATACCACAGTGTTTTACGCGGAAAGCGGCGGCCAGACCGGCGATGTGGGTATAATCTGCGCCGACGGGCTTTTGATTGAGATAGTGGCTACTAAAAAAATAAACGGCGGGGCCATTTTGCATATCGGCACAGTGAAGGAAGGGGTCGTCAGCGCAGGCGATATCGTAACACTTAAAGTAGACGAGCCAGCCCGCCGCGCTACAGAACGCAACCACTCGGCCACGCATCTTCTGCATAAAGCTCTGCGCGACACCTTAGGCGTGCATGTGGCGCAGGCGGGCTCATCAGTGAGCCCCGACCGGCTCAGATTTGACTTTTCGCATTTTGCCGCCATGACGCCCGACGAGCTGCAGACGGTGGAGGACAAGGTAAACGACGCCATTTTGAGCGCGTACCCCGTTGTGATAAAGGAGATGCCTGTCACTGAGGCGAAAAAGCAGGGCGCAACGGCCCTGTTCGGTGAGAAATACGGCGATGTTGTGCGCGTGGTGAAAATGGGCAGCTATTCGGTGGAGCTGTGCGGTGGATGCCACTTGCGCAACACAAGCGAGGCGGGGCTGTTTAAGCTTGTGAGCGAAAGCGGTATTGCTGCCGGCGTGCGCCGCATTGAGGGCGTGACAGGCTATGGCACGCTTGGGTACTTAAAGCAGCAGAAACAGCTTTTGGGCGAAGCGGCACAAACGCTCAAAACCAACCCTTCCGAGCTTGCCGAAAAAATTAAAGCGGTTTTGGAAGAACTCAAAGTCACGCAAAAGACTGCCGACCAGATGCGCAGCAAGCTTGCCAAGGGCGAAGTGGGCAGGCTGCTTTCGGGCGCCTGTGATGTGAAGGGTGTGGCTGTGGTGGCCGCGCGGCTTGACGGGCTTTCGGCAGACGAGCTTCGCGCCCTGGGCGACAGTCTGCGCGATGCTATGGACACAGGCGTTGCTGTTATCGCCAGCGTGCGCAACGACAAGATCACCTTTTCGGCTGTGGCTACCGCGTCCGCCGTGCAAAAAGGTATCCATGCGGGCAAGCTTGTGGGCGTGGTGGCAAAGCTGGCCGGCGGCGGCGGGGGAGGCAGGCCCGACTCCGCGCAAGCTGGCGGCAAGCTGGCGGATAAAATAGACGATGCGCTGGCAGCGGTAGTGCAGACTGTGAGCGAGCAAATTAAGTAAGCGCATCAGCGCTTACGCACTAAAGTTTTGATCAAACTTTTTCAAAAGTTTGCAGGGTTTGGGGCGGCGCCCCAAGGTTTTAAGCGCTCTTTGAAGGCGCAGGAAGGGGCAAAGACAAGCTTTCGGCAAAGATGCTCTTGCCAGGGGAAACCCTCGCCGGGGGTTTCCCCGCTATATTTTTACGGCTTTTGTTTTTCTCGTAATTCCTGTCACACAAAAATTGCCGCGCATATGCGGCAAACAACGGAGGGTTTTTCATGTCGGATTGTATTTTCTGCAAGATCGCGGAAGGGCAGATACCCGCATCAAAGGTATATGAGGACGAGCTGATCTGCGCGTTTAACGATATTTCGCCTCAGGCACCCGTGCATGCGCTGATCATACCAAAGGCGCATATAGCCGACGCAAACAGCATCACAGAGCAGACGGCGGCTGTGGTGGGGCATATCTTCGCGCATGCCGGTGAAATCGCCGAAAAGCTGGGCGTGGCCGCATCGGGCTACCGCATCATCAGCAACTGCGGCAGCGACGCAGGCCAGACGGTGGCGCACCTGCATTTTCACCTGCTTGGCGGCAAGGATATGGGCGAAAAGCTGGTATAAGCTTTCATAATTAAATTAAAGCATGACAACTTTTTGCCTTGCAAAAAGTTGTCATGCTTTTAACATGCCATTAATCTCTATGACGTATTTCTTTTTAAACGCTGATTTGACTCCTGCCGGGCCGGTTTATATGCCGCGGTAAACATAAGCCGCTCCCTTTCGGCAAACACCGGTCAAAACTTTCCCTTTTTTATACCCCTGCCTGTCTTTTAGACGGTCAAAAAAGGATTTTTTTGCTTATCCGGCGTATATATAACATATAGTCGATCCACGCCAAAACGGTCTGGTCTTTGAGGCCTTTTTCCCGTCCTGCTGCGTTGTCGTCCTAGGCGGGCGCCAGCCCGCCGTTGTCCTCCGCCTTGCCTGGCGGAAAAAATTCTCGCAAAGCTTCAGACTCTTTTGGCGTGGATCGACTATAAGCAATCCTTTAAAGAGGTGATCGTGATGAAAATTATCGGATTAAATGCCAGCCCGAACAAGACGGGCGCTACCTTTGCTCTTGTAAACAGCATACTGGAAATGTGCGCCGAAAGGGGCGCCGATGTCGAGATGATCAATGCGGCGCAGGCTGTGGCGGACGCAAAAACGCCTTTCTGCGTGTGCTGCTCCACGCCCTGCTCCCAGGTTTGTTATAAAGGCAGCCTTTTGGAGGAAGCATACGAAAAGATAGCAAACGCGCACGCGCTGATCGTGGGCAGCCCGGTGTATTTCGGCTCCATGACCGCTCAGCTCAAAGCGTTTTTTGACAAGACGCGCCATATCCGCGCGTCTAAAAAATGGATCGGGATTCCGGCAGGCGCGCTAACCTCCGGCGCATCGAGATACGGCGGCCAGGAGGCGGCTATGCAGGCGATCCACAACTGCCTTCTGGTGGAGGGCATGAGCATTTTCGGCCCCGGCTCGCAGGCATTCGACGCCGGCCACCTGGGCGTGGGGGCCCAGCGCGGCGCAGACAACGACGACTACACAAAAACACGCTGTGAATCCATGGCGATGCGCGCGCTGGCCGAAGCGGAAAAATATATGCTGACAAAAGGGATATAGCCCGCCGCCAAATGCCGTGCGGCAGGCCACACAAGAAAAAGGCGGTGAGCATTATGGCAACCATAAGGGAGCAGTACGAGCGGCGGGAACGGGATATGTTGTCGCCGTATGCCCAGCTTGCGGCAGAAACCAAGGGCAGGCAGCGGCCCGCCGAAAAGTGCGCCATACGCACAGAATACCAGCGCGACCGCGACAAAATCATCCATTGCAAATCGTTTCGCCGGTTAAAGCACAAGACGCAGGTGTTTATCGCCCCGCAGAAGGACCACTACCGCACACGCCTGACCCACACCCTGGAGGTCAGCCAGATCGCGCGCACGGTGGCGCGGGCGCTTCGGCTAAATGAGGATCTGGCGGAAGCTATGAGCCTGGGGCACGACCTTGGCCATACGCCGTTCGGACACAGGGGCGAACGCGTGCTGGACCGGATATGCACAGGCGGCTTTCACCACTATCTGCAGAGCCTGCGCGTTGTGGATGTACTGGAGAACGGCTGCGGCTTAAACCTCACATGGGAGGTGCGCGACGGTATCGCAAACCATACAGGCGCATGCAGCCCGTCTACGCTGGAGGGCAAAATTCTAAAGTACGCCGACAGGTTTGCCTATATCAACCACGATATTGACGACGCCATACGAAGCGGCATACTCACTGCCGATGCACTGCCCGCAGACTGTGTGGAAACGCTCGGCGCACGCCATTCCGCGCGTGTGGATACGCTGATAACCGATATCATCTCCCATTCAATGGGCAAAAACGACATCACCATGTCGGCTCAGGTGGAAGCGGCAATGCTTAAGCTGCGCGGCTTTTTGTTTGAAAACGTCTACAACGCGCCGTCCAAGACCAGTGAGGAGGAAAAGGCGGCCTACATCATAGAGCAGATGTTTTTCCACTTCGTTTCACATCCCGAAAAGCTGCCCGACGAATACCGTGCGCTTTTGGCGCACTGGGACAAGGAGCGCGTTGTGTGCGACTATATTGCCGGCATGACCGATATTTATGCGATAAGCACCTATGGCGAGCTGTTTATACCGCGCGGCTGGACGGTGTGAAGCGCGGCAAAACGCCCTGCGCATACGATTAAATTGAAGGCGATTGTATAAATTTGAAATTTAAGGTAACATTATATGTTAGAAAAAATTTGCAAGGATGCTCTGGGTATCTTAAGCCCTTGATCCACAGGCCGCCGGGGGGAATTTGCGAAATTTGCCGGCGGCGGCAGGGCAAAAGTTTTGTTATTAAAGGAGGAATTTTGCCCTAAATGTCGAATTGTATCCTAGAGTGTGTTTTGAAGCCGGCAGAGTGCAACAAAGTGAGGAATTCTTTCGTGCTGCAAGGCGGAAGGCGGCGCGAATATTTTGTGTATTTAAGCCGCTGGCAACACAGCGGCATGGAAAAATAACCGGTTTTTGGCGGTTTCAAAACACGCTCCGGTATGGTGTTTGAAGCGCTTGTTTAAGGAGAGTTCGCCTTGTTTTATCCCGATGAGCTGGTAAGAGATGTCATTGCCGCAAACGATATCGTGGATGTGGTATCGCGTTATGTGGCGCTTAAAAAGAGCGGTCGGGGCTATATGGGGCTGTGCCCTTTCCATCATGAAAAAACGCCGTCGTTCCATGTTTCCGCCGACAAGCAGCTCTATCACTGCTTTGGCTGCGGCGAGGGCGGCTCGGCTGTCAATTTCATCATGAAAGCCGAAAAGCTCGACTTTGTGGAAGCGTTAAAGCTACTGGCCGACAACGCCAGGATCGTGCTTCCCGAGCCGGATCAAGGCGTGGGCGGCGATGAGTACTACAAAACAAAGCAGCGCATATACCAGGCAAACACCCTGGCCGCAAGGTTTTTTTATACCTGCCTTACGAGTGATGACGCAGGCAGGGACGCCCTGCTCTATTTTATGAACAGGGGCATCACCACCAGGACAATAACAGCGTTCGGGCTGGGCTTTGCGCCAAACAGCCGCGACGCGCTGATAACCCATATGAAAGAGCACGGCTTTGAGCCCGATGAGCTTGCCGTGTGCGGTCTTGCGATAATAAAAGACAATAAATACATCGATAAATTCCGCAACCGCGTGATGTTTCCCATCATTGACGTACGTGGGAACGTGATCGGCTTCGGCGGGAGGGTGATGGACGATTCGGTGCCCAAATACCTCAATTCGCCCGAAACGCCCGCGTTTAACAAAAGCCGCAACCTGTTCGCTTTGAATTTCGCGAAAAATGCGCAGGCGGATGTGCTTATTTTGGTCGAAGGCTACATGGATGTTATATCCGTCCATCAAGTGGGTATAACTAATGTGGTGGCGACCTTGGGCACAGCCCTGACAGAAGATCAGGCAAAGCTCATTTCCAGATACGCCAAAAACGTTGCGCTGTGCTACGATACCGACGAGGCGGGCATTAAGGCTACGCTTCGCGCCATTGATATTTTAGCAGCCGCCGGCGTGCGCGTAAATGTGATGACGCTGCCGGGGGTTAAAGACCCCGACGAATTTATCCGCAAATACAGCGCGGAAAGCTTTAAGCAGCTTGCCGCGGCGGCAGCGCCGTCCACGCAGTACCGCATAACGCTTTTAAAGAGCCGGTATGACCTTTCAAATATCGACGAAAAGATCAGGTTTGTGGGAGAAGCCGCAAAAATACTGGCGGCATTGCCAAACGTGGTGGAAGCCGACGCCTATGCCGGGCAGCTTTCGCAGAGCTGCGATATCAAAAAAGAAGCCATAGACGCCGAAATAAAAAAGATACACAGCAGGGAAAGCCGCTTCCGCCGTCCCGATAAAAATGAGACTTCGCCGCTTAAAGCGATAGACGAGATACAGGCGGGGCCTGTGCAGGCGGAGCTTTTGGCCGCAAGGTCCAGCAGGCTTGCCCGCGCCGAAAGGCTTTTGCTGGCTTTGATGTATCAGGGCAGGCCGGTGGCAAAAAAGACCCGGGCCGAAATCGGAAACGAATGGTCGGATCATATCCACGCGGAGCTGGCCGATATGTGTTACCGCGCATGGGACGCAGGCGCGCCGCCCGATACCATAAGCGTTATGGCAGGCTTTGATGCGCAGGACGCGGCCTATGTTTCCGGCGTACTGTGCGATAGCTTTTCCTATGAGGATGAGGCGGCCGCGGCCGACGACCTCATTTTGACGATAAAAGAAGAAATACTCAGGCAAAGGATAAAAACGGAAACCGACCCTGTGAAGTTGCAGGCGCTTTTGAGCCGGCAGGCAGGTCTTAAGAGAGGAGGGACGCCCATATGAGCGATAATGAGATAAGCAAAAAAGCCATAGCCAAGGAGCTTTTGGAGCGCGGCAAGAAGAATGGCATGCTTTCCTTTAAAGAGATTATGGACGCCTTTGAGGAAATAGAAATTGCGCCGGACCAAATAGATAAAGTATATGAAACGCTTGAAAAGGCCGGCATTGAAATTGTGGGCGACCTTGACAAGGAACTGGAGGAAATCGAGCTCAACGGCGAAAATGTAGACGACCTTTCGGTGCCGGAGGGCATAAATATTGACGACCATGTGAAGATGTATTTAAAGGAAATCGGCAAGGTTCCGCTGCTTGAGGCGAATGAGGAAATAGAACTTGCCAGGAAAATGTCGCAGGGCGACTCGGCGGCCAAGCGCCGTTTGGCTGAGGCCAACCTGCGGCTTGTGGTCAGCATAGCCAAGCGCTATGTCGGGCGCGGGATGCTGTTTTTGGATCTGATCCAGGAAGGCAACCTGGGCCTTATCAAGGCCGTTGAAAAGTTTGATTATACAAAAGGATACAAATTCTCCACCTACGCCACGTGGTGGATCCGTCAGGCTATCACGCGCGCCATAGCCGATCAGGCGCGCACCATACGCATACCGGTCCATATGGTCGAAACCATCAACAAGCTGATCCGTGTTTCGCGTCAGCTCCTGCAGGAGCTGGGCCGGGAGCCGCAGCCTGACGAAATCGCAAAAGAGCTCAACATGTCGCCCGAAAAGGTGCGCGAAATCATGAAGATCGCGCAGGAGCCGGTGTCGCTGGAAACGCCCATCGGCGAAGAGGAGGACAGCCATTTAGGCGACTTTATCCCCGACGACGACGCACCCGCGCCGTCTGAATCGGCAAGCTTCATTCTGCTCAAGGAGCAGCTGTTGTCTGTGCTTTCCACCCTTACCCCGCGTGAGGAAAAAGTGCTTAAGCTTCGTTTCGGGCTTGACGACGGGCGCGCCCGGACGCTTGAAGAGGTGGGCAGGCGGTTTAATGTGACCAGAGAGCGTATCCGTCAGATCGAAGCCAAAGCGCTGCGAAAGCTGCGCCACCCAAGCCGAAGCAAAAAGCTCAAGGATTATCTGGATTGATCCTAAAAACGATAACCGGTAATGTTATCGTTTTTTTTTATGACGATAGGAAATTGCCCCCGTTTTGGCGCAATCTGCCGGGTTGCAAAAAAAGTTGCCTATATAGTCGATCCACTTCAAAAGGGTCTGAAGATTTGTGAGAATTTTTTCCGCCAGGCAAGGCGGAGGACGACGGCAGGCTGACGCCTGCCTAGGACGACAACGCAGCATGGTGGAAAAAAGGCCTCAAAAACCAAACTGTTTTAAAGTGGATCGACTATAAAGCCTGCCCATGCAGGCATAATTTATTTTAAGGCGCTTTTTTATTTTGCGGAGCAAAACAGAAAGCTTTACTATGCGGGTATGTCGGTGTATAATAGATAAAAAGCTGATTGGAACCAGCTGCGCCTGCGGGCGTAAGCTTACAGGCAGACCCTTTGAAACCCGGGATTTAAACTGTCATGATCGGCATTTGACTAAATCCTGAAAGCGGGGTGGAAACATGGCACAGGCATTACTATGGGCAGGCACGGGTACCGGTTTCACTTTTTTAATGACCATGCTCGGCGCCGCAATGGTATTTTTGTTCCATAAAGCCATGAGCGCAAAAGTTCAGAAGATATTTCTGGGGTTTGCGGCCGGCGTTATGGTTGCGGCTTCGGTGTGGAGCCTTCTCATTCCGGCCATAGAGGAGGCTGAAGCGTCCGGCCAGACAGGCTGGATCGCCGCTGCCGGCGGATTTATTTTAGGCATTGCCTTTTTAAGCGGCCTGGACCGCTTGCTCCCCCATATCCATCCCGGCTCCGGCACCAGAGAAGGGCTGTCCTCGTCCATGAAGCGCACCTCCCTTCTCGTTATGGCCGTTACGCTGCACAATATTCCCGAAGGCATGGCGGTGGGGCTGTCGTTTGCCCTGGCCGCCCAGCACGGCGGGGACCCGGCGGCCTATGCCGCTGCCATGGCGCTGGCGCTGGGGATCGGCATACAAAACTTTCCGGAAGGCGCGGCGGTTTCGCTGCCCTTAAGGCAGGAGGGCGTCAGCCTTAAAAAATCGTTTTTTCTGGGCAGCATGTCGGGGATAGTGGAGCCTGTTTTCGGTATCCTCACAGTGCTTATTTCGGGTCTTATCCTGCCCTATATGCCCTGGCTCTTGTCTTTTGCGGCGGGCGCGATGATGTATGTGGTGGTTGAAGAGCTGATCCCGGAGGCGCATCTGGGCGAGCATTCCAATGCCGGCACTATGGGCGTGATGTCGGGCTTTCTTGTCATGATGATTTTAGACGTCGCTTTGGGCTGAAACAGGCGGGCTGTGTTTCTGCGCCCGCGTACCGACTGTTTTGCTTTTGTCCGGGCAGTGCGGCTAATACTGTTTCGCGCCCAAAACAGGACTATCTGCCGTGTCTTTTTTGCCCACAGCTTTGTTGTCGTCCTTGCCTTGCGCCAGCAAGGCTGCGTCCTTCGCCGCGCTGTGCACAAAAAATCCAACGACATTTTATTCCTATTTTGAACGCGAAATAGTATAAAAACTGACCATTAAGGAGAAGGCAATGAGAATCCACTATTTGCAGCATGTGCCGTTTGAAGATCCGGGCAGTATTCTTGTCTGGGCGCAGGAAAATGGGCATCAGCTTTCCAAAACGCTTTTATATTCGGACGAGCCCTTTCCCGCCCAGCCGGATTTTGACTGGCTGGTGGTGATGGGCGGCCCCATGAATATCTATGAAGAGGACAAGTATCCGTGGCTGGCCGGGGAAAAGCAGTTTATCAAAGAAGCCATCGACGCGGGCAAGGTGGTGATGGGCTTTTGTCTGGGCGCCCAGCTGATCGCCGGTGTGCTTGGCGGCAAGGTCACTAAAAATGCGTGCCCGGAAATCGGCTGGCTGCCCGTACGCTTCCGGGAGGCGGCAAGAAAAAGTCCGCTGTTTTCATTTTTCCCGCCCGAGCCGGTCGTATTTCAGTGGCATGGCGACACCTTTTCCGCCCTGCCGCCGCAGGCGCAGCTTTTAGCCGGGAGCGAAGCGTGCGCCCACCAGGCGTTTGCGGTTGGCGGCCGTGTGTTCGGCTTTCAGTTTCATCTGGAGAATACCTATGCCATTATAGAAGCGCTTATTGAAAACTGCGGCGATGAGCTTGCCCCTGGCACATATGTCCAAACGCCGGAGCAGATGCTTTCGCAGCCCGGGCATATGGCGCAGGCTCATGCGTGGATGGACGCTTTTTTAACGCGGCTGTCAGCGTTATATCAGAAAGGGGCGCTGTGACGGAGCCGATGCGCCAAAGGCAAATGCAGGCGTTCTGTCAAATCGGCCGCGGCACCGGCACAGCCCTTTACGGCACTATTGAGCATAAACTTTCAGTTTGGAGGCATTTATGAAAATACCGGCTCCGGTCAGAAAAGGCGAGCTTTATCATATGGAAATAACCGCTCAGGGTACAGACGGCGAAGGGATAGGAAAAATAGCGGGCTTTACCGTATTTGTCCCCGGCGCGGCGCAGGGCGATGTCGCGGCGGTCAGGATTACAAAGGTCAACCGTTCCTATGCTTTCGCAAAGCTTGGAGCGCTCCTGCAGCCGTCGCCCTACAGGTCTGAGCCGCTCTGCCCCGTCGCGGCGGCTTGCGGCGGCTGCAATTTAATGCACGTCGCCTATCAAAAGCAGCTGGCCTTAAAACGGCAGAGAGTGACAGACGCCTTAGAGCGGATCGGCGGATTTGCCGGCGTTGCGGTAGAGGATACCATAGGCATGGACAAGCCCTGGCGCTACCGCAACAAAATGCAGCTCCCCGTCGGCACGGACAGCGCAGGCAGGCCGTGTACCGGTTTTTTTGCGCCCCGCTCCCACCGCATTGTCCCGGCGGACGATTGCCTGGTGGGCGGCGAAATCTGCAAAGCTGTCACCCGGAGCGTGCTTGACTATATGGAAGCCTGCGGCGTCAGCGCCTATGACGAAAAGACGCATAAAGGCATTATCCGCCACGTTTTTGTCCGTCAGGCAAACGCCACAGGCCAGGTGATGGTGGTGGTTTCCGCCAATGCGCTGCATCTGCTGCACAGTGACGTTCTGGTCGGCCTGCTTAAAGAAAACACAGACGGACTTATCGGCGTTATCCATAATATCAACATGGAAAAAACGAATCTGATCCTTGGCAAGAACTTTGTAACGCTGTGGGGTCGGGATCGGCTTGCAGACATTCTGGGCGGGTTTAAGTTTGAGATTTCACCCGCCAGCTTCTATCAGGTCAACCACGCGCAGACAGAAAAATTATACGCCGTGGCTGTCGAGCTGGCGGGCCTGACAGGTGCCGAAACGGTGTTTGACCTGTACTGCGGCATTGGCACCATTTCAGTTTATATGGCCCAAAAGGCAAAAAAGGTGATCGGCATTGAGATCGTGGAAGCCGCCGTTTCGGACGCAAGGGCAAACGCCGACGCAAACGGTATGGGCAACGCCTGCTTTTATGCGGGTGCGGTGGAAGATATCGCCGTGCGGCTTTGCGGTATGGGCGAAAAAGCCGATGTGGTGGTGCTCGATCCGCCCCGCAAGGGCGCCGATGCGCTCACGCTGCAAACCATTGCAAAGCTTTCGTCCCGGCGTATTGTATACGTGTCGTGCAATCCCGCCACACTGGCGCGCGACGCAAGGCTGCTGGCGGATATGGGCGGTTACCAAATCAGCCGCGTGCAGCCGGTGGATATGTTTCCGCACACGACACATGTGGAGAGTGTTGTTCTCATGACGAATGGTGGTTTGAAGGGCGAATAAGGCAGATCAGCCACTATATGCAGTGGTTTTAAAGCGGAAAATGCGCAAAAATCGGGGTTGAAAAGTACATTTTTTAGTCTGGTTTTTTTTGAGGCATGTTATAGATGACATGTGCAAAGACGACGGAAAAAGGGTTTGGTACCACACAAACATGATCCGTATCATTTTTCTATGATGCATGATCACGGTAAGCGCAGCGGTTTATGAAAGTAAACCGCTGCGCTTACCGTATCAATCTTTTATTCCACCCTTTTTTGGGGGCGGCAGTTATTTCCGGTTTTCCAAGATGAACGGCCTGAAGCGTTCAAATACTTCCCTTTCCAGAGGATGCGAAAGAAATCTGTTCCTGCGTATAAGCTCACTTATGCGCTGCGCCCGGTAGCGGGCCGCTTCCGCCGATATGCCGCAGACGGAGGCGATCTCCTCCGCTGTAAAAATACGCAGGCCCCAAATGACGCAGGCCGGGGCTAAAAGCCTTGCCGCGAACATGTCGGCCTGCGCCTCGGATATCGGCTTTTCGGCAAAGTATGTTCTGGTATGATGAGGCGCGCTCAAGGCGTGGCCTAAGAAGATATGCCCCATTTCGTGGGCGACGGTGTAGCGTATGCGCCCTTTGCTGGGCATGGTATCGTCGTAGATGATATACCAGACGCCCTCATAACGGAAGCATATGCCCGCTTCATCCGCGCCAAGCTCATCTGCGTCTGTGTTTTTGACGATGCGGATACCGGTTTGGTTTGCGATCTTCGTCAGATCCACAGGCAGACGCGTGATATGGCAGTCCAGCAATACCCGCCAGGCGGCGTCTCTGGCGTCCTTGTATTTGGCGTATGCGTCCAATAGTTTCACCTCATGAGTAGTAATCCCCATGAGGTGAATTTTTTTGCGCCAGGGCGTATTTTCAAGCAGTCAAAACGCCTTAAATCGGCTGTTTTTCCGCTATACTTTGCCTGCGGAAACGTATACACACAAAGTATTTGCGCTTGTGTGCGCCGCGCCTGGCGAAAAAACATCACGCTTTTGTGCATTCCGCCTATTTGAAAAGATGCCCTAAAGCGCGTTGTCATTTTGAACTGTAGGGGCGTTCTTTATTTTCTCCAAACGGTTTTTTGACATTGCGACGGATTCGGCCTGCCTGTTTGATGCGCTGCGAGCGGCACGGTAAACTGTTATGCTGTCGCCGGCTGCCCCGGCGGGGCCCAGCACCCGGCCCATGCACAGGATGTCTGCGTATTCGCCAAATGTCAGTGCGGGGTATGCGCGGTTGTGCGAGATTAGGCCTTCGCGGCGGTATTCCTTGACGTAGGCGCTGCCGTCTACGCAGAAAATACCGATATCGCCGTAGGCAAGGTCGGTGTCCTTGCTGACAAACAGCAGATCGCCGTCGTGGTAGGTAGGCTCCATACTGCCGCCGCTCACCCGCACGATAAAGTCGGCGTCTTGCGGCGGGAGGTCGCCCAGCTCTATGACGGTGCTTGTGCTGTAGTCAAGCGGCTCGCCGGTCCCTGCCGACACCGGCACGTCGAAGTAGGTCATGGGAAATTTTACGATATTGTTTTTGGCTGCCTGTGGCTGAGCCTGAGCCAGCACACGGCTGTACTCCATGTCCAGTACGGCGTCCACTACTTCGCGGCCGTGGGTGTCAAGCGCACGGTAACGGCTTATGACGGCCGCTTCGCCTGCGGTATGGGCGGCGCAGCGGGCGGAGGAGGTCTGCAAAAGCTCGTCGCCCGTAGTCCCCAGCGCTGCGGCTATTTTTTTTATGGTGGGGACGTCGGGGCTTCTTTTTCCGCTCTCGTAGAGCGAGTATGTCGATTTTGCGACGCCGATCATGGCGGCGGCTTCTTTTTGGGATATGCCTTTGTTTTCCCTGATCTCTCTTAGTTTTTTATGAAAATCCACGATTGACTCATCCCTTTCTCTCTTTATTTTATATAATATGTGGAATTGTACTGAAACGGGTGTGTGGCGCAGGCTGTGAGCCGGCGGCAGACTGCCCTGCGCCGGCGCCGGTGGGCGCTTGTCCGATTGATAGGATATAGGGAATTTTGCAAAAGAAGGTTGGCGGGCATATAAATCGCAGCTTGACAGCGGGCGCTGCCCGCCTTTATAGGAAATGGGAGGAAGTCACGCCGTTTCGGGCGTGATTTGCTGAGCTTCAAAAAGGCTTTCTGATAAAGCTTACGCCCACGGGCGCAGTTAAATTCAATTGACTGTATTCTATGCACAGCATACTACAGAAGAGCAGCCGTGTCAATAAAAAGAGTTTGCAGTTTGCAAATATTTTTTTAAAAACCCCTTGACAAGTTTGCATAACGCAGATATAATTGCTTTAAAGTTTGCATAATGCAAACAAATGCAGGGGAGGGATGTTTTATGATGTTTCCGAATCTGAACGCCGAACAGGCACGCAAGGCTATGAGCAATGTGCAGGTCGCACAGCTGATCGGGATCAGCAGAGCGTCTTATTCAAGCAAAAAACGCTCGGGTAAATTCACGGTGCCCCAGATCAACACTCTGTTGGCGCTGTTCGGCTGTACGTTTGACTATCTTTTTGAAACTGAAAACGGCGGTGGGGCATGGAAGGGGGGGGATTTCGTATGTGGGCGGCGCTGATGCTTTTTATGGCGGCTGCGGCCACAGCTGCGGTCATCGGACTGATACCCGATGAAGATGCGCAGCCGCTGCAGCGTATGCGGCAGGTCACGCTGCCCGGCCGTGTGCGGGTACGCACAGCCCGGACCGGCAGGCAGGGGATTGTCCGCGCTGTGTGGATAACGCTGGGCGGCGCATATCTTGTCTTTTCGCTGTGGCTTCTGATGGCGCTGTGGGGAGGCGGGCCGGTATGATCTTAGAATCCGGAAAGCCGGGTGGCGTGATGTACAGGTGTGAGGAGTGCAAAAGCGTGTTTGCCCGCGCTGCGGGCAGGTATGAGGACACCGGGGAATGGATCTGCGCCTGCCCGTTCTGCGGCTTTGACAGCATGGCAGAGGTGTCGGAGTGCGCTGGATGCGGCGGATATTTTGAAAGTCATGAGCTGGAAAGCCGATTTTGCAATGCCTGTGCGGGCGGTGTGTGGCTGCGCCTGCGCGCTGCGGTGGACGGTGTATTTGACGCGCATGAGCAGTCGCTCATCAACGAGATGCTGGACGGGCACGATCTGTTTGAGCAGGACGGGGTGGTGTGATGCAAGGGTGGATCAAGCTTCACCGCAAGATTATGGAATGGGAGTGGTGGGACGACTTTAACGTTTTGCGGCTGTGGATATACATATTGCTTATGGCCAATCACACCGCCAGGAGCTGGCACGGCATCACCGTGCCGGCGGGCACGTTTATCACCAGCTTAGACAAGCTCGCCGCAGGCACAAAGCTGACTGTGAACGAGGTGCGCACGGCGCTTGACAAGCTCAAGGCCTGCGCAAACATCACATGCAGGGTCACAAACAAATACCAGGCTGTCAGCGTTGTGAACTGGGCGGCCTACCAGTCCGATGCGGAAAAAATCACAGGCGGGGACTCAGACGCCCCGCAGGCTGACGGCAAACCATTGACAGCAACCAAGAATGACAAAAATGATAAGAACAGTATTAACTATCAGAAGATAGTTAATATGTACAACGAAACCTGCGTTTCGTTTCCCAGGTGCCTTAAATTATCCGACAGGCGAAGGGCGGCGATCAAAGCCAGGATCAAAAGCGGCTATGGTGAGGCGGACTTTAAGGCGCTGTTTGAAAAGGCGCAGCAGAGCCGGTTTTTAAAGGGCGGCAACGCCAAAAACTGGCGCGCAGGCTTTGACTGGCTTATCACCGACGCCGGTATGGCAAAGGTTTTGGAGGGCAATTACGACGATCCGGCAGGCTTGTCCGCGCCGCCCAAAAGCCAAAGTATGACGCAGACGGTGCGCTCCGCGCAGATCTACCATTCGGGGACATACGATTATGCGCACATAGAGCGGATCGCGGCGCAGAGGGCGGCAAGCATGGCAAAGGGGGAGAAAAACGATGCGGTTTGAGCGAAATGCAATGCTCGACGAGCAGATGAGTTTATGCTGGGATTGCGCCAGGGGGGCGTGTGAGTGTGTGTGGATGGCGGTGTGCGCGCCTGTGCCCGGCTGGTCGGCGGCCGAAACTGTAGTGGATGGGGAGGGCAGCTACAGGGTGCGCGCATGCCCCGGCTTTGCGGCGCATCCCAGGGCTGCCGGCATGGCTAAACGCGTCTGTCCTGTGTGCCAGACAGCTTATGCGCCAAGGTCGGTGGTGCAGGTGTACTGCAGCAGGGCATGTGCGGCGCACCGAACAGTTATAGCCGATCCACTTTAAAACAGTCTGGTTTTTGGGGCCTTTTTTCCGCCATGCTGCGCTGCCGTCGTCCTCCGCCTTGCCTGGCGGAAAAAATTCTCGCAAAGCTTCAGACCCTTTTGAAGCGGATCAACTATAACCCGGCAAAGGATGCGCCCCTACCGGTTTAAATGCCCGACAAACTGCTGCAGCTCCTCCAGGGAGGAAAACTTTATCCCGCTTTGCAGGATGGATTCCTTGGTCCACTGCGGCAGCGATAAAAAATATTGCTGCATATGGGGGTTTTCAAACGGATTTACTTCGGGCAATGCTATCACCTCCTGCCGGTGGTAGTATTTGCCGCCGCGGCTTTTAGTATTCGCAGTAACCGGGGCTTGTTTAAAAAGATCCGTTCATTAGACCTGTCCGCTAACCCCGGCACGGCGGCAAAACCGGTCTTTTCCCCGCCGGGCGATACAGCCGGAACCAGCCAATACACGAAGTATTGGCGGAACCTGCCTGCACCACCCGGCGGAAAAAAATCCTCAATTATCCGCTCACGCCCGGGTTAGCGGACAGGTCTATTCATCTATTTTTCCAAAACAAGGAGGGCGCGGATGCGGCACTACATACCGAAAAACAGCGAATACCGCATGGACCACGACACCTACATGATGATGTATTACCTAATACGCGCATACCCCGCGCTGTGCAGGCGGTATGCCGATATGCTGCAAAAGGACGCTGCCGCGCCCGGAGATGCTACAAGCAGGGCGGCTGTCATCTCGGCGGTGGGCGGACAGATCGACGCTGTAGCAAAGGCCATAGCCCGCCTGCGGGAAAAGTACACAAACACCTGCACCGGCGAGGCGTTTGACGCGCTTGGCGCGTTTAACGACTACGGCGTTTTCGGCTACTTTCGCAGCAGGGCGCAAAAATCGGAGTGCCCGAGCACGCGGTCGCATAACCGGTTTAAAAATGAGTTTGCCTGGCAGGTGGCAAAAAACCTGTACCTTTTGTGAGGATATAAAATAAAGACAGGGAGGGCTGGGGATGGACTGGAAAAACGCGGCGATAGAGGATTTGAAAAGGTTTGGCGCGCAAAAGGCAAGTCTTGACAACATTTTGGCGCGCATACAGATTTTGCAGGACAGATACCAATCGGTGCGCGCTTCGGCGGTCCGGGATGTGCCGGTACGCGGCGGCGGAAAGCTTGAGGATGCCATGCTTGACAATATTGTGGAGCGGGAGCGGCTGGCGTTAAATTATGAGGCCGCCCGGCGCATGGTTGAGCTTGTGGCGTGCGGGCTTGGCGGGCTTTCCGCGGCCCAGCGGCGTGTGCTGGAGGTGTTCTACACAGGGCAGTATAAAAACGGTATGGGCCTGCTGACAGAAGAGCTGGGCTATTCCGACCGCCAGATATACCGGATGCGGGATGATGCGCTGTATCTGTTCACCGTTTTGATGTACGGTGTGACCGAGTACTGAAAGGCGCCGGGCAGGCAAGGCTGGTTTTTACATGCCAATGTTGAACGCTGTGATATTTCGCCGGGGTCCGGTAAATACATGAAAACTTTTTGCGCGGCAAAAAGCTAAAGTTTTGGTCAAACTTTTTTAAAAGTTTGTGGGGCTTTCAGGGGCGACGCCCACAAATCGCCGTCCGCAGACGGCGAAATCTTAATCGCCTGAGAGCTTTTTTCCCAGGGTGTGGGCTCGAATAGGCGAAGCGCACAAAAGTGAGAAGTTTTTCCGCCATGCTTTGTTGTCGAAAGCTTATAGTCGATCCACTTCAAAACAGTCTGGTCTTTGAGGCCTTTTTTCCATCATGCTGCGTTGTCGTCCTAGGCGGGCGTCAGCCCGCCGTTGTCCTCCGTCTTGCCTGGCGGAAAAATTTCTCGCAAATCTTCAGACCCTTTTGAAGTGGATCGACTATAAATACACAAAGTATTCGCGCTTTCTTCCGCCTCGCCTGGCGAAAAAACTTCTCACTTTTGTGCGCTTCGCCTATTCGAGCCCACACCCTTGTTACTTTCTTTTTGCGATAGAAAAAGAAAGTAAGGTCTTGTTTTTCCTCTCATACGCCAGCCGTGGCCCGTCCGCACGGCTGTATTGACTTTGTCTCGCAAACAGAGTAAAATATTCACAAAAAAGATATGATACAAGGATGATACCATGAAACTGAAAAAGACGATCGTGATATGCATTTGCGCCGCTTTGGCGCTGCTGGCCGCTGCCGCGGCCCTGATTTCGGTTAAGCCCCAAGCCTATTATTTTGGCCGGGGTGCAATAGAAAAGATAGGCGACAAGCTGGAAAAACGCGTGCCGGTGCTGCTGTATCACCATCTGTATGCGCCGGAGCAGCAAGCCGTATATGGCAATAACCCTATGGCGCTGCCGGTGGGCGTGTTTGCCGAGCAGATGAAGCTCCTGGCGGATAACGGCTATCAGACCATCACCGCAGATGAGCTGTACCGGTTTTTGACCGACGGTGCGCCTTTACCAAAAAAATGTGTGATGGTCACATTTGACGACGGTTATGAGAGCAATTGCGTGTACGCATACCCTGTTTTAAAGCAATACGGCTTTAAGGCCGTTATATTTGCCGAAACCTCAAAAATCATATGGGAGGACTGCGCCTTTGACCCTGCCGGCCTGCAGCGGCTGCGGCAAAAGTCTATGGCCGCCACCGGGGACGTTTTTACGTTCGCCAGCCATTCGCACGCCATGCATTGGCAGGACGAGGGCGGCAATCCTGTCCTTACCACAAAGCCTGCGGACGAGGTATTAAAGGATATGGAAACCAGCAGGGATGTCTTAGGAACGGACATTTACGCCTATCCTTACGGGGCATATAACGGCACGGTGATAGACCTGCTTGGGCAGGCAGGCTATAAAATGAGTTTTTTAAACAAGGCCGGCCGTGTGACAAAGCGCACGCACCCGTTTAAAATACCGCGCTATACCATTTATCAGAACAACGCCACAGCGCGGTTTAAAAATACACTGGGGCTGAAATAGACCCGGACGCGCACAGCAAACAAGCCATTTAACCGGCATCAATACATATTTTCACCCGCCCATGGCAGACTAATATTAGGGTGCTTTGACTATTCGAAGGCACACCCTAACCAATATGTCTGTCGGAGGCGGTTTTTTCATGCTGGTGATCTTTTTTAGAACGATTATTCTCTATCTTGTGGTGATACTGGCCCTCAGGCTGATGGGCAAAAGGCAGATCGGCCAGCTCCAGCCGTCCGAGCTGGTTGTGACCATCATGATATCCGAACTGGTGTCCATACCCATGCAGAATATAGGCGTTCCTTTGATCAGCGGGCTGATACCCGTTTTTACGCTGCTGGTCGCCGAGGTCGTTTTGTCCTTCGTCAGCCTTAAAAGCCGCCGCTTAAACCGCCTGCTGTCGGGGCATTCAAGCATCCTTATCAGCAACGGGAAAATAAATGAAAAAGAGCTGGCAAAATCGCGCTTTAACATAGAGGACCTGCTCGAGGAGCTGAGAATCAACAATTACCCCGATATAGGCGATATTGAATTTGCCGTTTTGGAAACCAACGGACAGCTGAGCATACTGCCCAAGACCTGCGCAAGGCCGGTCACGGCACGCGACTTAAGCCTGAATCTGCCCGAGGTAAAGCTGACCCATACCATTATTTCGGATGGCGTGGTGGACGAGGCCGCGCTGAAGCGGGCAAATAAAAACATGAACTGGCTGACCAAACAGCTGACCAATAACCGTATCGAAAGCCCCAAGGACGTATTCTTGGCCACCATCGACGCAAACGGCAGTCTGTTTGTCCAGACAAAGGAGGTAAAAGCATGAAAACCTTTATCGTTTCACTGATCCTCATGGCAATTATTGTGGCAGGCAGTATCTGCTACGACATAGCGCTGGAAAAAATGACGCAGCAGGCCGGGCTATACGCCCAAAAAGCAGGCGAGGCGCTCGCCGCCGGCGATTTTGCGCAGGCCGGGGCGCAGACACAGGAAATGAAAGACTACTGGGAAAAGAGAAAAAAGCTGTTAAGCCTTTTTGTGGACCATGCCTATCTGGATGCGGTTGAAATTTCAGTGGAAGAATTAGAACAAAACATCATCTACGCAAACGGCGCCAATGCGGCGGCGGCGTGCGCAAAGACCCAGGCGCAAATAGAAGACATTGCCCAAAACGAACGTCTTGAGCTGGCGAATCTGTTGTAGCGATTGTGCGTGCGCTGTTTTTTTTGAAACTCAGGAATTACGCCATTTTGGCGTAATTCCTGAGTTTCAAAAAAAAGTTTACCTTGAAAAGGTGATCGCAGCGAACATTTGTTGCGGAAGGCAACTTTTTTATGTGATAGGAAATTACGCCAAAATAGGTTGCCGGGCACAGGATCAGAATTACCGCTGACTGCCCGCGCAGGTTTCAGCGGGCGCTGCCCGCTTACAGCTCAAAAAGCGTTACCTGACTGCTTTCGGGCAGGTCGCGCAGACAGCCGCTTTTTTGCAACATTTCTAAAACGGTTTTGCTGATCTTGGTGCGCATATGCATATCCTCAACCGAGAAGAACTCGCCCTTTTCACGCTCGGCCACAATGCTTTCGGCAGCGGATACGCTTACACCCGCAATAGCGGACAGCGGGGGCAGGATGCCTTCGGGCGTGGGCAGGAATTTTTTGGCGTGGGACCGGTACAGGCTGATGGGCGCAAAGCCCAGGCCTCTTGCATACATTTCGCAGCACAGCTCCAAAATGGTGTAGACTTCCTTTTCCTTTGCGCTTGCGTCATCCTTGGCGGCGATCTGCCGCATGGCTTCCTGCACCCTGGCCGTACCGTAGCACATCAGCTCCGCGTCGAAATTGCCTTCGGCGCGGATGGTGAAATACGCGGTGTAGAACGCTTCGGGATAATACACCTTAAAATACGCGATACGGAAGGCCATCATCACATAAGCGGCGGCATGCGCTTTGGGGAACATGTATTTTATCTTGTTGCAGGAGTCGATATACCACTGCGGTACGCTGTGCGACCGCATTTCCTGCTCATCGTCGGCGGAGAGTCCCTTGCCCTTGCGTACCTTTTCCATGATTGAAAAGGCGTGCTTGGGCGCAAGGCCCATGCGTATGAGATAGATCATGATATCGTCTCTGGTACATATCGCCTCTTTTAAGGTGATCTCACCGCTTCTGATATAGCCCTGGGCGTTGTTGAGCCACACGTCGGTGCCGTGCGACAGCCCCGAAATCTGAAGGAGCTCTGAAAAGGTGGTGGGCTTGGTGTCCGCCAGCATCTGGCGCACAAACTCCGTGCCGAATTCGGGCACGCCGAACGTACCCACTGTGCTGCCGATCTGCTCGGGCGAGGCGCCAAGCGCGTCGGTATTGAGAAACAGGCTCATGGTGGCCGACTCGCCGAGCGGGATGGTTTTTGCGTCAACCCCTGTGAGGTCCTCAAGCATACGGATCACAGTGGGATCGTCGTGGCCTAAAATATCGAGCTTAAGCAGATTTTTATCGATGGAATGGTAGTCGAAATGTGTGGTTATGATATCGCTGCCGGCATCGTCTGCCGGATGCTGCACCGGGCAGAAGTCGTGGATATCCTTGTGGTGGGGCACAATGATGATGCCGCCCGGATGCTGGCCTGTGGTGCGCTTTACGCCGGTGCAGCCCATGGCAAGGCGTTTCATTTGGGTATTGTGCGCCACCAGTGAGCGCTCCTCGAAATATTTGCGCACATAGCCGAACGCCGTCTTTTCGGCAATGGTGCCGATAGTGCCCGCCCGGAAAACATGGCCCGCGCCGAACAGCTCTTCGGTATATTTGTGCGCGGTGCTTTGGTAGTCGCCCGAAAAATTCAGGTCGATATCCGGCTCCTTGTCCCCCTCAAAGCCTAAAAAGGTCTCGAAAGGGATATCATGCCCGTCCTTGTCCATTTTCTCACCGCAGGCGGGGCAGGCTTTGTCCGGCATATCGCAGCCCGATATACCGCTTAGCTCACCCGGGAAGTGCGAATGAGCGCATGCCGGGCACACATAATGCGCAGGGAGCGGGTTTACCTCTGTGATGCCCGTCAGAAACGCTATGAAGGACGAGCCCACAGACCCCCGCGAGCCGACCAGATAGCCGTCTGAAAGCGATTTGCTCACCAGCTTTTGCGCAATGATGTACATGACCGAAAAGCCGTATGTGGTGATGGCGTGAAGCTCCTTTTCCATGCGCGCACGTACGATATCGGGAAGCGGATCGCCGTAAAGCCTTTCGGCGCGCTCATGGGAAATGCGTATGATATCCTCCTGCGCGCCCTGGATTTCGGGCGGGAAATGGCCGTCCGGCGTGGGCTGTATACATTCGACCATATCCGCAATACCGCCCGGCGCGGCTACCACGACCTCGTAGGCTGTTTGTTCGTCTAAATAACTAAACTCATCTAACATCTCCTGTGTGGTGCGCAAATACAGGGGGGGCTGAAGATCCGCGTCGCTAAAGCCCTTGCCCGCCATAAGCACACGCCTGAAAACCTCGTCGTGAGGCTCTAAAAAATGCACGTCGCCGGTGGCCACGACAGGCTTGCCGTACTGCTTTCCCAGCGCTATGATGCGCAGGTTGATATCTATGAGCTGCTGTTCGGATGTCACGTCGCCGTTTCGCAGCATAAACGCGTTGTTGCCCAGCGGCTGGATTTCAAGGTAGTCGTAAAAGCTGACGATTTTTTCCATTTCCCGCGGCGGTTTGCCCGAAAACACAGCCCGGAAAAGCTCACCCTGCTCGCACGCCGAGCCGATGATGAGGCCTTCGCGATGTCTGGCGATAAGGCTTTTGGGTATTCTGGGCGTGCGGTAAAAATAGTTTAAATGCGATTCGGATATCAGCCGGTAGAGGTTTTTAAGCCCTGTTTCATTTTTAGACAGCAGTATGGCGTGATGCGCGCCGGTGCCGCGCACGTCTATGCCGCCGCCGAAATGGCTGTTGATATGCGCAAGCTCTGATACGCCCGCGTCGTGCAGCACGCCCGACATGGCAAGAAATATGCCCGCTGTGGCGGCGGCGTCGTCCACGGCGCGGTGGTGGTTGTCCAGCCTGACGTTTAAGTGCTTTGCCAGCGTGTTTAGCTTATGGTTTGAAAGCTGCGGATACACCTTGCGCGACAGCTCAACGGTGTCGAGGTAGCAAAATCCGAAATCAAGGCCCATACGCTTCATGGCGGCACGCAGAAAGCCTGTGTCGAAGGCGGCGTTGTGCGCAACTAAAACAGCGTCGCCCGCGAAATCCAAAAACGCCCGCACCGCCGCATCCTCCTGCGGCGCGCCTGCCACCATAGCCTCCGTGATGCCGGTAAGCTCGGTGATCTTGGACGGTATGCCAAACGGCGGGGTAACAAAGCTTGAAAAGCTGTCGGTGATTTTGCCTTTGCAAACCTTGACGGCGCCTATTTCGATGATATGGTTAAGCTCGGCCGACAGGCCGGTCGTTTCCAGGTCGAAGACCACGAAGGTGTCAGAGAGCGTGCCGCGGGGATGATACACAATGGGCGCGGTATCGTCCACGATATAGCCCTCCACGCCGTAGATCACCTTGATGCCATGCTTTTTTGCCGCCTTGGCGGCTTCCGGGAACGCCTGCACCACGCCGTGGTCTGTGATGGCGACGGCCTTGTGCCCCCACCGGGCGGCGCGCGCGATCAGCTTGTCCGCCTCGGCTATGCCGTCCATGGCGGACATGTGCGTGTGCATATGCAGCTCCACGCGCTTTTGCGGCGCATCGTCGGTTTTTGCCGGCGGTGCGGGCAGCTCGTTGATGTCTTCGGCCATAATGACATAGTCGCCCATATACTTGTCGTATGCCATATCGCCCTTTACGGCGATGTATGTACCCTTTTCCAGCCGCCGCTCAAGCGCCTCCTTGGAAGCTGATGCGCCCTGCCGCCCTTTGCCCTGCCACTGCGGCGTGCCGGTAAACAGCTTTAGGGTGATGGCGTCATGATGGTCGGTGATGTCTGCGGTCACGATCCACCCGCCGCCGCGGCGCTGCTTATATTCCACACAGAATATCTCGCCGCCGGTGCACGCCTTTCCCGAATCGGGCGTGATATCGCCTATGGCGGTGAGCTTGCCCTTGATTTTTTTGCCTGCGATGACCTCGTTTTTGTCTGTGTGGCCTCTTTCACGCTTCAGGGCGTTTATGATATGCTGCCGCTCGTTTTTCTGCTTTTCGTCAATATCTGCGTCATCCGTTTTATCCGCTTTGGCATGGTGCAAAACCACGGCCGCTGCCTGTAGGTCAAAGCGCTTGCACAGCGCCGCCGACAAAAGCTCGGTGTCGGCGCTGTCAAGGCGTGAGGCGGCGGGCACGCAAACCCGCATAGTCCGCCTTCCCTTGTTGATCTGTATGTCAAAAACCTCGATATCCGAAAGCGGGGGCGGGATATCGGGCAAAAGTGATTTCATGGTCGGCATACTTGTAGTCTCCTTTGAAAAAGTATGACAGCCCCTAAAGCCGGGCCGCCCGTAAAGCCTTTTTGCGAAGCAAAAGTTTAAAGTTTTAGTCGATTTTTTTCAAAAAATCGCGGGGTTTGGGGCAGCGCCCCAAGGTTTTAGGGTTTTAAACAGCGTTTCGGGAGCGCAGGAAGGGGAGCGCGGTGACGCCGCGCGTGGGGAAACCCTCGCCGGGGGTTTCCCCTTATATTTTTTTTGTGAAGCCGACGCTGTGCGGACAGTTTAGGGGTAAGGCCAGCCCCGGCCCGGCGCTCGTCAGCGCCGCTTTTTGCCATGCAGAAGCTGCGGGGAAACCCCCGGCGAGGGTTTCCCCAGGGCGGCAAAGTGCTTGCCAGACGTTTTAGCGTACCCCTTCCTGCGCTTTTGGAGGCGTTTAAAGACTTAAAACCTTGGGGCGCCGCCCCAAACCCCGCAAGCTTTTAAAAAAGCTTGAGCAAAACTTTGGCCTTTTGCTGCGCAAAAGATGCAAGGCCGCAAAAGCTGTGGGGAAACCCCCGGCGAGGGTTTCCCCAGGGCGGCAAAGTTATTGCCAGACGTTTTAGCGTACCCCTTCCTGCGCTTTTGGAGGCGTTTAAAGACTTAAAACCTTGGGGCGCCGCCCCAAACCCCGCAAGCTTTTGAAAAAGCTTGAGCAAAACTTTGGCCTTTTGCTGCGCAAAAGGAGCCGGGCACGATGGCGAAACTGCCGCCAGACTACCCGCGCAGGTGCCAGCGGGCGCTGCCCGCTTGCTTCGCAAAAAGGCTTTACGCCCGCAACTGTAGCACTACATTTCTTCAATCTCGCGTATCAGGGCGGCTACGATCTCGCTTTCCGCCACCTTGGCCACGATCTGCCCCTTTTTAAACAGCAAGCCTTCGCCGTTGCCGCCCGCAATGCCGATATCGGCGTCCGACGCTTCGCCCGGGCCGTTCACCGCACAGCCCATCACCGCCACCTTGATGGCTTTGTCCATGCCGCGCGTGAGCCGATAAACCTCTTTGGCAATGGGGATCATGTCGATTTGGCAGCGCCCGCAGGTGGGGCAGGACACCATGGTAACGCCGCTTTTGCGAAAGGCAAGCGCGTTTAGTATTTCAATAGCGGCGTCCACCTCGCGCACAGGGTCGTCTGTCAGCGACACGCGGATGGTGTCGCCTATGCCTTCGGCAAGCAGCGTGCCAATGCCCACAGCCGACTTGATCACGCCGGCTTCATATGTACCGGCCTCCGTCACGCCTAAATGCAGCGGGTAGGCCATTGTTTGGCTGGCAAGCCGGTAGGCGTCTATCATGGTAGGCACGTCCGACGCCTTGAGCGAGAGGACAATGTCGTAAAAGTCGCAGTCCTCCAGCATTTTTGCGTGCGTGCGCGCGCTTTCCAGCAGCGCGGCGGCAGTCGGGCCGCCGTGCTTTTTTAAAATGTCCTTTTCCAGCGAGCCTGCGTTGACCCCGATCCGGATGGGTACGCGGTATTTGCCCGCCATATCGGCGACTTCGCGCACCCGGTCAGCTCCGCCGATATTGCCGGGGTTGATACGGATCTTGTCCGCCCCGTTTTCGATGCACATAAGCGCAAGGCGGTAGTCAAAATGGATATCCGCCACCAGCGGAATAGAGATTTTTTGCCTAATTTTTCCCACCGCGTCTGCGGCAGCCTCATCCGGCACGGCGACGCGCACAATGTCGCAGCCGACCTGCTGAAGGCGCTGTATCTGCTCTGTCGTGGCGGCTGCGTCGCGTGTGTCGGTATTGGTCATGGACTGCACCGATACGGGCGCACCGCCGCCGACGGGCACGCCGCCCACACGGACCTGTCTTGTGTTATCAGCCATGCTCACACAGCCTTTCGCATACTTGGCATTTTTGCCGTAAACTGTTCACGCCGTTATGTCCAGCCGCCGATCAGGCGCAGGATATCGTTACATGTGGCAAAAATGATGAGCGCAAACAGGATGCCAAAGCCGATGAGGTTGATAAGCCCCTTTCTTTCGGCGGCAATATCTTTTCTGGCAATGCTTTCAGCGAGCACAAACAGTATCTGCCCCCCATCCAGCGCCGGGAGCGGCAAAAGGTTCATGACGCCAAGGTTGACGGTCAGCAGCGCTACCAGCTCAAAGAGCATGATCCAGTTTATTTTGGAGGCGGTGCCTATCATACTGATAATGCCTATGGGCCCGCTGATCTGGGAGGCGGGGACCCTGCCTGTGACCAGCTCGTAGAGCGACACATATACCCTTTTGATATCAAAAATGGTGCGGAAAAAAGCGTCGTGGACGGTGGATACAAACGTGGGCGCAGCCCTGGTGGCCGAAAAGCCCAGCACATAGCTGGTCTGTACGCCGCTCTGGCCTATGCGGTCCTTATACAGCTCGGGCTTATCGATGGGAACGCTCTCCATACCCTGCGATTTACCCTCAATGACGGTTTCGGCCTCCACCCTGTCCGCGTAATAGGTATACTTAAGCTCACACTTTGAAGGGAGAAGCACAGAGGTTATCCTCTCGCCGCCGCGTTTGACGGTGACGGTCACGGGCGCGTCCGAAGCGCGCTCCATAAAGAAGCTGACGTCCTCGAAAATATGAATGTCTGTGTCGTTTAACTTTATGATCTTGTCGCCCGGCGCAAAAACCGAATCCACCATATGGGTGCCGGGCGTGAATTGGTCGATGACAGGCTGGGTGACTGCGGATCCCCCGCCCTTGATTACTATGAAGATGGCAAAGCCCAGTACGATATTCAGCACAGCGCCGGCAACCAGCACAATAAAGCGCTTCCAGCGCGCGGCGTTGCCGAACGCGGCGGCATCGTCGCTGTGTGCGTCCTCACCTTCCATCTTGCAAAAGCCGCCGACGGGGAGAATGCGCAGGGAGTACAACGTTTCTTTGCCCTTTTTCTTGAAAACGGCCGGCCCCATGCCCAGCGCAAACTCGTTGACGCGTATGCCAAACGACTTTGCCGCCGCAAAATGGCCCAGCTCATGCACAAATATCATGAGCGCAAAGACAATGACGGGTACGATAATGTTTTGAAACGCGGACAACAATAAACTCACATCCTATCTGTGCGGGCGCGGGGCCCGCAAATCAATACGCGCAGGAGCTGTCAAACGGCCGCCATGACAAAACGCCTTGCCCAGCGGTCGGCTTCCAGAATATCGGATATTTGCGCGTTCTGTGTGTTATTATATGCATCCATAGCCGCTTCTATCCTATCGGCAATGGATAAAAATGCTATTTTTCCTGCCAAAAACAAGCCGACCGCCGCCTCGTCCGCCCCGTTGAACACGGCGCACATGGTACCGCCCGCCGCCAAAGCCCGGTAGGCAAGCGACAGCGCCGGGAACGTCTGATTGTCGGGCGCAAAGAAGTTGAGATTGCCAGTTTTGATCAGGTCCAGCTTTTCGCCCGCAAGCGCCATCCTGTCGGGGCAGGTGAGCGCGTAGGCTATGGGCAGGTGCATGTCGGGCAGCCCAAGCTGGGCGATGACCGAGCCGTCCTGATATTCCACCATGGAATGGATGATGCTCTGCGGGTGGATCAGCACCTCTATTTGGCGGGGTGCAAGATCAAAAAGCCAGCGCGCCTCGATCACCTCAAGGCCCTTGTTTGCCATGGTCGCAGAATCGATGGTCACCTTGGCCCCCATGCTCCAGTTGGGGTGCTTTAGCGCCTGGCGCGGCGTGATGCGGGCAAGCTCATCCGTCGTTTTGCCGTAAAACGGCCCGCCCGAAGCTGTCAGTATCACTTTTTCAAGCGTGCGCCTGCCCGCCATGCCCAACAGGCACTGAAATATGGCCGAATGCTCGCTGTCCACGGGCAGCATCCGGACGCCTTTTTGCGACGCAACGCGCATCACAAGCTCGCCGCCCGCCACAAGCGTTTCTTTGTTTGCAAGCGCGATGTTTTTGCCGGCTTCGATGGCGCAAAGCGTGGGCCGCAGCCCCGCGATCCCCGTCATAGCGCTTACCACGGTATCGGCCCCGCCGATTGCCGCCACCTCGCAGCAGCCTTCAATTCCTGCGGCAACGCGGGTTTGCGTGTCGGCAAGCTTGATTTTAAGCTCGGCGGCCAGCGCCCCGTCCGCCACGGCAACCAGCTTGGGCTTAAATTCCCGCGCCTGCGCCTCTAAAAGCGCGATGTTTTTATTTGCACAAAGCCCCAATACGGTAATATCGGGGCTTTTTCTTACAATATCAAGGCACTGGGTCCCGATAGACCCTGTAGACCCCAGCAGCGCGATACGGCTTGCGCCCATGCTATCAACCTCATCTCAAAATGAAAAATCCCAGTTTTTCCGCCGCCCACGCCACATAATACACAAACGGCGCGATCAGGATCACGCTGTCGAACCGGTCTAAAAAACCGCCGTGGCCCGGCATGATGTTGCCAAAGTCCTTCACACCGCACTGCCGCTTCATGAGCGACGCGACCAGGTCGCCAAGCTGGCCCAGGCAGGAAGCCACAAGCCCCACCAACGCAAGCGCGACGTAATTCACTTCCATAAAGAATGCGAACCGGGCGATCACGCCCAGAAGCAGGCAGCCTATGACGGCAAAAACAATACCGCCCAAAGCGCCCTCAACGGTCTTTTTCGGGCTAATGTCGGGCACCAGCTTATGTTTGCCAAACAGCTTGCCTGTAAAATAGGCGCCGGTATCGTCCATCCACGCGCAGATAAAAATCAGGAACACATAGTAAAGGCCGTTTTCCAGATATCTTGCGCGCCCTACATACATCATAAAGCAGCTGATATAAATAGTCGCGAAAAGCATGACCGCGATATCCGAAAAGCGCAGCCGCCTGTAGCCCAGCACCGCGAACACCACCAGAAAGATCACATAGATGACCAGCGCGCCCATCAGGTAATCAACACTGCCCAGCGACAGGACGCCCACAATGATCATGGAGCCCACACAGCCGATGATGGTAAACGTCCAGCCGTAGTCAAAGGCGCTGTATACCTCCCACAGCATCAGAATAATCAGCGCGCCGAGGGCGAAGTTGAGCGCCATGGTATCCATAAACACAATGACAAAAAATACCACCAGACCCACCAAAGCGGAAACGATGCGCAGCGCTGTGTCTTTCCACATACCGTCTACCTCCCTCCAAACCGGCGATTGCGGTTTTCATAGGCACGCAGTGCCAAATCAAAGGCCTTTTCATTAAAGTCCGGCCATAGCGTGTCGCAAAAATAAAGTTCACTGTACGCGTTCTGCCACAATAAAAAATTACTCAGCCGCATCTCCCCGCTTGTGCGGATCACAAGGTCGGGGTCGGGCATGAAATTGGTATACAGGCAGCTATCAAGCGTGCCCTCGTCGATATCGTCTATGCTTATCCGGCCCGACGCGGCATCGGCGGCAATTTTTTTGATCGCGTCTATGATCTCGCGCCGGCCGCCGTAGCCCAGCGCCAGCGTGACATTAAGCTTTTTGTTGTCCGCCGTGACGCGCTCCACCCTTGCCATTTCACGCTGGAGCTCGTCTGCAAAGCGCGACCGGTCGCCAATAACGCGGATGCGGGCCTCGTCGCCGCCCAGCTCCTTTTCGGCGTTTTGCAGGTAACTGAGCAAAAGCGCCATCAGCCCGGACACCTCGTCGTCAGCACGCTTCCAGTTTTCGGTGGAAAACGCATAAGCGGTGATGTATTCTATGCCTATACGGCCGGCATAGCGGCATATTTTGCGCAGCGCTTCGGCGCCGGCACGGTGCCCGGCTATACGCGGCAGCGCCCGCCTGTGCGCCCACCTGCCGTTGCCGTCCATAATAATGGCGACATGACGGGGCAGCCTGCTTTTATCCCAGGTTATGTCTTTTTTTAAACCGAACGCCACATGCCAGCCCCCCAAAAAGACGAAACATTCATACCGCCAAAAACGGCTTATACTAATTTAAAGTCACCTTTTTACTTTAAATTAGTATCATACCTCCATGATCTCCTTTTCCTTCTTGGCCAGGGCGTTGTCAATCTCCTTGACATAATCATCCGTCATGGCCTGTATGCCTTTTTCGATATCCTTTAAATCGTCCTCTGTGATCTCGCTCTTTTTCTTCTGCGCTTTGTAATGCTCCATGGCGTCGCGGCGGATAGCGCGGATGGCGACCTTTGCCTCCTCAGCGCGCTTGTGCACATCCCGCACAAGGTCGCGCCTGCGCTCCTCTGTGAGCGGCGGAAAGTTTAAGCGTATCAGTTTGCCGTCATTGTTTGGGTTAATGCCAAGCTCGGATTTCTGGATAGCCTTTTCCACTTCCCTTAATACGCCCGCATCCCACGGCTGTATCAGAAGCGTCCTTGCCTCAGGCACCGAAATGTTGCCGAGCTGGGGGATGGGGGTGGGGGTTCCGTAGTAATCCACCAATATTTTTTCAAGGATAGCAGGGTTGGCGCGTCCGGCCCTGACAGCCTGCAGATCCGCGTAGTATATGTTCATTGTCTTGTCCATTTTATCGCGGATTTCCGGATAATCGGATTTTGCCATGTTAATACCTCCTCAAATAAAATGTATTATTTTCCACCATACTATTATACCGCTATTATCTGGTGTTTAACAAGTAGCAAATTGATTTCTGGCAAAATAAATAAAAAACTTACCTTCCTTGAAATGAATAAAAACCTTACTTTCTTTATTCTATCGCAAAAAGAAAGTAACAAAGAAAAAAGCTCTTATACGTTTAAGATTTCGCCGTCCGCGGACGGCGATTTAGGGGCGCTGCTGCTAAACATGCACAGACTTTTGGCCTTCTGCTGCGCAAAAGGATCCGGGCGCAAGGGCGAAACTGCCGCAAGACTACTCCCGTAATGCCAGCGGGCGCTGCCCGCCTTTTGAAAAAAACTGACTAAAACTTCAGTTTTTTGCTGCGCAAAAAGCGCTAAGCAGACCGCCGCTTATTTCGATACCAGCGTGCCTATTTTTTCCCCGGTTACGGCCCGGACTATGTTTTGCGGATCGTCAAGCCCGAACACCAGTATGGGGATGCTGTTGTCCATGCACAGCGATGTGGCGGTGGAATCCATGACGCCAAGCCCGCGGTTGAGCACGTCGATATAGGTCAGGGAATCAAAGCGCGCCGCGTTTGGATTCACATTGGGATCCGAATCGTAGACGGCGTCCACCTTTTTGGCAAGCAGGATGATGTCCGCGTCGACCTCCGCGGCACGAAGCGCAGCGGCGGTGTCGGTGGAGAAAAAGGGGTTTCCCGTGCCGCACCCGAAAATGACGACGCGGTTTTTGCCCAAATGGCTGACAGCCCGGCCCCTGATGTAGGGCTCGGCGATCTGGCGCATATCAATAGCTGTCTGCACCCTGGTGGGGATGTTTTTGGCCTCAAGCGCGTCGCACAAAGCCAGGGCGTTTATCACCGTGGCGAGCATTCCCATATGGTCGGCCCGGGTGCGGTCCATGTTTTCGCCGCTGCGGCCGCGCCAGAAATTGCCGCCGCCCACCACGATGCCTATCTGCACGCCCATATCCACACATTCCTTTATTGCCGACGAAATTTCGGAAAGCGTCTGCTGGTTGAGTCCGGTTTTGTTATCACCGGCCAAAGCCTCGCCGCTGATTTTTAGAAGTACGCGTTTATATTTTGCCTGCAAACCGATCGACCTCCTGTGATGTTTTATGGTATGACTATAAGCCCTTAATACTGCCTTGTTTCAAAAAATGGGGAACACAGCGGTGTCCCCCATTTATACTTTCGGGGGACAGTCATGCTCCCCATTTATTTTACTATTGTTTTATCATGTTTGCAACTTCATCGGCAAAATTGTCTTCCCTTTTTTCAATACCTTCGCCTTTTTCGAATCTGACGAATTCTACAATTGAAACGGGCGAGCCGATAGTGTCCGATATCTCCTTAACAACCGTCTTGACCGCCTTGTCCGGGTCCTTGATGAAGGGCTGCTCAAGCAGGCACACTTCCTTATAGAACTTGCTTATTCTGCCGGCGACCATTTTTTCGGCGATGGCGGCGGGCTTGCCTTCGTTGATGGCCTGGGCGGTGAGGATTTCCTTTTCCTTTACCACAACCGCTTCGGGAACGTCGGCCGGGGCGACATACTGCGGGAGCGCAGCCGCCACCTGCATGGCCATATCCTTTGCAAATGATTTGAATGCTTCGCCGGCAGCCTTTGAAGCGTCCGTATCGAATTTCACCATAACGCCGATCCTGCCGCCGCCGTGGATATAGGTTTCCACGACGCCCTCATACCTTGCAAAGCGGCGAATGTTCATGTTCTCGCCGATAGTCGCGATCTTTTGAGTGAGCATTTCGCGAATGGTGGTATCGCCTGTGTTCATAAACTTCTGTTCCATCAGCGCATCGGTATCGGCAGGCGCCGTCTTTGCGATATGCCCGGCGATATCGGCCACAAATTTTTGGAAATCGGCGTTTTTGGAAACAAAGTCTGTTTCGGAGTTGACCTCGACCACAACGCCCACATTATCCTGCGCAAAAGCGTCTACAATACCTTCGGCGGCGATCCTGCCCGATTTCTTTGCGGCAGCCGCAAGACCCTTTTCGCGGAGCAGTTCAATCGCCTTTTCCATATCGCCTTCCGATTCCGTGAGCGCCTTTTTGCAGTCCATCATACCGCAGCCGGTTCTCTCACGAAGCTTCATTACATCCTGTGCACTAAACATTGTTCTATCATCCTTTCCTGCTTATGCTTATTTTGCGCTGTTGTATTTTCCGCTCTGCTTTGCGCCATACAAAAGCGTGCTATGCTGGTCAAATCAAGTATAGGCTTTTTGCCCCTATATTATTACAGCAAAAAGCGGTTTTTGCGTCTTTGCGCAAAAGACAGACAAAAGACCGCTCATGTTAACCCTATCGTCTTTTATTATTCTTTGCCTTCGGCATCGGTTTGCTCTGTCTTGGCTTGCTCGTCTGCCAGCTGCTCGCCCTGTCTGCCTTCCATGATCGCGTTGGCCATGGTGGAGGCGATCAGCTTGACGGCACGGATAGCGTCGTCATTGCCGGGGATGACATAGTCCACTTCCTCCGGATCGCAGTTGGTGTCAACAATGGCCACGACCGGAATGCCCAGCTTTTTGGCTTCGGCAATGGCGATTTTTTCTTTTCTCGGATCCACAATAAACAGTGCGCCTGGCAGCTTGCGCATGTCTTTTATCCCGCCCAGATACTTTTCAAGCTTTTCCTTTTCGCCCAAGAGCTTACTGACTTCCTTTTTGGGAAGCAGGTCGAAGGTGCCGTTTTCCTCCATCTTGCCAAGCTGCTCAAGCCTGTCGATTCTCTTTTTGATGGTTTTGAAGTTGGTGAGCATACCGCCGAGCCATCTGGCGTTGACAAAATACATGCCGACTCTCTGCGCCTCTTCCTTAATGGAATCCTGCGCCTGCTTTTTGGTGCCGACAAAGAGCACATCGCCGCCGTTTAGTGCGACTTCTCTGACGAAATTGTATGCCTCTTCCACTTTTTTGACCGTTTTTTGAAGGTCGATGATGTAGATGCCGTTTCTTTCGGTGAAGATATACTCCGCCATCTTGGGATTCCAGCGCCTGGTCTGGTGTCCGAAATGGACGCCCGCTTCCAAAAGCTGCTTCATTGAGATTACGTTTGCCATAATAGATTTACCTCCGGTTTTTAATTTTTTTGTGCCGCCGCGAAAGCGCGCCACACCCTGCTATACCTCCGCCCGTTTCATCGCTGCCGGGAACCGTTTTACGGCACCGCCCGGAAAGCTCAAAAGGCGTGTGTATTTTTATGCCATGATAGAATACCATAAATATGATTTAATTGCAAGGTTTTTTGCGAAAATTTTATTCGGGGCCGGTCGGGTTATTGAAAAAATGTGTTGACAAACTGTGTGGATGTTGCTATAATTCTATAGGTCAGCTTAAAGCGGCCTATGAAATGCGGGTGTAGTTCAATGGTAGAATGTCAGCCTTCCAAGCTGATTACGTGAGTTCGATTCTCATCACCCGCTCCAAAATGTGCCTGTAGCTCAGTTGGATAGAGCAACTGCCTTCTAAGCAGTAGGTCCTGGGTTCGAATCCCCGCAGGCACGCCACTTATGTAACCCTTTGGTGGGTATAGCTCAGTCGGTTAGAGCGCCAGATTGTGGCTCTGGAGGTCGTGAGTTCGAATCTCATTATCCACCCCACTATTTTTTTTATATTGTTGTTGGTGATGTTGGGATGTAGCCAAGTCGGTAAGGCACCAGACTTTGACTCTGGCATTCGTAGGTTCGAGTCCTGCCATCCCAGCCATATCCGGGCCATTAGCTCAGTTGGCAGAGCACTTGACTTTTAATCAAGGTGTCCCGCGTTCGAATCGCGGATGGCTCACCAGTCGAAAGATGTCGAATTATGTTCGGCATCTTTTTTGTATTGAAAACTTTGGATATGATTGGTATAATGTAATAAACTTAAAATAATGATTTAGAACAAGTATGTCATAAAATGATTCTTATTGGTAGTTAGATTATTTATGTTTTGCGAGGTGAAGTTTAATGAGGAACATTATTAGTAATGATTTAAGACCTATCCAACGTTCAAATATCCGATTGATGGCCGGCAAGACATATTATTCTTTGCTACGTTTTGCGAAGTGGGCAATGTATAGACCTTTTGCAAAACAACGCGATGACTGCCGGTTGCCAATAACATATTTTCATCACAAAACAATATTGCTAAGGCAACTCAGGGATGTTGATATGCAGTACCAATATAACAAGATAATCAATTTAAAGCTTGCTGTAGCAAGACTTAATGGTATAATTATTCGTCCGGGAGAAACGTTTAGCTATTGGAAACTGATTGGAAAGCCTACTTACAGGAAAGGTTATGTAGATGGAATGATTCTAACTGGAGGCAAAGTCACTGCAGGAGTGGGAGGTGGTTTGTGTCAGCTATCCAATTTGATTTATTGGATGACATTACATACACCTCTTACTATTATTGAGCGCCATCGTCACGGATATGATGTGTTTCCGGATTCAAATCGCACACAGCCTTTCGGCAGTGGAGCTACCTGTTTTTATCCTTATGGAGATTTGATGATTTATAATGGAACCAATCGGAATTATCAACTATGTGTCAGTGTGGGGAAAGAGTATTTAGAAGGAGAATGGCGCTCTAACCAATTACAAGAATACAGATACGAAATTATTGAGGAAAATCATATTGTTAAAAGCGAATACTGGGGAGGATATAGCCGCCATAATGAGTTGTATCGTAAAAAATTTGACTTGAATAATAATTTTATTGAGAAAGAATTTATTGCAGAAAATCATGCTCTCATGATGTATCCACCTTTCCTTTCTGCAGGGAACATACAATAACGAAGAATTTTTTTCATTAAAGATTAATAATAAGGTGGCATCTATTTCGTTCGCCTCACACAAGCTGAAAGATGTCGAGTTTTTTCGACATCTTTTTTTAACTTATAGGAAATTACTACCGAAAGGCAGTATAGTAGGAAATTACGCGTTTTTGCTTTGTTTCTGATTTGATATTCCCACCCCCTGCCCCCTCCCCAGGGAGGGGGATATTTGGCAAATGGGGACTGATGTTGCTGCAAGGCAACTTTTTTATTCTTCTACAAGTAAAAATATTTTCAAAAAGACGTTGACATTTTGCAGGTCTATAATGTATAATTTATTTAGCGACCTGCAAAAGGAGGTGACTGATTGGGCGCGAAGAAATTAGGACGCCCTACGGACAACCCAAAGGACATTACGATAAAGATACGTTTTGACAAAAATACTGCTGAAATGTTAGAAGAATGCAGTGAAAAAATGAATGTATCAAGAGCAGAAGTTGTACGGCGTGGTGTTCAAAAAATGCATGAAGGGCTTCCAAAATAAAGGGAAACAGTCCACCCTAGCAAAAGGTTAAAAAGACTGTTCCCCGGTCACCAACATAAAATGTCGGTAAATTTATTATACCGCATATTAAGTTGGAAATCAATAAAAATATGGAGGTATGATTGACATGGAACAAATTTTAGAGCAGTTGTATAACAATTTTGGCGAGGTTGATTCACGCAAAATATGTCCTGATGAAAAACAACGGATAAAATCACGCCGTGGAAATTTTAAAAGAATGTTAAAGCGGAATCAATATCGTCAAATACAGCGGATGCTGGATGATACAGATAACGTAGCCTGTAGAATGTCAATTGCAAATTTCGCAAGTGGCGTAAGGTTTGGCGTAAAATTCATGACAGAGGTTTGTGCCCTTACAAATGATGATTATGAATTTTAAGTTTTAAAAATCACAAACAATAATCCAATAGGCAAATTGAAGATGCACCTGTTTTTAACATTTAAATATGGCATCTATTTCGTTTGCTTCACACACCAAAAAGATCGTCAACTTTTTGTTGATGGTCTTTTGTTTTGCCCGTATTTATGCGGGTTTTAGAGCTTGAAAATACTGCGAAAACACTCGCGCTCCAGGTAGGGGTAATAGAGCTTTTTTTTAGTGCTTACTTCAGTGACTCTGCTATTTTTTACAGGTATACTAATCTATCATTAGCCTTTATGTGTGGTTGAAATAATGCCCCAGTCTGAACCCTCTGCCAAGACGATATGCACAAACTTAGCTTGTCAACATAAAATGATTTATAGGAGGTATCAAAAAAGGAGGTACCCTTATGAGTATATCATTACAGGTTGAACGCTTAATAGCGGGCACTGTTGAATCTAACGCAAACGTCATCTTTGATTCAACCGTGATTTCTACTGGGAATATCAGTTATGACAACGTCACTGGCGTTATTACAATACAGGAAGCAGGCAGATATGAATTTGACTGGTGGGTGGCTACGCAATCGTCTATATCAGCCATTGGCGCTGGATTTGCGCTGGTTTCGTCGCAAGGAGATACTATAATCGGTAATTCGCCAATCAAAACAGGAGAAGTAGTCGGAGTTGGTATCATAGAGGTTGTAACAGCGCCTGTAACCGTAGCGTTGAGGAATAACAGCAATGCAACGATTTATTATTCAACGATTGTTCCGGTCAAAGCATCTTTGGCTGTAATTGGAACAGATGATACGGGCATGACAGGCCCCACTGGCGCTACCGGTCCCACCGGCCCGACGGGCGACACCGGCCCTGCCGGCCCGACGGGCGACACAGGCCCTACTGGCGAAGTCGTTTTGGCTTTTGGATCTTTAAGAGGAGGTAATGTAGAGTCACCCGGGGAAACATTTACACCCGTAACATTTAGTGCGGTTGGACCTTTATCGGATACTATCACAGTTAGTCTATCGGGCAATGAATTAGTGGTAGGAGAAAGCGGGATCTATCAAATAACGATATCTATTAACGCTGTAGCCACCACTGAGCCAGACCCGGATCAACCATATCTGAATGCCATTATTACTGTCAATGGTGCACCGATTTTTGGCGATACGACTACTTTTTTTAAGATATCTAATAGAAGTAGTTCAACGTTTGTCGTTCAGGCCGCTTTAACAGCAGAAGATGAAGTAGGAGTAAGTATTAGTACGGATTTTCCTATTTTAGGTTATATGAATCGTTCCTTAACTATTGTTCAATTAAGTAATTAAATGATTCTTTATATTAATGAGGCGAAACTAAAATCGTTAAGTATATTGTCAATTATGGCATTTGGGAAGTGGTTATTGGCATGTTTTTTTGCTTTGTTACTTCTCTGTGAAACTAGGAATGTAAAAACGCAGGCATAAGCATTCCGCTCCTGAACGAAGAGGCTTAAGGCATCTATTTCGTTCGCCTTAGACAGGTCACAACTTATCTGAACATATTCGTTTTATATTTGTAAACGGACTGTTTGGAGCAATTTTCACCAGGGAGTAATTTTCCCTGGTGTTTTATTTTGCATAAAGAAACGGGTCATGCCTGTACTATGTTCTTATTCACGTATCACGCACTCCTTTTCTGATGACATGAATCAAACGATTATATTAAAAAAAAATATCCGCCATCCACCCTGCGTCCATACAAAGAAATAGGTAATAGGGCACCGGCCGCAAACGACGCCCCTTTTCATACCCGCCTCACTCCCGAGCCATCCAGTCATTGCTGTGGTGGGCATATTCAGTATTGCGGTATAAGTGAAAAAGCGGCGAATACCCCTTATTTAATGCTATTCTTACTTGATCGTGTATAGAATTGGCGGCAGCCAAAAGCCGCCCATCTAATAACGTTACGATATTCGGCATAAAACGACAACATTCGCGCTGTTTGGCATTGACTTTTTTATTTATGATAGATATTATAAATGATATGAATAAGATTACATATCTTAAACGAAGGCTGGTGACCCTAATGCTGTTAACCTTGGGAACTCTAGGGATCAATAAAGATTATTCAGGCAAAATAGAACGGCTATATAATACGTATCGCTATGCAATGTATAGCGTTGCGTATTCCATTCTAAAAGATAAGTTTCTTGCCGAAGATTCCGTTCAACAAGCGTTTGTCCGCATTATTGATAATTTACGCAACATAGATAAAATTGACGAAGAAAGTTTTCATAAAACCCGCAGTTTTCTGACGGTTATATGCCGGAATATTGCTTTTGATATTTATAATAAAAAGACGAATTTAAATAGCGATGATCTTCTTCAGCAAACACCCGATTCATCCTATGAACCATCACAAATTATTATCAACAAAGAAAGCGTAAGGACAATTATAAACGAGATTAAGAAGATGAAGCCGATCTATCAGGATGTTATGCTGCTAAGATATTCGCACGGATATAGCAATGAAGAAATTGCAATGCTTTTGGCAATCAGCAATGATAGCGTTAGAAAACGCCTTGAACGGGGAAAGGCACAGTTGGTTAGTGCATTAGGAAAGGGGGCCTTAAAATGACTGAGCGGGAATTTTTAGAAAAAGCATTGGATGAGCTTTTGTACCAGGCCGCACCGTTAGCTGAAAAAGAACTTGCCGAGGGATCTGAAACGCCATCGGACGATGGCATTGCGTTTTCGGAAAACCACAACGAAAAGATGCAAAAAGTATTGAAAGCTTACAAACGTAAACAGCGTTTGAAAAAAATGCCGTCATATATCAAACGTGCAATTGTGGCGCTCGTTGTACTATCTATAACGGCAGCGATAGGTATTGCAGGTGTGGACGCCTGGCGAATAAAGGTTTTAAATCTTTTTATGGACAAGAGCGAGACCCACTCCGCAATTGATTTTAAAGAAGGGACTCCAGACGAGACTTCAACGCAGGCGCAAGACCCGCTTACGGATTCCGTATTAGGGTATGTTCCGAGCGGATTCAAAGCTGAGAATAGCATTGGGGGGCCAGACTATGCCACCCTATATTTTGTAAACGGGGATAAGAACTTCCGCTGCGATATGAGACCCATTAATCGTCGTCTATTTATTGACACGGAAGGCGCTACTACTGAAAAACTGACAATAAAAGACCGTGAGGCCGTATTGAGCAAAAAGGAAACTGTTATTATTTTGGTTTGGCACAGCGAGCAATATTCGTTTGTTATTAGCGGAAATATAGATGAAAAAGAAATAATAAAAATAGCCGAAAACATAAAAAAATAATTTTTTTGAAATAATTTGTCACAAACCACGCCTTTTTCATGTTGTATTGCATGAAACAAAAAATAAAAAAGGAGTGGTTTTTGTGTACAAAAAGTTTATTGGCAAAATCCTTGCAACAGTTGTCGCTGGAATTATGTGTTTTAGTATGGCGGTCTTCGCAAGCCCAGCCAATGCCGCCCCAACACAATCTAGCAACCTCGACATTATTATCACACCGATGTTTGTTGCCATCACAGACTGTTCAGTCGGGATAGATGATTATGGCTGGGGACAGATGCACTGCTATGCAGATACCGCAGTACAATCAGGATACACCGCAAAAGTTACAGCAGAGCTGCAAAGGTACAGCGGAGGTATCTGGACAACAATTAAATCCTGGACAAACACCGCCAGCGGATTCGCAGTAGTTGATAATTCTTGGTACGTAACAAGCGGATATAGCTATCGGGTAAAAGGAACTCACCAATCTTTAAGCGGAAGCACCGTGCTTGAGACATTTGTAAGCTATAGCAATACTATCAACTATTGATTCAACGAGAAAATTCAACTAAAGTTAGACAGAGTTGTTTGCCTTGATGACCACAAGCCATATCCGAATACCATCATCATGTTAAGACTGGTACATGGCTTGTGGCGTTTTTTACCCTGTGGAGATGATAAAATGTATTCAGAACTCCAAATCAAATATATAAACAGCAAAACGTTACAAGGCAAATGCTTTAAAGGCAAAAGGTGTTTGTTGCTTTACAGTATCGAATCAAAAACATACATCCTGTATACACCAAAGTGCACCGCAGCAGATAATATTAACCTAGCGCAAAATTTGATAAATAGCAGAAGAGTGGATTAGACATTTCAACTGCCGCCTATGCTTTTACTTTTCTCATTAAGAATTTGCACAAAGGCATAAAAATACTATTAGAACAAAGATAGTAAAATTATCCCTTTCATATTAAAAAAGCGGCAATTATTCGCCGCTTTTTTAATCCTGCTATCCTGCGCATATTTCGAATGAATAAACTTTTTTATCTCATTATACCCCATACCAAGGCCTATTAAGCTGCTCACAAGCATTTCCAGATGAATTTTATAAGCAATTATTTAGATTACTAAAATGGGAATACAACCCATTAAGCGTAAAAAGGCCTAGTTATATTGGGAAACTTACAATGGAACTTGTCTATAATCAATTACCGCGGGAAGTAGTTGAAACGCTAAAAAACAAAACACCAAAGAGCACTAAAGGAAACTATACTAAAAGGCTTCATCAAGGATTAACCCCAGACGTTGGTGACGCGCATTTAAGCAACCAGCTGTCAGCAGTAATTACACTTATGAAAATATCACCAAACATGAAAACGTTTATGAGCAATTTCAATAAAGCGTTTGGGGGGACAGTTGATGATGAATGAAATATTAGAACTGGAAAGTTCAAACGACGCATAAAAAGGGGGCGGACAACCTGTCCGCCCTCTTAAACATTTTAGATAAGTACAATTTATCACTGATCACTTCCCCAACTGCTCCAACACTTCTTTAGCCTTAGGCGGCAATGGCAGGCCCATCCTGCCCCAGTTTTCAATGATGCTGATACACTCGCTTGCTGTATAGAAGCCTATCGCCAGCGAGCGCAGCTCCGGCATGCCTGCCGACTGCGCCAATATAAATGAGGGCATCAATCTGGCTTTGCAGCTGCTTCAGCTTGGCCTTGGTATTTTGTTTTATGCCGACAAGATCATCATGGCTGAGCGTTTTTTTCGATTGTGCTTTCGACTACAAAGCGGTTGCCTCTGAATTTGCACCTCATTTCATGCATAATAAAAGCACCCCCGTATGAAAGTGCTTTGTGATATATTAGGTAGTATAAGCTATATTTGTTAAAAGCTGTATGTATACGTTATCAGATTCATTCCATAGCATCATGGCGCACTAGACGCATGCGTGATCCTTTCTAACAACATTACATATAGCCTTGCGCTGTTCGACTATCCTGCCTTCTGCCACAAATTTATCGTCTCTCCTATATTTAAACAAAACGCGCAGTATTGTAATCAATAATCTTAAAATTTGCAAGTTAATATTTTTTTTAAAACCTAAACGCAAATTAGTGAACGCATAAACCCAGGGGCTTTTCATCTTGACAATTCGGTTACACAAGAACACAAGCGATATAACCAAGCGCTTTATGTCTTTTGGTGCAACCTTGAGTTCCGTTAAAAGCCTAGCTGATTCTTCAATTTTCATGCCCGAAAAACCAAGCTCATCGTAACCAAAACAAAGGCTATCTGTAAGTCCCATACTTTGATACAGATACGTATTAATACTCGGGAAATCCACAAGTTTTTTACCTAAAGTAGCTAGAATATATTTTTTTTCAATCTTTGCGGCTCTATCGATCATCTTGATACGTTTATCATTATTTAATAAAAACCTTTTTGTTCTCCGTTCGTGCAATTTAATTATGCCGTAATACAACAACACAGCAAACGAAGCAAAAATAGAAAGTGTTAGATATCCAAGCATTACGCTCACCTCTTTCGACGATTAGCTTTCTCTTGAATGCATTAATAGCTTCATATTTTCCCGCATTTGCTCAACAGCTTCCTTATAGGCAATTTGTATATTGTTAATATAAGATTGATGAAGTTCGTGCATTTCATGTAAGCTTTTATGGTGTAATCTATAAAAAACAAACAATAAAATTACTATTATAAACGCATAGGGTGAATTTTTTGCTAACTCTTGTAAGGCCTGCTCCATGCCGTTCATCAATAATGCCCCTATCTCAATAAGTGTTTTATCCTTATTTGTTATACTTTCACCAGTAAGATACTACGATGGTTATACGGTGATTTTATAGACTTGTAAAGCATAGTTTTTTGTAAAGTTCTGTATTGCAATGCAATAATATCATGTTGTGCAATAAAAGGCAAGAACTTTTTTTGCTTTTTGGTATATTATACCACACAAAGCTTGCTGCGCCGTGACAAATATTCGCCAATTTCAGTCCGGGAACCCATTGCGGAGCGCGACTGCAAAGAAGAAACCCTACAGGTATAGGGCGCGTAGGGTTTTTGTTATTTTTATTTCTTCTTACAAATCAGTCAAAACAGGTCGTTTTGACAACTATTTGACGTCTATTATGTTTCTATTGGGATATTTCTCATGCGCTTCGACCCTGCACGCAATCTGTGCTTCGATATGAGGAACAGATTATATTTTCGGCACTGTGCTCTATTAAACGCGGCAAATGTGCTATGAAGGTAATATAAACCATGATTGGGGAAATATAAGCGGCAAGGAACTGGTTAGGCGTTTTTGGGAAACAATCCTCCGAGGCGGGTACGCAGGGCATGGTGAAACCTATGTGCACCCGGAAGATGAACTATGGTGGTCTCGTGGCGGCGAACTGTACGGAGAATCTCCTGTAAGGCTGAAATTTCTGCATAATATTCTTTGCGATACCCCGGTAGCAGGGTTGAGCTACAGCAAAAGAGAGCCCAGGACTGCAAACGATGAAACTGTTTTTGGTTTAAAAAACTACCGTCTGCTTTATTTCGGAATCAGCAGACCGTTATTTAAGAAATTCCATTATGATGATGTTCATGACTATGAGGTTGAAGTTATTGACACCTGGGAGATGACAATCGAAAAGGCTGGTATATTCAAAGGTAAATTTGAAATAAAGCTTCCCGGCAAGGAATATATGGCTGTCAGAATAATCAAACGGACTTAAATTAAATGAATTATGACAATCCAAAAAGCTGTGTATTGGCGACGCCTATTACTGGTATGGGGAGCGTTAAATAAGTGAGGTAAAAATTCAAAAGGTTGAAGAATATTTTTTTGCATTATAACAATTTAAACCTTTCGTTTGAACGTAAAAATTTAACCTGTTTTTTAAGATAAAGAAAGGACCTATAAACCTATTATTTTAGATAATTTTTTTGAAAGTGAACGAACAAAACACAATATGAATATCCTGGAAGCTTATGAACTTTGACAACTGTTTTACATCTATTTTGCTGAAAATGCCTCTATTAGAATAACAAAAAGTACCAGTAGATAACGCATGAATCCTTGATGGCAAGCCTATAGGAAATTATTTTCTGACTTATAAAAATTCACTTTGGACAGCTTTTAATCAAGGTGTCCCGCATTCGAATCGCGGATGGCTCACCAAGCCGAAAGACAAGGGAAAATGTCAGACTTAAAATCGTCTGGCATTTTTTTTTATTAAAGCTTTAGCGAAAAAAAACCACCGGCTAAGCCGGTGAGGAAAAAAATCTTTAGATACAAGAAAACCTCCTTTTGTTAAAATGGATGTAGGTCTGTCAACCGCATCAAAAACAAAAG
>JAKJBW010000035.1 GCA_022706785.1 Bacillota bacterium
CTTTTGTTTTTGATGCGGTTGACAGACCTACATCCATTTTAACAAAAGGAGGTTTTCTTGTATCTAAAGATTTTTTTCCTCACCGGCTTAGCCGGTGGTTTTTTTTCGCTAAAGCTTTAATAAAAAAGCACTATGTTTTTTTGCATAGTGCTTTTTAGCATTTCGCAAGCAAGATCTTCATTCCGGTACGGTAATAACACCGGTTTGTTTCTACAAAATCGTCACGAACTTCACCGAATATAAATCCGCCATGATCCGTGCACGCGTGAGGTAGTCTTCTATCACAAAATAATTTACGCCCACCTCTAAAAGCCTGCCGGTCTTGTCAACGTACTGATTGGTGCCGATAATGAACTCCGCCCTGATATTCTTGCCTATGTTCTCCGCCAGAAAACCCGGTATGTACTCTCTGTTCATCACAGGCGGCGGCCCCTGCTCGTTAATGGGTCTGCCAGTAGTCGTGGTCAGGGGCACGGTGGCGGCAGGCGTATTCTGGTTTGTCTGCCCCGCCGGGTCCTGCCGGTCCTGCGACGGAACAAACGTTGCGCTGTTGTTTTCCTGCGTGATGGACGGCGGCTGCCTCAGCGGCACCGTTTGCGTGTTGGTTGACCTTGTCGTCTGATGTGATGAGCTTGCATCGGAAACACCGTTTCCTCTCCAGTTGACACCGTTCATAATACTCTCCATTCTGCCGCCGGTGGCTGCGGCACAAAATTATAAAGATGGTGCTTGCCTCCCGTCTGCGCCACCAAAGACGGTAAAGCGCATCAGCGCCCAAGCGTAATTTTCTGTCATAAAATAAAGCCCTGCGCACCTCGGGGCCTTTGCCGGGAAAGGCAAAAGCCGTATACAGATCAGCGCAAAGCTTCTTATGTTTTTTCAGGTTTTCGCGTAGAGGGCTGTGGGATTGTAAAAACAGTGATCGTTTATCCTTGTATACCAATACCCTGTCTGATTGTATGGAAAGAAATTAGGACACTTCGGCACAAACGGATTCATATACCACAAAGCGTCCGATCCCGTGCCAATATGTATGTTGCCGCCCATAGCCCAGTCGGCCACTTCATAATGGATTTGCTGCGGCGTGGCTGCCCACACGTTCTGCGGGTTGGGCGCTCCGCCTATTACAGTTTTTAAACATGAGAACTGGCACATTTGCTGGATAACGCGGCGCAGGTCGCCCAGGTTCACCCTCTGATATTCGCCGTACGGCGCCCTTACCCGGTTCATCACTACGGTCGCCACGGCCCTCATGCCGTCTAAGCCCTCGCCTTCCGCCTCACACTTGATCAGTCTTGCGAATAACTCTCTGGTATCCACTAGCTTTCACCTCAGTAACTAGCGTATTCGCATGGGCGGGATTTGTTGCTTGTACGCCGGCGCTATTTAAAAGCAAATAACGGCAAAACGCATGTTTACCCGATATATGGCCGTATCGGCTGGCCGTTTGCGTTTAAAAATTCCTTGATTTCTCTCACCGAATAATTCTTATCCATTTTTGGCGAATACAGCATGGAGCTGATGATGCCCGCCGACGCGCCCGTGCGGCTGAACACTTTCAGAAGATGCTCCGGCTTTCCGGCGCCGCCCGACGCGATGACAGGAATGTTCACAGCGTCAGCTACCATGCTGGTAATGTCAATATCATAGCCCTGGTGGGTGCCGTCGCAGTCGATGGAATTGACGCATATCTCCCCCGCGCCCAGCGCCTCACCGCGCTTTGCCCACGCTACGGCGTCCATGCCCGTAAACACCCGCGCGCCGTCGATAGCGATCTCATAGCCGCTCGGTATTTTGGCGGACTCCTCCACCCTTTTGACCTGCATACTCAGCACAATGCACTGCTTTCCAAACGCAAGGCTGCCCTGGCGGATGATGTCGGGATTGCGCACCGCCATGGAGTCGATGCTGATCTTTTCCGCCCCCGCCTTGAGTACCTCAAACATATCGTTTAAATCGCGGATGCCACCGCCCACCGTAAACGGCACAAAAACGTGTTTTGCCACGTTTCGCACCGTATCCAGGTCAATTTTGCGCTTGTCTGCGCTTGCGGTGATATCGTAAAAAATGATCTCGTCAATCTGGTCGGCGTAAATCCTTTTCGCTACCGCCTGAGCCTCGTCAATATCGATGTTGTCCTGAAATTTGTGCGCCTTGGTCACCATGCCGTTTCGGATATCAAAGCAGGCTATCAGCCTTTTGGTCAGCATACCTATCTCCCTTTCTTAAACCGGACTGCCCCTTTAGCTTCTCACAGCCGCGTAAAATTCTTTAAAAGCTGCAACCCTATCTCCCCGCTCTTTTCAATATGGAACTGCGAGGCGATGATATTGTCGTGCGCCACCATTGAGCAAAACGGCGTGCTGTAGTCCGTCATCCCCAAAATATCGTTTTGGTTTTCCGGACGGATATGATAGGAATTGACAAAATAAAAATACTCGCCCCCGCGCAGGCCGTCTGTAACAGGATGCCCATAGGCAAACTCAACCAGATTCCAGCCGATCTGCGGCACGCGCACGCTTGCCTCATCAAAGCGCACCACATCGCCGGCAAGCCAGCCCAGGCAGTCCGCGTCATCCTCCTGGCTGTGCGCAAACAGCACCTGCAGCCCCACGCATATGCCTAAAAAAGGCTTTTTGTCCCGCAAGGCGTGCGCTTCCAGTACGCCGATAAGGTCAAGCGCCCCAAGCGAATCCATGGTTGCTCCGGCCGAACCCACGCCTGGCAGGATGATATGCGAGCACTTTGCCAGCGTATCGGCATCCGCCGTAAGCACGCAAGCGATATCCAGACTGTCCAGCGCGTTTTGAACGCTGGGCCCGTTTCCGGCTTTATAATCAATCACACCGATCATTTGTTATCCCCCTTCAGTTCGCGTTCTATGATAAAGTTTTTGGCCGCCTGCTCCGCGCTGTCGTCAAGGCAGGAAAGCCCTTCGGCAAACGTACCCGGATATTTGCGTTGCAGGGCGGTGTGGATCAAAAAATCGGCCAGTTCGGGGTTTTTGGGCAGCAGCGGCCCGTGCAAATAGGTCGCAACGGTGTTTTTGTACACCACACCCTCATAGCCGCTCTCGCCGTCGTTGCCAAAGCCGCAGATCACCCTGCCCAGCGGCCGCAAGTCCCCTATCTTTGTCCTGCCGCCATGGTTTTCAAAGCCGGCCAGCACCATACGCTTCCCGCCAAGCTCTGCCTCGATAGCAATATTGCCTATCAGACGCCCCTCGCCCGATACGGTCTGGTAATCCAGTATACCGAAGCAGTCAATCTGCTCACCGTCCGCTTCATATGAAGTGCCGAGCATCTGGAAGCCTGCGCAGACCGCAAGCAAAACGCCGCCGTTTTCCACATATTCCTTGAGCGGCGGCGCCACAACCGAGCGGTACCTGCTCAGCAGCAGCTGCTCACGGTTGGACCCGCCGCCAAGCAGCACAATATCGGCCCCGCCAAAGTCGGGCTCCTGCCCTTCGGTAAGCGCCTGCACCTGTGCGTCTATCCCCCGCCAGGCGCAGCGCTTTGTCAGCACGGCGATATTGCCCTTGTCGCCGTAAAGGTTGAGCAGATCGGGAAACAGGTGGTATATCGTCAGAGAAAACTGCGCTGCGTCCATCACAGCACCCCTTTCTGCGCCAGCTTGGTAAGCGCCACATACGCCGGATACATCGCCGTATAATTTACAAGCGCGTAATAGACATTTTTATCGCTCTCAAGCATTTTGGCAAGCGCTGAAGTTATATCGTCTTTCACCCACAGCCTGTCTTGCTCATATCCCGCATATTTCAGGCGCAGGTACATGTCGTAGCGCCGCTGGCCCGTGATGGTGCAGTGTGCGCCGCTGTCCATGAGCGACTCAAAATCCACATCCCATATCCAGGAGATATCCTCACCGTCCTGTGCGTTGTCGTTGAGCACCAAAAGCAAATCCTTGGGACGGCAGTCATTGAGCACCGACGTGACCGACTGGTTGAAGCCGGTTGGGTTTTTGGACAGCACAAGATAGACGCACTTTCCGCCGATTTCAAACCGGCTCATGCGCCCCGGCTCCGGCTGTTGCACCGCCATCGCTTCCGCTGCGGCCGCAGGGCAAACCCCCGCCACCGCGCACACACAATACGCCGCAAGCATGTTGTATACATTATACAACCCCGCCACGCCGGAATGGATATGAGCTTCGGGCGGTACGCCCGCAAGCCCGCCTGTGTTGACAATGTCAAAATCCAGCTCGCCATCCTTTATGTAAATGGCATCGGCCCCGACCGAAATAAGCGGGTTTTGGCAGCCGCAGCCTGCGCAGCGGTATCGCCCGAGCTGGCCGTAGTTGTAGTAGTCATAGCACAGCGGCTGCCCGCACAGCTGGCAGCTGCCCCCGTCCCGGACCTCGTCGCAGCAAACCAGCGCGGTGTTTTGCATAATTCCGTAGTAATACGCCTGCCGGTCGTTTCCGAATACCGATGTGACAGGATCGTCCGCGTTTAAAACATAAACGGCGTCCGGCGCTTTGTCAAACGCCTTTTTCAAAAGCGCGCTGGCAATATCTATCTCGCCGTAGCGGTCAAGCTGGTCGCGGAAAAGATTGGTTGCGCATATCACATCCGCCGTAAAATGGTCAAACAGAAGCGGCAGCGTCGCTTCGTCCGCCTCGATGCAGGCATAGTCGCAATCCAGCCTCCCCAAAAAATCCATTTTCTGCGCAAAGGCCGCGGCAATGCCGTTTAGCATATTCGCCCCGGCACGGTTGCAGACAACCGCAAAGCCTTCAAGTTCCGCGGCGGATGCGATCAGGTTGTTGGTCGTCGTTTTTCCGTTGGTGCCGCAGACCACAATGATTTTTTTTCGAACCTGTGCTGCTGCTGCGGCCAAAAATGCCGGGCATAACCTAAGCGCATACTTGCCGGGAAGCGCAGAGCCGCGAAAGCGCGCAATGCGGCAAAGAAGCATAACCAGCCTTGACGCCCATACAGCCAGCATCAGCTTTATCCTTTCCAAATCCATAACATCTCCCTTATGTCTGTCGGACGGGATGTCCTGAAAACAGCATATGTGTCATTCTCCATCTGACCGCCGGGCTTTTTGGGTCATAGCTAATACAAGGTGCAAACGCCCTGCACGGTTGTCAAGCTTACGGGTTCAGTATATCATGGACAAGGGCACATTTCAAGGCGCAGAAGAAAAAATGCACAATTTTTACCACGCAAAATGTGCAGATCGGATGCCTGATATTAAAAATTGTCTTGCAACCGGACGCATGCAATGATATACTATTATTCGTGATTTTTTGCTTTTTTATGTGATGTTTCAGCCGCCTGGCCGGCCGAGTTCACTTATTTTAAAATAACCGTTCCGATGCGCACTAATGTCGTGTCGGGGTGTTGTCCGGAGGTATAATCTATGGGTACAAAATATATTTTCGTTACGGGGGGCGTTGTTTCATCGCTCGGCAAGGGCATTGTGGCCGCTTCTCTGGCAAGGCTTCTGAAAAACCGCGGACTATCGGTCACAATCCAGAAGTTTGATCCTTATCTGAATGTCGATCCGGGCACTATGAACCCCTATCAGCACGGCGAGGTGTTTGTTACCGACTCCGGCGCCGAAACGGACCTGGATTTAGGCCATTACGAACGCTTTACCGACGGCGAGTTTTCCAATATGAACAATGTCACGCAAGGGCAGGTATACCTGTCGCTTCTGAAAATGCAGATGGAGGTGCCCATCAAAAAGACGCTTCAGGTCATTCCAGACGTCACCGACAAGATCAAGCAGGCCATGCTGGACTTGGCCGCCTGCCGCAAGCCCGACGTGCTGATCGCCGAGATTGGCGGCACGGTGGGCGATATCGAAAGCGTGCCGTTTTTGGAGGCCATACGGCAAATGCATATTTATCAGGGCCCGCGCGACTGCGCGTTTGTCCATGTCGCGCTTGTGCCCGAAATCTCAACCGGCGAGCTCAAAACCAAGCCCGCGCAGCACAGTGTGAACAAGCTGCGCGCAATCGGCATCACGCCCGACTTTTTGGTGGCGCGCACGCAGCACGAGCTGCCGGGCGAGCTGAAGGAAAAGCTGTCGCTGTTTTGCAGCGTGAGGCCCGACCATGTGATCGCCAACCGCAACGCGGTTTCCATATACGAGGTACCGCTTTTGCTGCACCAAGAAAAATTCGACCAACTGATATGCGAAAGGCTGGGACTGGACGCACCGCCGCCCGACCTGGCGCGGTGGGAGCAGCTGGTATACGACTTCAAAAACCCCCAGCGTGAGGTACATATCACGGTGGTGGGCAAATACACCGAACAGCAGGACGCCTACATCTCCATCACCGAATCCTTCGTCCATGCCGGCATACACCACAAGGCCAAGGTGCGCTTAAACTGGGTGAGCGCCGAGGAGCTGACCGAGAAAAACGCGGCCGAAAAAATAGGCAGCACCAGCGGTATCCTTATCCCCGGCGGCTTTGGCAACCGCGGGATCGAAGGCAAAATCACCGCCGTGCGCTATGCGCGTGAAAACAACATTCCGTTTTTCGGCATCTGCCTGGGTATGCAGATGGCCGTGATCGAATACGCCCGCAATGTGCTCGGCCTCAAGGACGCGCACACCTCCGAGGTAAACCCCGACTCACCCGCCAAGGTGATCGACCTGATGCCCGACCAGCGCGGCATCCACCAGCTGGGCGGCACCATGCGCCTGGGCACCTGCGCCTGCAGGCTGTATGAGGGTACCAACGCCATGCGCGCCTACGGCACAGCCGACATCAGCGAACGCCACCGCCACCGCTATGAATTCAACAACGAATTTTTGCAAAAATTCATAGACGGCGGTATGCGCATCGGCGGCATCAATCCCGAGCGCGAGCTGGTGGAGATCGTAGAGCTGCCCGGCCATCCCTGGTTTACCGGCGTGCAGTTCCATCCTGAGTTCAAGTCACGCCCCGATAGAGCGCATCCGCTTTTCCGCGACTTTGTGGGCGCGGCGATAGCGTATGAAACGCAAAACAGCCGATAACGCGATAATTCAGCGGAAATAGTATCATAAATTATAATGGATAATGAGGAATGATGGCATGAAGGATACTTTTGAAAGCCCCTTTAATGAGCGCTACGCAAGCCGCCAGATGCTCTGGCTGTTTTCGCCGGACAAGCGCTACCAGACCTGGCGCAGGCTGTGGGTCGCTTTGGCCAGAGCCGAACAGGCGCTTAGCCTGCCCATAACGAATGAACAAATAGCTGAGCTTGAGGCGCACATTACAGATATCGACTACGACGTTGTGGCAGCAAATGAAAAGCTACTGCGCCACGATGTGATGGCGCATGTACACGCCTACGGCGAAAAATGTCCGAACGCGAAAGGTATCATCCACCTTGGCGCCACCTCATGCTATGTGACGGACAACGCCGACGTCATTATTTTACGCGAAGCGCTGGCTCTGGTGGAAAAAAAGCTGCTGGCCGTTATGGACAAGCTTTCGGGCTTCGCCCTTGAATACAAATCCCTACCCGCTTTGGGCTTTACGCATTTTCAGCCCGCCCAGCCCGTCACGGTGGGCAAGCGTGCCTGCCTGTGGCTCCAAAACCTTTTGATGGATCTGGAGGATGTGCGCTATGTCGGCGGCACGCTTAAGCTGCTTGGCAGCAAAGGCACCACCGGCACACAGGCCAGCTTTCTAAGCCTGTTTGACGGCGACCACGGCAAGGTGAAACAACTCGATGTGCTCATCGCAAAGGAAATGGGCTTTGATGCGGTGTTTCCTGTTTCGGGCCAGACCTATCCGCGCAAGCTGGACAGCCGTGTGCTAAACGTGCTGTCAGGCATTGCGCAGACAGCCTGCAAGTTTGCAAACGATATCCGCCTGTTGCAGGGGCTCGGCGAAATGGAAGAGCCGTTTGAGAAAACGCAGGTGGGCTCGTCGGCTATGGCGTACAAGCGCAATCCCATGCGCTGCGAGCGTATGACTTCCCTGTCGCGTACGGTGATCGCCCAAACGCTCAACCCCGCCATGACCGAGGCCGCCCAGTGGCTGGAAAGAACGCTGGACGATTCCGCCAACAGGCGCATCTGCCTTGCCGAATCGTTTTTGGCGATAGACGCCGTGCTTGGCATCTTCATAAATGTAACCGACGGCCTTGTGGTGTACCCCAAGGTGATCGAGGCCAGGCTGCGCGAAAAGCTTCCCTTCATGGCAACCGAAAACATCATGATGGAAGCTGTGCGCCGCGGGGCAAGCCGTCAGGAGATCCACGAAAAGATCCGCGAATATTCTATGGAAGTGACCAGACAGATCAAGCTTGAGGGCAAGCCCAACACGCTTATCGCGCAGATGGCGGCGGATCCCGCCTTCGGTATGGACGAATCCGAAATGGAAGCGCTGCTTGAGCCGAAAAACTATATCGGCCGCTCGCCGGAGCAAGTAGAGGAATTTATCGGCGAACACATACAGCCGCTTTTGCAAAACGCTGATTTAAGCGATACCGACATAGAACTGAACGTGTAGAAACAAACGTCTGGTTTTCAATAAAAACAGGCTTTGCACAGCAATTATAAAACCTTCGGACGGGGGATAAAAAAAATGGAAAAAATTATTGCGCTTGACTTCGGCGGACAATACAGCCAGCTTATCGCGCGCAGGGTGCGCGAATCGGGCGTATACTGTGAGCTGATGCCCAATTTTACCAATATCGACGCCCTGCGTGACCCGCAGATCAAGGGCATCATCCTCACAGGCGGCCCGTCAAGCGTCAACACCGAGGGCGCGCCTGTCTGTGACGACAGGATCTTCGAGCTGGGCGTGCCCGTGCTGGGCATATGCTACGGCGCACAGCTGATGGCACAGCGCTTTGGCGCCGACGTGGGCAGCCTCGGCGTGGCGGAATACGGCGGTGTGAGCCTTGCAGCAGATAATACCCACCCGCTCTTTGAGGGCATCGAAAGCGAAACAACGGTGTGGATGAACCACAATGATTCCATTAAAAATCTGCCCGACGGCTTTGCGCGTATCGCGAGGACCGACAACTGCCCCTATGCGGCCATCAGCAACGACGCCAAAAAGCTCTATGGCATCCAGTTCCACCCCGAGGTGCGCCACAGCGTGCGGGGCACACTGCTCTTGGCCAATTTTGTGCATAACATCTGCGGCTGTGCTAACGATTGGTCTATGGCGAATCTGGAAGAAGAGCAAATTAAGCTTATCCGCGAAACGGTGGGCGGCGCCGGCGTGGTGAGCGGCCTTTCGGGCGGCGTGGATTCCGCCGTCGCCTCTGTGCTTGTGCACAAGGCCATAGGCAACCAGCTCACCTGCATCTTTGTGGACCACGGCCTGCTCCGTGAGGGTGAGGCGCAGGAGGTCTTGGACGTTTACAAAAATGAGTTCGGGATGAATCTGGTGTTTGTGGAGGCCAAAGACAGGTTTTTAAGCCGGCTTAAGGGTGTGTCCGACCCCGAAACCAAAAGAAAAATCATCGGTGAGGAATTCATCCGCGTATTCGAGGAGGAAGCGGGCAAATTAGATGCAACAGATTTTTTAGTGCAGGGCACCATCTACCCCGACGTGATCGAAAGCGGCGGCTCGGCAAACGCGGCCGTCATCAAAAGCCACCACAACGTGGGCGGGCTTCCCGAAAACACACGGTTCAAAAAGATCATCGAGCCTTTGCGCAGCTTATTTAAGGATGAGGTGCGCGCGCTGGGCGAGCAGATGGGCATACCCGCCGAGCAGGTATGGCGCCAGCCCTTCCCCGGCCCGGGGCTCGCCATCAGGATACTAGGCGATATCACGGATGAAAAGCTTGAGATCGTCAAAAAGAGCGACCTGATTTTGCGTCAGGAGATCAAATACGCAGGTCTTGAGCGGGATATTTGGCAGTATTTCACGGTATTCACGCCGCTTCGCACGGTGGGCGTGATGGGCGACGACCGCACCTACGACCACGTGGTGGCGGTGCGCGCTGTGACCAGCGCGGACGCGATGACGGTGGATTTTGCGCATATCCCGTATGAGGTGCTGGGCAAAATCTCAAACCGGATCATCAACGAAGTCAAAGGCGTCAACCGCGTTGTGTATGACATCACCTCAAAGCCGCCGGGGACGATAGAGTGGGAGTAGAAGACGGGGAAATATTATGGATTTTAAAAATGCGCTGAATAATCTTGCCAGCGCAAATATCAAACAGAATGTGGATCATAAAACGAAATAGTATACTACCTATATGAACTTGGCGAGGGGGGTAGAATTTATGTTGATGAACAATTCAGAATATTTTGAGGTTTTCAATCAAGTCAAAGAGCGAATTAAAGCCGCGCAATACAAAGCAGTGCTTGGCGTGAACCGTGAACAAATCATACTGTTTTGGAGCATAGGCAATGTTATTATCGAAAACAGCCAGTGGGGAAATAAGTTCATTGAAAATTTAGCTCGTGATATAAAATCTGATTTTCCTGACAGCACTGGTTATTCAATCAGAAATTTGAAGTATATGAAAAAATTCGCTTCTACTTTTACAGAAAATGAAATTGTGCAAGCGACACTTGCACAATTGACATGGTATCATCTGCAAGCATTGATGGATAAGGTTTCAGATAAAAACGCTTATTTATGGTATGCACAAAAAACCTTTGAAAACGGATGGTCAAGGGATATTTTGGCAATGCAAATAAAAGCAAATTTATACGAACGGCAGGCACTTGCAGAAAAGACTACCAATTTTTTGGATAGGTTGCCATCACCGCAAAGCGAGCTTGCGGAGCAAACGATGAAAGACCCGTATATCTTTGATTTCATCGAAGTAAGAGAAAAAATGATTGAGCGTGAAGTTGAAAAAGAAATGGTCGCCAATATCTCCAAGCTGCTGTTGGAACTTGGAACGGGTTTTGCCTTCATTGGTAATCAATACCATTTGGAAATCGGCGGTGAGGACTATTATCTTGACTTACTTTTCTATAACGCAAACCTGCACTGTTATTTTGTGATTGAGCTGAAAATAGGAAAATTTAAGCCTGAATACGCTGGAAAATTGAATTTTTACCTGTCGGCAGTAGATACCCTGCTGAAAAAAGACGGGGACAATCCGTCCATCGGGCTTATTTTATGTAGCGATAAAAACAAAACGATTGCGGAATATGCTTTGCGTGACATGACAAAACCGATTGGTGTGAGCGAATATCAGCTTACGGAATATCTGCCAAAAGAATTGGAAAACACGCTGCCGTCTGTTGAGGATATAGAAAAGCGTGTGCGTTCAAGATACCATTCGGATGCAGATGCAGGGGGCGATAATGGGTAAATTCAAGCATGTAATCTCACCAATTTTGTGATAAAATGAACCCGTTGATAACAAACGCTTGATAGCATTTTGATAACAGAAGTTTAGCATATACCGTATGGTATGGATAATTGGAATCAAATGACCCAAACGAAATTGTTTAAACTCAATTTTGATTTGGCGAGTGGGAATAGCGAAAAAAATAAAAGCGGAAGATCAAATGGAATGAGTTGAAAAATAAATAATACCAGAGCGTGGGCAGAGGAAAGCATATCAAAAGAAATAATTTGCTGTTAATTTAAAAAACTTCTTGACAAATAGGGACATCCTAATTATAATTAGGATGTCCCTATTTTAAAAGGAGGTGTTAATCTGGTAACAGGGAAAAAAAGAGGTCCTAAGACTGATAATCCTAAACCATATAAAATTGGTGTAAAACTTGATCAAGAGGCAAAAGACATCTTAGATGCTTATTGTGAACAAGAAGCGGTTACCGTTATGGAAGCTGGTAGGCGTGGGATTAAGAAGTTAAAAAATGACCTCAAAAAATGAAAGGAAGCGGCTCACAACTCGTCAAAGCAGTAGCCACTTCCAGTACGGCAACTATCTAAAAGACAGTCACAGCGTAAATATTATATCATGCGTTGTGATTTCTTTCAAGGGTTGTACTTAATTTTTGAAAGGTATAAAAAGAGTACAATTTTAATCTTTTTTCGAAGAAATTATTTCGGACGAAATAATTTACAAATAAATTTAGTAAATTCCTTGACTTAGGGCAGCCTTTAGTGATATACTTAAGGCTGCCCTAAATTGGAGGTGAAGTTTCTGGGTACAAAAAAGATGGGGCGTCCAACGGATAATCCAAAACCATACCGTATGACCGTCAAGTATGATGAAGAATGCAAGCAGATATTAGAAGAATATTGCAAGCAGGAAAATGTCAATAAGATGGAAGCTGGTAGGCGTGGGATTAAAAAGTTGAAGGATGACCTCAAAAAATGAAAGGAAGCGGCGCTCTCTCGCAAAAGCTAACGCCACTTCCCAGAGCGTAACTGCCTTAAAGACAGAAACACAAAAATATAATATCATTTGTGTGGAAGTTTTTCAAGGGGTTGCGACTAAAATTTGAGAAAGGATGATTTTATGAGCAATCACGAAGAATTAAATGAATTTTGGGGGAACTTGTTTAACAATGCGTTAAAAGATTACGAGACCACAAAAGAATATGAGTATTTGAAAGAAAAGCAGGAGCAGCTTGACACACAGATATTTGAAGCATACCCCGAGGACAAGAATCCGCTTCTATATAACTTTGCCTTTGAAATAGGGCTGGATGCGGAACGCAAAACAGAATTTATTTATCGGCAAGGGCTGAAAGATTGCGTTTTTCTGTTAAAGGAACTGGGGGTGTTGGCATGACTATACTTGAAGATTTGTTTTATGGGAATATTAATCCGAATGAAAAGTGTTTTGACAAAAAATCCGAATATGCTAAATTCGCTAAAATTATAACAGATAATGAGGAAAAACTAACTGCATTTTTGAACCGCTTGCCAAATGCAGAGGAAGAACAGCATTTGTTTTCGCAGATGGTAAACGCTCAAAGTGAACTCGGACAATTTAGAATTTGAGCGATTTATGGAGGGCTTCCGGCTTGGCGCAAGTATTATGCTTGAAACGTTTAATAGACGAAAAATTTAGAAATATGAATTTAAATATTGAACTTTTAAAGGTTTTCTGATATACTGCCTTTAATGGATAAATTTGGTGATGGGGGTGCTTAAGTATTTAAAACAACTCAGCGGGTGGGAATAGCTTTTATGCAGTAATAATATTATAAAATCAAACGGATAATATTATTTAGTGTACAATGAAGGAGGTAAATTAATGTCTTGCTATTATGTTATTGGTATCCGGATGGACAACAGGACTGGCAACGCTTTGAATTTTCAGGAGGTGCTCACTAAGAATGGTTGTAACATAAAAGCGCGTTTGGGATTACATGAAGTAAGTGACAATGCCTGTGCAAATGACGGGCTTATCGTACTGCAACCCTGTGGAGAAAAAGAGGAGATCGAACAACTGGTAAAGGAGTTAAACCGTCTGGAGGGGATAACCGCAAAGCTTATTGATTTGAATTAAGCTAAATGACCCATTGTGATACAAAAAAAAACACTGAAAATGGTGTAACCGCCAAAAACCCGGCAGCCTTGCGGGCTTTTGGCGGTTCTTTTATGACATTTGGCGCCTATAAAGGAACAGCGGACAAAGCATTTGCATATCAGTATATTAGCAATTGCTAATATGTTTATTAAAAGAGGTGTCCTATGTCAAAATCAAAAAAACTGGCTTTCGTTTCAAAAGAATGCGTCGCCTGCGGTAGCTGTGTAAAAGTATGCCCGACCGGCGCCATTACGATATACCAAGGCATGTACGCTGCCGTAAACCCCAATAGATGCGTTGGCTGCGGAAAGTGCGCCCGCGCCTGCCCCGCCTCGGTTATTTCTGTCTTACCCAGAGGAGGCGATGAGGTTGCCTGAAAAACGATGGTATGATTATCTATGGATCGCATCACTGATGTATTTGTCGCTCGGCTTTTTCAATATCCTGTTTGCCTGGCTGGGACTTATCTGCTTTGTGGTGCCGCTTGCCATTGCACTGATTGGCGGAAATAAGGCCTACTGCAACAAATATTGCGGGCGAGGCCAGTTGTTTGAGCTGATCGGCGGCAGGCTGCGCTTATCCCTGAACAAAAAACCGCCGGAATTTTTACGGGCAGTGTGGTTTCGCTACGCCTTTCTGACCTTCTTTATGACCATGTTTTTACTGATGATCTATGCTACATATCTTGTCTTTGCGGGCGCAGGGCTAAAGGAGGCTGTAACGCTTTTGTGGATGTTTAAGCTGCCGTGGAACTGGGCTGATGTGTCGTTTGTTTCGCCATGGATAGCGCAGTTTGCGTTCGGATTCTATGGGGTTATGCTGACATCTTCCGTTTTAGGCCTTTTGACCATGGTACTCTTTAAGCCGCGCTCATGGTGTGTGTATTGCCCTATGGGAACAATGACGCAAGGGATCTGCGTGTTGAAAAACAGAAAGGATAAGGCAGATGGAGGAAAAAGCCAGGCAGATTGCAACGCTGCTCAAGGTCCTTGCCAATGAAAACCGGCTGATGATATTCTGTGCGCTGATGAAGGGGCCGGCAAGCGTCGGCAGCCTTGCACAAACTGTGCCCCATATCACACAGTCAGCCCTTTCACAGCACCTGGCCGTTTTAAAAGCCCACGCCATTTTAGACTATACAAAAACAGGCCAGTATATGGTCTACCATATCGCCGACCACAGGGTAGCCGAAATTATCCATGTGCTGAAGAAATACTATTGCGCCGACAGCGGGAATGAATAAAAATATTGGGCGGAATAATGCCATACGCACCTGCCGCCGGCACAGCGTTTAGCTGCTCTGCCGGCGACAGGCTTAAGTTTTTTTGTTTTAATAAGGCTGGCTTAGCGCATTTTTAAATGTGTTTTTCATTTTTGATGAATGCCTTTAACTTTGCAAATGTCTCCCCGCTGATGCTGTGCTCCATTTTGCAGGCGTCCTGCTGCGCCGTTTTTTCGTCTACGCCCAATATATCTATAAGAAAGCTTTTTAATGTTCGGTGGCGCTCCAAAACCTCGACAGCGGCCTGTTTTCCCTCATCGGTAAAGGAAATATCGGAATACCGCTCCTGCAAAATCAGACCCATCTCCTTTAAAACGCCCACGGCATGATTTACGCTGGCGCGCGACACGCCGAGCTTTTCTGCGATATCGACAGAGCGCGTATAGCCGTTTGCCGCCGACAACTCAAGTATGGCTTCCAGATAGTCCTCTTTTGAGGCGGTTATTTTTGCCAATATCGTCACCTTCCTTTTTTAGGATTGCTATATTTTTAAAATCGTACCATATTAGTGTTGACAAAGCAAGCATTTTCATGTATCATATCATTACCAGCTGAATTTGCTGGTGTATTTTTTCTGGAAATGTTAGTCTATGCTAACAAAAGGAGAGGAATAATATGACACTTGATACGCTTATAATAGGCAGTAGCGGCATCATCACCGCCGTAGGAGGCGAGCCGGCGCTCAGGCGGCGGCTGCTGGATATGGGGCTCACACCCAAAACAAAGGTCATGGTCCGCAAGGCGGCGCCGTTCGGCGACCCTATCGAGCTTTTTTTACGCGGCTATGAGCTTACCATCAGAAAAGAGGATGCAAAAAACATAACAATAGAGAGGTGTTAGCATGAAGCTTACGTTTGCGCTGATCGGCAATCAAAACTCGGGCAAAACGACGCTGTTCAATCAGCTCACCGGCAGCAACCAGCATGTCGGCAACTTCCCCGGGGTTACCGTCGAAAAGAAAGAAGGCAACATCAGAAAATATAAAAACACCACCGTGGTGGACCTGCCCGGTATCTATTCGCTGTCGCCCTATTCGTCCGAGGAGGTGGTGACGCGTGACTTTATCCTCAAGGACAAGCCGGACGGCATCATCAACATTGCCGACGCAACCAATATTGAGCGTAATCTGTATCTTACCCTGCAGCTCACCGAGCTTAACGTTCCTATGGTGCTTGCCTTAAATATGATGGACGAGATTGAGTCCAACGGGATTTTTATCGATATAAAAAAGCTGCAGGCAGAGCTTGGTATCCCGGTCGTCCCTATTTCGGCCAGTAAAAATGACGGCATAGAGGAACTGATAGAGACCGCCATCAAGACCTGTGAGCAGCACACGCTGCCGCAGAAGCACGACTTTTGCAGCGGTGAGCTGCATAAAGCCATCCACGCCATAGCGCATATTGTGGAGGATCACGCAAAAAAAGCAGGGGTGCCGCCCCGCTTTGCCGCCACCAAGCTCATTGAAGGCGACGCGCCCATGATGAAGACCCTGGCGCTGCATAAAAATGAGATAGACCTGATAAACATCATGGTCTCAGACATGGAGCACTCATTGGGTACATACCGCGACGCGGCACTGGCCGACATGCGATACGCTTACATTGAAGTCCTATGCGCAAACGCGGTGACCAAGCAGCACGGGGAAACAAAAGAGCAGCTCCGCTCCCTGCAGATAGATGCGCTGCTGACACACAAATACCTTGCCATACCTATCTTTCTGGTGATTATGCTGTCGGTGTTCTGGTTCACCTTCGGTGTGCTTGGCACTGCGCTCAGCGACCTCTTTTCGGCAGGCATTGACTATGTCACGCAGGCGGCGGATACCCTGCTCACACAGCTTGATATCAGCGAAGGGCTTCATTCGCTTATCATAGACGGCGTATTTGCGGGTGTGGGAAGTGTGTTATCCTTTCTGCCCACCATTGTAATTTTGTTTTTCTTCCTTTCCCTGCTGGAGGACAGCGGCTATATGGCAAGGGTGGCGTTTGTCATGGACAAACTGCTGCGCAAGGTCGGCCTGTCGGGACGCTCGTTTGTGCCCATGCTGATCGGCTTCGGATGCTCGGTGCCCGCCATTATGGCCACACGCACCCTGGCAAGTGATCGTGACCGCAAAATGACCATCCTCCTTGTGCCGTTCATGTCGTGCAGCGCAAAGCTGCCGATATACGCCATGTTTACGGCGGCCTTTTTCCCGGATAACGGAGCTATTGTCATGATGGCGCTGTACCTGATGGGCATGATAACCGGCATCCTGTCGGCGATTCTGCTCCGGCATACACGGTTTCACGGCAAGGCTGTGCCGTTTATCATGGAGCTGCCGTCCTACCGCTTCCCTTCGGCAAAAAGCGTGCTTCTGCACATGTGGGAAAAGGCCAAGGATTTTTTGGTCAGAGCGTTTACTATAATCTTTTTGGCAACCATTATTATCTGGTTCTTGCAGAGCTTTGACTTCCGCTTCCACATGGTTGCCGACAGCGGCGACAGCATACTTGCCAGCATAGGCCGGCTGATCGCACCGCTATTCAGGCCGCTCGGCTTTTCGGACTGGAGAGCCGCCACTGCCCTGCTTACCGGTCTTACGGCCAAGGAAGCCGTTGTGAGCACATTTGCGGTGTTGATGGGCGCAGGCGACGGCGATGCCCTGATCCCCATTTTAGGCCAGCTCTTTACGCCGCTTGCCGCCTTCTCGTTTTTGACCTTTACGCTCCTGTATATGCCGTGCGTAGCGGCAATGGCAGCGGTCCGGCGCGAGCTTGGCAGCTTTAAAAAGGCGGTTCTCGCAATGGGGTATCAGACAGCCATCGCATGGGTTGTTGCATTTGTAGTGTTTACGGCAGGAAAAGTGATGGGTTTTTAAAGTGAGGTGACCGCTATGAACCCAGCAGACATTATTTTAATCCTCATACTGGCTGCCCTGGCCGGGTTTGCGGTTTGGGCGCTTCGAAAAAAAAGCGGCGGCTCCTGCTGCAGCGGCTGCGAGGGCTGTCAGCACAAAAAAACGTGCGACCGTGCCATAAAGAAGAGCAAAGACCGCTGAAAATGATTATATCATAAGTGCAAGCCGCAGATCGGCTTGCTACACACCGATACAATAAATGCATAAAGAAATAAAACCCAAAGGTTTTATATCCATAATTGCATTTATTATATCATGACCAAACAGCGCCGCTGACAGACCAGCTTTCGGAGCGCACATGCCTTCGGATGCATATTATGTCCTATTTTGTCGAATATTATATAATACTGTCGAAACAGATTTGAATCCTCTATGAAAAAGTCAATTGAATTTGGCCTGTTTTGCGGGCATGGTATTTCATAAACAGACCTTTTTCGAAGCCCGGCAAATCTGCCACAACAGCATACTTGCTATCGTGATAGAAAAACTTATGTAATCAAAAGCCGCCCGGGCAAATCTGAACTGCATCCCAGGAATAGGACAGTAAAAAAGCCGCCAATCGTAGAAATTCAAATATTTACGCAGTCTTACACCGTTTCTCGAACGGTGTAAGACCGTTCTTTAGTTGAATACGTTCAAAATTGT
>JAKJBW010000036.1 GCA_022706785.1 Bacillota bacterium
CATATGCCCATAGCCTACCCCAAAGCTGCCGGACAGCATTCCCCAGCCGGTCGCCTTGCGGATATCATACGGAATTACCGCAACGCCCTCGGTCGTGTTTGCCTCATAGCAGGGCTCCACAAAGAAGGTGGGCTTTGTGCCGTGATTATTGTAATCGTCAAGCGCTTGGCTGTAAGCATACTGACAAACAGGTGCTTTACACGAGAAGGACTGGTACATGTTAAAGTCCAGCCAAGCCTCGTTCATGAAATAATCCGAGGTGGAATGCTGCCAGTTAACATGATAGGTGTGCAGCTTAGCTTTGACCGTGTCATACTGCTTTATTCCGTTTGCAGTGTTTCTGGTTATGATTCTGGAGGCTTCCGCTCCGGTAGGATTGGAGTCTCCGCCGTGTACCCAGACGATATTATTCTTGTTTTTATAGCGGTTGCCTAAAAACTGGCCAACCGAGGTGCCCGTAGCTTCGGTAAGATAGTTTTCATACCCGCCCTGCCAGTTGAGCACGTTTAGGAAAACCACGATCCCTCTGGAGGCGCATTTATCAATAATGCTGTCCAGATTGGTAAACCAGGCGTTATTGGGTGTACTCATGTTAGGCGGATTGCCGAACGGATAGGTGGACGTACCGTTGATAGGTTGGGTAGGATTCCAGTTTGTACCGAGCATCAGGATGGCATTGAAGCCTTTGTCCCTGCGGTCATTAAGATATTGGTCCACATATGCAGTGCTGGCAGGAACGGCGCAAAGCTCCCATGCCGTATCCATCTTAATAAGGAACGGGACGCCATTCCAATCCGTCAGATACCTGCCGTTTGCGCTTACCTTGAGCGGGAATACCGGGTCTGCGCTTGCCGTCTTTTCCGGTTGGATAATGGTGATAAGCCCCATTATCGATACCAGAAATACTGCCACAAGACTGAGTGCCAAAAACCTTTTCCTCATTTTTAACTCCTCCTTAAGATTTATATATTGGCTCAATAAGGGGCCAGCCTTTTGGGCGGCCACCCCTATTGAATCACAACCCCATATAAGATCCCTCTACGGTTAACACGATGGACACATCCGCGCATTCTACTGCGCTTTAAAAGCAATGCCTCATGTCGGGAGAATGAATTGCCCGCCCCCGGCATAAGGCATTTATACTAGTGCGAATTCTAACGTGTCTTGATCTTTAACAGCGTTAATCGGCTGTAAGCGTCATGTCATCGATATAATGTGTTTTTCCCGATGCCGAATCCGACACGGATAAGACAACCTGACTGTAGCTTCCGCTGTTGAAATTAATGGTATACTGTGTCCACACGCTGCCGCCCGTATTATCCACATAATTGGTACCGGGCAACAAGCCTCCGCCATCCTCTTGTGTTCGGAGCACCCTCATTCGGGCCCCGGTGGAACCGCTTGATCTGATCCATAACTTCCAGGTGTAGTCTGTATTGGTCGCAACGTTAACTGTCTGACCCAGATAGCCCCATGTGTTAGCATTCACCAGCTTCACAGAATATGTGCTCGCGTGAGCCTGCTCGGTTGATATGGTGAACGGCGCGCCGGCGCCCCACGGCGTGAACACCCCTGTCTCAAAGCTTGGGTTGGTGATCAGATTGCTGGGCGGGGGCGGCGTCGGGGTAGAGGGGGGCGAACCGTCGGCAGTCAGCATCATATCGTCTATATAGTGCGTCTTGCCCGATGCCGAATCCGACACGGATAAGATGAGCTGACTGTAACTTCCGCTGTTGAAATTGATGGTATATTCCCGCCATATACTGCCGCCCTGATTGTTCAAGGCGGTGGTGCCCGGCAGGATGCCGCCGCCGTCTCCAGGTGTCCTTAGAACACGCATCTGCGCGCCGTTTGCCCCGCTGGATCTGATCCATAGCTTCCAGGTGTAGTCTGTGCCCGGTGTTACCGAAACCACCTGACCCAAATATCCCCATGTACTTGCGTTGACCAGTTTCACAGAATAGGTGCCCGCGTGAGCCTGCTCGGTTGATATGGTAAACGGCGCGCCGTAGCCCCATGAATCAAACGTGCCTGTTTCAAAGCTGGCGTTTGCGATCAGATTGCCGCCCGGAGGAGGCGTCGGTGCCACTGTCGGCGTTGGGGTCGGGGCAGCACCCGCCTCAAGGATCAGGAACCAGTCGGACTGGCCCGCGCTGTTATTGCCCGGCGCTGCGACCTGATAAGTACCTGTATTGGGAGAATTACTCACTACGGTAGTGGTTGTGTTGTTGGTGGGGTCATACTTCTTTATCGTTACAGGGCCCGAAAACTGGCTCTTATCAACGGTCACCGCTCTGGAGTTCGGCATATACACAAGTCCGAAGCTGTCGTCGCTGGCAATTGCCGCGGTCGCGTAGTTCGCGGTATCCCAGGCTCCGCCGCCCGCGGTGACAAGTGAGCGTGTGCCCGCGGCATTCCGGTCGGGCACCAGCTTTTGCCATGCACGTGCTGTTATCATGTTCATGATATTCACATAGTGCTGTACGCCCGGCGTATTGGTATAGTTCATAACATTGGACTGCATCCTCCAGACCTGCTTATGCCCATAGCCTATGCCGGCACTGCCTGACAACATGCCCCAGCCTGTAGCCTGGCGAATATGGTACGGCGTCACCAATGGCGTATAATCAACCCATTCGTTTGTCTCATAGCAAGGCTCCACAAAGAAGGTGGGCTTTGTGCCATGATTCCAATAGTCGTCAAGAGCTATGGTATAGGCTTGTGTAGCGCAGCCTCCGTTCGGGTTAGGGGTTTGCGCCGCGGTGAAGGTCTGATACATGTTGAAATCTATCCAGGCTGCGTTCGGGAAAAAGTCCGAGGTGGAATACCTCCAGCCTATATGGTAGGTATGCAGCTTGGGCTTAACTGTGTCATTATCTTCTATTCCCTGTGCTACCAGCGCGTATATGGTTCTGGAATTATCGATTGATGTCTGGTCATCTCCCTTAGTATCCCCGCCGTGAACCCAGATGATGTTGTTCTTATTTTTGTAGCGGTTGCCTAAGTACTGGCCGGCTGCCCTGGCATTGGCTTCGGTGAGATGGTCATTCGGCCCGCCGCCTCCTTCATATGTTCCGTCGTACCCGCCCTGCCAATTGAGCGCGTTTAGGAAAACCACTATGCCCCTGCTGGCACATGCGTCAATAATCTGATCCAGATTGGCAAAATAGGCTTCTCGCGGTGTGCTCATGTTCGGCGGGTTGTTGTACGGATACTGAACCGGGCCTGCGGTAGTATAAATCGGATTCCAAAGGGTGCCAACGACCAAAATGGCGTTAAACCCTTTTGCCTGACGGTCATTGAGATAGTTTGTGACATATGCAGCATTCCAATTCTGCCCTGAAATCTGCCATGCCGTGTCCATCTTGATGTAGAACGGGTCATTGTTCTGGTCTACTAAGTACCTGTCATTTGAGCTCACCTTAAGCGGAAATACCGGGTCTGCGCTTGCCGTCTTTTCCGGTTGGATAACGGGGATAAGCCCCATTACCGATACCAGAAATACCGCCACAAGACTGAGTGCCAAAAACCTTTTCTTCATAAAGTGACTCCTCCTTAAATCTATATATTGCTTCAATAGGGGCGGCCTTTCGACCGGCTGGCCCCGTTGAGGCACAATACCATATAAAAGGCTAACACGCTGGACGTATCCATAACGTCCAGCGTGTAGCGTGCCCGGCGCTACCGAAAAACCATCTGACCCAAACAGCCCCATGTATTTGCACGCACCGGACTGACAGAATATGTTCCGGCATGCGTATAAGTGACTGATAAGATAAATAGATCGTCATATGTTCTTGGCGAAAACGCGCCTGTCTCAAAATCCGAGTTTAAAATCTGACCGCTACCTGGCGAAAGGGTAAGTATTGGCCTGAATACACCTATTCGATCTTCATATAATCTATGCTGAACGTGCCGCTCGCCACATCGTTGCTCGGGTCTAGTCTCCACTGCTTTAACGTCCCCGTCCAGGCAGGCAGCGTTGACATATTAATTGTGTATTCCGTGTAATTCGCGTCATTGGCGTTAATGGGGAACTCTATGTGCTTATTGACGCCCTCCCAAGCGGGATCCGCTACGGTAGTGAACAATATCTTTCCTACCGTGCTGGCTGTGCTGTTCTTCATTTTAACCTTTATGGTGCTATACACCGAAAGATTGACGCCTACATTGTCGGGAGACCACATATACGGGTTTGTGCCTGTGATGGTTCCGTTCAGATTCCCGCCGCTTACGGCAAAGGTGCTGATGTGGTTCTGCTTTGTCCAGCCTTCCAGATTCCCGGCTGTGTTAAAGCTCCATTCCACCGGAGTCGGTCCGGATGTGCCTACGAGCTTGGCATAATCTATGCTGAATGTGCCGCTCGCCACGTCGTTGCTCGGGTCTATCCGCCACTGCTTTAAAGTCCCCGTCCAGGCAGGCAGGACCGACATGTCTATGGTGTATTCCGTGTAATTCGCGTCATTGGCGTTAATGGGGAACTCTATGTGCTTATTAACGCCTTCCCAAGCGGGATCCGCTACTGTAGTGAACAGTATCTTGCCTACCGTGCTGGCCGTGCTGTTCTTCATTTTGATCTTGATAGTCCGATACACTGAAAGATCAGCGCCCACATTGTCGGGAGACCACATATACGGGTTTGTGCCTGTGATGGTTCCGTTCAGATTCCCGCCGCTTACGGCAAAGGTGCTGATGTGGTTCTGCTTTGTCCAGCCTTCCAGATCCCCGGCTGTGTTGAAGTTCCATGCTATCTCATCGCCCGACGGCGGCGGCGTTTGGGTCGGAGCTGGGGTTGCCGTGGGGGCCGGAGTCGCCGTTGGCGCTGCCACGACTTCGTCTGTGATCTTGGCATAATCTATGCTGAACGTGCCGCTCGCTACATCGTTATTCGGGTCTATGCGCCATTGCTTTAGCGTCCCCGTCCAGGCAGCCAGACTCGACATGGGTATTGCGTATTCTGTGTAATTCGGATCATTGGCGTTAATCGGAAACTCAATATACTTATTTACGGCTTCCCAAGCGGGATCCGCCGTTGTGATGAACATGAGCTTGCCTACCGTGCTGGCCGTGCTGTTCTTCATCCTGATCTTGATGCTCTTATACACCGAAAGATTGCCACCCACATTATCGGGAGACCACATATACGGATTGGTACCTGTGACGGTTCCGTTCAGGTATCCGCCGCTTACGGCAAAGGTGCTGATGTCATTCTTCTTTGTCCAGCCTTCCAGATTCCCGTCTGTGTTGAAATTCCATACGATATCGCTGACCGCAGGCGTTGAGGTCGGGGCAGTACCCGCCTCAAGAATCAGGAACCAGTCGGACTGGCCTGCGCTGTTGTTGCCGGGCGCGGGGACCGGATAAGTGCCTGTATTGGGGGAATTACTCACTACGGTAGTGGTTGTGTTGTTGGTGGGGTCAAACTGCTTGATGGTTACAGGGCCGGAAAACTCACTCTTATCAACAGTCACCGCTCTGGAATTCGGCATATACACAAGTCCAAAGCTGTCGTCGTTGGCAATTGCAGCGGTCGCGTAGCTTGCGGTATTCCAGGTTCCGCCGCCCGCGGTGACAAGTGAGCGTGTGCCCGCGGCATTCCGGTCGGGCACCAGCTTTTGCCATGCGCGCGCTGTTATCATATTCATGATATTCACATAGTGCTGTACGCCCGGCGCATTGGCATAGGTCATAACATTCGACTGCATCGGCCAGACATCCATATGCCCATAGCCCATGCCGGCGCTGCCCGACAATATGCCCCAGCCTGTAGCCTGACGAACATGATATGGCGTTACCAGGGTGCCTTGGGTAGTGTTTGCCTCGTAGCAGGGTTCCACAAAGAATGTAGGCTTTGAGCTGTGATTCCAATAGTCGTCGAGGGCTATGGTGTAAGCCTGCGGGGCAAAGCCGCCATTCGGATCAGGGGTTTGTGACGCGGCGAAGGTCTGATACATGTTGAAATCTATCCAGGCTGCGTTCGGGAAAAATTCCGAGGTGGAATAATGCGAGCCCAGGTGGTATGTATGCAGCTTGGGCTTAACTGTGTCATTATCTTCTATTCCCTGTGCTACCAGCGAGTATATGGTTCTGGAAGCATCGATTGAGTCCTGGTCGTATGTCTTAGTGTCTCCGCCGTGAACCCAGATGATATTATCCTTGTTCTTGTAACGGTTTCCCAGGTACTGGCCGACTGCCCTGGCATTGCCTGTGGTGAGGTAGCTGTCATATCCGCCCTGCCAGTTGAGCGCGTTTAGGAAAACCACCATCCCTCTGTCGGCAGCCGCGTCAATGATCTGATCCAGATTGGCAAAAAAAGTCTCATTCGGGGTATTCATGTTGACCGGGGTGCAATACGGATACTTAACCGACATGCCATCGGTACTGAGAGGTCCCCACAGGGTGCCAACGACCAAAATGGCGTTAATCCCTTTTGTCTGACGGTTATTGAGATAGTTTGTGACATATGCAGCATTCCAATTTTGCCCTGAAATCTGCCACGCCGTGTCCATCTCGATATAGAACGGGGCATTGTTCCAATCTGTCAAATACCTGTTATTGGCGCTTATCTTAAGCGGAAATACCGGGTCTGCGCTGACTGTAGTCTCCAGATTGGGTGTAAAGCTAAAGCCGAGTACCGATAGCAGCATTGCTATCATGATGCTGATTACCAAAAACCTTTTTTTCATAAAAGTGACTCCTCCTTGTTTTTTTGAGGCATCAAGTATAACGTCATTTGCTCCCTGTGATGCAGCCTTAAAAGCAACATAGATGCGGACTGTCCGGTAACAAAGCTGAATTCAAGCCAATATGCGGCCAGCCCGCAAACGGTGTGGCCATATCGGAAAGCGCTTAACGGGTAGACTGCATATAACGCATGGGATTAAAGTGATTAAAAAAGTGTTCTCTAGGGCGTGATTTTTTCGCGGATTTCGCATCGGCAGTGAAAAAAATGCTCTTTGGTATTAGCCTGTAGTGGCAAACAGAAAGAAACGGCAAGCTTGGGAAAATCCCTGTTTTGAGCGCAAAAAAACAGCTCCTTGCCTGAAGAGAATCGGTCTGCAGGTATCATAGCTGTCTGTATTCTGAGCAAATATGCAAGCGGATTTTTATATGTCCCATAAAGCTGTCAGGCCCATAAAACTTTTCTTCACAGTACGGTACTGCGAAGAAAAATTTCTATTGCAAGTTTATTTTATAAACAACAGCAACGGTGAGATCAACCCCGCCTCAACCAACATCCGGCACCGAAGCTTCACTGACGACATACATACGCACCGTCAGGCCGCATGCTGGGCGCCCGGCCGGCAAAGACAACATTTTCCCCCCCTGAGCTACTGTGATGACATCATTATACATGAATAAAGTCTAAAAAGCAAGCCTGTTTTGAAAATATTTTAGAGAAATAGCACAAAATTATCACATTTTACCGTCGATGTCAAGAGCAGGAACACCGCTCGACAATGCTCCGGCCAAAACCTTTTCGGTATATATTTAAAAGCAGAACGCTTATGCCGACATAAACCAAAGATCCAGGCAGTATTTCCTTATCCAAAATAAAGTCTACCCCGCCAGGCTTGGAGGCCAAATCTAAAATCAGGGCATCCTTATGTACGTTTTCAAGGATATCACGCGTCAGTATTTTGGACGGCACCGTATTAAAAATCACATCGAATTCCGAAATATAAAGCGACAAATCGTCTGTTTGAGCTCCCTTATATCCATATACGTCAGCCCATGCGAGCGCATCATGCCTGCGTGCCGCTACAGTGACCTCTGCGCCTATTCCTGCCAGCATCTTGGCCAGCACCTTACTCACTCTCCCGAACCCCAGTATCAGGCAACGGCTGCCATGGAGTGTGGTAGGCAATTCACGCATTGTTATTTCAATCGCCCCTTCCGCCGTAGGGACTGCGTTTAACACTGTAAGTTCTTCACGCTGAAAATAGTCAATAGCATAGACATTATAAATTTCAATCAGCTTCATGGTCTTTTGGTCGATCATTCCCGCAAGCAAAAGCTGATTCTTGCCAAGCGCCTGCAAAAGGCTGTTGACATCTATTTTGCCGTCAAACAAGGGTGTATTGATATGGTCACCGTCAAAAGTCATAGGCAGCGGCAATACGACAATATCTGCGTCCTCCATCGCTTCGGCAAGACTGTTCGAAACAAGTGCATTTTGAAAATCCACGTTATTATTAAATCCGTACACCTTCACGCTATACCCCTCGTCAGCCAGCATATCGGCCAGGCGCACCTGCCTTAAATCACCGCCTATTACCGCAAAGCTTCTATGTTTTATCATCGTTATTATCATTAACCTTTCTGCCCACTGGGTTTGTGCTCCCTGCGTCTACCGTGAGCCTTAGACGCCTCTGGTACCTGTTATTGGCTTGGTTAAGGATTCCGCTATTCGCTTACGGCATATATCCCCGAAACACGCGGGGCGCTCAGACGCAACGGCTTACCGGTAGCCCCACAACCATATATTATGTAGATATTTAAGGGGTTGTGCTTGTACGAACTGCGGCGCCATCAATTCAGGGGCGGAAAATCCTTAGCCGATCCATACTACAAAAAAAACGGTCGCACATCACCGTGAAACCAAACATGAAAATATTTGCTGGCAAATTGAAACGCGGGAGCTATGAAAAACCAATCAAAATTTATATTTTTTTGTATTGACACCTATAAAAATATATGCTATATTATTAAAGCTGCGATTAAAACATGTATTGCGGCAATTACTTGCGGCATTTTCGGATTAGCGCGATCCTGCTTGCGGCCTCGCCAATTTGGGGCAAATGCAGTCCGGTTAACAATAAGCTGGTGTAGCTCAATTGGCAGAGCAGCTGATTTGTAATCAGCAGGTTGCGGGTTCGAGTCCCATCACCAGCTCCAATATGGAGGAGTTCCCGAGCGGCCAAAGGGGGCAGACTGTAAATCTGTTGTCTACGACTTCGATGGTTCGAATCCATCCTCCTCCACCAAAAAGAAACGACAATTTTCGAAAGAAAGTTGTCGTTTCTTTTTGTATTCTTATCTGTTATTTTTTCTTTCTTAATTTGTTCTTCAAAATTGCCGTTTCCAAATAAAAAATAAGAATGTTGGCAGTTTTGCTATGCAACCGCATACCCCCGGCGTTTGTCCGCAAGAATGCTGCAATCACGTTTTCACTCTTAACATCAATAATTATTTATTGATGTTCGATAAATAATTATTGACATTTATTTTCAGCCGTGCTAAAATACAAAACAAGGAGAGTGATTTTATGTATAAAAACACCATAACCCACTACGCAGCCAAAATACTTGTTGATGTTATGTTTTACGGAGGGATCCTCTGTCTTTTTGCTGTACCATGGCTGTCTACACGCTTAAGCTTTCTGTTAAACAGAGAGGACAGCAGCTTTGCGTATTACATCACTGCAATAATTTTATTTTCATCGGGTGCCGGCGCCGTATATATTCTTTTCAACCTTAAGCAGATGTTTCAGACATTGCTAAGCAACAACCCATTCGTTGAGAAGAATATCAGATGTTTTCGCAGGATGGCGGTCGCGTGTGCCCTGATCGCCGCAATTTATACGGTAAAATGCTTTTTACTGTTCAGCTATGCGACAGTTGTCATTGTATTGGTTTTTTCTGTGGGCACACTGGTTTGTCTCACACTCAAGGATATTTTCAAACAAGCGGTATACTACAAAGATGAACACGATTGGACGGTGTAAAATATGCCAATAGTAGTGAATTTAGATGTGATGATGGCAAAGCGGAAAATAGGCCTTATGGAGCTTGCCGAAAAGGTAAATATAACGCCCGCCAACCTGTCCATACTTAAGAATAACAAGGCAAAGGCCATTCGTTTTTCAACCCTGGAAGAAATCTGCAAGGTGCTTTCCTGCCAGCCGGCAGATATTTTGGAATTTAGGAGTGAGCAAAATGGATGATAACAGAAAGTATTTGAAAAAGGGCCTATGGCTTGGCATAGTCCTTTGTGCGCTGCAGAAAATAATATGCTTTGTCATGTATGAGAATCCCCGTTTCGACGATTCCGCCTACTATTTTATCGGTGTCGCTTTCGGTATTATTGTTTTAATGTTCCTGATGACAGACAAAATCAAAAATCTTTTTATAACAGGTTTTACAGGCCTTTTCGTACTGATAGGCATCGAGGTCGTTATATGGATAATACAGCTAGGAACGCTTCTTTACGGCTCCTTTGGAAAATGGCTTGAAGTTTATTTTGTTGGTTTTTTAGGTTCCATGGCAGGTACAGCCATTGCAATTGTGTTGGTTTTGACAACTGTTAAGTTTAATCTTTTCAGCAAAAGGGAGGCGCCTGTTATGGCACATACTGCTAAGCTCAAGCTGCTCATATACGCATTGGTATCGGCAATGGGGTTTGCCTATCTTGTTTTGCCGGAAAATGCCGGAATCAGCGTGCCGGTTTTTGCCATACTGCAATTTGTTTGCCTGGCGTTTATTGTACCCGACAAAAAAAGGCTGTGGCTTTTTATCCCGATATTTATACTGTCGCTGAATTCATTTATCAGCGGAAATTCTATTTGGCGCGTACCGAATGTGATTATCGGCATTATCTTGTACAGCGTGATGTTTTTGGACTTTAACCTATTCGATACCACGGCAAAGTTCCTGAAAAATATTTTACAAAGCGTTGCCGAGCCTGTAGCGTATTTCGATTTGCCGTTTAAATGGGCGGCGGAGGCAAATAAGGAAAAGGCGGCCCTTGTAAAACGCATACTGACAGCGCTTGCCGTTACAATACCTGCGATCATTGTCCTGACCGTCATTTTGTCCTTTGCGGACATGATCTTTGGCGAAGGCGTTTCTAATATGATTGAGGCGCTGTCACATGCGATCAGCTTCAATGTCGCCTGGAAGCTGGTTTACGGCGCAGCGGTAGGATTATATCTATTTGGGCTGTATTCGGCTCACCTCGGCAAGCGTGCCGAAACGCCCGGAAAACCAGCCAGACAGGGCGATCTTATCATCCTGAATTCTTTGCTCACATCAGTGCTTGCACTATACACTGTCTTTATGGTAATCCAGTTTAAATATCTCTTCGCCGTAGTGCAGCTGCCCTTCGGGCTCAGCTATACAGACTATGCAAGACGCGGATTTTTTGAGCTTTTGTTTTTGACAGGCGTAAATATCTTCATGATTTTATTAACCGTGTATCTGACAAAAGAAAAAACACGTTCCTGGCACAAGCTGACAAAATATCTTTGCGGTTATTTATGCTTTGCGACCATTGTACTGCTGGCGTCTTCGTTTTACAGGATGTGGCTTTACAATGCAGACGACGGGCTGACAAGAATGCGGTTTTTAGTATTCGGCTTTTTGATTTTTGAGTGTATCGGGCTGCTTATCACCTTCTTCTATATATTCAAGCCAAAGTTTAATATCCTGGCGGTGTATTGCTGCGTAGGCCTTACCTATTATTTACTGCTTAACCTTGTGCCTATGGATTATTTCATTGCCAAGAGCCAGGCAGACATGTATCTAAACGGTGAGCGCACCAGCGTTGACTACGCCCTTACCCTGTCAACCGATGCCGCGCCGCAGATAGAGAGGCTGATAGGATCGGATGCGGATGTGCAGGCCAAGTATTATTTTGAAAATCATCGCAACTTTTACACCAGCATTCCGCAAAGATGGCAACGGTATAATCTTTCAGTCCATAGAGCGGTAAAATGAAGAAAATCCTCTTTATTTTAGTTTTTGCGGCGTACCTGGCCATACTGCTGAAAATTACTGTATTCCGAAGCAGCTTCGGTGATATGGCATTATTTGAGAACGGTACTTTAAATTTAGTCCCGTTTTTAAATTTAATAAAGCTGCTGCAAAAACGCCAATTTTGGCAATTCATATATTTGTTTGCGGGCAATATTATCTGGTTTATGCCACTTGGTATATTTGCTCCGCTGATAAGCAGAAAAACCGGCCTCTTTCAGACAGTATCGGCCGGATTTTTGCTGTCCTTTGCCATTGAGCTTATGCAATAGACCTGTCCGCTAATCCAGGCGCGAGCGGATAATCGAGGATTTTTTCCGCCGGGTGGTACAGGAAGGTTCTGCCAATACTTTGTGTATTGGCGGGTTCTGGCTGTATCGCCCGGCAGGGAAAAGACCGATTTTGCCGCCGTGTCGGGGTTAGCGGACAGGTCTAATATATATTTGGCACAGGCGTAAGCGAAGTCGACGACCTGTTACTGAACACTGTGGGCGCCTTGGCCGGGTATAGCCTTTATTGCCGGTCAAAAGCTTTTTTACGGTTTGCGACAGGACCATGCCATATTTCAAAGCGCCGGAATGAATAATGCCTTCTAAAATAAATCATAAAAACTATGGTATTTTCACATCATCTTTGGTACGATAGGGAAAGAAAACATATCCTCATTTCTTTCATATAATGGTAGAGATGATTTATCTGTCGCAGCCGGACAAAGACGGCGGCGCTCAGTATATTAGCGGGTGGAGGGAAAAGCGTATGTATGAATCCAATTTCATTGTAAGGGTTTCGGGAAAAAGGCCGGACAGCTTTTATATCGACTGCTTCGGCAAGTATACAACCGCAGATATCGCCAAGATAACAGGCATTGACGAAAAAGCTATCGCGGATATCTATAAAAGGAACGGCGCGCAATATGACAAAGCCCTTAAGGTGTACTATTTTAGCAGCATCCAAAGCACTAAGCAGGCAATAGACACCATAGCCCAAGACACACCCAACACGCACAGGGGCATGATGGTGCTGCTGACAACGGCCGAAATTGAGTATATCCGCAAGGCATTAATCAACGAAGGCGTTAATACCCTCCATGTCAGCAACAGCATTAAGGATGCCATCTTCAAAAAGCTGAACAGCCAGTAATTGTTTCGCCGCATGAAAGGAGAGCAACAAGGCTACAGCGCGCCTGCCGATAATTTTATTTTGAAACTGAACAGATTATCTTGCATAGCTGCGGTTTTTGCTGTAAAATGTTGAAGAGGGCTTGGTATTTGGCGGAAACCACAAGGCAGGATATACAAAATACCAAGGAAAAAACAAGGAGGAGCGTGTCATGTTTATGTCAAAAAGAAAAGGATTCTCTGGCCTTATCATGTTAACCGTGGCGCTGGTCATGCTGCTTAGCGGCTGCGGCGGACAGACGTCAACCGAAGCGCCGGGTACTGCCAAATCGGGTTCGGGTTCGGGTCCGGTATTAAAAATCGGCGTGGACGATGTGTATCCGCCCATGGAGTTCAAGGATGAAAAAGGCGATACCGTGGGCTTCGATGTTGACCTGGCAAACGCGATCGGTGAAAAGCTGAACAGGAAGGTTGAATTTGTATCTATCCAGTGGGACGGGATTTTTACCGGACTGAAATCTCAGAAGTATGACTGCATCATTTCCTCTGTAAGCATCAACGAAGAAAGGCTTGCTGAGTATGCTTTTACAGACCCTTACATTGCCAATGCCCAGGTGATTGTCGTCGGCAAGAACAACACGTCAATTAAGTCCGAAAAAGATTTGGCAGGCAAAAATGTCGGCGTTCAGGTGGGAACAACCGCGGACGAATCCGCCGAAAAATTCCTGAAGGAAACAACCTTTAATTTAAAGAAATATGAGCAGATCATTCAGCCCTTTGCCGATTTAAAGGTTGGCAGAATCGACGCGATCATTGTGGACGAGGTTGTGGCAAGATATTATGAAGCCCAGGAGTCCTCCATCTTCAAGGTAACGGGCGGCAGGCTCACCAACGAGCCTATCGGCATATGCTTTAGAAAAGATGAAGAGAGCACAATACTGCGCGACAATGTTCAGACTGCAATTAACACTCTGAAGGCCGAAGGCAAGCTAAAGGAAATCTCCCAGAAGTGGTTCGGAGAGGATATGGTCTCAAATATCCAGTAGCCGCCCGGGTACATAAGCGATAAGATAAAGCGTTGACTTTAGGACGGGTTTTGCCGGGATATATGCTGCGTTAAAGACTCGTCCTAAAGTTTGTTTATTTAACGAGGAGTTGGGACCGTGAAGCTTGAGCAAATCATGAACGCTATGCCTGCGCTGCTGAAGGGCAGTGTCCTCACACTGGAACTGACCGTTATTTCCATTATCTTCGGCATGATTTTGGGTCTTTTTCTGGCGCTGGGCAGGTTGTCTAAAAACAAAGTCGTCAATTCGTGCTGTTGGTTTTACATATGGTTGTTTCGGGGAACGCCGCTGCTGTTGCAGATATTTTTTATTTACTTTGCTTTCCCCATGTTTTTCACCCCGCCTTTAAAGCTGTTGGATTTCCCGTCGGCATTGATTGCGCTCAGCCTGAATTCCGCGGCATATATGGCTGAAATCCTGCGGGCGGCTATACAGTCCATCGACAAAGGCCAGATGGAGGCCGCAAAAGCGTTGGGCATGAGCTACGGACAAGCCATGAAGAAGGTTATCATCCCGCAGTCCTACAGACGGTTAATCCCGCCTGTGGGAAATGAGTTTATTATGCTGCTCAAGGATTCCGCGCTTGTTTCCTCCATAGGCATGACAGAGCTTTTGCGCGTGACCACCCAAATTGCCAACAGGACGGGCAACGCGGTCATCTACCTGCCCTGTGCCGCAATGTATTTGATCCTGACAACGATATTTACCGTAATATTTGAAAAGCTTGAGAAGCGATATTCTGTCTACGAATAAGGAGGGTGTTACGAATGATAAAGGTTGAAAAGGTCTGCAAGGCGTTCGGACACCTGCAGGTGCTAAACGGCATTGACTTTGCTGTCCGTGAGGGCGAAGTGGTGTGCATCATCGGCCCGAGCGGGTCGGGAAAAAGCACGCTTTTAAGGTGTTTAAACCAGCTGGAAAGCGTCACCAGCGGCAAGGTGTATATTGAAAATGAATTGATAGAGGATAAAGTCCCCGGCGAGGCGTACAGTAAAGTAAACCATAAAAAAGCGGCGGAAATTTGCACAAAGCTGGGCATGGTATTCCAGCGCTTTAATCTGTTTCCGCACATGACGGTGCTTGAAAATGTCATTATCTCGCCCATGACGGTAAAAAAGATGCCTAAGGCGCAAGCGGCTGCTATTGGCCTGAAGCTTTTGCAGAAGGTAGGCCTTGAGGACAAAAAGGACGAATACCCTTCAAGACTTTCGGGCGGGCAGCAGCAGAGAGTCGCCATCGCAAGGGCGCTGGCCATGCAGCCTAAAATCATGCTGTTTGACGAGCCCACCTCCGCGCTTGATCCGGAGCTTGTGGGAGAGGTGCTCAGCGTCATGAAGGAACTGGCGGCGGAAGGCATGACCATGATTGTCGTCACCCACGAAATGGGGTTTGCCAAGGAAGTGGCGCATAGGGTGGTATTTATGGATAAGGGTGAGATACTGGAAGAAAATACGCCGTCGGAAATCTTTGCAAACCCAAGGCATGAAAGAACAAAAGCTTTCTTACATAAGGTGCTGTAGGATATGTCAAAACAACTGGGGGCAGATATTTTACTTTTGATTATAGCAGCAATATGGGGCGCGTCCTTTACCCTGATGAAAAATGTACTGGATCATATGCCTTCATTCATCTATCTTTCTCTGAGGTTTTGGATTGCGGCTGTATTGCTGATTATTGTTTTTCATAAATCATTCAAACATATAAACAGGCGGGTAATGTGGCATGGGCTTGTGATTGGGCTCATGCTTTTTGGCGGTATGGCGCTTCAGGTAAGCGGACTGTATTTCACCACCGCTTCCAACTCCGCGTTTATCACCGGCATGAATGTCGTTATGGTGCCGGCGGTGTCGGCGCTGCTGCTGAAAAAACGCCCCAACCTGTTTGCCGTTATGGGTGTATTCTTATCGTTTGCAGGGCTGTTTTTTCTCTCCGGCGGCTTGCAGTTTAATTTCAACGTCGGGGATCTGCTGACGCTTATCTGCGCCTTTTGTTTTACCTTTCAGATCATTTTCATTGATAAATACACCGCCCACGAGGATGCAGCCTTGATTGCCGTTTTGCAGATTTTGTTTGCGGCTGTGTTTAATACGGCTGTGTGGGCGGCGGCCCCCACAGCATTCGGGCTTAATGCTACGGTTGTCGTAACCCTGCTCATTACCGGTGTTTTTGGCACGGCGCTTGCCTTTGCCGGTCAGACCATTGTCCAGAAGTATACCTCCCCCACCCGCACCGCATTGATTCTGACAGCGGAGCCCGTGTTCGGCGCACTGTTTGCGCTTGTGATCCCCAATTCCCAGGGGATTACCGAAACCCTGCAAACCAATGTGATCATCGGTTGTGCGCTGATTTTTTCGGGGATGCTGATGTCGGAAATTAAAATTGGTAAAAACGATGAGGCGCAAATCTAATAAACATGTTTCAGACAAAAAAATCAAACAGGGTGTGTCTTTGATATTACATATCAAAGACACACCCTGAAATTTGTTCTATAGTAAAATGACTCTAAAAGCAGATATTTTTTGCAGGGCAAGACGGACACTGTTTACGCAAAATCCCTCATATACCCTTTGATTTTTGCCATGTCCGGTTTCTTATCAATAAGAACGCGACCCGCCCTTTAGGCATTCAACTTGGTCGTTAAACACCTGTTTTTTCTCTTTGTTATGTTATAATGCACCCTTCCCACCTCGTATGTAAGCAGCTTATGACATGCTGAGCGCGTCGATATCCCTGTCCGCTGCCACGTCCGTATCAGGCTTACAGCAATTCTCCCCCTCAAATATCTTAGATTCCAGCTTGGATGCCTCTATGATTTTTTCCATAAGGATTTTTTTCATTTCGGGTATGGGTTCATCAATGGAAAAGCTTTTTTTGATTTCTTCCAGAATTCTGCTGTCCTCAATCCGCTCCAGGTCAACATCAATACAAACACCCTTATCGCAAATCCTGAAAGGCGCTTTGTATTCGTAATGATCCTCGGTGATGTTTAAATTCACAACGCTTAAATCCTTACACTTCATCATTGACTCCTCCTTTTATTTTGTACTTTGACATCACTTACCTTTGCGAAAATCCAACATTGCTTTAGCCCGGTCCGTTCGGCGCATGGCATTGCCGGCGCCCTTGCAGCCAAACCTTAATTTTTTCTGGTCATATTCTTCTAATTGTTATTGTACACTGTTATGTTTATGCCGTCAATAGCGGTATTAGCAGAAAAATTTTCATCTTGCAAAAGCGAAAAAGGAATGGGGCCATAGCTGACTACCCCACTCCTTTTCTTGTTTTTTTGTAATTTTGCCTCTAACCTATTTTTATGCCCCGGATATTTTAATGCCGACTCATGATTTGCAAATCTTATCCCGGACCGGGCTCTTCACGGTTGGCTTGCCATTTCGCCCTGGAACACTACCCTGGCATCTCGGCAAAGGTATTGTGCCGCCTTTCGCCCGGTATCACAGGCGACAGGCAGTCCGCCGGGCGGCTGGATCCGCTGACCCGCGAAGTACAGGTTTGCTATGCTCTCTGAAACAGAAGGGTAGGCCGTCATTTTCTCGCCCTTGACGGTCAGCGTCATCCATGAGCCGTGACAGCTCCCGCAGTATCTCTCGTAGGTCAGAGGCGTGGCGACATCCACAACGGCTATTTTATCTCTGATTTGCGGAAGCCTTTCCGAAAGCAGACCGATTACCGCGTCTGCCAGCTTCTGCTTTTCGGCCTCATACTGCCCGCTGTCCTTCTGCGCCTTCCAATAATCATACGTATCCCCTATCAGAATAACCGTCATCGGGGTGCAGCCCTCTGGCGCATATCCTTCATATGCGCTGTATTGCTGAAAGCCTATTGCGTCATACTTTTGGCCGGCGTATTCAAACGGTGCTTTAAGATTAAAAATCAGGGATTCCGGCAGCGCCGACAGATCTGTCTTGACCCCGAGGCTGATAAATGTGTTTGCCGTCAGTCTGGGCATCAGAGCGCGCATCTTGTCTGTCCACAACTCACACAGCGGTTTGTCGAACAGATTGTCAATAGCGGCAAGCGTATCGGCGG
>JAKJBW010000051.1 GCA_022706785.1 Bacillota bacterium
TGCCCGTTCATATCAATGCCCAGCACTGTGTAGACGCATTTGTTGATGATCTGACTGTCCTTGCGGCTTTTGAATACGATCCCGTCAAAGTAGATGATCGGGTAAATCGATTCCAGCGGCCGATTCTGCCACTCGTTCACTTCCGGGAGGATTTTATCCGTTATCTTGGAAATCAACGTCTGCGATATCTCTGCTCCGTAAATCTCCCGTAGATTATCCTCGATGTCGCGTTGGCTCATTCCCTTTGCATACATTGCCATAATTTTATGTTCGATTTCATCCGTCCGTGTCTGCCTTTTTTCGAGGATTTTCGGCTCAAATTCTCCTTTGCGGTCGCGAGGTACAGCAATCTCACTCTCTCCGTAATCACTGATGATGGTCTTGCGGTTATACCCATTGCGGGAATTCCCTGTGTTGTTTCCTTCGATGCTATGTTTTTCGTATCCTAAATGCTCCTCCATTTCAGCTTCCAGCATCTGCTCAATTGTTCCCGCAAAGAGGCGTTTCAGCTTCGTCTGAATGTCACCCGTGCTTTGGCAGTCCTGCATTAATAGGCTCACCAATTCCATTTCCTTGTCTGTAAGAATATTTTTTTGCTTTCTCATTTGGATAACCTCCATTTTGTTTTATATGGAGGATTATTGCCATTTACACGGGTTCTTAATCAGCCTCGAGGCGGCACACGTGGATAATATCCTTTATCTCACATCACGTTAAACTCTTGAACAAACCTCTCATCATCGGCGAAGGTGTTGAGCGAGGAAGCGGCATATTTCTGCAGAAGCGTTTCCGCGATAAACAGCCCGATGCCGCCTCCGCCCTCTTTGGTAGTATAACCCTTTTCAGGTAATATAAAGCCTTTTAATGAGGCGAGTGACCGCGAATTCCAAAGAGAACAATATGACCTGAAATATCAGCACCTGCCATGTGGTATAACGGATCACCATCGGTTCAAGCCCGGCAACGCCGGCTAAATACCAAAGCACACCCTCAATAGTGATGGATATAAAGGAAAACACCGCGGCGGTAGGCAGGCAGCGCGACAAAAAACCGCTTCGGAAAACAATCTTCAGCGACAGGGCATAAATTATGAAGCCCAGCGCGCTCCGGACGATTTTGAATGGTTCAAAGAACTCAAAATAATCGGTCAGGAAGACGTTCGGATACTGCACAATAAATACAAGGAGGAGGCCTGCAATTCTTCTCTTTACAGATACCTTTTCCCTGAACATGGCGATATAAAGCTCCTGTAGGATGACGAGCTCGCAGACAACGGGCACAAAGGAAACGAGCATACCCTCCCCAAGACTCATTCGAACACCCTCTTCCTGTAATTGCGGCTGACATAGCAGCTAAGGCCACCCTCAAGGATGAGCTTCATCTGTATGGGATCTTCCTGCGTAATGTAGTTCTTGTTGACGATAAAGCTCTTGTGGCAGCGCACCACTGTTTTTACGTCAGCAAGCATTTTTTCGAAATCATCTAGTGTAGTATTGCAAGCGATCTTGGCACTTGTGGTGTAGACGAAGGCCTTTTCCCTGAACTTTTCGATCATGACGATATCATCTTTTTTCACACGGTAGTTTTTTGCCGCCGAACGGACGGTGATGTACCGCTTTGTGTCGTCCCGCTCAGTCTCTTTTTTTTGTGCGGCCATATGCCGCTCAATATCTATTAAAAGGTTGACAAGAACGTTTTTTAATACCGGCTTTGGCAGAAAATCAAAAGGATGCGCCTTGAAGGATTGGAACACCATGCCGAGGTTTTCGCTGATGAAGACAATATACGCTCCGGGCTGATCTTTTTTAATCTTCAGAGCTATCTCGTAGCCCTCCGTGCCGGATTTGAGGTTGATATCCAGAAGCTAAACGTCCGCCGTATCCGTCTTTAAAAACCGCTCTAGCTCTTCCTGTGTGGAAGAGGCTAGGACGATGTCTATATCAAAGCGGTTTTCGCAGGTCAGCTCCGAGAGCATCCGGCAAAGGTAGTCAAGATAAGCTTTTTCGTCCTCGCAGACGGCTATTTTCATCAAAGCTTCCTCCTTCCGCCGATGCATGCTCAGAATGTAGCATTTTCCTTAATCTTTCATTTTACCTTATCGTTCCTTGTTTTTCAATATAGAACCGACAACATGCATAATTTACTCTACAAATGGTTTTTTTGCCTCTTGTCGGCGAAAACCGTCCTCTTGTAGAACCGGAGAACATAGGCAGGCAAAGTTTATTTATAATTAAAATAATATCGAGCGATCTTTTGCCGCTTATAAAACCGGAACAAAGGAGGTTTCAAAAAAGTTGATAAGAATGAGAAAAAAAGTGACTGCATCCGCTGGAGCGACAGCCTGATGCTGTATGCCTATGAAAAGGGGGGACAGCATACTGTTCAACCTGGGGGAATAAAAGGGGGAACCTGATGAATTCCATTCATATCGATATTGAATAAGCTGCTGATTCATTCAAGCTTGCTGTATTGCTTGCATAACAGGAATCAACCAAAGTATCGCAATTAAGGCGCAATAGGAAGCAAAAAGAACGCACCCCTGCTTCCCTATTTTTAAAAAGGAGCTGATTATATAATGTCTGACAAAAACCAGCTGGTTACCAAAAAGAAAATACGCTGGCTAAGCCTGTGCCTCGCCGCCGTAATCATGCTGGCGGCGCTGCCGCTGCATCCGATGCCCGCCAGGGCGGACACAGCAACGGGCAGTATCGCGGCTGGAATACATCCCGCGGCAATAGCGGTAAACCCGGCCACCAACAAAATCTATATTGCCAATAATGGCAGCAGAAATGTGACGGTAATCGAAGAACAAGCGGTACAAGAAATTGACCCTGCGGTGACCATATCCTCTCTGCCGGGCCATGTCACTGCCAACCCGTCTCCGGATTTTTCCTTCAGTACTACAACTAATAATCCGCTTCCGGTCCAGCAGATATGGCATCAGCTGGACACCATGGCCGGCGCGTGGCAGAAGGCTTTACCCGGCGGAGGCAGCGCCGGTGTTAACCTGCCTTCCCTTGCTCTGGGCGCCCATATTCTCTATGCCATGGCCACTGACGGGCAGGACTCTACCTCTATCAACACCGGTTTTGGCAGCAGCCCGGTTACGGGAAAGATAGCCGCCTATGCCTTTACAGTGATAGCTAAGGATGAAAATGACATAACTGCATTTATCGTACCGGGACAGGCAGGAAATGCGGTAATTGATACCACGGCACATACCGTAATATTTTACATGCCGTTTGGAAGTACTGTAACGGCACTAACTCCGGCCATCAGCGTATCGGAGGATGCGACCGTTTCCCCGTTGTCGGGAGAAACGCAGGATTTCACCAACCCCGTAACCTATACCGTAACCGCCCAGAACGGCGCTCCCCAGGTTTGGACGGCGACGGTTATTGTTTCTACAGATAAGACCCTGGTCAGCATCACCGCACCTTCTGCCATCACCGACGTGGCCAACGGCGCCGCTAAGACGGCAGAAGCCCTGGGATTGCCGGCCAAAGTGACCCTGGTCACGAGTGATGGAGACGTCCAGGCCGATGTGAGCTGGGATGCAGCCGCCTGCTCTTATGACCCAACTGTAACTACCGAGCAGACCTTCACCGTATGCGGAACCGTAACCCTTCCGGCGGGGGTAATAAATCCCGGCAGTGTACCCCTGACTACCAGTATCAGTGTAACCGTCAACATGGTAGTGCCAGACCCCACCTACACCCTGACCATCACGGCGGAGACAGGTGGCAGTATTACAACCGGCAGCAGCGGCAATTATACTGCAGGTACGACCATTGCTATTACAGCAACACCCGCCTCCGGGTACAGCTTCAATAAATGGACTTCCACCGGCGG
>JAKJBW010000037.1 GCA_022706785.1 Bacillota bacterium
CCGCCTCAGCCTGACCGGTCCGGAAAGAGGCCTTCTCCCCCGAATCCGTTTCGTTTGTACGCTTTGTTTGCCTGTCTATTTCAGCAGCTTTGTTTCTTGTAATCTTCTCGTTATTTTCCTTAATCAGCTTCACCATTTCGGTCTTGGTTTTCTGCGGGGTATCGGCAGATGTGATCTTTTTTAAAACGAAGATGGGCTTATCCTTCAAATTCTCTTTAGTGACCTCGGGCGTGGTTTGGAGTGCCTGCCTGATCAGCTCCGCTTTAGCCATGGAAACGCCTTCCTGCTTGGCGGTCTTTAAATTATCGGTATTACCCTTGGCAACGATCAAATCTGTATGATTTTACGGCAATCCTGCCGGCTTTTTGTGTGTTTTGGCGATATGCCGGACAGACTTTCAAGGGCTATGCCCCAGGCTTGCAGCTCTTTTGCATACTGCTCTATCTCCAAACGGATATTTTCGCGTTCGCGGGCCTTTCTGTAGTCGTCAACTGCCTTATCATTTAAAAAATCCGATTCAAAATCATCTTTTCCGTCCCTGAAGCTCTCTATAGACGTCAAACGGTTATGCCGGTTGTTTTTACGCCAGTAATCTATGAGTCTTCGGCGTATGACATGCTTGGCAAAGGCCAAAAATCCTCCTTTTTCCGCATGGTATGTCCTGATGGCCTCTTCAAATGCCGCCAGCGCAATACTGTATTCATCCCGGTCGGAAGGGTCCGCCACGCCGCACAGCCTGGCTGTACACGAAGCAATAAAAGGCATATATTCCGTTATCAGCTGATCGACCTTTTCAGGGTCATTGCCACTCTGTGCTACACGCTGATCTATTGACATGGCTCCCACCTCCTTTATCCGTTATTACTTTAGCTTAATTATAGCAAATACATTGATAAAATCAATGCCAATTAAAGGCGGGATGCCCAATCGTCCGCGATGCATACATATAGAGGCACGCAAAGCGTGCCTCTATATGTATGCCAGGTTTTTATTTTATTTATATGTTACTGCCTGTGGCAGGCACGGCGGTTGGCCGCGGAGACGGTACTGGCCTGTCTGCCTTTAAAAGCGTGCGAAGCTGTTTTGCCTTTGCCGTAATTTCCTCTTTGACAGGCTGTGCTATTGCCTTGATCTGTTCTCTGATAGCCTTGATTTTATCCTTTGCTGCGGAGACAGCCGCTTTCTTGTCCTCTTTTGACATATCCTTTGATTTCAAAGCCGTTTTTATTGCCTCAGTCTGCTCTTTGAGCTGAGCGCGCAGGGATGCGGTTTCGTCAGTAAGCTTTTGGCTAAGGGCAATAATTTCATATTTTAAGGCTTTTTCCTCATCTGTCAGCTTTTCATCCTTCAAATTGCCAACCCATTTGTCAAGCCCGCCTTTCATATTGCCGATTCTCTTGACCTTGACTTTGCCATTGATCTTCGGTGCACGCTGTTCGGTCTTTTGTATGGCCGCCTTAGCTCTCGGCATTTCTTTTCTTCCGGCTGCGAACACTGCGTTCATAGCGCCCAGGGCAAGCACAAAAACAAGTAGACCCACTAAAATTTTTTTCATACAGACCATCCTTTCCCGTTTTAATTTATATTGTATACTTTCGTGATACAGGGCAAAAATATAGGGGCTTGATAAAATTTGTTTTTTGGCTTATGCAATGGCAAAGTCTTTGCCGGCTAAACTTATCAGGCCGCCCCAATCGTGCCCATAATCCCTTGACTATGCGTAAAGACTGGGTTATACTTTAGATGTGTCAAATTAAATTACAGAGAGGAATGCAAAAAAATGCAGAGATCAAAAACCGGCTGGATTATATTTGGAATCGTCATAATCGTATTGCTGTTCATAATGTTTAGTCTCGCAGGAAAATATAATACCTTAGTTACCGCAAACGAAAATATCAATGGCAAATGGAGCCAGGTAGAAAATAATCTTCAAAGAAGGGCAGACCTGATCCCTAATCTGGTTGAAACCGTAAAAGGATACGCCGCTCAGGAAAAGGAAGTTTTTACGGCGATAGCCGATGCCCGTTCAAAGCTGCTTGGCGCAAACAACGTGGCAGAAACCTCACAGGCCAATAATGAGCTGTCAAGCGCTCTTGGCAGGCTTTTGGCCATCAGCGAGGCATATCCTACGCTTAAATCGGATCAAAATTTCAGGGCGCTCCAGGACGAACTGGCAGGCACCGAAAACAGGATTGCGGTTGCAAGAAAAGACTATAACGATGCTGTGCAGTCGTATAACACCATGATTAAAACCTTTCCGGCCAGACTGATGGCGTCAATTTTCGGGTTTGCGCAGAAAGATTATTTCCAGGCGGAAGAGTCTGCGACCGGAGTGCCGAAGGTTCAATTCTAATTTTTAAATATGAGGAATAGCATATGCCCAAAATAAAAGCGTCCATATTTTCCGTTATTTTAATAGGTTTGTTTTGCATACTTGGTGCAGCGGCGGCAAGGGCTGTGATCCCTGCGCCCACAGGCAATTATATCAATGATTTTGCCGGGGTCATGGGCGGCGCTATCCAAAAAGCCGAAGCCATAGCAAAAGAATTGGAAGAAAAAACAACCGCTCAGGCCGTAGTGGTCATAACCAAAAGCCTTCAAGGCAATTCTGTCGAGGCGTATGCAAACGAGCTGTTCAGGCAATGGGGCATAGGTCAGAAAGATACAGATAACGGGCTTCTGCTTTTAATTGCGACAGACGAAAGAAAATCCAGAATAGAAGTAGGTTACGGTCTTGAAGGCCGCTTGCCCGACGCTAAAACGGGGACCATTCAGGATGAGTATTTGATCCCCTACCTGCAAAGGGGTGACTATGACAACGCTGTGCTGTCCACCTATACCGTGCTTGCAAATGAGATAGCACAAGAGTACGGCGTCACACTTGACGGTTCGGGGCAAAGCATTCCCAAGGCGCCGCCCCAGGAGAAAAACGCTCCCAATAAGGCATTGCCGATTGTGGTAATTATATTGTTTGCAGCGGACTGGATCCTTTTAAGAGGAGCGATTACAAGATTGCTATTTAAGCTAATCTTTTGGAGTTGGATTTTTGGCGGACGCGGCGGAAACAGGGGCGGCGGCTTTGGCGGCGGTGGTTTTGGCGGTGGCTTCGGAGGAGGCTTTGGCGGTGGCGGCGGGTCTTCCGGAGGAGGCGGCAGCAGCCGCGGATGGTAACAGTATAAACACGCCATAGCGGCAGACGCCCAGTCCGGATGTTTTTAAAGCACGCGCGCTTGAAAGCGTCGCATAATAATGCGGCTTTCGGATAGTGATAAAAAAAACAGGCTGCCGCGGCAGCCTTATTTATACATCGTTGTTTTTTACGGAACGCTTCTTTGCGTTTCTGTTTTGATTTTGATTTTCTTTGCTAATGGGCGTCTGTCCGTCAGCTTTTGCTTTTCTGGCTTTCTTATTGTCGGGTTGACTGTCTTTAGGCATTTAAAAAACTCCTTATCTTTTATATCATAAGTGCAAGCCGTAGTCGGCCCCGCTCACACCGATACAATAAATGCATGAAGCAAAGCCGAAAGGCTTTGTACTGTGCTTGCATTTATTATAGACTACCCCGTAGTATTTGCCATATCCGAAAAAGTTATACGTTAAAGCCGGTTTGCCGCACGCATAAGGCGGCTCCGCGCACGTCTATGCCGGCACACGATTTCCTCCCCCGGCTGTGCTGAAATGGTGCCGTAAATACTTATGATATAATAAATGCAATTATGAAAATAAAGCCTTTCGGCTTTATTTTCATAATTGTATTTATTGAACCAGGAGGTGTAACATGAAAAAGAAAATATTGATAGTTATATTGATCATTACAGGATTGGCGGTGTGTGTTATGGGATATTTTTCGGGTGCTACGAAAAAGCAGTATCAAAAAGAGGTAAGCTCCGCATTGGGCCTTTATTCACAGAGCAGACCGGACATATTGACCGAAGAGGATATAGCAGGTCTGCCCGGCGCCGTGCAAAAATATATCAAATACGTTGGGGCAATAGAAAAGCCGAAGGTGTGGGATTTCAGGGCGCACATGGGCGGCAGGATGAGAAATGACGATAAAAGCGGCTGGATGAGCATTGATTCGGTCCAGTATAATTTTTTTGACAGCCCTGTCAGGATGTTTTATATCAACGGAAAAATGTTCGGTATTCCGGCATACGGCTTTCATTCCTATAAGAATGAAGAAGGCATCATGCGCATTAAGGTCTTGGGGCTCATACCGGTAGTTGACCAGCACGGACACGAGATGAACATCAGCGATACCACGACCATTTTAAATGACATGTGTATATTTGCACCCGCAACGCTTATTGATAAAAGGATAACATGGGAGCAGCTTGACCGGCTTATCGTTAAGGCAACCTTTACCAACGGTAACAACAGGGTTTGCGCAACGCTGTATTTCAATGATAACGGCGAACTGGTCAACTTCGTTTCGGATGACAGATACAGAGGCTATGATAAGGCGCGGTGGTCTACGCCCATATACGCCTATAAAAATTTTGGTGATATCAGACTGCCGGCACAGGCTTTGGCGATGTGGCATTTTCCGGACAGGGAATTCTCTTACGCGGAATTCGTCATTGAGGAAGTTGAATATAACGTTCCGGTTTTGAAATGATTAGGGATATATCATGGCGGTTGATAAAGCATCCTAAACCGCTGATCGGCCTACTGTTTGATGATAAAAATTTGGCGGATATATGACCTTAAAAAGGTTATGTATCCGCCGGGTAATTCTTTATAAAAAATACGGAAAGCTTATGTTCCGCGTAATAAACCCCTTGACGCGCAAAGGGCATCGGTAAGCAGAGCCGCGCCGGCGGCGTCAATAACGTCCAGTTCTTTTATGGAGCGAAGTACAGTGGAGGCCGCAAGCTGATAAAATCCGCTTTCCATGTATATCTCTGCAAGAGACAGCAAAACCCGCGGACTGTCAATATAATTGTATACATAAAGAAGCTTTTCGAACAGGTCGAACTCACCATTGTCAAGAATCAGTTTCAGCAGAGCGGAAAAACAGGCCATTAATTCCTGTGGCGCCTCCTCTTCTAACAGGTTTTCTTCTTTTCCTTCCAGAATCGTTAAAACCTGGCCTAAAATAAGTTCTCCGGGGCGGTCCATGTCTTTTTTGATATGTTTAAGGGTGCGGCGAAGCTTTGCAATGTTGGCAGGATCCATAATAAGCGTGGACGCAAATAACAGCAGGGCGCTCTCTCTACGGGCATTGGCAAATATTCTGGGAGCTTGCTTGCTTCTGAGCGCTTGCAAAAGGAAGGTACGCGCCTCTTCATACTGTTTCATATAAAAGCTGTATTTGCCGTTTAGCATGGCTTTTTCCGCCTGGTAGCCCTTAACCGTCTTAAAAAAATCCAGATGCTTTTCACAGACGGTACAAAGGCGCTGGGAAAGCAGGATGTCAACAAGCATAATCCTGTTGGGCGTGTAAGCGGGGTCCGAGAAAAAAGCACAGAGGCTTTTCTCAATATCCTCTGGAGCCCACATCATTTTTTTCAGAGATCTTGCAATACCATATAAGGCGCTGTAGAGCGTATTATCCATATTGATGGCTTGTGTGTAACAGGATACCGCTTTCGCATAATCCTGTTGTTTTTCATATATAAGCGCCATGGATAAAAGCGGCCGCGTTGTCCCGCAGCCATCGGAAAAGCGCAGCGTGGGATGGGGCTCCCCCATAGCGATCGCTTTGTGAAAACATTCCAGCGCTAAGGTGTCGCACCGGCAGTTCATATAAACCAGGCCCTTTAGAAATTCCATATCCGTACAGCCCGGGAAAACAGCAAGCCCTTCATTTAATATTGCAATCGCCTTTTCATGCACTTTCAGGTTATAGTAACACATAGCGCTGCGGAACAGAAGATGCGGCGCATACGCCTCATGGCTGTTGTAGCGGGCCAGTGCCTGATGATATAATTCAAGCGCCTTCTGATAGTCGCCTTGCGCCATATATTCGTTTCCCAGATTGAACAGTGTAAAGGGACTCTCAGGGTCCTTTTCCAGCTCCTTTAAGAGAATAGGTATGTTTCTGCCGCGTTTGTCCTTTTGGCTGACGACACTGTCCAAATAGCCCAGGTGATGGAGACGGATATCCGTTATCGCAAAACGGTTTTCAAAGGCTTGGTTGTCAATACGCGTAATCTGTTCATGAATATCGCCCTTAAACTGGTAAACCCCGTTATTTCTCAAAAGGCGCAGGGCATTGTGGAGGCTGTATTGGCCGAAGCTGTTTTTCCCGACAAAATTATAGACCTTGAAATGAGCGCCGTCGAGGGTCGTCGTCCTGATAAAATCCAGCAGCTTCGGCCCGTCCTCATAAACAAGCCGCTCATCCGCGTCGAGCAATAAAACCCATTCATGTCCGGCCTTTTCTATGGAATAATTACGCGCGTCACAAAAGCTGTCATGCCATGGATAGGTAAAAACAGTTGCGCCGTAACGCTGGGATAATAAAATGGTATCATCAGTTGAGCCGGTATCCACAACAATGATTTCGTCCACAAAATCCTTTGCGCTGATAAGGCAGTCTTCCAAAAACTCCTGTTCGTTTTTTACAATCATACAAAGACTGATACCGGTTTTTTTTGATTGGATAGGTCCTCACCCTCCCTGTTGGATCAGGCTGCCGTCATAGCGCCGGCAGCCCGATTCTTACTATTTATAATCTTAAGCCTGGCCGTTAAAATATGCGCTGAAGGTAGCTGTAGCGCCGCCCAGGTTATATTGCAGCCGAATATAGTGGGCAAAGTTGCTGACCGACATATAAAGGCTGCCGTTTGCGCCAATAACCTGATTCGTGTAAAACGGGTCGTTGATATAGTTGCTTTCGTCTGTGGTCGGACTGATCTGCAAAGACAGTGTGACCGGAATTGCGCCTTCGTTATAAAGGAAAATAGAACCGACTTTTAACGTGGAAATATCGGTGTCCGGGAATACTATGCCGGTACCCGTAACGACAGTGCTGGTAACCATATCGGCAGTAAAGCTGCTTGCTCCGATTGTTACCGTGCCCGCTACGGTTACAGAACCCGCAACGGTCAGGCTGTCGTTGCTGATTTCAACGGGAGCCGTAATCTCGGATACGGTTACCGTGCCCGCCACGGTCACAGAACCTGCCACAGTCAGGCTGTCGTTGCTGATTTCAACGGGTGCCGTGATTTCAGAGACGGTTACCGTGCCTGCCACGGTCACTGAGCCTGCGACGGTCAGGCTGTCGTTGCTAATTTCAACGGGCGCCGTGATTTCAGAGACGGTTACCGTGCCCGCCACGGTCACAGAACCTGCCACAGTCAGGCTGTCGTTGCTGATTTCAACAGGTGCCGTGATTTCAGAGACGGTTACCGTACCCGCCACAGTCACTGAACCCGCCACGGTCAGGCTGTCGTTGCTGATTTCAACGGGCGCCGTAATCTCAGATACGACAACCGTTCCGGATGCAACCGAAACCAACAGGTTATCGGAAGCATCCATTTTTAACGCTTTTGTTAAATCACCCGGCGCTTGCGCAAATATAGTGGTTTTCAGTTCGCTTGCAACGGTATTAAATACGAGATTATTCATAATATAACTCCCTTTGTTATAGTAATATGACATTTATTTTCGTTATGGCAAGGTTTGATACCAAAGCCGCCTAGCGTATGTTCACATCAGTCTAGTTGCTAAATTGATCCTTCACCGTATAGTCGAGCGTTTGCATCTGGCACCATATGCGCGCTTTAACATGCCCGCCTGCCAAAACCGGCCGGATACAGGCGCGCATATATTTAGCAAACAGATAGGGCGTAACCGATTTTATTTCATTTGCTTGAAGCGTACACATTTGCTGGTCGTCCGAAAAATCTATCCCATCCGGACTTATCTGTAAATTAAAGTTAAAACTAAAGGTCCCTGTATTTTTAACGAAAAAAGTAATTGTCTGCGCATTTGCAACCTGAATGCTTTGGGTAAACACAGCGTCGGCCGCCGCTTCTTCCTCAAAGATGTGTTCATAAAATATATTTTCCACTGTCTGAGCATGCACAGGGCAGGGCGGACTGCAGCACATATCATATTCAATACTGGCATATACCGGATGTCTGGCTTTGTCGGAACAAAATCTAACGGTATTTAAGGTCCCCCTGTCGGCGACGAGGGAAACCCCAAAGCCGGGGACATGTCCTTTATGGACGTTTGTTACCAATTGCGTTATATCACATGTCACATAACTGCATTGATCCTGGCATTTCACAAGCAGGACGGAGACAGGCGCCAATGCGGTGACCGGTTTTGTTTCCCAGCTCACAGTGCTTCCGTCAAAGGGCTGTGCATTGGGATAAATCTGTATGCAGCTTGTCATAGTTCTGGTGCTGTTGACAAAAAGATGGAGCCGGGCATTCAAAATCCGGCTGCCCTCCGGTAGTTCAAAAGGCAAAAACTGCAAGAGCCCTATAGTCTCAAATCTATAAGCCGGCCGTGCCTTTAGGATACAGTCTGTTGTACAATATTCTGAAAATCCGACCTCGATTCTGCCGGCATTCAAATAGTTCGTTTCCGGATTAGCCTCGGATACATAGACGGCCTCATGGGCAAGTATTATTTTTTCCGGCATTTTCGTCAACCATCCTTTTCATCGGGTTTATGCACGTCCGTTATAATATGCAATAACATTTGTATTCGAAGAGGCCTGTACGCGTATTCGCGCGTATTTTATGGGAATGGTAACAGCTGCGACGGCATTGTTCCCTGAAGTAACGCCCTGCGGTGTAGAGTGGTCGACATAAAGACTGGCGTCATCCTCGGGCGCGATCTGTACCGTTATGGTAACTGTGCCGCCGCTTGCGTTCCGGACAAAGAAACTGTTTTGGCTGTAGACGGAGATATTCCGGGTGAGCAGATAGGTTATACCGGAGGAAACCGTCTGCGTGACTGTCGCTTCAACAAATCCCATACGGCTGACGGCCACGGAATCCTGCGAGCCGTTTAAGTCGCGTATATCCAAATTGGTCGCGGTAACGGTAACCGAGTCTGTCGTATAATTCAAATCACGAATATCCAAGTCAGTGGCGGTAATGGTAATAACGCTGAGCGGCGAGAACAGAAACAAACCGTTCTCATCTACCGCAACCGGTTTATACTCGCTTTCATACATACCATAAAAAGCTGCGCTTAATTTTTTTGCCGTATTGTTAAAAACAAGATTGTTCAAATATAACCACCGCTTCTTTAAAGATTTGAATTGAAATCCTTATAAGAAATCAGGTTTGACCAAAATAGTAAACTGTAACGTTTGCCAGCAGGAGGGCGGAAACACGGATGCGCGCGTACCGCATTAACTGGCTGGGCTGAAAAATGGCTATACTTCCGCCCACCAGGTTATAAGAGGAGCCGTCATTGACATAGTAGCTGTCATTATTGATTGGCGCGATCTGCAGGTTGATGCTGACGCTAACGCTGAGCGCGCTGGTATTTCGCACATAAAATGTGTTTTGGCGGTAAGCGCTCAAATCCCGGGGCAGAAAATTTCTCGACGATAATGCTACAATCGTTCCTGATTCCGTGGCTTCCGCAAAAGATTGTCCGGCCAGCGCCAAGCTATCCCGCTCTCCGGTAAGACTGCGTATATCCATGTCGGATGTGGTAATGGTGGCGCTGTCCTGCAGCCAGTCAAGGGAACGGATATCCAGCGCATTTGCTTGTGTTTCAATATTGAGGCTGTTGGATAGGATCATCCTTCCCGCCTCATCCGTGACAATAGACGTAAAAAAATCATCCTGTTCGGACTTACCATAACCTGTCATAAGGAGGTGCTTTATTGGCGTGTTAAAAATGTGGTCGTTCACGGTATGCCGTTCCTTTCCCCCTTTTTCACATTGCTTTCCTCCGAAGATGACGTATACCGGCATTGTCTGATAGTACCGGCAGTTGGCTTCCTGCAAGAAACAGATAGCTTGCATTAGCATTATATGTAAACAAGTACAAGATTGACACTGACCGGTCCTTGCTGTGTCCTCAATCCGCTTTTACTGCTGCCTGCGGCAAAAGAAAAAGACCTGTTTATTGGTCTGGTCACTGCGCAAAGCAAAATTCCCGGTACGGCTTAGCTGGAAACCTTTATTGAAAGCTTCCGGCCGGATTCACCACAGCCCGGAAAAACGTATGCGGAGCGACATCCGGATACGTAGCGTATTGGAGACCGAATCATTGTAAAACAGCTGATAATGGCAGCGATACCAAAGCGATTGGATACATGGGTGATGGGTCGGACCATACAAAAAATTCCGGGAAAATGATATGACAATTTATGGTCTAAAGGATAAATAAAATATATATAATGGGGTGAATAATTATCTCTCCCCACAGTAAACCGCAATTAAAAATTTGAGTTCAGGCGGTTTAGTAAAGAACACTTAACCCGCCTGAACTCAAATCATGTAAAAACGCCTGACCGCAAAGCACAGCGCTTTTGGCCGGACAAGGGTATGCGTTATTCCTCCCGTTGACCGGCAAGTTGTGATGCATATGCATTAAAATCAATTCTCAACAAATTCGGCGCCGCGTTTTTTTGATACCTGCACACTGATGGCATCTAAAAAAACCCACTTGATCCCGCTGCTGTCTTCGGTTTGCTTAACCTTCCCGATCACTTCAATCCAATCATTTTGCTTTAATCCCGACGTATCGCCATACGCAAAATTAAATCCTGCAACTCCGTCATTGCCACAGCAGCCGGGGCCGTTACGAATAACGCTAAAGTATTCTTTTCCCGTTTGATCGTCCCTGTAAGATTCAAACATACCTTCAATTTTAATGCGTTTATCCGCATAATTTTCCGGATTTAAATAGACGTCATTACACCCCTGGATAAACATCTTTTCTTTTATCTCCACAAGGTCTGAACCGGAAGATCCAGCCGCCTTGCTTACATTATCCTGCTCAGGGAGTTCAGAAACCGGCTCTGCCGTTTGACTTGAATCATTTTGTCCGGCAGTTGAGGACGGCGCCTGACCATCACACCCGCAAAATATCAGGCATGAGATCAAAACTAACAACAATAAAATTTTATGCATGTAAACCTCCTTAAACTTTCTTTTTGATATAACTCAAAACAGAAAACAGTAAGAATGCCATTAAATTGATTACCACCACGCTGGCTCCGGCAGGTGTGTTCAGCTGGAACGAAAAGACAATTCCAATAAAAAAGCAAACAACCGACAATACTGCAGAGCAGATCACTACGCTTTTGAAGCTTTTAAAAAATCGCATGGCGCTGAGCGGGGGGAAAATAATCAATGCAGAAATCAGCATCGCGCCCATCATCCGCATACCGATGACAATGACAAGCGCCGTTAAAAATGCGATCAGTATATTGTAAATTGCGGTTTTCGTACCGGTCGCTTTTGCAAAGCCTTCGTCAAAGGTAACAGTAAAAATTTTATTATAAAATATGGCATACAAAATCAAAACAACCACAGATACGCCAACGCTTAAATATAAGTCGCTGTCCTTCATGGCCAAAATGGTTCCAAACATATAATTGCATACATCGGCATTCATTCCCGTTGTCATGGAAATAATGATAACGCCGGTTGCGAGCGCACTGCTTGAAATAACAGCGATGGCAGCGTCACCCTTTATTTTGCTGTTTTCACTGAGTCTAAGCAGCAGGAAAGCCGCAGCCAGAACAAGCGGGATAGACACCTCAAGCGGAGCAAGGTCAAGGGACATAGCGATCGCCAGTGTTCCAAACCCAACGTGGGACAAGCCATCCCCGATCATGGAATAACGTTTGAGCACAAGACTGACGCCTAACAGCGCGGCACACAAGGCAACCAGCGTTCCTACAATTAGTGCTTTCACCACAAACGGGTATGAAAACAGTTCATTAAACATGTCAGGCACCGCGCTCACCACCAATCATCCTCATGCCTATTTCAGATTTTAAGTAGTCGGAAGTGGCTCCGTAGAAGAGTGGCTTGGTCTGCATATGCAGAATTTTATTGCCATATTTCACAGCGCTGTTTATGTCATGGGAGATCATAATAATGGTTAAGCCTTGCTTGTTTAGCGTATCGAGAAGCTGACACAGTCCATTCGCCATCACCGGATCCAGTCCTGTAACCGGCTCGTCAAGCAGCAGAAGCTTTTCAGTAGCGCAAAGCGCTCTGGCCAAAAGCACACGCTGCTGCTGACCGCCCGATAAATCGCGGTATGATTTGCGCATAAACCCGTCCGCTCCCAGACGGGTTAGGTTATCTTTTGCCATTTGTCTATCCTTTCGGGTATAAAACGGAAAAGGATGCCGGCTTAAACAGCCGGACAGCACCACTTCAAACACACTTGCCGGAAAATCTTGCTGTATCGGAGTCTGCTGGGGCAAATAGCCGATTTGGATTTGCTTAAAACCGTGAAAGGCAACTTTGCCGCCGGCCGGTTTTAACAGCCCCAAAAGCACCTTCATCAACGTGCTTTTCCCGGAGCCGTTTTCTCCAACAATGCAGAGATAGTCACCATCATTCACCTCAAAGCTGACATTTCTAACGGCATGAGCAGTATCATACTTCATTGACACGTGGCTGCAGGTAAGGATCGCGCTCATATTAATTTAACCCCTTCCTGAGATTTTCGGCATTCTGCTTCATGATATCCACATAAGTCACATTGCCGTCAAAGTCAGCCTTTGATATATTATGACAAGAATTAAGCAGCAAAGCTTGCGCTCCGGTTTGCTCTGCGATAACCTCCGCAGTGCTTTGGTTGCTCAGTTCCACATGATAAATGTAACGAATATTTTGCGTTTTTACTGAATTGACCAGGTATGCAATTGTCTGAACACTGGCGTCTGTCTGGTCACTGCATCCGGGAAACGCGGCGGCATAATCAAGTCCGTAATCATCTGCAAAATATCGGAAAGGGAATTTATCAGCAACAACAATAAATTTACGTTTGGCCGTGGCAACAATATCGGCGATTTCGTGGTCGACTTTTACAAGCTCCGTTTTATATGCGTCAGCATTCTTCGTATAGAAATCCTGATTTTTACGGTCCTTTTCGCAAATTCCCGCAAGAATCGCATCGATCAGTTTCATTGCGTTTTTAGGTGAAATCCAAATATGCTCGTCAGTTTCGGGTTCTTGCTCTTCCTCGTGGTCCTTGGCAGTATTTTCATCTTCTTCTGATGCATGTTCATCTTCCCCGTGCTCGTCTTCCATCCCTTCTTTAATCTCTTCCTGCACGGTATTAACATAATCCATCAACCGGATCACCTTTGTTTTGGATGCGCCCAAAGAATCCAATATAGTATCAACCCATACATCGCTTTCGCCGCCGATATAGATAAACACATCGGCATCTTTAACAGCGGCAATATCGGCGGGGGACGGATCAAAGGCGTGAACAGAGGCCCCCGGTTTCGTCAGCATTGTTACATTTGCTTTGTCCCCGGCAATTGCTTTTGCAAAGTCGTATTCAGGAAATATCGTAGCGACAATATTGATTTTGCCATTGTCGGCTGTTTGGCTTGTGCTGCATCCTGTAAAGCAGGTAAAGCTCAGTAAAACGGAAATAATGATTAAACTAATTTTTTTCATAAAAATAAAACCTCCAATAATTTTTTATACAAAAAATTACCTTTTGAATGGTATTGCAAATTGACACGTCCTGTTAAGCGGAATCATCCCAACAGTATAAATATGCCTGTTTGCACCGATTCAAAAGTTTTGAGGTTTCAATTATTTAGTCTTATTCCCCGTATAAACAGTGTGTTAGGTTTAAGAAATACAAATTCCGAGAAAGCAAAACTGCATAATAAAAGCAAATGAAAAGAGAAAAACAAGCCTGCGGCACAACCTGTGCTATTACCCAGTTTCTTTAGCATATCTGCCGCGTGGCACAATAAAGAGCAAGTTTGACAGTGGTCTCCGGTGCAGTCATGGTCCGCATGTGTCACAATAAACACAACGGAACCAACAAAAGACAAAATAATACACAGCACAACCAGCCTTGTCAATACTTTTTTTAAGCTGTGATGCAATTACCTCGCCTCCCTTTTGCAGCTTTTTTACTATTTACACTGACCGCAAACACCATATAATATGGTTTTGGTGCCGTCTAAGTTAAATTGATGCTGCGATCTGATATGAGCGTCTAATTCAAAGATAAAATGACAGCTTAGCGCGGTGATTTTCCCGCACTCTGTACACAAGAGATGACACCCCTTTACAGCGTCTGACTGAGGTTTGTAATATTTGTAATAAGTGCATTTCCCATCCGGCTTATCATATTTCAGTACAATTTTTTCATTCGCCAATTTCTCAAGGTAGCGGTAAACAGTGGTTTGCCCTACCTGCCCTTTTAATTCATTTGTAATCGCTTCCACGGTAAGTGACAAATCCTCATTCTGCTTTAAAAAATCAAGAATAACCTCTCTTTGCCTTGTATTGTATTGTTTTCTGGCAATCAACAATCCTCACCGCCAAATTGAAAATCATTTTCATATTTTATTATATAAGAACCCCGCCAGCCTGTCAAGGATAGAATGACCGAGCAGGCGTTTGATGAGTATCTGGAATATATAGACACCACCGAATACTGAGGCGTCAAAATGGATTGGCTTCAAAACCTGGCCAGATCACGAATCAAGCTAAGCAACCGTAAAACCATGCCATCCGGAGCCACAATGGCAGAAATGGTTGCAATACCGCTTTGACTTGGATTACAATTTAGAAACGGCGCACAGTATTATAGCATGTTTTGTGCCGTCATTTGGGCTTTGCAATAGCAGTCCGCGTTTCATGAAACAACCGTTCATACACACCTTAAACATAGTAAAAATCCGAACCCATTACCAATCGGTGTAAGGTTCGGATTTTCATGATTTGGTGCGGCTAAGAGGACGTCATCCTTATTTAAGGATACTTTTCCCTATTACGCTACCGCACCACAAAAAGCATAGAATATGATTATGTCTTGTGTTTTCTCACCGTTTTCGTCCACATATTTTTCCCCGACCTCAATATGGTCAACCAGTTCATTTAGAATTTCTATGGTCAGTTCTTCGATGCCTACATATTTACAGACAAGGGCGGTGAAATTTTTCGCATCTGATTCAATTGTTTTATATTGTTCAATGCTGTTTTTCAAGTCCCCAGCCTGTTTCTTCAACTCCGCTTGCTCCCGCTCATAATCCGCATTGAGGATGGCGAAGCGTTCGTCGCTGATTTTACCGAGTATATTATTTTCATAAGTCTTTTTGATGATAAAGTCCAGTTCATCAATCCGCTTGCTGACCCGCTTTAACTGATCCTGCCATTTTCTCGTATCCTTCTTCATATGGGTTTCGTTGCATTTGAGCGCGGCCTTGTAAAACTCGTCCTCCGAGCTTTTTAGTCGTTCCGTCTGCAGCTGGATGTCGCTGAGCACCGCCGCATACAGTGCTTCATAGGATATGTAGTGCGCTGTGCAAAAGGCTTTACCCTTTTCACGGTAAGTTCGGCAGTTGTAGCTTGTCTTGGAACTGGTGAAGCTGAGGGCACGCTTGCAATCAGCGCATTTGACAAGTCCTCCAAAAATCTGATAAGTCTTTTCCTTGGTTTCCCGCTTGCGAAGCTTCAAATGCCTTTGTACTTCATCCCAAACCTCTTGCGACACGATTGGCTCATGGGTATTTTCTACCCGAACCCATTCTTCCGGCGGTACGTCTACAATTTTCCTGCTCTTGAAGGATAGCTTCCTCGTTTTCCCGTTGACACAGTGGCCGATATAGACCTCGTTCACAAGCATTTCGCCTACGGTAACATCGCTCCAAAGGTAATCGTTATCATAGACCTGCAAAAACACATCATAACGGCTTGTCCCTTTGCTTTTGGCATAAGCGGCAGGTGTCAAAATCTTTTCTTCATACAGAATTTTAGCGATCCTTTTCCTGCCCCAGCCTTGAGCCGCCAGTTCAAACATATGCCTGACCACAGGAGCGGTTTCCTCATCAACAATTAACTTGTGTTTGTCATCCGGGCCTTTCAGATATCCGTAGGGCGCTTTGGAACCCAGGAACTCGCCGTGTTGCGCTTTTGTCCTGTAGGCTGACCGTGTTTTATCCGAGATGTCCCTCGGATACATCGCATTAATGGTGTTGATAAACGGAACATATTTTTCATATCCCCTGATGGTATCAACGTTGTCATCAATGGCGATAAGCCGGATTCCGTTTTGTAAAAATACTTCCTCATAATATCTGGTCGATTCGGAATCATGTCTGCCCAATCTTGATAAATCTTTTACGATCACGCAGTTCAGCTTGCCGTTGTAGGCATCATTCATCATACGCTCAAATTCCGGCCTGTCAAAAAATACGCCTGTGAGCCCATCGTCAATGTACAGCCCGCCAATGCCGATCCCTTTTTCCCTTGCAAAATCAGTCAGCTTTTTCTTTTGCGTGTCTATACTGATGCTTTCTATATCCACAAGCCGGTCTTCTTTAGACAGCCTGCAATACAATCCAGCCGTATAGCACTTGCCTGTTTCCGTCATATAAAATCTTAACCTCCAATCTTTATGAGGGAAACGGCTATGTAAATATTGTATTTTTATTATACCACACAACACAGCCGCTATCCAGACTTATTTCGTAATTTCCCGCTCAATCAGCTTTTGAATTTTTTCTTCCAATGGCTTCTTTCCAATACACTGAGCTTTGATTTTTAAAGTTAGTTTTCCGGCTTTCAAGTACCTTATATCATCAACAACTTTACCAACATTCAAGGAGCCCTTTTGAAAACCCCTAAGAAAAAATTCTGAAAGTAATGCCCCATGAAACGTTAATAATATTA
>JAKJBW010000038.1 GCA_022706785.1 Bacillota bacterium
CCGCCGGCAGGTAGCACAGGCGGTTTCAAGGCCGGTCGGGTGCGTGAGAGTATCGGATCATTTGCAATCATAGTGTAATAAGCGCGTAATAATAAAAACATTTTCAGAGACCGCATTATGCCGCAGCCTGTACATTCGGGGGAATATTGAAAAAAATGCGACAAATCTTTAAATTTGCTTATTTACAAAAGCGTTGTATCGTGTTATCATTTGTGTGTTTGCATACCGTTTGGTTGAAACATCAGCTTAGCGGGACCATAAATACTTAAACATAAAAAAATTTTGCACATGTTGCCAGAAAAAAATATCGGCAATCGCTTGCTTATTGTGCAGAAAGACGTTATAATGTAAATAGGTATCTGTGTCAATGTGAAAAGCATCGGACGATGGTATCGAGGGTCGTTTGATATGGCAGAAAGGTCGGTATTTCTGGAAAAAGCCATGTCAAACGCTTGTGTGCGTTATTCTTGAAAGTAACAAGTATAACAAAATTACTTAGGAGGTATTAAGTATGGTCAGAAAGTCTATGTGCGTTGTTCTTAGTGTATTCATGCTGCTTAGCTTGTTTACATTACCAACTATCGCAGCACCGGACAATGTTGCTGATTTGTCGGCAAGTATTGTCACATTTAGCAATGTGGGTGCTTCAACCAATACGGAATTATTGCCGCAAACGTCAGTAAAAGCTACGGCTACTGTGACAAACAGCGGCAGTGTTGCCCAATCGGTTTTAATGTGGGTAGGTACATATGTTAACGAGGCGCTCATTGCGACGCGTTATCAGAAACAGACCGTTCTGGCTAATACAAGCGCGGGCTTTGAGGTCACTACTCAGGCGATGCTTGACGATGTGAGCAACACAAAGGTGGTTGCATACATATGGAGCGGCTTTGCCGGTATGGACGCTGTTGCGAATGCCGCGACTTTCCCCTCCTCAAACGGGAACGCTTCCAGTTTTAAGGTGAATGGAAGCGAGATTAGCTTTGATGCGTCTCACAACGGCACATTTATCACATCAAGCAGCACACATCCTAATATTGAGATTGTGCCTGCGGATAATGGTACAAAGGTAGAGTCGATCACCTTCAGCGGCTCGGCATTGCCATACTATGCAAAGGCTTTACTCAGATCCTCCGACGGAAACCTGACGCCGTATATGGTTGCCTGCAAGACGCAGGCCGGTTCGGCGCCTCCGAGTTCCGGGGACAATGATGCTACATTGGCAAGCATTCAGTGCGTGGCCGGTACAACGGTATTGCAGGAGTTTGCCCAGGCATTTAATCCGACCACGTATGAATACAAGATTGTGGTCCCGAAAGGGAACAAGTCTGTAAAGATTCAGGCTACCCCGGCGGTCAGCGGCGCTACGGTTACGTTAAATGGGCAATCTGTGAAAGATACGCCGGCTGAGATTGAGATAAAAGCGAGTTATGGCAAAGAAGTGTATCTGCGCGTAATCTCAAAGGGCGGGTTTACTGAAAGAGTTTACAAACTCAATATTGAGATTGACAATGGTCTGTCCAGGGATGTGACCTTGTCTTCATTGCAATATGCAAAAGGCGCAGCGCCTAAGCCCAGTGAGTATAATACAATTGCTATTGAATCAAAAGACACCACGGATTATTACGTGAGCATATATGAAGCACCCAGCAATCTTAAGGTTGCTGTTAAGGCTGCGGCTACAAATAACGCAGCGAAGGTTGAGTATATTCCTTCCGCTGTCGTTGATGTTTCCGGCGGCTCCGCTTCGGTGACGGTTAAGGTTATCGCTGAGGACAGCAGATATACCAAGAGCTATACGGTTCATATTACCGCATCGCCGGACATATTCTTTGAGAACTTTGATGGTCGTCCGACGCTTTCCGATTTGGATAAGAACAGCATAATGAAAGTAGGCGCTATGACCCTAGAAGGCGCCTTGGGCACACTGTCGTACAGGGAAAACGGCAAGTGGTCCGATGCGTGGGCCTCAAGCAAATTTGCGATAGCGACGCGTTTGGGGGACGACAAATATTTGCAGGGCGCAGTCAACACTGAGACGCCATATGGGGCAGTCGAGATTAAACTGCCTAGGGCGGAAGGTTATGTAGGAGACTATATGATCTCGTTTGACGTGAAGATGGATAGCTTCACATCAGGCGTACTTACTTTTAAGACATTGAGCGATGCAGGAAGATATATTGATTTGCTAAGATTCAATCATAAATTTTCCAGCGGTTACAGTCAAAAACCGGTATACTATATTGGGGAGGGGCCGACAGCGCCGACGCACAATCAATCCAAGATGACTGCGGGTCAATTCAAGAAGATATACTTATCATGCCATTATGTTGAGGGAGAGGCGACGGCAGCGTACAATCTGTACGTTGATGACGGCTTGAAGCTCAATGGCGACCCGTTTACACGCGGGACAGCAGGCAACAAAATAACAAAAGGCTTTAAATCGTTTTCTTTTTCTGCAGAAGAAACCAATATGTCCAAATTTGGTATTGATAATTTCAGATTTTACAAAATAGCTGACTTTAATAATCCATTTGCTACACCGACACCAGTACCGACACCGCCGCCGGCAACAACACCGCCGCCGGCAACGACACCGCCGCCGGCAACGACACCGCCGTCGGCAACGACACCGCCGGTAACGACACCGCCGGCAGTGTTAAACAACGCAAAACTTGCGTCACTGACCTATCAGCCTAACGGCGGAGGCATTACACAGGTTCCGGGCTTTAGCACGACAAATGAGGGCGGCACATACGCCGTAACCTTGCCGAATGGCACCACATCGGTAACGGTGGGGGCGACCAAGTCGGATGCAAACGCTTCAATGACAGTTTCACCTGTGGGCGGAGTAGTTGACGTGACAAGCGGAAGCGGTACGGCTACGGTAACCGTGACGGCACAGGACGGCGTTACGGTGCGTACGTTTACAGTGAACTTTACGGTAGCAACAGTGCCGCCACCGGGGGCAGATATTTTAGCGGAAAACTTCGACGGATATACTACGCTTGCCGATCTCAACAGCAATCCCGCGCTTGGGGTAGGCCGTCTGACCCAGACAGGAGGCAACGGGACCATAACCCCGCAGGAGAACGGCAAGTGGGATGATGCCTGGGCGATCGCCAGGTTTGATATCCTGACGCGCTCGGGCTCCGATAAGAGCTTTGCGATCAAAGCTAACACGCCGGAATCGGGACCGGCAATTGAGTTCAAGCTGCCCGAGGCAAGCGGATATCAAGGCGACTATGTGGTTTCGTTTGACGCTAAGATGAATGATTTGTCATCGGGACAGGTAGCGTTCAAGACGGTGAGCAATACGGGCATGCATATTGACCTGGTGAGATTTAACCATAAATATGGTAGTAACCCCCACAGCCAAGAGGTCATTTATTATGTTGATGATGGGCCCACGCAGTCCTTTGTGAAGGTGAAGGCAGGCACATGGATGAAGATACAGATCGCCTGCCGTGTGGTCGATACAGACCAAACAGCCCGCTACTTTATATACATTGATGGGAAAAAGATAAACGCCACCTCAGTTGCACGCGGACTGGGTACCCAAAAGGTAACGAAAGCCTTCAAGGGTTTTTCGCTGTCGGCAGATGAGCCGTCCGCGGGTTCGTTTGAATTTGATAATTTCAGATTCTACCAGATAGACGACTTTAATAATCCGGATTTCATAGATCCAACAGCGCCGCCGTCAACAACGACAGCGCCGCCGTCGGTAACAACAGCGCCGCCGGCAACGACACCGCCGTCGGTGTTAGACAACGCAAAGCTTGCGTCACTGACCTATCAGCCTAACGGCGGAAGCATTACACAGGTTTCGGGCTTTAGCACCACCAACGAGGGTGGCACATACGCAGTATCGCTGGCTTCCGGCACCACATCGGTAACGGTGGGGGCGACCAAGTCGGATGCAAATGCTTCAATGACAGTTTCGCCGACAGGCGGAGTGGTCGACGTGACAAGCGGAAGCGGTACGGCTACGGTAAGCGTAACGGCGCAGGACGGCGTTACGGTGCGTACGTTTACAGTGAACTTTACGGTAGCAACAGAGCCGCCAACAGCCCCGCCGTCGGAAGATATTTTAGCGGAAAACTTTGACGGATATACTACGCTTGCGGATCTCAACAGCAATCCCGCGCTTGGGGTAGGCCGTCTGACCCAGGTATCAGGCAACGGGACCATAACCCCGCAGGAGAACGGCAAGTGGGATGATGCCTGGGCGATCGCCAGGTTTGATATCCTGACGCGCTCGGGCTCCGATAAGAGCTTTGCGATCAAAGCTAACACGCCGGAATCGGGACCGGCAATTGAGTTCAAGCTGCCCGAGGCAAGCGGATATCAAGGCGACTATGTGGTTTCGTTTGACGCTAAGATGAATGATTTGTCATCGGGACAGGTAGCGTTCAAGACGGTGAGCAATACGGGCATGCATATTGACCTGGTGAGATTTAACCATAAATATGGTAGTAACCCCCACAGCCAAGAGGTCATTTATTATGTTGATGATGGGCCCACGCAGTCCTTTGTGAAGGTGAAGGCAGGCACATGGATGAAGATACAGATCGCCTGCCGTGTGGTCGATACAGACCAAACAGCCCGCTACTTTATATACATTGATGGGAAAAAGATAAACGCCACCTCAGTTGCACGCGGACTGGGTACCCAAAAGGTAACGAAAGCCTTCAAGGGTTTTTCGCTGTCGGCAGATGAGCCGTCTGCGGGTTCGTTTGAATTTGATAATTTCAGATTCTACCAGATAGACGACTTTAATAATCCATTTTCTACGCCGTCGGTAACGACAGCACCGCCGTCAACAACGACAGCACCGCCGTCAACAACGACAGCGCCGCCGTCGACAACGACAGCGCCGCCGACAGGTGGTGCAGGACTTTCCGCACTGACCTATCAGGTGGTTGGCGGGCCAACGAGTTCGATCAACAGAACTGCTACGGCGGTGACTGGCTTTGCGGCAGCGGATCCGAGCGGAACCGGCTATAATGTAGCACTTGCCAACGGCGGTACCGTGGTTAAGGTGACTGCCACAGCAGCGGATGGTACAGCAACGGTTGCGTATTCGCAAGTTAACGGCTACTATAACGTAAGCTCCGGCAGCGCCGCGGCTACAGTAACTGTAACTTCGGCGGAAGGTGTCAGTACGTATACCATCAATTTCACAGGCGGCACTGTCATTCCGAGAGGGGACAATACGGTTTCCAACCCCAGCTTTGAGGACAGCTCACCCAACTGGTCGGCAGTGGGAGCATGGGCCAGAGGAGATGGCGAGTCCGATGTCCCCGGGATCCAGACGAGCAACAACGTTAAAGTTGAAACCGGTCAGGCCAGAACAGGCACAAAGTCAGTTTGGATCAAAAAGATCAGTCCGGGGCCGGGAGGTTCTGGTACATGTTTTGGTGTTTTAGAACAATACGTTCCGGTAGCGCCAAATAGTAATTATACCTTTAATTATTACTATAAGCGCGGCTATGGTACACCTTTTACCATGAAGATAACGTCACCCGATGAGGCGACGGCGCTGGTTACAAATACACTTATCAATGAGACCATAACGGAGTATAAGTTTAAGAGCAACACCTTTAACAGCGGCGATAATACGGTAGTCAAAATCGTTGCAATCAGCGATGCCAACGGTAGCAGTAATTACCGTGTTGATGACTTTACCGTGTATGAACCCGATCCGCCCGCGGGCGATATTATGGGCTTGATTTCAGAGGCTTCCTTGTCGCTTGATTCGGAAAATATTTCAGGCGTAACAAGTACGGTATCTGCGGCCACATCCATATTGGCATCGGAATCGTCAGGAACGTCAGCGGCATCTGTGATAGCGCAAACGGCATTAATGTCTGTTTTGCCTCCGGTTACCGAAACAATAAGAATCAAACAACCCAGTGCGCTAATGCCGGATATCACGCTTGACGGTTATGTTGGCGAGCAGTTTAAGAATAAAGTAGTTACCGCTGTTCTCTACAGGAATGACGCAAGCGGAAACTACAAAACGGCTGCGGATGCGGACAATGCGGTTTCGGGTGGTATGGCTACAGCGTTGGATTCTGTCATTATGTATGCCGGTCAGGGCTTTGTTGACAGCAGCGGCGTATATAAGCTGTTGTTCAGAATGCCTGAGAGGGATGCAGCTTCCGGGTCGTATAAAGTGATAGTACAGATAGCGGGCGAGAGTACTTCGTCTCTGTACAGCGGAACGCTGGCTTATACAAAGGCGTATGACAGACTTAGTAGTATAAAATACTTTGTGGATGCTGTTGCAAATCAGAATAAAACCGATATGCTTTCAGCTTTGAACAATTACACAGGGGATATTGTAAATGATGCAAATATTTACAACGGTTTGTCTGAGCCTGCTAAATCATTAGTCGCAGATTGGCTCCTGGCTGACACACAGATCGCTGACTTATCTGTCAATATTGACGATTATGATGATACAGCTGCTGTCTTAGGGAACAAAATAGACGAAAAGCTGTTTATTGAAGGTATTGACGAAGGCCTTATTAAAGACATACAGCCATATGCAAACTATCTGGTGCCCAATCATGCTTCCAAGCCTGAGGAGGAGAAAACGCCGGTTGATTTGCTCTATGATGTATATCTGAATGACAAATTGCTCAATAAGACCGTTGGTCGTGCTGATGTACTTGAGAGATTGGCGCAGAGAAGTTTTGACGCTCAGGATGATACGGTTGTGGAGAGGCTGGCTGCCATACGCACAAACTTTATTGAAGACACGATTTTGGCGGTAATCGGCTATCCGGGGACAAACAATGCACTGGCGATTGATCAGATTATCAAGGTTTATGGTCCGGGCAATATATTCACAGCGGATGAGCATTATGCTATCCTAAATGAGTATAAATCCAAGTCGGAGACCGTTAGACTGCAGATAGCCAATGCTTTGCAGAAGAGTGCGCTTAAAAACTATGCCGACATCAGAAACAGGCTGGCCGAATTGCTGCAAACCATCCCTGGCGGATCTAATACAATAAACGACCCTATCTCCGGTGGTTCGGACAGGTCAAGTGGTTCCAATTTGGTAATAAACGTGCCGCAGACGACATCGGCGCCCATCACAGATTTTAATAATATTACAGATACTGATGACGCGGTATGGGCAAAGCCTGCTATGCGGAAAATGTTTGACAGGAAGATTATGTCGGGTTATCCCGATGGCACTATCAGGCCTAACAGCAATATTCTAAGAGAAGAAATAACCAAAATGATTGTCATGGCTTTCCTGGGCGGCGCAGACAGCAGTGCAACGTCAACATTTACGGATGTGGGCGCAGGAGAGTGGTATGCTAGTTATATTGCTACCGCTGTAAACCAGGGCATAGTTAACGGTATGGGCGACAATACGTTTGGCGTTGGCCGTGAGGTTACACGTCAGGATATGGCAGTCATGATTTACAATTACCTGAAAGGTACCGGCCGCAGCCTGGATACCACGCCGTCCGGCTTTGCAGATGATTCGCAAATCGCTTCGTATGCCCGTGATGCGGTATATGCACTTAAGAATGCAGGTATCATCCAAGGTTATGCCGACAACACATTTGGTCCTATGGGATCGGCAACGCGTGCTGAAACGGCGCAAATTATGAGCAATCTGTTAGAGCTTCTCGGCAGATAACAACCATTATTTTAAAATATGAAGGGGGTAAACTAATGAAGACCTTGAAACGTATAGCCTCCCTGTTGATGGTAGCTGCGTTAATCCTACAGGTTTCCGTTATAGCGGCTACGGTACCACAAGATGTCATAGGCACAGAGTTTGAAACCGCGGCAAAGCTTCTAAGTGCACTTGATATTATGGTGGGAGATGGGAAGGAATTTAAGCCTAATGACAATATTACCAGAGCGGAGTTCGCACAGGTCTTGGCTAAGACTATGCATCTGGATGATTTGTTAGATTCTTATGAGCCTGTGGGTACGTTTGAGGACGTACCCACCAACGACCAATTTGCTCCGGCAATTGAGATCGGGGCTCAAATAGGGGCTGTTTCCGGTTATGGAGACGGCAACTTTGGGCCGGAGGACAATATAACCGGTGAGCAGGCAATAAAGCTGTTGCTGTGTGCACTCGGCTACAACATAAATGCCGATTTAGCGGGCGGCTTCCCTGCCGGCTATAATCTCACAGCGGCCGATGTCGGTATGCTTAAGGGCGTTGTTACTGCCGGCACAGATATGACTCAGCCGATCAGCAGAGGCAAAGCGGCAATTCTGTGTTATAACGCATTGAAAATAGAGGTTATGCAGAAAGTATCATATGGCGCTGAGGTGACTTATGCCACAAAGCCCGGTGAGACACTGCTTTCAATGAAACATAATGTTTATCAGTTTGAAGGCACAGTGATTACCAACGGTAATACAGATTTGATTGGTTCGAGCAATATTCGTCAGGATGCTGTCGTCATTGAGGGTGAAACCACGAGTGCTTTCCTGATCGGCGCAACAAATATTGCCGAACAGCTCGGTACCTATGTAAAAGTTTATTACAGGCTTGATCCGGACAGTAACGATAGAACAATTGTATCGTATGATGTGGTAAGCAATAAAAACGGAGTTGTCAATGTCGCGCTGTCGGATATTATAGCCGGAACTTATGAGAACCTCAAAGGTACGGGCGCAAATAAATACCGGTTGGTTTCCTATTGGGAGGATAAGGAAAATGATAATACTCCCAAAGACATCAAGGTAGCTTATATGCCGTCAATCATATACAACGGTACCTCTGTTCAGACATTCGTTTTTGATGACATACTTGACATGCAGGGCAGTATCTCCATGATTGATAATAATTCCGATGGTATAGTGGATATTCTCAATATTACGGCATATGAGAATTATGTTGTTGCAAGTACGGATGCGAAGGAATACTCAATCGTTGATAAATTCGGTTTCTATGACAAACAAACTGCTTCCACCACCCCAAGAGTCTTGGATTTGGATATAGGCGAAAGCGGCAACATCGTTACCATTACGGATAAAAACGGTAAAGCAGTTCAGTTTGCGACATTGAGAGAGTGGACAGTTCTGTCTGTGGCACAGAGTGATCAAAGTCTCTCCAGACGGATTTCCAAGGTGCTTGTTTCTACCGAGACGGTTGAGGGTATTATTACGGAGATAGGTTCTGAGGACGGACGGCCCACTGTTAAGGTGGATGATACAGTATACCAAATAACACCGGAATACATTAACTCTCTTGAAAAAGACGAAGCCATTCCAAACGCTTCTTTCAACGTAGGTGATAATCGTACATTTTACCTGAATGCCTTTGGAAAAATTGCAGCCAGTAAAATTAATGTTGCCGGTGATAATCTAGCCTACGGTCTGCTTACTAAATGGAATAAGACTCAGGGTGTTGACATCGTTGTAAAAGTAAGGATTTTTACAGAAAATGAATTAAAGAATTATACTTTGTCTTTATCCAAAGTTACTATTGACGGCGTGGTCTACAAGAATGCTGAAGATATGTATGCTGCTATCGGAAGAAATTTAAGTATGGATAAAGTTAGTATTTATCAGTCAGGAGGTCAAGCTGCTCCGGTACTCTTTAAGACAAATGAAGCAGGAGAAATTACCTTTATTGACACACCGTATTATAATATCGATGCCGGAGAAACAGCATATTCCTTGAAACCGATCAATGAAGGTTTTAAGCGTTGTACTTATAAGGGGTTAGTGTTTGGAACCTCCTATCCGGTGAGCACTACTACCAAGTTTATAGAGGTTCCCAGGACTTATGAGGGCGTATCCGAGGCGATCAATATGAAGACGAGAGGTGTCTCCAGCTTTACAAGCGGCGTCAACGATGATGTTCAGTATGACGTTAAGCTGTATACTGTAGACGCGGATGGTTTTAAAGGCGATTATGGTCTTGTTTACGGTTCCGGCGGCGGTGGTACGGGCTCAATCGATACCAGTGCCAATACAAATTTCTTAATTGTTAAAAAGGTGACCAAGGCTGTCAGCGCATACAGCGGAGAGGAAACCATAAAAATTTACGGTTATCAAAACGGCAATGAGGTGGAAATGGTAGTCAGCGCCAATTATTATTCACATAATATGTTTACCGATGTGTATGATAATACCATAAAATCAGTCAGGGGCAGTGGCACCGTTATCCCGACACCTAGCGAAGACCGCAAGAAGTTTGTCGTGTTGCCGGGTGATATTCTTAAATATGCGACGGATTCGCACAAAGAGATTTCAGTAGTTCAGCCTGTATACCTGTCCGATGTCAAGGACTTTGTGGCAGATATTATGGGTAATCCCGGTGGTATTACTTATAAGATTATGGCGCCTGCTGTTGTTGCCAGAATTCAAGGTAACAGTGTATTCTTGAACAGATATGCGGTTCCGAAAGGCAATCTTGGTGATGATCAATCATCTGATGCCTTCGGAAACCAGTATATATGCAACTTAAGCCAGTTCAAGATCCTGATTTACGATCCTTCCAAGACCGGCGCAGATAGAGTCTTGCCCGGCAGCATTTCAGATATTAAGGATAAGAGTTCGGGAACACCGAGTCGTGTGTTCTTCCAGCTCAGAGCTAATGATCCTAGAGTGCTGTATGTCATTAAAGACCAAACGCTATAAGTCTAAAACGCATATGGATTAATAGTCAAAGAACCCGCTTCCAATCAGAAGCGGGTTCTTTTTATATGATATGAGCTATTATTAGGGTCTTTAGATATGTCCATGCTATGGGTCATATTTAATACTGATTTCAATTTAGAATACAGATAAAAACTTGTCTTTTTTCCGCCATGCTTTGTTGTTGCTGGCGGAAATACACCAAGTATTCCCGCCGGCTTCCGCCTTGCCTGACGAAAAAAATCCTGCGTTTTTATTGCTATATTTCAAAATGAAATCAGTATAAAGCGGTCAGCTTAAATAAGACTGACATCGTCACCGTTTAAAATCCGGTTCATATTGCGCATGGCGCACATCTTGCCGCACATGCTGCAGGTATCCGACAGCTGCGTCTTTGAACCCTGGCGATATTTTTTCGCCTTGTCCGGATCGATAGCAAGGGCATACATAGCTTGCCAGTCAACGCGTCTGCGCGCATCGCTCATTTTATTGTCCCACTCCCTGGCATGAGGGATACCTTTTGCGATATCGGCGGCATGAGCGGCTATGCGCGAAGCGATAATTCCCTCCTTCATATCATCCACATCGGGCAGCCGCAAATGTTCCGCGGGCGTCACATAACAGAGAAAATCGGCGCCGTTTGCGGCGGCAATGGCGCCGCCTATCGCACTGGTAATGTGGTCGTAGCCCGGCGCCACATCCGTTACGAGCGGCCCTAAGACATAGAATGGCGCATTGTGGCAAAGCCGCTTCTGAAGAACCATGTTTGCGGCGATCTCGCCCAGCGCCATATGTCCCGGTCCCTCTACCATCACCTGGACATTTTTCTCCCATGCACGCTTGGTAAGCTCACCTAACACGATGAGCTCATGGATCTGTGCGGCGTCGGTAGAATCGTTAATGCTGCCGGGACGGCAGGCGTCGCCCAAACTGATGGTGACGTCGTAGCGCGCAAAAATATCAAGGATTTCATCATAATACTCAAAAAACGGGTTTTCCCTGCCGGTCATCTCCATCCACACAAACAGCAAGGAGCCGCCTCGGGATACGATGTTGGTCAAGCGGGGGTTAGCCTTAAACACCTTTGCAGTCTGGCGGTTGATCCCCGCATGTATTGTCATGAAGTCCACGCCCTGTTTTGCGTGGGTGTGCACTACCTCTAAGAATTCTTCTGCCGTGATTTGCGACAAATCCTTATCCAGAAAGCCTACCGCATCGTAAATGGGTACGGTACCGATCATGGCGGGGGAGGTTTCTATGAGCTTTTGCCTGAATTCATAGGTCTTTCCGTATGAGCTCAAGTCCATTATGGCATGGGCTTTTAGTGCGATAGCCTCCCTGACCTTATCCATTTCCATATCGAAATCCTGACAGTCGCGAGATATGCCAAGGTTAACGTTGATTTTTGTAGCTAGCCCCTGCCCTATCCCCTCAGGCCCCAGTGTTTTATGGTTTTTGTTTGCCGGTATTGCGACCGCACCGCAGGCAACCAGGGTACGTATTTCCTCCGGCGTCTTATATTCTTTTTGTGCGACAATCTCCATTTCCCGGGTAATAATTCCCTGTTTTGCCGCTTCCATTTGCGTATGCCATGCCATCCGCCGCATCTCCTTTAATAAAATTATTATAATAACGCGTCAAAGCTTAAAATATAACGGTCAGCCGTCTTCTTAATCTGTTCCGATTCCTCAGCAGAGTCCGCGTCATACACGGCGGTAGTTTGAAAGCCTGCCTTTTTTGCCGTGAGAACAGCCGGCAGAATATCTTCAAACACCATGCAATCCTTGGGGGTAAGCCGCATTTTTTCTGCCGATCGGAGGTATATATCAGGGAAGGATTTGTTTTTTCCCACCTCGTCGGAAGTCAATATAAAGTCAAAGCAGTCCGCAATGCCGCCTGAGCGTAAAACAGCTTCGCACGCTTCGCTGAAATTGGAGGTTGCCACACAAAGCCGTACGCCATTTGATTTGAGCATGCGCACAAAATCATAAACGCCTTCCTTCAGCGCTATATTGTGACGGTAGTCGTCTATAATCATTTGTGCCCATTCTTTCGACACCTGCTCCGGAGCAATTTTCAGGGAGAAACGGTCGATAATATAGCCTGACGCCTGCGCAAAGGTCATATATTTAATGACGGGGGCAACGCCTTTGTCGGGGTCTGCCCCATGCGCCTGCAGCCAGCGCGTCACCACCGTATCCCAAATCCACATAGAATCCACCAGAGTACCGTCAAGGTCGAAGATGGCGCCTTTGTATGTAATAGTTTTCATAAGCCAATCTCACGCAGCCTTTCCGCCAGATCCGCAGCGCATTTTTTAGGGTCGCTCTGCCCCATTATCGCCGAAACCACCGCGATGCCGTCAAGGCCCAAGCTCTCCAGCTGGGCCACATTATCAGCCTTGATCCCGCCGATGCCAACCTTGGGCAGAGCGACCGATGCGCAAATTTTTCTGATTTCCTCAAAGCCGATTGCCTGGGCATCGGACTTAGTGCCGGTGGGAAAGCAGCTTGCCACGCCGATATAATCGGCACCGTCCCGAAAAGCCGCAGCGGCCTGCCCGGCAGATCCTGCCGATACGCCCAGAAGCTTATCCTTGCCCAATAACCTTCTTGCCACGGCCGCAGGCAGATCACTCTGGCCGATATGCAGCCCCGCCGCATCTACAGCCAAGACGATATCCAGTCTGTCGTTGATAATGAGCGGTATATGATAGGTGTCCGTGACTTTTTTTACCGCCATGGCAGTATTGTAAAAGCCAAGTGTTGAGGCGTCCTTTTCACGCAGCTGCACTACTGTGACGCCGCCCTCTATCGCCTGTGCCACCGCATCCGGCAGCAGCCGGGGCTCGCAAAGGCGGCTGTCTGTTACTAAGTAAAGCCTGTAATCAATAGCTGATTTCATAAATCTCGCCTCTCTCCATGATGTCTTTTTCGGAAATGGTGTAGACATAGTCAAACAGCTTTTCTCGGAATGTGCCGATACCTTTTTCACCATTAGCGACATACTCATACGCCTTTTCCCCGGCAAGGCACATGGTGAGCACCGCTGCCGCCGCTTCAATCGTAGGTTTATTCAAACCGCCTCCGCAGTACGCCCCCACAACGCTTGAGCACATGCATCCGGTGCCCGTCACATCAGCCATCATGGTATGGCCGTTGTTGATGATGTAAGCCTTGCCTGTGCAGGCAATGATGTCGACAGCGCCTGTGGCTGCCACACAGCAGTTTAGTTTACCGGCAAGGTCACAGACGATCTTTGCGCTTGTCTCGGCGTTGCCTAGCGTAACAGCGTCATTTGCGCCGGCATCCACACCCTTAGTAGCGGAGGCAAAGCCGGCAAGCGCACGGATTTCCGACATGTTGCCGCGTATGACCGTGAGCCCCAGTGTATCTGTCAGCATTTGCGCGGTATCATTTCTGAGCTTTGTCGCGCCGACGCCGACCGGGTCAAGCACCACCGGTATGCCAAGCGCATTAGCTTTTTTTCCGGCAAGCACCATGGTTTCTATTATCTCGGGCTGAAGTGTGCCGATATTGAGCACAAGCGCATCGGCTACCGATACGATCTCCTCAATTTCGCGCCTGTCCTCCGCCATAATCGGGGAAGCGCCCGCCGCAAGCACGATATTTGCGCAGTCGCCTATTGTCACATAGTTTGTCAGGCACTCAACAAGTGGCTTTTTGGCGCGCACAGTGCGTATGACATCAATAATTTGGTCTTTCACAGCTTCACATTTCAGCATGATAATCCCTCCGTTTTTTTCAATCAGTTGATATCCAGCCCCGCCTTTTCATAAAGGCTGTGGAAATGATTGGTGGGGCCTGTACCGCTGCCAAGATCAATGGCGTGGCGGATTGCGTTGGTGACATAGCGTTTGGCGCTGTCTACTGCCGAAGGCATAGGCTCGCCGCGTGCCAAAAACGCGGCGATAGCGGCAGAGAGCGTACAGCCGGTGCCGTGGGTGTTTTTGGTGTGGATTCTCTGGCCGGGAAAGGTGTGGATTGTTTTGCCGTCAAACAGATAATCGATCGCGTCCCCCGGCAGGTGCCCGCCTTTGATCAGCACATTTTTTGCACCCAGCCTGCAGATTTTACGCAGTGCGGTTTCTACCGAATCACGGCCAGTGATACGCATACCGGCAATCACTTCCGCTTCCGGTATATTGGGCGTTACGACGCTGCAGAGCGGGAGCAATCCGATAAGCGCGCCGGCCGCGTCTTCATCCAGCAGCCTGCTGCCGTTTTTAGACACCATGACCGGGTCTAGAACCACCGGGTTTGGCGCGTAACATTCAAGCTTTTCTCTGACAACGCCTATAATCTCTACAGTAGACAGCATGCCTATCTTCACGGCATCCACACGGATGTCGGTAAAGATGGCGTCAATCTGACTGGCAATAATATCTGCCGGCAGGTTGAAAACTGCCTGCACGCCTTGCGTATTTTGCGCGGTAATGGCGTTGATCACACTCATGCCGTATGTGCCCAGCGCACAAAATGTCTTGAGGTCTGCCTGTATGCCTGCGCCCCCGCAGCTGTCCGAGCCCGCAATAGTAAGCAGATGCTTCATTTTTTTGTCACCTCTGTCTGTATAAATTTTTGTTTAAAAACGAAAAAAGCTTATCGGGAGATAAGCTTTTATATAGGCATAAAAAAATACGCTGCGCTGCTCCCTACGGTAGTGTTAACTACATCAGGTTCAAAGGGTCAGGCCAAAGCCTTCTCAACATTTCTGTTCCCCTGCAATCCTGTATTCAATTGTGGGTTCAGTATACCACGCCGCCGCAGAAAATACAAGCATACGGGCAGGAAAGTTTTTATAGATTTTGAAGCGGCTGATCATCTGTTAAAGCATTCATGATCTCTTTAATAGTATCCTCAATATTTTTGCCGCTTACGTCAACTGTGATGTCCGCATAACGTTCATAGAGCGGGCAGCGCTCATCATAAGCGTCGGCAAGGGTCTGCCCCTTTTCCAAAGCCACGCCCCGCGTAGCGAAATTGCGCATCCGGGACATGATTTTTTCAAAGTCTGTTTTCAGATAGATAATACGCCCTAAGGTTTTCAAATGCCGCATAGCATCGGAGCTGAGCACAGCGCTTCCCCCGGTAGCGATAACGATGTTTCTGCCTTCAAGGCCGCAAAGCACCTTTGCTTCCTGAGCGAGAAAGGCGTCGATGCCGTCCGAGTCGATGATATCCTGGAGCCGGCGCTTTGTCAGCTGCCGGAGGATAACATCGGTGTCGCAAAAGCCTTTATCAAGTTTTTTGGCAAGCAACGCGCCTATTGTGCTCTTGCCTGCGCCCGGCATGCCGATAAGGATAAGGTTGTCCATGCGCGCCTCCATATGCGGGTTTCTTAAGGCCTTGTCAAAAAATAGATTATTAAACAAGGCCCAATCATTATTTTATCCATTTTCTAAAAATTTGTCAAACTTTCCTTTTAGCGTTGCAACTGTTTTACAATAATGATAAAATAAAATGCGGTAAGTGTCATAATATAAAAAGTATTTTTTTTAAGATTGAAATTTCTAACTTATGTAAGGGGAGATAGTATTGAAGGCGATTGTATTGGCCGCGGGTAAGGGCAAGCGTCTGCACAGCGAGCAGTTCCAGCTTCCCAAGGTACTGCGGGAGGTACACGGAAAGCCCTTGATAGGCTACGTTTTGGACAGCATCGGCTTTATTGACCGTGAAGATATTGTGATTGTTACAGGCTATATGCGTGAAAAGGTAATGGAAAAAGTGGGGCCGCAGTATACATACTGCGTACAGGATCCGCAGCTTGGCACCGGCCACGCGGTCGCATGTGCCAAGGACGCCTTGGCAGGCTATGACGCAGATGTGCTTATCCTGTACGGCGATATGCCGCTGTTTAGAAGGGAAACTTATGAGGCGGTT
>JAKJBW010000039.1 GCA_022706785.1 Bacillota bacterium
CCCGCATCAGCAGGTTCATCAGTTCCATTTCTTGCTCCGTAAGTGCGTTCCTTGTTGTTTTCATCTCATAACCTCCTCATTTTTATATGGAGATTATTGCCATTTACACGCGCGAATATTCAGCCTCGTAAAATTTTGGCTGGCAGCACAGCTTTTCTTGATTCTTTAGCTATTAGCCCGACAAAAGCATTCTTCCGGGCTTGCCTGAAAGAATGCTTTTATACTATTTTTACATAAAATTTCGCCAAGCCTCGGATACGTTTTTAGGCTTAGTCTTTGACTGAAGGATTTGATAATATACCGTCAGCCCATGTCCGGTCAAGACTGCACAATGTTTTACCTGTCGGCCGCTGTTATATTTCCCCCCGCCACAAACCGTGCAGATTACAATATGCAAATACCGCTACCGGCTCGTCGTCTATAAGCGCAAACGATACCTTAGGCTCATCGCCCGGACACAACGCTTTTCGCTGACCGCCCTTCTTGGTTTCAAGATATATCCACTCTATCCAATGCTCATCGGTCATGGGATGCACTACGCTGCCCACCTGGACAACAACAGACTTGCCCTCTACGGACGCAACCGGCACATGCTTTTCCTTAGCGGCATCTACCGTGTTGGGCTCAAGCAGTATCATGGGCTCGCCGCAGCATATGATCTCAACACCGGAGTCGTGAATCACGCCGATAAGATTACCGCAATGCTTACAAAACTGAAATCTGCCCTGCTTTTTCATGTTAAACACTCCTTTTATCTCGGATTTAAACAGCACTATATTAATATTTTACCACATTGCCGACATAGCGTAACAAAAATTTCAATATTTTTATCATGATGTCCACTCTCTGATCCAGCGGAACCGGTTTAGCTTTACGACAGCCACAAAGCATTTTAGAATCTGATCGGACTTAAGGCAGAAAAAAACCAGCGCGGGTGACAGCCTGAGCACAAAAGCCGCAACAGTCGACAACGGCAACACTAAAAACCACATGAATATCATGTCGTTTTTCAGCACAAACCCCGTATCGCCCCCGCTTCGCACAATGCCCACCAACGCCGGCATCTGATACGCCGTTCCGACTACGGTCACAGACAGGATGGTTATGAATTGCACCGTAAGCGTCTTAGCTTCAGCTGAAATATCGTAAAAGCTTATGAGTATGTCCTTGCACGCAAACAATGCCGCTCCTGTGCATATCCCTATGCCAATGAACAAAAACTGCATTGTTTTGGCATACTGCCGCACTAAATCTACCCTTCCCTGCCCGATCGTTTTTCCTATCATGACGGCAGATGCGCTGGCGGATGCGTATGCGACAAACGACAGACACTGAAACATGGTAGTCGCCACGCTGTTTGCGGCAATGGCAGCCGAGCCCATGTGTCCGAGGATCGCCGTCTGTACGGCCATTGCAATCCCCCATATGGCATTGGAAATGACAACCGGTGAGCCTATGGCAAGATAGCTTTTGAATAAACCGAGATGGATTTTTAAAAAATCACTCAGCTTGAGCCTGATTTTTTTATCTATCCATAAAACATAAATCCCCATAATAATAACTTCCACAATCCTGGCTATCAGCGTGGCAATTGCAGAGCCTCTCACGCCAAGACTTGGCGCGCCAAAATTACCATAGATCAACATATAATTAAGAAAAAAATTAATAACCAGCGTAGAAGAGGATATGATAAATCCTGTGATTACCGTCTCAACACTGCGCAATACCGCGTTTAAAATACTGGTGAGTGCAAGGAGCGCATAGGAAAAGCAAATAATGCGCAGGTATTTCGCACCCTCCAAAATAACGCCCTCATCCCTGGAAAACAACGATAAACACTCATTCGGAAAAGAAAAAACCACTATAAACAGTATGCCCGAGATGATCACACCCAGCCATAAGCCGATACAGGCAAGCCTTCGTATTGTTTGCGGTTGCCCTCTTCCCCATTCGCGTGAGGACATCACAACAATTCCCTCTCCTATGCCCAGAATAATCATCTGCAAAAAGAACTGGATCTGGTTTGCAATAGCGGCCCCCGACAAAGCATCCTGAGCATAGCGTCCCAACATGATATTGTCTGTCAGGTTAACGCCGACTGCAAGGATATTCTGCGCCGCGATGGTAAATGTCAGTGTAAAAAATGTTTTATAGAAGGTTTTGTCCTTGACAAATATAGCCATACCGCTTCCCCAATCTGTGTATGTACCGTTGAAATAACGTCTTTAGCTGTATGCAGTATCATAACACATGTTTTTGATTATTGCAAACACACGATAAGGCTTTATGCAGCATAAGGGGAATAAAAATTCCACTTTTCAGAAGTTTTTCCCCATAATAATAGTAAATTGGCAGTAATTATGATATACTGAATAAAAAGCAGGCTTATTAAGGAGGTCTTTGGATATGGACGATAAAAATTTATATGAGGCGCTTTCCTATGCACCTAAGCATGTCAATGACATTATGACGGAGGCGCTCAAAGAAGCCGCCTTCGCATACTGTGAAGGCTATAAACATTTTTTGGATGTCGGCAAAACAGAGCGTGAAGCGGCTGCACAGGCTCTGGCCCAGGCGCAGGCGGCGGGCTTTGTTTGTGTGTCTGATAAAGACACGCTGTCCGCCGGTGACAAGGTTTACGCACTTAACCGCGGCAAAGCGATAGCCTTTGCCGTAATCGGCAGGGACAGCATACTAAACGGCATTAATCTTGTGGGCGCGCATATTGATTCGCCCAGGCTGGATTTGAAGCAGCGCCCCCTGTTTGAGGAGGAATCCATGGCGTGGCTTAAAACACACTACTATGGCGGGATCAAGAAATACCACTGGACCGCCACCCCTTTGGCTATGCATGGCGTGATCTGCCGCACCGACGGCAAGACCGTTCACATCTGCGTTGGCGAGGATGAGTCCGATCCTGTCTTTACCATCACGGATTTGCTGCCGCATCTTTCGCAGGAGCAAATGCAAAAACAGCTTTCGGCAGCGTTTAATGCCGAAAACTTCCACATCCTCTGCGGTTCCCTGCCTATGGGCGGTGAGGATATCAAAGAAAAGGTCAAATTTGGTGTGCTGTCGCTGCTGAAGGATAAGTACCAGATCACCGAAGAGGATTTCACCAGCGCCGAAATTGAGCTTGTGCCCGCCGCCAAAGCCCGCGATGTCGGCTTTGACCGGAGCATGATAGGCGCTTACGGCCAGGACGACAGAGTTTGCGCTTATGCCGCGCTCAAGGCGTTTATTGACGCGTCGGGCGAAGGTGTGCCCGACCGGACGTATATCTGCGTGCTGGTGGACAAAGAAGAAATAGGCTCTATGGGAAACACCGGCATGCGATCACGCTTCTTCGAACTGTTTTTAAGCGAGCTTGCCGCAAAATCAGCAGGGGCATGTGATTTCCTTACGCTGAACCAAATCCTCTCTAAATCAAAATGCCTGTCGGCGGATGTCGGCGCGGCTTTCGATCCGCATTTCCCCGAAGTCAGCGACAAGAAAAACTTCGCGTTCTGCGGCTGCGGCATACTGGTAACCAAATATACAGGCAGCAGAGGAAAAGCCGACTCCAGCGACGCCAACGCCGAATTTGTCGCCGAGGTGCGCGCTATATTCAATAAAAATGACGTGCTGTGGCAGACGGGTGAGCTTGGAAAGGTAGACGCCGGCGGTGGCGGGACCATAGCGCAATATGTGGCAAACCTCGGGGTTGATGTCATTGACTGTGGCACTCCCCTGCTTTCCATGCACTCCCCCTTTGAAATTGCCAATAAGTTTGACGCGTACATGACCTATAAGGCATATCATGCTTTCTACCTGTCAAAGTAGTCGGCAAAGCCTTTGCATGCCGGCCCTTATCCCGCTGTGGTAATGCCGGCATCACCGTTCGGCCATAAGCAAAAAAAGCAGGCGCCGCGCACCAATCCGACGCCTGCTTTTTTTGCGCTGAAATAACGCCTGCGACAGCAATTTATCTGTTCGCGAAAAAAATTTTTTAGTTTGTCACAATGGGGCAAATCCTTTCGGTTATACTGACAGTATCATAACGGCAGCGCACAAAAATAAGCAGGACAAGCTTGCCGGGAAGGAGACTGTACATGTGGGTAAACTAAGCAATGCATTAAAAAAGGAAACGGAGGCGCTTAGCCGTCAGCTTTCCGCGGATTGGATCTACGCCGGCTCCGTGGCGTACGCACCGGTCGAACAGCCAAATCAGCTGACGCTGATGAAAAACCGCATAGCGCCGCAGGACCGGTCCCTGTTTGACTTTTCGCGTGGGCCGGCCACTCAGGCGCTGACCGGGCGGGAATTTGTCACCGCCTATGATGTGCTGGAAGCACAGATGACCGATGCGGTCACAGCCTTTTATGACAGCGTCCGGATAAGCGACGCGCTGTCCGGCGAGCGGGACGGGTTAAGTAAATTGGCCCAAACGGTTTTAACGCGTTTTGAGCGGGACAAGGCGCGCTCCTGCCAGACCACCATTGCCGCAATAAAGCAGGAATACGGCAGACTGATGGCAAAGTGGCCAACGCCCAGGCAGATCATACGGGCAATGAACGATTTGATGGCCAGCCGCTGCGCGGCGCTCTTAAAGCTGATAGAGGATTACTCTAGACAATTGAACCAGGCTGTGGTATTATCGGCGTATGAGGCGCAAGGGTATACGCGGTACATATTCATCACGAGCGGCGCCAATTGCGAGGTGTGCAACGGGCTGTCCGGACATATGTTCAATATTGCGGACTCCATGCCCGGCGAAAACCTGCCGCCCATCCACCCCAACTGCGACTGCCATGTGGGTATACTGGATGCTGACGGCAAGATTGTGGCAGTGCTGTCCGTGGCGTCTATGATTCCGTTTGCGGGCTGGGCATTTACCGTGGGGAACACCCAACCGAATTGGTACGATGCGCTTCTAAGGATTCCGCAGGATGCAAAAGACCTTTATAGAAATTTAGAATTGGCACAGATCCAACGATTTAAAGACATTAAAGGCCCGATAAGCTTTCTGGATTGGCTCACATATGGATATTTAAGCGCAAATACAAACAGAGGCCAGGTTATGTTTAACGACCCAAGCTTATACAATATCGGCAACTGGCTGTCTTCCGGATTATTTGACACAATTAAAGGAACGTTTGATCCGAAGGAGCCGTTATCGTTACAACACTGGCTTGATTCCTTTGGCACAGTGACAATGGCAGTCACGGCTTACAACCTGGCAAAAAGCAATGCTGCAGGCAGCACGCAATCAATGCCTGCAAGTAAAAAGCTTACAGGCTTGGATGATTTAGACGATTCTGTTGATGATGCCGCTAAATCTACTGCTGAGGGTGCGGGGAAAGCTGGAACTGCAACAGTTGACATCAGAAAGTTTAGTGAGTACATCTTTAAAGATGGAGCTGCTCCGGGAAAAGATGTTGTTTATAAAAATTTAGGATATGGTGCAAATGATTCAGAATTGTTAGCTAAAATCTATCAGGAACAAGGCGCAGCAAAATATGCATCAGGCAATTACACTTTGGGGAAATCAGATAATTTTGGTCAGAGAATTAATATTGAGATTGAGTTACCCGGTGTTGGCAGTGCTGCCGGAAAAACAAGTTATATTAATTCTGGATGGATGATAAAACCCGATGGATCAATATCTCTAAATACGCCATTTTCAGGCTTTACTAAATAAGGAGGGAAATAAAATGCAACCATATCAGAAGGTTAGATTGTTGACGAATAAGTACATTGAAGAAGGCATTAAAAAAGGTGATATAGGCGTAATACTCGAAGATTATGATGGCAATAATTTTGAAGTTGAATTTTCAGACAAAAATGGATGCACAATTGCCTTATTTGCTTTTCCAAAAGAAGAGTTGGAACTGGTAGAATAATACTAAAATAAGCACAACGCTCAAACTACTTGGGCGTTGTGCTTTAACAATGACACTTAGGTAATATCCATTAGCACACCATCATCATCCATAACCTCAATGCCAATTCTAACGCCAAGCCGGAAGCCGATAATAAAGTTTTCGATTGCAGTTATGGCATCGATACTGCTGTGAGCATTGACAAAATCAAGGAATCCACCCCAACTGCGACTGCCATGTGGGTATACTGGATGCTGACGGCAAGATTGTGGCAGTGCCGTTTAAGGATACTGCTTCGCCCGAGCAAATACTCGACGCTATTCAAACGCTGCTTGACCTGGCAGGTCTTATCCCCGTTTTCGGTGAAATAGCCGACGGCACAAACGCGGTTATTTACCTGCTGAGGGGTGACTACGTTAACGCATCGCTGTCCGCGATATCTATGATCCCTCTCTGGGGCTGGATACCGGCTGTGGGAAAAATAGGCACCAAAGCCGCAAAACTCGTAAAAGCAGGCGAACAGGCTGAGGACTTTGCTAAAATCATCGCCAAAAATCTGGATTATGTCGATGATGCAGTTGATTTTGTGGACGTGGGTAGGGTTGGTAAAAATATCGGCAGTGAGATTGGCCTTAATGCAGGAAAGGCTGCGAAGGGGGCAGGTAAGGCAGCCAATAATGCTGCTGAGGGCGCGGGCAAAGCTGCCAAAGGTACAGGTAAGGCTGCTGAGGGCGCGGGGAGTGTTGACAGGCCTTACTCAAGCATTGGTGATTCAAGTAGCGTAGGACCGGGGAAAAAGTTCACAAAGGTTCAAAAAGATAATATTATTCAAGAGAATATGAGGAGAAATGATGGTGTAGTAAGATCAGATCTGTCAGGAACAGAGTTAACACGACCGCAAAAAAGTCAATCAGGTGTTAAACCCGATTCAAACGAATGGCAAATTGATCATATTGATCCCAGAAGTAAAGGTGGTGCGAATAGTTATGGTAATGCTCAAGTCTTATCAAGAAAAGAAAATCGTACAAAATGGAATAAATAGAAAACGGGAAGGTTAATGGTACTATAAGTCTAGATGAAAATAATATGAAAGGGGTACGATACAATGAAATCAGATAATTGGGTATTTGCGGATAATGAAAATGTTATGGTTATTACAACCAAAAATATTATTGAAGAAAAAGCGCCTATCTTATCTGTTTGGCACGATTCTGATGATGGAATGTGGCAATTCTTAGACTCATCTGATGTTAATGAAGAAGATGCAGTTCTAGTAAGCTTAGAAGAAATAGTTAATTTGGATATTTCTATTAGTGAGGTTTCCGATCTTCCATTAGGTTGGGTTGCCTGGAGAGAAGCAAAAGATGGCATATGGAAAAAACAAAACCAGAACAATTAAAGGCTGGATTGAACGGATAGCAGTCTATTTCTAATAAAGACATAGGGGTGCGGGCTTGGCCCGCATCTGCCGAAACGGTACGGGCAGGGCTACAGCCCCGCCCGTACTTCTTAGACAAAACTTGCCATTATTTACCTGCTCAGGGGTGACTACGTTAACGCATCGCTGTCCGCCGCGTCTATGATGCCGTTTGCGGGCTGGGCATTTACCGTGGGGAACACCCAACCGAATTGGTACGATGTGCTTCTAAGGATTCCGCAGGATGCAAAAGACCTTTATAAGAATTTAGAATTGGCACAGATCCAACGGTTCAAAGACATTAACGGCCCGATAAGCTTTCTGGATTGGCTCACATATGGATATTTAAGCGCAAACACAAACAGAGGCCAGGTTATGTTTAACGATCCAAGCTTATACAATATCGGCAACTGGCTGTCTTCCGGATTATTTGACACAATTAAAGGAACGTTTGATCCGGAGGAGCCGTTATCGTTACAACACTGGCTTGATTCCTTTGGCACAGTAACGATGGCAGTCACGGCTTACAACCTGGCAAAAAGCAACGCGGCAGGCAGAGCGCAATCAATGCCTGCAAGTAAAAAGCCTACAAGCTTGGATGATTTAGACGATTCTGTTGAGGGTGCGGGGAGTAAGATTAAGACTAACCTCGGCAACGAGATTGATATTACCCCATCAACGAATCATAGTACTACAACAACGAATCCAGGATTAAAGGGTACACCAAATTCAAGTGTAGATATACTTGATAATGCTGGAAACATTAAAACTCGTAGATGGTTTGGACCAGATGGCACTCAAACACGAGATGTGGATTTTACTAATCATGGTAACTCCAAAATGCATCCAGAGTGGCCACACGAACACGGACCAAGATAATAATGAAAGAGAGGGATAAATTATGCATAAGATTACCTTTGAAGACTTTTATTATATAATGTCATATGACATCACCAAAAACCACGCTTGCATAGAAATAGAATTTATGATTGATAATTGTAAAGATTATCAAAATTCATGGCTGGGAAAAATGTTGGATAAGGAAACTAAAAAGGAATCATACTGGTATGGATTGGTCGAAGATGGTTCACAAGCTTATGATTATGATTCCTTCGAGGAATTTGCCAACGCCAAGATCTTCTGTGATAAAAGCATCAGAGAGATTTGGAGTTCAGTTTCATTGCTCTCTATTGATGCCAGCGATGTTGGGGAACGGTTACAATTTTATTTGAAACCGATGTAAATTGGGGTGCAAATGTAACGGGGACACTGGGGATGTACATTTTTTGTCACTAACGCATCCCCAGTGTCCAATGGCAACAAACATATTACCACAAAAAACCGAAAAAAGCTTGCCACCTTGTTTTATTATGTGTATAGAACGGCTTAGCCAAGCCATTCTATATAGATTTCAATGTGAATGCCACCTAACTTTTCAAAATCCACGTTGGTTTTGAAAGCCCTGAACGGCACTGCCGGACGGTGTTTATCGGCGCAAAGGTGCGAAAGCACCTTGCGCCTTTATCCTGCTTAAAAATAAATAATTTGAATTGCCAGTAACATTTTCGAAACCAAAATGTAATGGATTCGTATTTGACAAAAAATTCCTTCAGGTGTATAATTTTGCGCAGGAGGGGGTTTAAGGGGGTAAACTTTAAACGTCTTTTTTCTTTTCCCGTAAACTTCATATGTGACAGTTTTGAGACAAATTCAGAAATGACTTGTAAAGTTTTCGTTTCAGAGTTAACATCACACAACAACGTGAAAAATTAACCCTATGGAAACTTTCAGAGTCACAAAGCCAACCTTGTTGGCTTAAGTAGATAGGCTGTCGCGCCCTTGCCCGTCCTATGGACGAAGGCTATCATCTGAGGTTGCCGGTACTTGTGGCTTAGAGTGGAAGCGGGAGAAGAAAGGTTGATGTGATTGAACCAAATGCTAATTAAAAATCAAATTAGCATCCGGGAAAATTTTCTTTATGTTGGTATGGATTTGCATAAAGATACCCATACCGCAGTCATGGTAAACTGCTGGAACGAAAAATTAGAAACATTTGTTATCGAAAACAAGCCCAGCGAATTTGGAAAGCTGGCAAAATGCGTTAACAAAAAAGCGATGGCATTGGGATTATCGCCTATTTACGGTTTAGAAAACGCTTATGGTTATGGGCGCTCACTTGCCGTTTGGCTGATTGAAAAAGGCTATACGGTTAAAGACATTAACCCCGCCTTAGCCTACGACCAGCGCAAAAGCGCGCCGACCTTCAAGAAAAATGACGAGTATGACGCATATTGCGTGGCAACGGTTATGATTAATCAGTTGAACACCTTGCCCGACGCAAAGCCGGAGGACAACCATTGGACGCTGTCGCAATTGGTCAACCGTCGTGATACCCTGATCAATGACGGCATACGGCTAAAAAATGGCTTACATGAGCAGGTGTCAAAAGCTTATCCCAGCTACAGAAAATTCTTCTGTGAAATTGACCGTAAAACTGCCCTGTACTTTTGGAAAACCTATCCGTCACCTGCTTATTTAAAAAACAAGTCATCTGATGAATTATATGCCGAACTAAAAGCTATCGCAAACAACATTTCCAAAAGCAAGGCGCAGTTAATTTTTTACTGCGTACATAACGACGGCGATACCTATAGGGATTTTCAGGATTCGCGGGACTTTATCACCCAAAGCCTTGTGCGTGACTTAGAACATCAAGCCGTTGAGTTGGCTCAGATTGAGGTAGAAATTGAAAAAGTCCTGAAAACCTTTGACTTGAAACTGACCACTCTTCCCGGCATGGGCACAGCAATCGCAAGCAAGCTGATTGCGGAAATCGGTGACATACGCCGTTTCCCGAACGCTGACAAACTGGCACGTTTCGCGGGTATCGCACCCATCCGTTTCAGTTCCGGCGGCAAAGGCAAAGAGGAAAGCTCCAAACAGGGCAACCGCGAGCTTCACGGCTTGTTTTACTTCCTCGCCGTGTCCATGGTCTGCGTGCATAACAAAAAGCCCAACAACCCCGTATTTTACGAGTATTTCTGCCGTAAAATCAGCGAGGGCAAAACAAAATCGCAAGCATTGGTCTGTATTATGCGCAGACTGATCAATATTGTTTATGGCATGATGAAAAACAAAACGGAATACCGCCCTTACGCCAAAGACGAATAATTCTATGGCGTTTTTGGTGTTTCTGTGATATGATTTTTAAAAAAGCTACGGATTAAAATCCGGTTAATATAATTCTTTCAACCTCCACCTGAGGGCGCGGGGAAGGTTCTTGATAATGTTAGTCCAAGCGTTAGAAGTGCGTTCGGTTCCGACGCTAAAGTCACTACACTAGCGCAAGATACGACGGTTTATAGGTATTATGGTGGAAGTTCACAAGCATCTAGTTCTTGGTTTACGCCTAATAAAGTAGCCAATCCTGTATCAGAATTGGCGTTGCCCCCTGGAAATACTGCGGAGTTCGTTGATACGGTGGTTCTTCCTAAAGGAACAACAGTAATTGAAGGCACAGTCGCTCCACAATCATGGAATGGAGGACCATTACTGCCGGGAGGAGGATATCAATATTATGTTTTACCATAAAAAAGTAACGAAAGGGAAGATAATAGCCATGGATAAAAAGGAAATATTTCCACAAAACGGTACTCTCATATTCTTCGGAGACATATTCGGTGGGCGTTATGGTGAAAATCGGCATCAGATTATTGATTATAAATATGAAAAAACACAAGAAATATATCGCATACACTTTAATGAGGGTGAAACATGTACCATATATAATCCGAAAGAGATAGAATATGATAGAGAGGTGTTTATTATAAAAGATGCTTCTCGCATAATTTGGGAATGGTATTATTATGGACGAGAAAAAACTGCCAGCAATCTCAATAGCTTGGATTACAAAAAAATTGATACGTTGTCTGTTTCTTTAAAGAGATCCGGAAATTTGGCGATAAATTCTGGAATTACGACTTTTGAAATAAATAATCAACCTGCGCTCAAATTTTATTGATTTAAACCGCCTCACTATAATATTTACGAGGTGAAAGATATGAAAATAACAGGAACAAGAAGTTACATTGATATTGAAAATGATGGAAAGACAGCTCGTTTTTTCGGTGAATTATGCATTGATGGCTTTGCTGCAATTGCCAGTACCATGAAATGGCTTCCGCCACATGATAACCAACCTATAACAGAATATGATCGTATTTCTCTAATGAAAGCGGTTGTAGAAGAACTGAAAAACAATGAAAATAAAGTGTTTTTCACAAACGATAAATATGAAGACCTTGAATTTTAACTAAAACTTTTTAGTCACAGCAATGAGGACAACCGCCTATTTTGGGGCGGTTGTCTGGCTAATTAAACGAGACTGATGTGCTAAATAATATCCCTAAGCACACCATCCTCCCCATCCATAACCTCAATGCCGATCCTGATACCGAGCCGGAAGCCGATAATAAAATTTTCGATTGCGGTTATGGCATCGACACTGCCTTGAGCGTTGACAAAATCGAGGAATAAATCTTTTTCTTTTCCGGTCAACAGCAGAGTCAGCTTTTCCTCGTTGTCCGCAATGATTTGCATATTTTCAGCATATTCGGAGTTACGGATAAAATGCTTTTCGTTAGGATTGATGTTGCCGAAGTATAATTCTTCTAACATTCTGCGCATGGTTCTCACCTACCTTTCGAGACAATACAATACCTGAAAGTAGTCGAGAAATCCATTCACAGATACCAACAAAGATTTTGACCGAAATAGCAGCAGATTACACATAGGGGCGCGGGCTTAGCCCGCATTGCCGAAAAGGTACGGGCAGGGCTACAGCCCCGCTCGTACCACAAAGGCGAAACTTGCCATCACTATTTTTAGCGTGAGACAATAGAGTTGTAATAAAACCTGCCGCCCATCCACCCCAACTGCGACTGCCATGTGGGTATACTGGATGCTGACGGCAAGATTGTGGCAGTGTTGTCCGCCGCATCTATGATTCCGTTTGCGGGCTGGGCATTTAGCGTGGGGAACACCCAACCGAATTGGTATGATGCGCTTCTAAGGATTCCGCAGGATGCAAAAGACCTTTATAAGAATTTAGAATTGGCGCAGGTCCAACGGTTCAAAGACATTAAAGGCCCGATAAGCTTTCTGGATTGGCTCACATATGGATATTTAAGCGCACACACAAACAGAGGCCAGGTTATGTTTAACGACCCAAGCTTATACAATATCGGCAACTGGCTGTCTTCCGGATTATTTGACACAATTAAAGGAACGTTTGATCCGGAGGAGCCGTTATCGTTACAGCACTGGCTTGATTCCTTTGGCACAGTAACGATGGCAGTCACGGCTTACAACCTGGCAAAAAGCAACGCGGCAGGCAGAGCGCAATCAATGCCTGCAAGTAAAAAGCCTACAGGCTTGGATGATTTAGACGATTCTGTTGATGATGCCGCTAAATCTACTGCTGAGGGCGCGGGGAGTAAGAGTTGGTATAAATCTGATGGTAGTATTAATTATCCACCAAACAATGGTGCTGTAGCTGGTACAGAAAAAGCAGTTACGTTGCAACCCGGCCAAACATTGGGAAGGTATGGCGAAATTGGATCTAAAAGCAATTTTGCTACAGCTACCGGAGCATCGCCAAATAGTTTGTCTTTACCACCAAACACTAATCCATCACTTTACACAGAAATAAAGATTTTAAAACCTATTCCAGGAGTAACACAATCAACGGTCGCCGAATGGCCGATAGGTAGCGGAACTGGCGGGGGAATACAGTATCAGCTACCAGTGCCTTTACGAATTTTGAAAAAGGAAGGCTATATATCTTATTAAGAATTGGAGAGATTCAAATGTTAATGAAAACGACCCATGAATTGGAATCATACGTTAAAACTCTTTATGAAAAATTAAAGCCTTTTGCGGAAAAAGAGCAAATTTTCAAACCAATTACCGTACATTTTGCAAAAACAACACCTCATGGCACTCCAGGCGATTTTTGTTATTCAGATGGCATTTTCTATTATTACGGTGGAATCGGTGATCGTGGAGCATTAACCCTCGAAAAAACAAGTAGCTTATTTGAGGTGACTTATTGGATTTTTGAATTCCATACATCCGAAATGGCTTTTGATTATGAAAAAAAACATAGGATTGAAGGGAAAGATTGCAGACGCATTGCTTTCCAAAAACAGTTGGAGTTAATAGGGTTTATTGGTGAGGACTATAGGAAAAGAGCAGAAATTGAAATTAACGAAATATTAAAAGAACACCCTTTTCAAGATGAACTGTTTAAGTAATAACTTCTCAAGACCAACATACTGGATGCTGACGGCAAGATTGTGGCAGTGCTGTCTGCCGCGTCTATGATGCCGTTTGCGGGCTGGGCATTTACCGTGGGGAACACCCAACCGAATTGGTACGATGCGCTTCTAAGGATTCCGCAGGATGCAAAAGACCTTTATAAGAATTTAGAATTGGCACAGATTCAGCGATTCAAAGACATTAAAGGCCCCATAAGCTTTCTGGATTGGCTCACATATGGATATTTAAGCGCACACACAAACAGAGGCCAGGTTATGTTTAACGATCCAAGCTTATACAATATCGGCAACTGGCTGTCTTCCGGATTATTTGACACAATTAAAGGAACGTTTGATCCGGAGGAACCGTTATCGTTACAACACTGGCTTGATTCCTTTGGCACAGTAACGATGGCAGTCACGGCTTACAACCTGGCAAAAAGCAACGCGGCAGGCAGCACGCAATCGATGCCTGCAAGTAAAAAGCCTACAGGCTTGGATGATTTAGACGATTCTGTTGAGGGCGTGGGAAGTAAAACTTCAGTTGATTCAAGGAAAAGATGTTGTTTACAAAGAGCCGGAATTTTCACTTCTGTGAAAATTCCGGCTCTTTTACGGCAGCCCGTCCAGATGGGCGGCACACAGCATAAATGAATCAAACCCGTAATGATACAAAGCGATTGAAATTGTTTTAACGTTTGCATGGTTTGGGCAAAATGCTTATTCCAGCGGGATGGCGGACAACACGACCTGATTTTTCTCCTGGTTTTGCCTGACAGAAGTATCGCTTGCCCGGATAACGAAATAATAGCAGGTCCCCGGCATAAGCCCATCGATATCGAACTGGTACGGATAGGTGTTTGCATTCACCCCGTTTTGGTAGCCTTCCCCCATCTGGGGAATCAGTATCCTTTTTTCGGCGGATGTCAGATCCGGGTCCTTGTCAAAGTCAAAAGGCTGGGTTTGATAGTACGCGGTATACGCCACCTTGTTTTTGTCCAACGCCACATCCCAGCGCAGCGTTACACTCTGCTGACCGGGCAGCGCCTGCCCTACCCCGACCCGGGGCTTTGGCGCATCCGGCGGCCATGACGGGCTGTCGTTATAGACACTGCTCCAGACCGGCGGTGTATCGTCCACAGCATCGGAATTCTGCCGTACAAAATCGTTGACCAGCAAAACCGCCGCATCGGTCAGGTAATGGTTAAAACCGGCGATTTCCTGCGTTTCTCTGATATCCGCCAAAAAATCGTCTACGCCCTGCCGGGACTGGCCCGTCAGGGTGGCGGCGGGCTTTTTGTCGCCTGCGGCATAGCCCAAAGACAGCACCCTAAATCCGTCGGGTCTTCCGGCTTCCGCCATAATCTTGGGCATATAAGCATATTTATTGTCCCTGAAGAATCCGTCGCTATACACTTCATTGGGATTGGCGTCCAGCCGGTAGCTTTCAAACATCAGATAATCAATACTTTTTCCGGTACAAAACTGGTAATGCGGCAGTCTGGGGTCAAAGAAAAACAGGCCCCTGTTTTGCAGGATCAGCTTGCCGGCGTAAGCGCTGCGCACCTTGTCAATAAAGGCCGAAAACCCAGGCGCCGTCCACTCAAACTCCGACTGGTTGTAGCTGTTTTCATTAGTATAGGAATTGGGCGCACAGGTGTCTATGGTATCTAAAAAAACACCGTCACAGCCCAAACCCCGCCCGTAGTTGTCGGTGAGGATTTCCTTAAGCCCCGGCAGCCTGTCAGGACTGTCCATGGTCATATAATCAAGCGTTTCAAACCAGGCGGGGTCGCCCGCATTGACAAACGCGCCGTTAAAATATGTGTTTTTGTCCGGAATGCCGTCCCTGTTATTATCGTCCAGATAATAGGAGGCAAACCCGCTCCCGCCCGGAGAAGCGGCGCCGGCAGGAGCAATACCGGCCAAAGGCTTGCCGGAGTCCGGCGTGGGCCCACGAGGGTCCACCCTCGGTCCGGTGCCGTCGCCTTTGAACCGGAGATCGGCGGCAAACTCCTGGTCTGTCAGGCTGCAGGTACGCATGTCCTCTCCTGCCGAAACATAGCCCAACACCGTAACGTCATCGCTGGGATCATCCGGATCAACGCCCTGGCGGATCTGGCAGACCTGCTCTCTGGTCAGCTCCGCCATGTATGGGTGCAGAATGACCAGATCATAGGTCTTTGCCGCCGCAATCTTGGCATCGTCCAGTTTACCGTAATAGACCATATAATGCAGCCTGCCGATATTGTCTTTGAAAGAACCATTCAGTTCGTCCAAAAAGGTTTTTGAAACAGACAGATTATCCTGATCGGATAAGACAATGATATCGCTGTCGTAGAATACTTTTTTGCCCAAAAGGTCCTCACAAAGCCGGCGAAGCGGGATATAAATCCGGTTGTTGATGAGCTCGGCAGTGACGTCGAGTTCTACAGATTTGCCGTTCACCAGCATATGCTCACTGTTCATGGTAATTTTGGCCGTCTGATCTTTGTAGGTAACCGTG
>JAKJBW010000011.1 GCA_022706785.1 Bacillota bacterium
CGGGAATGGTTGGTTATGGTAACGCGCCGGATTTCCGCATTGTCCTCCGCAGACACCGCAATTTCGGTATGCGTATCTATCTGGCCGTCGCTTCGGAAAAACTCCGCTTTATCGCAGGTAAACAATACCCTATAGGTATCGTTCGGGATGTTTGTCGGGTTCATTGTGCTGCTCCACCAGGAGTTGGTACCGTCTTGGGACACATACACAAAATTGCCGTAATGCTGGGACAGCAGGTCAGATCGCCAGCGGGTGACATTTGTCCCGTTGCATACGCTGTAGCCGCCGCCTCTGTCCGTCACAATAACGCTGTACGACCTGTTGGACAGGATGTGCGCAGCGGGGAGGTATTCAACCGGATTTTTGATAGCGCGTATGCAATAATGCACATTGTATTTGTTCGCGTTCGGAAGCTGGGCTTCGTATTTGGTTGCGTTTGTAAAGATAGCGCGCGTGGGCACACGTTCGCACAGTAAATATTCTACCGAACGCACGGACGGATCCTGCGCAAAGCGTTTTTGCATGATGTTCTGGTTGAGCACATTGTCAAGCGCCAAAAAGCTCATGCCCTGATGGTGCACCATATAGCTCTTTACTATGGCATAGTCCTCGTCGCCCGAAAGGCGGCGTTTGGTAAAGTCGACAGCTTCGTAAAGACCGTAAATGCCTTGCATACCAAGCTTTTGCAGGCGTTTAATATTATCGATAGCCGCGGCCGGATGCACCATAAGCGCCATCACGCATGCATACGGCGCAACCGTCACATCGCTGTTAAGGCCGTGCTTCAGACCCAGGATAGGTACGCCAAACGCCTTATACTGATAGTTAAGGTTCAGGTCGAACGCAAAGAATCCCGACTCCGAGGTTCCCCATACCTTTCCGCTCCTGCGTCCGTACTTGATCTGCTCGCGTACCGCAAACCAATACGTTTCGTCCAGGAGGGTATTTTTATAGCTCTTCATGATAAGGAGAGGCATAAGGTATTCAAACATGGTTCCTGTCCACGAAACCAGGCCGCGGTAGCCGTCGTCCCCCGCAAGGCTTCTGCCAAGCTTAAACCAGTGCTTATAGCTGATTTCACCTTTGGCAATGGCGATAAAGCTTGTCTGGCGCGCTTCAGAGGCCAGCAGATCGTAGTAGGACCGTGTGAGCTTTTCTTCGGCTACATTGTAGCCAATGAAAAACAGCTGGCGTTTTTTATCAAACAGCGGAAGGAAGTTGACTTGGTCTATTATTTTGGTCAGCCGCTCAATTATTTTACGAAGCTGGTCCTGCCGGGCAGCCGCTTCGGCGTCCGGATCTAATGAGAGCTCCGTCCTTATCGCCTGTGCCATAGCTTCAATTTTGCCAAGCCAGCTTCCGCCCTGTGAAAAATCACTGCCCAAAAGCTCATCTATAGCCTCTTTAAAGGCGTCATTAGTAAAGGTATCTTCCTTTACAAGGCTTAAAAGCGCTCCGTCAGTTATATTTATTTCCGGCCGCTCAAGCTTGGCGGCACGAATTGTGTCGATAAGTCCATGAACATTTGACAAATCGATGCTTGGCCGGCCAATTAAGTTCCGAAGCCCTTCACGAAGCGTCATAAGGTAGGCAATATAGTTACCGCTGTCCACAGTCGAAACATACGCCGGCGGCATGACATCCAGTGTCTTGGTGTTATACCAGTTTAACAAATGACCGTTCCATTTACCTAGCTTATCTATGGTGTCAAGTGTTTTTTCTATCCGCTCAAGCATGGATTTGGTGGTAATATAGCCGAAATCACGCGCTGCCAGACATGAAATCAAAAGCATACCGATATTGGTGGGGGAGGTGCGGTGTGCAATGCCGTTTGGCGGACTCTCCTGGAAATTATCCGGCGGCAGATAGTTGTCGGCCGCTGTGGCAAAATCCTCAAAATAGCGCCAGGTTTGGCGCGATAATAGCTTAAGCTGCTCTGCTTCCTTTTCGCTGAATTGGTATTTCTGCTCCTGGCCGGGCAGGCTGATCCACCAGGCTGACAAGGGCGCCAGTGCCCACAAAACAGCCAGAACCACAGACAAAAAAAGCCCTGAACCGTCCGTCATTATGCCAATGCCGATCAGCAGCGCACTGATAAACGGAGAGATCCACATCTTGGCATAGTGCGGAAAAAGACCGTCCTTGCTGCGCCTTTCCGCATCCGCGGCAGTCACCCATTCCAGCATGTTTTTATGTGACACGCAAAGCCGCCATAGCGTGCGTACGATGGCGTCAGCCATCAAATACGCCTGATAGGGCAGACAGATAAACGTGATGAGAAACTCCAGCAATGCGCCCTTGACGCCGTAAATTATAGTTGCGTTATACTTCTGATTCATAAAGTTAAAATAGCCCGAGCCAAGCGCGCCGATAATTGCGCTGATCAGCGGATAGCCCACCGAAACGACCGCAAGCGCCAGCACCCACCACTGCTGCGGCGACGGCAAAAGTACCGATGCGATAATGGCAGCGAACAGCAGCGGATACGCAAGGCTTCTGCGCAGGTTGTCGATAATTTTCCATTTGGAAAGGGTGTTAAGCGGATTTTTCACCTTTCCCCCTGCTCTGGTTTTTACCTTGCCAAAAAGGCGTGGCAAGAGCTGCCAATCACCCCGGACCCATCTGTGCAGCCTTGACATATGCGACAGATATTTTGCAGGATACCCGTCTGAAACCTCCACATCCGTAAGAAGCGCGCAGCGCAGGTAGGAGCCCTCCAAAAGGTCGTGGCTTAAAATAGCGTTGTCGGGCAGGGCGTCCATAAGCGTAGCATAGAAGGTGTCTACATCGAAAATGCCCTTGCCGGTAAATATGCCTTCCCCAAAAAGATCCTGATAAACATCGCTTACGGCACTGCTGTACTGGTCGATACCGCCCTGGCCCGCAAAAATCTTGGAAAAGAGCGTCTTGTTGGCGCTTTCGATATCCACATCGACCCTGGGCTGCATAATGCCGTAGCCTTGCACAACAATACCTTTAGCGGCGTCTGTTTTAGGCCTGTTAAGTGGGTGCGCCATTGCGCCTATCAGCTGCAGTGCGCCGCCCTGGTGCAGCTTGGTGTCCGCGTCAAGGGTAATAATGTATTTGACAGGGCCGAGCGCGGCAATATCGCCTGTAATGGTAGAAAAATCGCCTTTGTCGCCTGTTTTTAACAGGTGCACGAAGTCACATATCGCGCCCCTTTTGCGCTCACGGCCCATCCATTTTTGTTCGTTTTGATTAAAGCTGCGGCGGCGGCAAAATAGATAAAACCTGTCACGTTCCCCGGGATATTTGTCGTTAAGCTCATGTATTTGTGAGACCGCGTGCCGTATTATCTCGGCTTCTCCCTCATTTTCCGGCTTATCGCCGTCCTTGAAGTCGCCGACGATGCCAAAAAACAAGTTATCATCGCGGTTGGCCAGATAAAAGCTTTCTAAATTGTCAATCAGCGACGATACGTTTTTTTGGTCGAACAAAAGTGTGGGCGTAATGACAAATGTTGCATTTTCTTTGCCTATGCCGTCCTGCAGTTCCAGCTTCGGCAAAAGCTGTACTTTTTTTTGCGCACACGCGCGCCTGTTGATAAGCTTGACTGCAATTTCCGACGCAGGGATAAGGCAGATAACGCCGATGACGGCCGCGACCCATACGCTGACCGGAAGGCAGATGAAAAATATGGCTGCCGCGAGGATAAAGCTAAGCAGAGATACGCCCGAAATATAAGCAAATACCTTGTTTTTGCAAAGCCATCCGGTCTTTTTTTTCACGCCGGAAACCTGCTGTTCAAGCTCGGCTTTTCCTTCGCCGATTAAATAATAGCCCACATGCCGTTCGTGATAGTTCTCGTCGCTATGGGCGCCTGCAAGATCAAACGCCTTTGACACCACCGCCCGTTCATTAACGCCGGCTTTGGCCGCAATATTTTTTACGCTTTTGCGGTACATTTCGCGGGATTGCGCGTCCATCATGGGATATGTCCCGGACGGGTCGCCGCGAAGCAGCAGCTCTGTTTCGCTGAGCTGTTCAAAAACCTCAGCCCAGTCTATTGCCGACAACGTCACAATACCCATTATGGAATTGCCCATTGCGATTTGTCTTGCGGCTTGCTTGTTATACTCCTTATCTATAATCTGGGATGCAGTAAGCCCACGCCGCTCCAGGTTGGCGTCGATCAGGGAAAGGGGCAGTATAGCCTTTGCGCCGTATGCCTTCAGATTGGATATCAGCTGTACAACAAACGTTTTATTGATGTGCGAATTATGAGAAAAATAGCGGTTTATTTTTTCTGTGACCCATTTACTGTCATCCAGCCTGGAGGTGATATATTCACTGTATTTTTGGGCGTATTCATATTCTTTTACGCTCAGGCGTATTTTGCGGCAAATATAGGCGATATTTTCAATCAGGACAACCTTTATCATTAAAGGCAGCGCCCATAATTCCAGGGAAGACAGTATATCTACTTGCTGATAGCTCTTTACGAAAGCTACTAAGGTTTCTTCTTCTATATGCGCTTCCCTGTGCGCCGCAAGCTCCTCGGCAATGACAAAAATGCGCGGGTATCCCTTCGAGCGTCCATCCTCCACGACGGGGAGTTTGGAAAGCGTCTTTTTATCCATACCCATTTTTATTTCTTTGATATGCCTCTCGACAATATAGTAATTGTCCAAAATCCATTCGGCGGCAGGCGGCAGTTTGGCGTCGTGATTCATTTTTTCAATAAGCTCACGATAGACCGAGGTGATATAATCGTAGTTTGATTCTATCATTTCCTCAATACCTTTAAGAGCGTCTGTTGACGGAATGGTGTTCAAATTTGAAGCGATCTGGCTCGCATGGGCCATTAGTTCATCGTATGGTAAATAAGCGTCTAATATCTTAGACGCCATCCGCTTGGCTTTATGTATCTTTTTTGAGAGCATAAAGCCTGATTGTGCTATGATTATGATCAAAATAAGGATGATGAAGTATTTTAGCATAGATATCCCCATTTCACATTAGACCTGTCCGTTAACTCAAACGCGTGCGGATAATTGAGGATTTTTTCCACAGGGTGATTCAGACAGGTTCTGCCAATACTTTGTGTATTGGCGGGTTCTGACTGGCATCCTGTGGGAAAAAGACCGATTTTGCCGCCGTGTCGGGGTTAGCGGACAGGTCTATTGGTGTTTTTATACGCTTTAATATTTCCCGTGCGCTGTCTTTTCATACAAAAACATGGGGCACTTATCTGAAATTTTATATTTGTCCGAAAGATCATGCGTATATGGATAAAAGTCTGCGCGAATCAAGCAAAAAGCCGCCTAACTTGTTTATAAACAGCTTTGGCGGCTTTTATAAAAATGTAAGCGTCACATTGCAGGTTGCTATTGTTTTTTAGCCTGGAAGATGTCTCTTGTCGATTCATTCCACAGCTCTACGATTTTAAATTTGATCTGCACAGGCATCCGGCTTTCATCCGAAGCGGTGATAATGTCGTATGCGTCTGCGGTTATATTTTCTTTTAAAATGGCCAGACTATTTTGTGAGGCTTCGCCTTTTGCACCGTCTACAAAGCAGAGCGGGGGAAACATCACGCACCACCAGTTCTTGCCGCCGCCTTCGCCAAGCACCAGGCGCAGCGCGTCATAATTGCCTGCCGGCAGGGTAATATTCTGATACTGCTTTACAGGAAAGCTGTAGTTGCCTACGCTTGCGACAGCATGGTAGCCATATCCTTGCTTGCGCAGCACACTGTTTGCGATATCCTCTATATAGGGGATGTTTTCGGAAATGATTTTTTCAGCCTGCGCAGGCGATTCTATCCCGGCAAATTTTTCACGCATGGCTGCAATAACCGCATCGCGCACGTTTAGTTTCACAGCCTGATCCTGCGCGGAATCACTGTTTGCTATAATATGAAGCCGGACCAAAGAATCCGCAATTTTGTTTTGTGTTGTCTGAGCATACACGCCTACGGCTGTTGTGATAACGATCCCCACCACAAGTGCAAAAAGCAGTTTTTTCATCAGACTTTCCCTCCCGATATTTTGTTTTGCACTAAGAGTATTGACACGCTGATATGCAATTATACAAATCTTGTATAAATTTCATAGTGCGGGTAAAAAATAACAAGGCAAAATCAGAAATATGTATGGGATACTTAGCAGAGCCTGTGTACAAAGCAAAGTTTTGCATACAGGCTTGCACAAGGAGGAATAGCATGAAACGAAACAAAAGAATTATCCTGTGGGTAATGGCCGCCTATATAGCGGCAGCGTCGCTGACAATAGGGGTAGAAGCACCGGTGCGGCAAAACGTTGTGCATGCGCAGAAAGCCAAAGCGAGCAGCAATGACGCGCAGCTCCTGGCGCGTGCTGTTAACGGTGAAGCACGCGGCGAGCCTTATGAAGGTCAGGTAGCGGTTGCCGCTGTGATTTTAAACCGGGTCAAGCATCCGTCGTTCCCGAAGTCTATTGCTGGCGTGATCTATCAGCCGGGTGCGTTTACGGCTGTGTCGGACGGGCAGATCAATGTGGCGATTGCCGAGAACACAACCGTGTACAAGGCGTGCCAGGACGCGATGAACGGATGGGATCCCACAGGCGGCGCAATTTACTACTACAATCCCGCTACCGCAACCAACGACTGGATATGGTCTCGAAAAGTTGTCAAAATCATCGGGAAACATAAGTTTGCCATTTAATTAAGGAGGATATTATGGAGGACACAAACGGCAAAAAAAAGGGCATTAAGAAAACGACAAGCAGAAAGCTCTACAGCGCCAGCTTCATTGTGGCAGTGCTTGCGATCATATCGGTAAGCGCCATAGCGGTTGCCAGAAACAATGAGCTAAACACCTACAAGCAGCAAGTAGAGAACCAATACAACAGGGCATTTCATGAAACGGTGGACTATGTCCGCCAGATCGACTCACTGCTGGCGAAAAGCAGGCTGATAAGCTCGCCCGAGCAAATGGCAAGCATATCCTCTGAAATATTCCACGAGTCGTTTGCCGCAAAATCCAACATGGGCCAGCTTCCCATTATAGACGCAAACATAGACAACACCTCCAAATTTTTGGTTCAGGCAGGAGACTACGCGTTTGCAGTATCGCAAAAAATGGCTGCGGAAGGGAAAGTGACCGAAGAGGATACCAAGCAGCTAAGCTCGCTCAGCGATTATTGCTCCAAGTTATATGCCTCATTGCGTGATATTCAGGACAAAATATATTCGGGTGAAATGCGCTTCGGAAGCCTTGCCAAGGAGGGGCATAACACAGGAGAGGGAGACGAGGTAACCTTTGTCAGCAGTATTGAGAATGTGGAGAAGGAATTTGCCGATTACCCTACACTGATGTATGACGGACCGTTTTCGGAGCATATCGACAGACTGGAAGCCAAAAATGCGCCTAAGGATCAGGATATCGGTCAGGATGCCGCAAGGCAGATTGCGGTTGACTTCCTTGGTCCCGAAAAGTCGGCCAGTATGGTGTATAACGGGGAAGAGAACGGCAATATCCCATGCTACACCTATGCCGCCTATCCTGAGGAAGGCAGCGAAGAACGTGTCTGCTATGTCAATGTCACACGTTCGGGCGGCCATGTGCTGATGTATCTGGATAATCGCGCGGTGCAGGAGGAAAGCCTGGACTTTGATGCCGCCACGGTAAAGGCGGGTGAATTTTTACAGGCAAGAGGCATCTATAATATGAAGCAAAGCTATTATGATAAGACAGCTGGTGTCGCAACCATCAACTTTGCCTACGTTCAGGACGATATCGTTATGTATCCCGATTTGATTAAGGTGAGGGTAGCGCTTGACAACGGCGAAATACTGGGGATTGAATCAAAGGGCTATATCATGGCGCATCAGGAAAGGCGCCAGCTGCCCGAAATCAGGTTTACCGAGCAGGAAGCAAGGCAAAAGGTCAATAAGGGACTCAATATTACCAAGAGCGGACTGGCTGTGATCGCCACAGACTCATACCGTGAGGTGCTGTGCTACGAGTTCCACGGAAATTTTGAAGAGAAGAATTTTATCGTATATATTAATGCCAATACCGGACAGGGAGAGAGGATACTGCTCCTGATTGAGTCGGAAGACGGTGTGCTTACCATGTAGGGCATAAGCCACGGCGCAGAAAAGGTCAACCCAATGGTTGACCTTTCTGCCATTTGCTATGATATGAATATTTTATACTCATATCTTTTATGCTACGCTTCTTTAACTTTTGGGGTTACTTGCCGATATTTCTTTCGGCAATTTCGATCGCCTTGGTCACAATATTACCGCAGTCTTTTGAGCTGACGTTACCCCAACCGTTTTTTGAGACCTCGTCATATACGCCCAGCTCTTTGGCAATCTCATATTTTAATTTTTCAGACATCTTAGACCTGCTCATTTTTTAACCCTCCGGTTTGTTAAGCGTAAATTTGTATCTCACAGCTATGTGTGATCTACAATGTTATTATGTGAGTTTTTCAATGACATATGCTTTTGAATAAATGCCATGGCCGCCAGCTTTTTCATTGCTTAAACCAATCCGGGTCTTTGTTTGAGCCTTTTGCAAACCCTATGAAAGTTTTATTCTACCGCAGGTATAAAACGCTAAATTATGGAAAAAATGCAAATATGGAGGTGTAATAAATGAAGCATTCAAAAAAAGTAAAGCTTTCTTTTGGCGAAGCGTTTGCAAAGTGGGCAGGTGAAAAAAAGTTTTACATAGTGCTGTTTTGCAGCATTATGATAATCGGTTCGGCTTATTGGTTTACCGTGTCGTATCAAAGCGCCAAGGCGCCGGCGTCTGTGCCTAAAACGGGTGTGCCTTATGCATCGTCAATACCCGATCCGGCCACGCCACTGCCGGATCTGACTAAAACGATGACCGGCAGCGGAACAAAAGCGGCGGCGACATCAAAGCCGGCCCAGCCTGTCGCCCAAGCGACGTCAAAGCCGAAAAGCGTGCCGGCGTCCGCAGTAACCGAAGCGTCGTCAGCACCGGAGGTCAAGAGTGCCCAAACGCGCAAAAAACTGGTTTACCCTGTGAACGGCGTTATCATCACAGAATTTTCAGGGGAAAGTCTGGTTTATTCCAAGACACTTGACGACTGGCGCACACATGAAGGAATAGACATAAAGGCAGAGATCGGCACTATGGTAAAAGCGGGCGGCGACGGTAAGGTCCAAGATGTCTATACCGACGATGCCATGGGCATCACCATCATTATTGACCACCAAAACGGGCTTAAATCTGTGTATGCCAATCTCTCAACAGACACAATGGTGCGAAAAGGGCAGGATGTCAAGACCGGAGATGTCATTAGCGGCGTAGGGGACAGCGCACTGTATGAAACGGGCGAAGTGGGGCATTTGCACTTTGAAGTGGTTTTAGACGGTGAAAAGGTGAATCCCAAAGACTGGCTTACAGCGTAAAACGTGTAGATTCAGTATGAACTAAACAAGCCTTAGCTCGTTTTAATTTATGGGCCAAGGCTTTTGTTTTTGCAAAAAAACAAATAAAATAAATTAAGAACAATAAGACTTGTAATCATGCTGAGTTTGTAGTATAGTACGACTTAACATGAAGGGCAAAATTTTTTTTTAGAAAGGAATTTTAACATGAATAACCGAGAAAGAATACTGGCAGTTCTGAATTATGAAAAGTATGACAGAATGCCCGTTGTGCATTTTGGATTCTGGCGCCAAGTTCTGGAAAAATGGTATCAGGAAGGACATCTTACGAAGGAAGAAGCGCAAGAGTGGTACTACGGCAGCAAATACGATGATGCTATTTGCAAAAAGCTCGGCTTCGATTCCCGTTTTCCTCGCATGTTTGGCGGTACTGTTCAAGGGCTTATGCCGCGTTTTGAAGAGAAAGTGATCGAAGTTTTGGCAGACGGCACCAAAAAGATGCAAAACAAAGAAGGCGTAATTGTGTTACAAAGGGAGGGCGCCGGTTCTATACCTGCGGAGGTAGACCATCTTCTCAAGGACAGAGAAAGCTGGGAGGAGCATTATCTGCCAAAGCTGCAATATCATGAGGACAGGATTGACCGTACACGGTTGGAAGCACAAAAGGACGATCCTGCGCGCGAAGCCCTTATGGGAATTCATTGCGGCAGTCTCTTTGGCTGGTTTAGAAATATGGCCGGCGTAGTGGGAACCAGCTATATTTTTGCGGATGATGAGGATCTCTACGATGAAATCATCAATACCTTGGGAGAATTGAGCTTCCAGATGGTGAAAAATATGCTTGCCACGGGAGTTAAATTTGACTTTGCCCATTTCTGGGAAGACATCTGCTTTAAAAACGGACCGCTTGTCACCCCGAGCGTATTTTACGAAAAGGTAGGCCCGCATTATAAGCGTATCTGCGATTTGCTTAATCAAAACGGTACCAATATCGTTTCGGTTGACTGCGATGGGATGATCGATTCTCTTATTCCCACATGGCTTGAGAATGGTGTCAACACCATGTTTCCCATTGAGGTGGGCACATGGGGCGCGAGTATTGCGCCTTGGCGTGAGAAGTATGGCAGGGAGCTTCGCGGCGTAGGCGGGATGAATAAAAACATATTTGAATTAGACTATCGCGCTGTCGATGAGGAGATTGAGCGGTTAAAGCCGCTGATTGCGCTGGGCGGCTATATTCCTTGCCCCGATCATTTTATAACGCCTGATGCAAAGTGGGAAAATGTGCAATATTATTGCGAAAAACTTCGCAACATATCCGGCTGAAGCATATATACATAAAATAGGTCTTGGCGCATCTGTAGAAATGCGCCAAGACCTGTTTTTTTTAATGGGTTGTAAAAACTTTTTAAAAATAAAGAACAAATGTTTGATTTTTTTCGGTAATAGTGGTATACTAAAAAAGAACAAACGTTTGTGCATAAATGCGTACGAAATATCAAAGCATATCATATCGGGGTGAAGGCAATGGAAGTGATGGAAAAGCTGAGCATTTTGACCGCCGCGGCCAAATACGACGTCGCCTGTACATCCAGCGGGAGTGACAGAAAAGGCGTAAGGGGCGGACTGGGCAATACAGTCGGCATGGGAATATGCCACAGCTTTGCGTCGGACGGGCGGTGCATATCGCTTTTGAAAATCCTCATGACAAACGACTGCGTCTATGACTGCAAATACTGCGCCAACCGCCATTCCAACGATGTCGCGCGCGCCGCGTTTACGCCTGAGGAAATTGCCGACCTGACCATTAATTTTTATAAGCGTAACTACATTGAAGGGCTTTTTTTAAGCTCCGCCGTTATCAAGAACGCGGACTATACCACCGAGCTGATGTGCCAAGCCCTGCACCTGCTTCGTTATCGCTATAAATTTAACGGCTACATCCACACAAAAGCTATCCCTGGCGCCTCGCCCGAGCTGATTAGCCAGCTGGGGCTTCTGGCGGACCGATTAAGCGTCAATATTGAGCTGCCGTCGCAGGAGGGGCTTAAACTGCTTGCGCCGCAAAAGAGCAAGGACAGCATCATAAAGCCCATGCGGCAGATAGCTTCGCAGATTTTGCAGAGCCGACAGGAGATGGTGGTGTATAAAAGCGCCCCTTCCTTTGCGCCCGCAGGCCAGAGTACACAGATGATTGTAGGCGCTACGCCCGACTCGGATTACAAGATACTGTCGCTTTCCCAAAGCATGTACCAAAAATTTTCTTTAAAGCGTGTGTTTTATTCGGCTTATGTGCCTGTGGGGAGCCATCCCAACCTGCCGGCGCTGACAAAGCCGCCGCTGCTTCGGGAGCACAGGCTCTATCAGGCGGACTGGCTGCTGCGATTTTACGGATTTTCGGCAAGTGAGCTGCTTTCTGAAGCGCAGCCCGACTTCAATCCGCTTTTAGACCCCAAGTGCGACTGGGCGCTTCGGCATATGGATCAATTTCCGGTCGATGTCAATAGCGCGCCTTACGACATGCTGCTTCGGGTGCCGGGTATAGGGGTTACTTCGGCAAAACGGATCCGGATTGCCAGAAGAACGGGCAAGCTGGATTTTCCGACGCTGAAAAAGCTTGGGATCGTGCTCAAGCGTGCGCGCTATTTTGTGGTGGTGGACGGCAAATATTTAGACGGCGTGAGCATGAGTGAGAGTTTTATCGTGCAAAATCTGCTGGGTGATGCTTCTATGCTTCCCGCACTTGGAAACGGAGCACAGCAGACCTCACTATTTGATTACGATGATGTGGCTATGCTGCCATCCGCAAAAACGTTTCCACCAATCAATCCGGCGGAGGAGAGCGTAAAATGCATAACGGGGGAGCTTTAAAGCTTGTATACACCTACGACGGCAGCTTTGAGGGGCTTCTTTGCGCCGTTCACCATGCTTATTATGAGCATCAGGTCCCCGATGAAATTTTGTGTGAGGACGGGCTTCAGCGCGATCTCATGGCCTGCTATGTCGCGGTGGACACAGACAAGACAAAATCGGATGCCGTGTACTTTTCCATACCCAAAAGGATTTCCGCCAATGCGCTGCAGACGGCATACCGCGTGTTTTTGTCGGAAGCGCCCGACAAGGCGACGGTAATATACCAGTATCTGCGGTTAGGCTATAGTCTTGGCAAAAAGGTGGATTACCTTCTGGACAACGATTGGGTGCTGCGCGCCCAGAAGATCAGCCGGTATGTGGGCACGGAGGCGCACCGGCTTGCGGGGCTGCTGCGGTTTTCCCAGATGACGGGCGATATATACTATGCCGCCATCACGCCTGTCAATAATGTGCTTGAGCTGCTGTGCGTCCATTTTGCCGACCGTATGCCGTCGCAGCCGTGGGTTATCTGTGATACGGGACGCAAAACGGCGGCTGTTTATGATACGCGCCGGTGGGAGGTCATGCGGGTAGACGCGCTGGCGCTGCCCGATTATGCGAAAGGGGAAAAGGAATACCAAAGGCTTTGGCGCGGGTTTTACAACGCGATCGGCATAGAAAGCAGGCGTAATGAAAAGCTGCGGCAAAAGCTGATGCCCAAGATGTATCACAAAAACATGACAGAATTTTGGCTGGATTAAGGTGTGTTTTGACTATTTGGAAACGCCCCCTAAGGTAATGTGGCATAATAATGCTTGCATTATGCCGCGCAAAGCAATATAATACTTTTGATTTTATAGCTGGGAGGGCAATTATGCTTAAAAAAGAACAACTGATTGATTCGAAGCGGATATTTGAAGGGAAGGTCATTTCACTCAAGGTAGACACTGTTTTGCTGCAAAATGGCAGCAAGGCGACGCGTGAGCTGGTAGAGCATCCGGGCGGTGTGGGAATCGTAGCTGTGACGCCGGAGGGTAAGGTGTGTATGGTACGCCAGTACCGCCGCCCTTTTGATGAGATCACCTTTGAAATCCCGGCAGGCAAGCTAAACTGGGGCGAGGATCACTACGAATGTGCCGTGCGCGAGCTTAAAGAGGAAACGGGCTACAGCGCCGAAAGCTTCAAATATTTGGGGGAGTTTTACTGCACGCCCGGCTTTTGCAATGAAAAAATGCATATTTATCTTGCAACAGGCCTGATGAGCGGGGATGCAAGACCCGACGAGGACGAATTTTTGGAGCTGGAGCTGCACGGCATAGCCGATTTGACCGATATGATCTTGGACGGCAGGATAAAAGACGCCAAAACCGTCATAGGCATACTGGCGGCAAAGCTGATTTTAGATGCGGATTAAGCTGTATGATGGGTTGCGCAGAAAAGTGCAAAAAGTGCGATATATTTTTTTGGTAAAGGGCTATGATTTTTAAAAATAATGTTGTATAATAAGCATCATAGTAAAAATATGTCGTAAGGAGGCTTTGCGCGCATGAAAGAAAGCAATAGGGTGGAGGTCAAGATCCAAGGCAGGCAGTATACTATTGTGGCGTCAGAACCGGATGAATACATCTATAAAATCGCTTCCTATGTTGACAAAAAGATAACCGAGATTTCAGAAATGAACCCCCGTCTGAGTATGGATATGGCTTCGGTGCTCGCGGCGATCAATATTTCAGACGAATACTTCAAATCGCAGTCCGATGAGGACAACCTTCGCAGGCAGATTCTTGAGTATGTCGACGAATCCAAACGGACAAAAGACCAGATGAAAATGCTGGAGTTTGAGAATAGTGAACTGAAGGATAAGCTTAAGGAAAAAGAAGCGGAGCTTTCGAAGTTTATCAAGCAGTTTTAACATGTGAAGTCAAATTACTTTACACAGCTTGTGCAGTGGCGCGGTTCGCGGCCTCTGCATTTTGCTATTTTTAAGTTGTAACCTTGTTTGGTTGATGGAGAAGGACGCATATGAGTATAAAGCCTGAATTGTTGTCTCCGGCAGGCGGGTGGGATGCGCTGGTTGCTGCCGTGCAAAACGGCGCGGATGCGGTGTATCTTGGCGGAAGCCGGTTTTCGGCCCGCGCCGGCGCGGCTAATTTTAATGATGAGACCATGCAGCGTGCGGTGGACTATTGCCATTTGCGCGGCGTGCGCATTTTTGTGGCTGTCAATACTTTGATCAAGCAAAAAGAGATGACCGCCGCCCTTGAATATGCCGCGTTTTTGTATGGTATCGGTGTTGACGCGCTGATTGTGCAGGATATTGGCCTTGCCAAGGCCGTTTCTGAGCGGATGCCCGATTTTCCCCTGCATGCGTCTACACAGATGACTGTGCATAATATTCCGGGCGCAAAAGCATTGGAGCGTATGGGCTTTAGGCGGATTGTGCTGGCGCGTGAGCTTTCCGCCGGGCAAATCCGCCGTATCAGGCAGGCTGTTTCGGCAGAGCTGGAGGTATTTGTGCATGGGGCGTTATGCTGTTCGTTTTCCGGCCAGTGCCTGCTCAGTTCATTTTTGGGCGGCCGCAGCGGAAATCGGGGCAGGTGCGCGCAGCCTTGCCGGCTGCCCTATACACTTGAGCGTGACGGAAAGACCATCAAAAGCGGATATCTGCTCAGCCCAAAGGATTTGTGCCTGTTGGGAAAGCTTTGCGAGCTTGAAGATATGGGCATTGATTCTTTAAAAATAGAAGGACGGCTCAAACGTGCCGAATATGTCGCTATCGTTACGCAAATCTATCGAAAATATATTGACAGCGGGCGTCGGCCAAATGAGCAGGACTTGCAAACGCTTATGGGCGCGTTTAACAGAAGCGGTTTTACAGACGGGTATTTCTCGGGAAAAATAGGAGCTTCCATGATGAGCTTTCAAACGCCGTCGAATGTGGCGGACGAAAGCTTTCCAAAGAATGTTGCACAAACATTTCTTCCTCAGGCGAATTTTCGCAAGGTGGCAATAAGGGGCAGATGCGTGATAACTGCGGGTCACTCTGCGGTTCTTGAGCTTTTTGATGGGGATGGGAATGCTGTAAAGGCAGAAGGGTTTACACCAACGGATGTGCCAAATCCTGCGTTTAACGCAGACAGAGTCCGCAGCCAGCTTTTAAAATTCGGCGCAACGCCGTTTCGGCTGGACGGCCTTGAGCTGTCGGTGGAGGATGGCATAGCTATGCCCGTCAGTGAAATCAACGCGTTAAGGCGTGATGCGGCAGAAAAACTTGCTGCCGTCAGAGTGATGAGCAAAAGGCGGCAGACGAGTGGAATTGATCCGCAAGCAGCCGTGATCCGTTTGTCCAAAACACAAAAAAGCGGCAACCGGTCAAAGCCGCTGGATTTTACGGTTGATGTGCGCACACTGCAGCAGGCAGAGGCGGTGCTTTCCTATCAGCCTTTGCGGCTATATGTGCCGCCTGCGCTGGCCGGCCTGCTTGGCGGGCGTGGCGGCAGGACACAGGTTGTGGCAAAGCTGCCCGATATTATGCCTGATGATGCTGATAAATACTTAAATAATCTATCCGCAGAGGCGGTTTGCACAGGCATTTTCGGGCTTGGTTGCGAGCTTGCCACGGCACGTACGGTGTACGGTGATTTCAGGCTTAATCTGTGCAATACCCATGCCGCTTTTGTTTGCCTACAGGCCGGGTTTAAAACAGTTACACTGTCCTGCGAGCTTGATTTAAAAGAAATTGCTGACTTGTGCGCAGGAAGCACAGCTGACTTTGAGGTCATAGCTTATGGGCATTTGCCGCTTATGATGATTAAGAATTGCGTTATTAGATCATGCGGCGGCAAATGCGATAAAGCAAAAGAGGGCTATTGCCTTGCGGACAGAAAAAAAGAGCGCCTGCCGCTTATTTGTGAGCCGCATTCTTGCAGTAATCTGCTTTTGAATGCCAAGCCGGTTTATATGGCGGACAAGCTGGCAGATATCCAAAACAGCGGCGTGCACACCGTACGGCTGCAGTTTACGGTTGAGAACGCTGCGCGCTGTGATAAGATCATGCGGGCATACACAGGCGAGGCACAGCAAAAAGACCCTTTGGCGCTTTTTGAACAAAACGGCTTTACAAGGGGACATTTCTATCGGGGTGTGGAATAAAAGGAGGGTAAAAAGGCAATGCTTCAAGTAGATATTCAAATTTTGTCGCCGCTGGCAAAAAAACCGCAGTATGCAACGGCTGGCTCCGCGGGTATGGACCTTTGCGCGGCAATTGAAGAAGAGATTACGCTTGCCAAAGGCGAAATCAGGCTTATTCCCACGGGAATCGCAATAGCGCTGCCGTCGGCAGAACATGTCGCGCTTGTTTATGCGCGCAGTGGGCTGGCGATCAAGCACGGGATTACCATGGCAAATGCGGTGGGCGTGATCGATTCGGATTACCGTGGTGAGATTAAGGTCGGCGTCATCAATTTGGGCGCGGATGATTTTGTCATATGCCCCGGCGACAGAATCGCACAGCTGGTGTTTGAGCCGGTGTGCATAGCGCAGCTGAATGAAGTGCGCTCGCTTAACGATACGGACAGGGGAAGCGGCGGATTCGGCTCTACGGGTGTATAAACGTTGTACAAAGTATAATTTTCGGAAATAAATTCCACTAAAGCCATTGAAATAAGTGGTGAGTATAGGTATAATGTAAAAGGTATATCTCAAGCAGGCGCTAGCGTTGCCGCAATGGGCCGTGCATGTAGTGCTCTATGCGTTCGGACGCGGCAGTCGAACGTTGTGGGATCGCAAAAACGACATACAGCTTTGCTCAATTTCTGTGTCTCTGCTTACGGGAGACATATTAGGAGCGTTACTTATGAAGCCAATCATATTGGCGTCGGCTTCTCCGCGACGCCGGGAGATTCTGGAGAGGGAAGGTATTGTTTTTGAAGTTATCGCAAGTGATGCTGATGAAAACATAAACGCGCCGACGCCTGAGCTTTTGGTCATGGAGCTTGCGCTTTTAAAAGCATCGGCCGTTTGCAAAAAGATGAAAAAAGACGCGCTTGTTATAGGCGCCGATACTGTAGTGTGCATTGATGGGTGCGTTTTGGGAAAGCCGTCCGGAAGGCGTGACGCAAAAGCTATGCTTTCAAGGCTTTCGGGCAGGGCGCATCAGGTCTACACAGGCGTGTGCGTAATGGATGCCAAATGTGCGTACGCGGTATGCCGTTACAGCCGCACTGACGTGATTTTCAAGCGCCTGCAAAGAAAAGGCATAAGACGGTATGTCGGCACAGGCGAACCGCTTGATAAAGCGGGCGCTTACGGCATCCAGGGCAAGGGCAGACGGCTGGTGCGCTGCATATCGGGAGATTATGACAATGTCGTCGGCCTGCCGGCGGGGCTGCTTAAACGTATTTTGGAAGAGGAATTTAATTTTTATAACGATAAATCCAGCGACAAAGGAGATAAACATTAATGGCGATTTTTGCGAGAGACATCGGAATTGATTTAGGCACGGCAAACACTTTGGTACATGTGAGAGGCAAGGGAATCGTGCTTCGAGAGCCGTCGGTTGTGGCAATAGACAAGACCAGCAACAAGGTGCTTGCGGTCGGCAACGCGGCAAAGGAAATGATAGGCCGCACGCCCGGCAATATTGTCGCTATCCGGCCCATGAAGGACGGGGTTATTGCGGACTTTGACATTACACAGTCTATGCTCAAGACGTTTATAAAGATGGTTAACACCACAGGCGCCATGGTAAAGCCGCGCGTCGTGGTGTGTATTCCGTCGGGTGTGACGGAGGTGGAGAAGCGTGCCGTCAAGGAGGCTGTGCTGCAGTCGGGCGCACGTGAGGCTTATCTGATGGAGGAGCCCATGGCGGCGGCGATAGGCGCGGGGCTGCCCATTGAGGAAGCCACAGGCAGCATGGTGGTGGATATCGGCGGCGGCACAAGCGAGGTTGCGGTCATATCTCTGGGCGGTATTGTGACAAGCCGATCGGTGCGTGTGGCAGGCGATGCGCTTGACAGCGCCATTGTGGCATATATCAAAAAGGAATATAATCTCATGATAGGCGACCGTACTGCTGAGGCGGTTAAGCTGGGTATAGGGTCTGCTTATTTGTCTGTTTCCGAAAAAAGTATGGAAATCAGGGGACGGGACCTGATCACAGGGCTTCCCAAAAATCTGACTGTAACCACAGATGAAATCCGCGCTGCGATGTCTGAACCCATTGCCGCTATTTTGGAGGCAATTAAATCCACGCTTGAAAAGACGCCGCCCGAGCTTTCGGCCGACGTTATGGACAGAGGGATCATGCTGACGGGCGGCGGCGCCTTGATTGCGGGTCTGGATAAACTAATCACTGAAGAAACGGGAATTCCCGTTTATGTGGCCGACTCGGCGCTTGACTGTGTTGCCCTGGGCGCAGGAAAAGCCCTTGAGGAGATAGGAATGCTCAAGAAAAGCGATTTGTGATTTTGGGTAGCTGATACAAAGAGATAGAATAAAGATGGGGCAGGATGCCCGAGGTATGGGGGGTGTCGGTTGTTATGCTTGAAAGGTATAAAAGGTTTATGCTTGTTGCAGGGGCAGCCGTACTGTTGTTCATTGTCATGGGGCTGTCGACACTTGCCAGCAATAACGCGTTTATTGTAAAAAACGCTCTGGGCAGCATAATTTCGCCCGTTCAAAAGGCTGTTACGGTAGTGGCCGACGGTGTCGGCGGTTTTTTCAACTTCATTTTTGAAATGAAGGGCTATAAGGCGGAAAATGACAGGCTTGCCGCACAGATTGCACAAATGGAGCGAAAATACCGTTCCGCTGAGGATTACCGATTGGAAAACGAGCGGTTGACGGGGCTTCTTGATTTAAAGCAAAACAAAATGAGCTATAAGAAAACAACGGCTGCCAGGGTAATCGGGTGGAGTTCGGACAACTGGTTCGATTTTTATATCATGGACAAGGGCAGTCTGGACGGTGTGAAGAAAAATAATATGGTACTGACCGAAGAAGGGCTTGTCGGCAAGGTTCACGATGTGGGGCTTAACTGGTCGGAGATCGTGACTATCATTGATCCTTCCTCTTCTGTGGGCGCAAGGGTTGTGCGCACCGGTGATGTCGCTATCGTTGAGGGGGATATGGAGCTGGAGAAGCAGGGCTTGTGCAAGATGGCTTTTTTTAGCAAGGATGCGCAGATCGTGGCGGGAGATATCCTTGAAACCTCTGGCCTGGGCGGCGTATACGCACCCGGCGTGGCCTTGGGCCGCGTTACTGAAATACGCACCGATGAAACGGGTATGACGCATTACGCGGTGGTCAAACCGCTGGTGGATATGAAGGCTATGCGTTATGCGCTTCTTGTTTTAGACGTACAACAAGACGAATAGAGGGGCTGCCAGACATGGACGCTTTGAAAACAGTAAAGATAAGCGTGCTTATCTTCATTTCTTATATTATTCAAACAACGCTGCTGCACAGCCTGAAGGTACATAGTATCATACCCAATCTTTTGGTGGTTGTTGTTGTTTGTTTTTCTCTTATTGAAACGCAAGGCTTGGTTTCTGCCGTTTTAGGGCTTGTTTGCGGTCTTCTTTTGGATATCACAGGCGGAAAAGCATTTGGCCTCAGTGCGCTTTTGTGTATGCTTCTGGCGTATTTTTGTACGGTTATGAGCGATAAGTTTTTCAAGGGAAAGTTTTGGGTCAGCATGCTTTTCGTACTCATAGCCGGTTTCACATACGAGCTTTTGTATTATTTTTTATGCTTCGGAATGTGGGCAAAAGCGAATGTTTTCACTTCGCTGATCGACGTTGTTATTCCCACAACCATTTACAATACCGGTATAGCTGTTCCGCTGTTCTTTTTCATAAAGCGGCTTCGGCTAAGCAGGCAGTAAGGCGGTGGAAATATGATAAAAAGGGAAAACGAACAGGAAAGAGACAAAAAGCGGTTTTCGGTATATTCCGCCGTTGTGAGCGCCGTTGTGTTTTTAATTATCGGACGGCTTTTCTGGATGCAGATCGTGCAGGGTGATGATTATCTTCAAAAGGCTCAGCAGCAGCAGCTGCGAAGCATTACCATAAAGGCGCCGAGGGGCGATATTTTAGACAGATACGGGCGGCCGCTGGTTACGAATAAGACCGGCTATTCCCTGCAAATACAAAAAACCACGCTTTCAAATGATGAATTTAACGCTGTCATTCTGCGGTTATACGACATGCTGGCAGAACAGGGGGAAAAAGTGCTTGAGACATTGCCGGTTTCCCAGCCGCCTTTTGCTTTCACGTTTGGCGCCGGTGAACCGGATGCCCAAAAGGTTTCGGAGCAGGAGCGGGCATGGAAAAAGGCCAATCCACTCCGGTATGATGAAACCCTGAGTGCCGATGAGGTGATGGAAAAGCTGCGCACGCGCTACAAGATTTCTGCCGACTACACGCCGGAACAAATGCGCAGGATCGCGGGCGTCCGTTATGAGATGGAGCTGCGCGGTTTTTCGGTGTCCACGCCGTTTACCATTGCTTCGGATGTCAGCATGAATCTTGTGACAAAGCTCAAGGAAGAACAGGCGGATTTCTCCTGCGTTAACGTCATGAGCGAGTATGTGCGGCAATTTGATCAGGGCAGCTTGGCGGCTCACATTTTGGGCAGGGTGGGTATCATTTCCGGCGACGAATATGACAAATATCAGCATGACGGCTATAAAAAGACGGATATTTTGGGCAAACAGGGGATTGAAAAGGAGCTTGAAAAATATCTTCGCGGCAAGGACGGGATAAGCAGTATGGTGCAAACCTCCGAGGGGTTTGAGATGCAGCCCGAGGCCGGTGAGGCGCCGGTTCCGGGCGATTATGTGGTGCTTACTATCGATTCAGGACTTCAGGATGCTGTGGAGAAGGCTTTGGGGCAGACTATTGAAAATATACGGAGCCGCGGAGGCGACCCGGGTGCAAAGTCCGGGGGCGACGCGTACTGCGGCGCGGCTGTGGTGCTGGATGTCAACAGCGGCGCAGTGCTGGCGACGGCGACATGGCCGACGTATGACCCTGCCAAATTCAGAGAGGCGTATGCCTCTATGCTGAGCGATCCCAACAAGCCTATGTGGAACCGCGCTTTAAGCGGCACATATCCGCCCGGCTCCACCTTTAAAATGCTGACATCCATTGCGGCCTTGGAGGCTGGTGTTATCACGCCCGACACTGTGATTCAGGATAAAGGGATATACAGGTTTTACAGCGATTATCAGCCTGCGTGCTGGATATGGAACAAAAGCCATACTACCCACGGCAACCAGACCGTTACCGCCGCATTGGTCAACTCATGTAACTACTTCTACTATGAAGTCGGACGGCTGATGGGAATCGATACGCTCAATGAATACGCCAAAAAATTCGGATTTGGCGAATATACGGGCATCGAGCTGTCGGGAGAGGAATCACAGGGGCGGCTTGCAGGCCCTGCCGACCGGCAAAAGTACGCCGGCGGACAGTGGCGAGGGGGAGATACGCTGCAGGCGGCTATCGGGCAGTCGGAAAATCTGTTTACGCCTTTGCAGCTTGCCAATTACGTTGCAACCATCGCAAACGGCGGTACGCGTTACAAGCCTTACCTTGTAAAAACAGTGCGTGCAGCAGGCAATGGCAAATGTGTGCTGGAAAGCACACCGGAAGTCATAGAAGAAATACAAATCAAGCCTGAGACGCTTAACGCAATCAAAAGCGGTATGCTGGGCGTTACCGAAAACGGTACGGCAAGCTCGGTGTTTCATAACTATCCCATCAAGGTAGGCGGCAAAACAGGGTCGGCCCAGGTTTCGCGGGGCTCGGACAACGGTGTGTTTGTGGGGTTTGCGCCCTTTGATAAGCCGGAAATCGCGGTAGCGGTTGTGGTGGAGCACGGAAACAGCGGCTCGGATGTCGCGCCCATCGCGCAGGCGGCGTTTAACCAGTATTTCTTAAATAATAGTCAAAATAGTGATATCAATACAGGATCTGCGATTGGACAGCTGATACATTAACCGTCAGAGAGGGGTTTTAAAAGTGGGCAAGGAAGCGGTTACACTCAAGGGCATAAAGGATGGCATCATGGTGATCCTTGATTCTGACATGCCTTTTGGGCAGGTTTGCGAGCAGACCGCAAAGAAGCTTTGCGAGGTGATTGACTTTTTTAAGGACGGAAGCAGCCGCATTTTGTTTTCGGGACGCATCATAGGTGCGATGGAGCGTATTTCGCTGGAGCAGGCGGTTATGGATATTTTGCAGAGGGATGTTACGGTGGAGTATCAGACCGACGGCCCGGGACTGCCTGTCCGGCAGGCGGTCAAGGGTGATCCGGGGAAATTTCACCGCGGTACGCTTCGCAGCGGGCAGTCTGTCAAATCATCGGGGAATCTGGTGGTGATAGGTGACGTTAATCCCGGAGCCGAGCTGATTGCGGTGGGCAACGTGGTCGTGATGGGCTGCCTGCGCGGTATCGTGCACGCGGGCTGCAACGGGGATAAAAACGCCATTGTTGCCGCTGTAAAGATGGCGCCTACGCAGCTTCGTATTGCAGACATTATCACACGTCCGCCGGACGGGGAGGAAGATGCCCAGTGGGTTCCCGAAATAGCCTACATAAAAGACGGGAACATATATATTGACGATTACCTATCCCGAAATAATTTATTGAAAAATTGAAAATTAGAAGTAGACTTAAAAATCTTCATATGATATACTGGTCTGGATAATGCGTTATGGTCTATTTTTACATAGGAGGAACAAGTGTTATGGGTGAGGTAATCGTAATCACATCCGGAAAAGGCGGCGTAGGCAAAACGACGACTACGGCCAATATCGGCGCCGGTCTTGCCATGGAGAGCAAAAGCGTTGTTTTGATCGATGCGGATATAGGCCTTAGGAATCTTGATGTCGTTATGGGTTTGGAAAACAGGATAGTATACGACATTGTGGACGTGGTTGAGGGCAGATGCCGCATAAAGCAGGCTTTGATCAAGGACAAGCGCTACCCGGGTCTGTTTATCATTCCCGCTTCGCAGACACGCGATAAAAACTCGGTTTCGCCTGAGCAGATGGCAAACCTGACCGCAGAGCTTAGAAAAGAATTTGACTATGTGCTTATCGATTGTCCGGCAGGTATAGAGCAGGGCTTCAAAAATGCGATTGCAGGCGCTGATAAGGCGTTTGTGGTAACCACGCCTGAGGTTTCGGCGGTACGCGACGCAGACCGCATTATAGGCCTTCTCGAGGCCAACGGCCTTAAGGATCCTAAGCTGATTATCAACCGCATACGCCCGCAAATGGTGAAAAAGGGCGACATGATGAATATTGATGATATTCTGGATATATTGGCAATTAGTTTGCTCGGCGTTGTTCCGGACGACGAAAATATCATTATTTCCACCAATAAAGGCGACCCTGCAGTGGCTGACGACCATTCCAAGGCCGGTCAGGCGTACCGCAACATTGTTGCCAGAACTATGGGGCATAAGGTACCCATTATGGAGATGGATGAGCCGGGCTTCATTGACAGGCTAAAGCGGCTGTTTGGCGTTAAGGTGGGCTGATATTCTGGATGATACCAGACAATTGATGAATAAAAGGAGGCGGCGGTTGATATGGATTTTTTGGGGTTATTCCGGAATAGAAACAAAGGCTCAAAAAGTGCCGCAAAGGAAAGGCTGCAGCTGGTTTTGGTACACGACAGAGCCGGCGTGTCCCCGGAATTTTTGGAGATGCTTAAAGGCGAGATCATGCAGGTGATTTCGAAATATATTGAAATAGAACAAGAGGAGTTTGACATCCAGCTGACACGCACTAAAAGCGACGATGGGGAGAGGACTGTGCCCGCGCTGGTGGCAAACATCCCGTTTAACAAGATGAAGCCGAACACAATACGGGCAAAGGAAGATGAAACAGAATGAATATAGCGCTTATTGCTCACGATAAGAAAAAAGAGCTTATGGTTGAGTTTTGCATCGCATACAAGGGTATATTGGGTAAGCATACGCTTTTTGCCACAGGTACCACCGGCGGACTGATTATAGACGCTACCGGGCTTAGCGTCCACCGTTTTCTTTCGGGACCTCAGGGAGGCGACCAGCAGATCGGCGCACGCGTAGCTTACAATGAGATAGATCTGGTGCTGTTTTTCCGCGATCCGCTTACAGCACAGCCGCATGAGCCCGACGTTTCGGCGCTTTTGCGCCTTTGTGATGTACATAACATCCCTCTGGCAACCAACGTCGCTACGGCGGAGGTTTTGATTCATGGTGTTGAGAACGGCTACCTTGCTTGGCGCGATATTGTCAATCCCAAAAAAAGCGATTAGCAGGTTATCTTAAATTATTGCAACTTTCTTTATGAGTCGCAGGACAGGCTCAGTGTCGGCGCTTTTTGGGCGCCTGTTCCAGGATGCTGTTTATTTCGGCGCCGGCAACCAGCACAATTCCCGTGAAATAAAGCCACAGAAGAAGGATGATTACCGCACCGGTGGAGCCGTAAACCATAGAAAAACTTGAAAAATGGTTGATATACGCGGAAAAGGCCAGGGTAAACAGGGTCAGGCTCAGGACGGAAAAGATCACGCCCGGCAGGACAGAGCGGTATTCCAGCTTTTTATTGGGTATAATATAATATATTGCCGATATGATGGCAAACATAATGGCAAGGCCGATTGCCCATGAAGTCAGTTTTATATACAGCACGACATGATCCGATATCAAATATAGTTTTGCCGCGTAGTTGACAAAGTTGGTGCCTGCGGTGATGAGCAGAACTGTAAGCACCAGTATAACCGCTACACATAATGTAAAGAGCATGGACATTATCAGCTGCCGGACAGGCTTGCGTTCATGCTCTATTTCATAGGCCCGGTTGATGGCATAGATCAGAGCGCCGACCGCCCTTGACGCGGAATAAAGCGTTATAACAAGGCCTGCTGAAAGCAGCGCCGCGTTTTGGTTTGCCAGCGCATAATCGCTGTAGTCGGCGATGATATCCATGATCTGCCCGGGCAATATGGGTGCAAGCTGCGCAAATATGACGTCGCTTTTAATATTGAGCGCGCTTATGAGCGCGTTAAAAAAAATCAAAAAGGGCGACAGTGAGAGCAGGAAGAAATAGGCCAGCTGCGCACCCGTTTGGGATATATCATGCCGGTCGAACCGCTGTATCATGCTTTTAATTAGGTATACGACCAGGCAGTCGGACGGACGGACCGCCAAAAAACTTTCAAACAGCACCCTGTAAGCCTCCTGTGACAGCAATTCCTAAAATAACAGTATTGGCAAAAACACGGTCAATTATCCTATCTTTAGTTAAGACAGGATAATTATGCCACACTACAGGCAAAAATAACAAAGCAGGTGCCAGGCTATGCGATTATTTATTGCGATCAATTTTAATGATGAAACCAAACAAAAATTGATTGAAAGCATTCAAACAATCAAACGCCATACGGATAAAGGGAATTTCACAAAACAAGAAAACTTGCATCTGACGCTTGTATTTATCGGTGAAACAAACAAAGTTTCCACGGTGAAAGCGGCTATGGATAAAATAGATGCGCACAGCTTTCGGCTGACCATCGGCAATATCGGCAAGTTCAGCCGCGGCGGCGGAGATATTTATTGGGCGAAGGCTGATAAGCATCCCACGTTGGCCGGAATTCAAAGGCAATTGACGGACAATCTGCGACATGCAGGCTTTGAAATGGAAAACCGCGACTATGTACCGCATATTACCCTTGGCAGGGAGGTAGTCTTGAGAGGCAATCCGGTTTTTGATCCGATTGACTTGAGCGTGGATGTAAGCAAGATAAGCCTGATGAAATCGGAGAGAAAAGGCGGAATGCTTGCCTACACCGAAATTTACAGCAAAAAGTTAACAGAATAACGGGTGAATAGACTATGCGAAAGAAAAAATTTTTTACCAAGCTGATCTTTATTGCGTTAGGCGCCGTACTGCTCGCGGGTTTAAGCTTTTTTGGCGTTCAATATTATATTGACAGCTCTGCGAAAGACTATGTCGTTACGGCCGGCACAGCGCCGCCTGCGGATGCGGTGATGGTTTTAGGCGCGCTTGTTTACCCTAACGGCACGCCCTCCGATGTGTTGGCGGACAGACTTCTCCATGCCTACGAGCTGTACAAAAACGGAAAAGCAAAGAAAATTTTAGTCAGCGGCGACCATGGCACAAAGCGGTATGACGAGGTCAACGCCATGAAGGATTTTTTAATGCAGAAAGGCGTGCCGCGTGAGGATATCTTTATGGATCACGCAGGATTTGACACCTACGACAGTATGTTCCGGGCAAAATCTATTTTCATGATCAACACACTGCTTGTTTCAACGCAGGCATTTCACATGAACAGGGCCTTGTACATAGCGCGCAAACTGGGTCTTGAGGCGTACGGCTATCCTTCGTCAGACAAGGAAGTATACCATATTAACGCCTTAAGGCTGAGGGAGAGCCTGGCGAAAATAAAAGCGTTTTTAGATACCGATATTTTGAGACGAAAACCGAAGTTCGGCGGTGAATCCATCCCGATATGGAGCAATGGTATACTGACAGAAGGATAAAGTAAAAGTGGGCAGACAATATTTTGAGTAAATAAAAAGCAAAGCATGAATAATAGAGCTGTTATTTATGCTTTGTTTTTTTTGTGCCAACTATGGGATAAAAAAGTTTTTCTGTTTGACAAATCCGACAATTTATGCTATCGTATTTGTATAATTTTTACCATAGAAATTAAAAACAGGTATGGTCGAGGGGGCAAATAAATGTCTGATACTTTAGGATTTCGCGTTAACGTAAAAAATCACCTTGAGATAGGCGGATGCGATGCGACAGAGCTTGTAGCACAGTTCGGTTCGCCGCTTTATGTCATGGACGAAAGCATCATCCGCAACAGCTGCCGTTTATATAAAAACGCTATCGATAAATATTACGGTGGCCGCGGCCGGGTACTTTACGCTTCTAAGGCGTTTTCCTGCCTGTATATCTACAAGCTTATCGCACAGGAGGGACTTGGCGCCGATGTGGTGTCGGGCGGTGAGCTCTACACTGCGATGAAGGCCGGTATGCCTATGGAGCATATCTATTTTCATGGCAATAACAAAACGCCGCAGGAGCTTGAACTTGCCATTGCAAATAATATCGGCAGGGTCGTGGTGGACAATGTTTTTGAGCTTGACAGAATTGAAGCCGTTGCGGCGGCGCAGAATAAAACAGTCAAAATACTGTTTAGGATCAAGCCGGGTATTGACGCGCATACGCACAGCTTTGTCCAGACCGGGCAAATTGACTCAAAATTCGGCGTTGCGCTGGAGACGGGCGAAGCCATGGATATCGCCCGGCGAGCGGCCGGCCTTGCACATGTCGAGGTGGTGGGCGTGCATTGCCATATCGGCTCGCAGATATTCGAGCTTGCGCCGTTCACATTGGCCGCACGGGTGATGACGGAATTCATGTGCGATGCCCGGGACAAGCTTGGCATTACCATGACAGAGCTGAATCTCGGCGGCGGCTACGGTATCAAATATTTGCTGCAGGACGATCCTGTAGAGTACGATGCGTATATCAAGGCGGTGGCCGGCGTTGTGACTGAGGTGGCGCAAGCACGCGGGTTTAGTCTGCCCTATATTATGATGGAGCCGGGACGCTCAATTGTCGGGCCGGCAGGCATAACACTGTACACCATCGGCGCTGTCAAGGAAATTCCGGGTATCCGCACCTATGTGTCGGTAGACGGCGGTATGGGCGACAATCCGAGATATATCCTTTATCAGTCCGAGTACAGTGCCGTTATCGCAAACAGAGCTGGTGAGCCGGATGAAGCGGTTGTCACCATTGCGGGAAAGTGCTGCGAATCGGGCGATATTTTAATTAAGGACATTAAGCTGCCAAAGGCGGAGGTGGGCGACATTCTGGCTGTTATGGCAACGGGAGCCTACAACTATTCCATGGCAAGCAATTATAACCGTATCGGGCGTCCCGCTGTTGTGATGGTCAAAGACGGCGAGGCAAAGGTTGTTGTAAAAAGGGAAACCTACGACGATATCATAAAAAACGATCTTTTATAACGGTACTGTAGCATGCATAGTGTTTTATAAAGAGGAAGCCATGTTCAAAATAGGTTCTGTAGCGCTTGACAACAACATACTTTTAGCGCCCATGGCGGGTGTGGCCGACGGCGCGTTTCGTGCAATATGCCGTAAATTCGGATGCGCTCTGACATATACCGAAATGGTAAGCGCCAAAGCGCTTTCTTTTCAGGATGCAAAAACCTGCCGTATGCTTAAGATTGACGACGCGGAAAAACCCTGCGGCGTCCAGATATTCGGCAGTGAGCCGGAAGTGATGGCGCGGGTCGCACGTGATGCGGTAGTTGGCGGCGCGGCGCTTTTGGATATTAATATGGGTTGCCCTATGCCCAAGGTGGCGGATCACGGGGACGGCGCGGCGCTGATGCGCAATCCCGACCTTGTGGCAAAAATTGTTCATGCTGTGGTCCGCGCGGCCTGTGTACCTGTTACGGTGAAGATACGAAAGGGCTGGGATGAGCAAAGCATAAATGCTGTAGAAGTCGCAAAAATTGCCCAGGAAAACGGCGCTGCTGCCGTAGCGGTGCACGGGCGTACCCGGCAGCAGATGTATACGGGAAAGGCCGACTGGGGTATTATTAAAGCAGTCAAGGACGCGCTTGGGATTCCTGTGATCGGCAACGGTGATATTTTTGCCGCCGAAGACGCTTTAAAAATGCTTGAACTTACTGGCTGCGACGCTGTGATGGTAGGCAGGGGCGCACAGGGGAACCCGTTTATTTTCCGCCAGATCAACGCGCTTTTGCAAACCGGCAGCGTCATGTATATGCCCACTCTGCAGGATAAGATCCAAACCCTGCTGGAGCAGGTATCACTGATGATTGCGCAAAAGGGCGAATATATTGCGATACGCGAAGCGCGCAAGCATGCGGCCTGGTATTTGAAGGGCGAGCGCAACTCCGCCAGAGTGCGCGGCGAGCTGAATCATGCAGGCACGCTCGCGGACTTAAAAAAAATCTTGCAAACTGTTTTATGATCTGCTAAACTGTATAAAATATTTGTAAGCTGTTGTTCAAAGAAGGGAGCTTGTTGCCATGAACATTTCCGAAGGCCTGACATTTGACGATGTTTTGCTCATACCGCAAAAGTCGGATGTTGTCCCTAAAGATATTGATTTGAAAACCCGTCTTACCGCCAAAATAAACCTTAATATTCCTCTCATGAGCGCCGCCATGGATACGGTCACCGAAGCAAGGCTGGCAATCGCAATGGCGCGTGAGGGCGGTATTGGTATTATTCATAAAAGCATGTCGATTGAGCAGCAAAGGATTGAGGTGGACAAGGTAAAGCGTTCCGAGCATGGGGTAATTGCCGATCCGTTTTTCCTTTCCCCGGACCATACCTTGCGCGATGCCGACGAGCTTATGGGCAAATACAAGATTTCGGGCGTGCCTATTACGCAAAAAGGCAAGCTGGTCGGAATTCTCACAAATCGCGACCTGCGTTTTGAGACGGATTTTACCAGGCCCATTCACCAGGCAATGACAAAAGATAACCTGATTACCGCTTGCGAGGGTACTACGCTTGAGCAGGCGCAGGAGATATTGAGAACGCATAAAATCGAGAAGCTGCCCATTGTGGATAAAGATTTTATGTTAAAAGGCCTTATTACCATTAAGGACATTGAGAAGGCTGTGCAATATCCCAATTCTGCGCGTGACACAAACGGCCGCCTTCTGGCCGGCGCTGCGATAGGGGTGACAGCCGATGTGCTCGACAGGGTAGCGGCGCTTGTCGGCGCAAGGGTGGATGTCGTTGTGCTGGATTCCGCCCATGGCCATTCCAAAAATATTCTGGATACGCTCTCTAAGGTGAAAAATGCATATCCCGACCTCCAGATCATTGCCGGCAATGTGGCAACGGCAGAGGCGGCGCAGGATCTCATCAGCGCCGGTGCGGACGCTGTGAAGGTGGGAATCGGGCCGGGTTCTATCTGTACTACGCGTGTGGTGGCGGGTATCGGCGTTCCGCAGGTAACAGCTATCTGCGATGTTGCGAGCGTGGCGAAGAAATATGGCATACCTGTTATCGCCGACGGCGGTGTGAAATATTCGGGAGACCTGACCAAAGCGATTGCGGCGGGCGCCGATGTGATTATGATAGGCAGTCTGTTCGCGGGCTGTGAGGAAAGCCCGGGAGAATTTGAGCTGTATCAGGGACGCCGCTTCAAGGTGTACCGTGGAATGGGTTCTATCGGCGCAATGAATGACGGAAGCAAAGACCGTTATTTTCAGGAGGAAGCCAAAAAGCTTGTCCCGGAAGGCGTGGAGGGACGTGTTGAATATAAAGGCGTTCTTTCCGATACCGTATATCAGCTTCTGGGTGGTCTGCGTTCAGGCATGGGCTATTGCGGCACACCAACCATAGCGGATTTAAAGAAAAACGGCAAATTCATCCGTATAACCGGTGCGGGCCTGCGTGAGAGCCATCCGCACGATATCCAAATCACGAAAGAAGCGCCGAATTATTCCATAAATCAGATGCTATAAGTAAAATAAAAAATTTGCAAGCGGCGGTAAAAGCAATGATTTGCCTTTGCCGTTTTTGATTTTGTACGGTTTTTATGCAATGGTTTTGGACAATATCAACATATTTTTTAAAGACAATAAAAAATATATAGCCATGAGGTAAAATTTAGGGTATAATAAAGACAGATATATCAATTAGTTATGCGGTTTTAAAATAATCACGGTTTTAGCATAAAGGAGTGAACGGTATGGTTAAGCTATGTGTTTCTACGCTCGGATGTCCGGCGTGGGGCTGGGATGAAACGGTTGCGGCTGTTAAGGATTTTGGTTACAGCGGCATTGAGGTGCGCGGTGTGGAAAATGAATTGTTTGTGCCAAACGCAAAGATATTTTCCCCCTCACATATTGAAGAAACAAAGCAGCGCCTTGCTAAGCTGTCACTTAGTATTGCATGTCTGACCTCAGGCTGCCTTTTGCATCAGTCCGATAGGGATTATGTGGCGGAGGCAAAAGCGTATATTGATCTGGCCTCACAGCTGGACTGTCTTTATGTGCGTGTGCTCGGCGACACCAATCCCGAGCCGGGGCAGGACGTTGATATGGATTTGGTGGCCGCAGGGCTGAATGAACTGGCGGCCTATGGCGAAGATAAAGGCGTTATGCCCCTGATTGAAACCAACGGCGTATTTGCAAAATCCGAAACCATGCTGGCACTTATGGAAAAAATAAATTCAAAAAATATTGGCGTGGTGTGGGATGTGCACCATCCCTACCGCTATTTTGGTGAGGCGCCCGAATATACCTATGAAAAACTGCGCGGCTATATTAAGCATGTGCATGTCAAAGATTCGGCGCTGATAAGCGGTAAGGTCAAATATGTTGTTATGGGTGAAGGAGACGTGCCGGTTGCCGATTGTGTGCGCCTGCTTAAAAGCAGCGGCTACAAGGGATTTGTTTCGCTTGAGTGGGCAAAGCGCTGGTATGATGATTTGTCCGAACCCGGCATTATATTTTTACAATTTGCGGAGTATATGAAAGCGCTGGATGCCAAAATCTAATAATTTTTTGAGGTGAAAATGATACTGAATAAATTTTATCCCGATTTGCGCACAGACAGTGTTGCAAGCATTGACCTGGCCGCATTGTGGGAGATGGGAATAAAGGCGCTCTTTTTAGATATTGACAATACGCTGGCGCCGTATGATGAACATAGCCCCGGCCAGACCGCCATTGATTTTATTGCATCGGCTAAAGCATACCACTTCAGGCTGGCGTTTTTGTCCAACAATTCGCGCAAAAGAGTGGACGCATTCACCAAAGGCCTTGGGATGGAATGGGTACATAGGGCAAAAAAACCGTTAAAACGCTCGTTTTTGCATCTTGCCAAAAAAATGGGGCTTGACAGCGCTCAGGTTGCTGTGATCGGCGACCAGATTTTTACCGACATATACGGCGGCAACCGTTGCGGCATGTATACGATTCTTGTCAATCCGCTAAGAATGAAGGAAAACCTTTTTTTTAAAGTCAAGCGGTATTTTGAAAAGAAGATTATAGACCATATGGAAAAGAGTGTGGGTAAGTGAGGGAAGTAGACGGTCATACAAAGCTTTTGGGGCTTATGGGCTATCCGGTGGAGCACACCTATTCGCCCGGGATACATAATTATCTGTCCGGGCGCTATAGGCAAAATTATGTTTATATGCCGCTTGACGTCAGGCCGGACTGCTTGGGCGAGGCAGTGGCCGGGCTGCGGGCTTTAAGCTTTTGCGGTGTTAACGTTACCGCTCCGCACAAAGTGGAAGTTATGAAATATCTGGACAAAATTGACGGGGCCGCGCTTCTTTACGGCGCTGTCAACACCATTAAAAATGAAGCGGGTTTCCTCACAGGCTACAACACAGACGCGGATGGCTTCTATTTGTCGCTTTTGGTTGAAGGTGTAGAGATTATCGGCAAAGATATTCTTATCTTAGGCGCCGGCGGCGCGGCAAGGCCCATTTGTGTTAAATTTGCAAAGCTTGGGGCAAAAAGCATAACCATACTCAACCGCACCCAAAACCATGCCGATGAATTGGCACAGTTTATTGAAAAAAACTGCGGTTATACCATGCTGACCTGCCGTGAGCACAGCCGATACGACGTTGTGATAAACACGACCTCGGCAGGCATGGAGCCGAATATCGACTCGTGTCCTATTGATGATTTTTCTTTTATTGACGGCGCCACTGCGGTCGCCGATATGATTTACAACCCGGCGCAAACCGTTTTTTTGCGTCGGGCAAAGGAGCATGGCGCACGCTGCGTTGTAAACGGGCTTGGTATGCTGATTTACCAGGCTATTGTTGCTTATGAAATATTCACAGGTATAAAAGCAGAGCCGGACACTTTTTCAGACATCAAAAAAGAGGTGTTCGGGCTATGAAAAACATTGTGCTTACGGGATTCATGGGCTGTGGCAAGACGACGGTCGGGCAAATTGTGGCTAAGAAAATGGGCTGTAAATTTATCGACGCCGACAGCTATGTTGAAGATAAGGCCGGGATGAAAATCTCGGATATATTCGCCCGGTTCGGAGAAGACTATTTCAGGGAACTTGAGGCAGCCTGTATCGCGGAGCTGGCCGATATAAAAAACTGCGTTATCGCTACCGGCGGCGGCGCTGTACTCAGACCGGACAATCTTCGGCTTTTGAGGAAAAATGGGATCATCATCTACCTTGACGCGCAACTGGACACCATCTTAAAGCACACCAAAGGCTCCGACGCCCGCCCGCTGATAAACGGTCAATCGGAGCAGCAGGTTAGGGAACGATATCTGACAAGATTGCCCTATTATGCTGACTGCGACTGTACAGTAAAGGTTGACGGGCTGAGTCCGCTGGAAATTGCGATAAAGGTGCTGGGCTGCTGCAAAAAGTGATTTTCTATACCCATAGATAAACAAAACATCGGATTTAGCGGGATTGGAGAGAGGGTATGGCGGCAAAATTCGGTCCGGCAGGACTTAGCGAGAGCTTTTATGCGCAAGGGTACAAATCGTCTCTTTCAGTTTGCGCCGTGCTTGCCGGAATGGGGCTTGAAGCATATGAGTATCAATGTAACAAAGGCGTTAAGATCAAGCGGGAAATGGCGCAAAAATTAGGCGAGACCGCACGCGAGGCGGACATTGCGCTAAGCGTTCATGCACCGTATTACATCAATATCGCGACACCGGATGAGGATAACAGGGAAAAGAGCATAGACTATATTTTGCAGACGCTTTTTGCCGCTCACCATATGGGTGCGACAAGGATTGTCGTTCACAGCGGAGCGTGCGGAAAGCTATCCCGTGCGGCGGCGCTTGAGTATGCCAAAAAGACACTGCTTTTGGCGCAGGCCCGGGCGGATGAATGCGGCCTTTCACATATCCATATTTGTCCCGAAACCATGGGAAAGCTGGGCCAGCTTGGGAGTTTGGATGAGGTGATGCAGCTTTGCCGTTTGGACGAGCGTTTTTTGCCGACTATTGATTTTGGCCATTTGTATACGCGTTCATTGGGTACGCTTAGCACCTACAGCGATTTTGCGCAGGTTTTTGACACCATAGAAAACCGGTTGGGGCATGAACGCTTAAAGGTATTTCACAGCCATTTTTCCCGGATGGAGTTTACCAAGGGCGGTGAGAAAAAGCACCATACCTATGCCGATACACAGTACGGCCCGGATTTCGAACCTATAGCGGAGCTGATATATAAGAAAAATCTTTCGCCTGTTATCATATGCGAGTCTCGCGGAACGCAGGCGGAAGATGCAAGGATATTAAAAAACATTTATGCAGAAAGGATGGTGTGAGAAATGAAGAAGAACATTTTAGTGGTAAACGGTCCTAATCTGAATCTGACGGGAATTCGTGAACCGGGCATCTATGGCGGAGAGCTTCTGATAGACATTAACGAGATGATCAAAAAAAAGGCGGACGAGCTGGGTATGGAAGTGTCATTTTTCCAGGGAAACGGCGAAGGTGAGATTATTGATGCATTGCATGCGGCCATGGGGGACAAGGATGGGATAATTATTAATCCCGGGGCCTACACGCATTACAGCATTGCTATCAGGGACGCGATCTGCGCTATCGGTGTTCCGGCCATTGAGGTGCATATGTCCAACGTGTATGCAAGAGAAGCATTTCGCCACACCTCTGTAACTGCGCCTGTGTGCAAAGGGCAAATCTCAGGCTTTGGTAAGTTTGGGTACATTTTAGCGCTGCAGGCATTTGCGGAGGACGTATAATACATATGAGTAAGCTCGAAAACCTGCGCTGTGGTTTGGGTGAAACGGAGGCGTTTTTTGTCAGCAGTCCTGCCAATATACGTTATTTGAGCGGTTTTACCGGAGAAGGGTATTTGATTATCACAAAATCCGAGGCGTTTTTGGTTACTGACTTTCGCTATCTGTTGGATGCCGGCCGATTTTCTTCTGATTTTGTGGTAAGAAATATGGCTGACGGCATAAAAGCTATCATGCCCGAATATGTAAAGAAGCTCTATATCGAGGGCGAGCACATGACATATTCGGATTTTACCTTTTATCAAGGGCAGCTTGAAACGGTTGCGCTTGCGGATGACGAAAGACGCATTACAAAAATGCGCGCGGTTAAGACAGCGGATGAAATCCGTGCAATAGCTGCGGCGGCAGACATCGCATGTACGGTATTTGAGGATGTTTTAGACTATATTAAGCCGGGCATCAGCGAGCGTGATATTGCGTTGGAATTGGAATATCGCATGAAAAAGAATGGCGCCGGGGGGCTGTCCTTCGACACCATTGTCGCCTCGGGTGAAAATTCCGCGTATCCGCATGCGGTTGTGTCCGACAAAAAGCTTCAAAACGGTGATTTTGTCACGCTTGATTTTGGCTGCGTATATGAAGGGTATTGCTCCGATATGACCCGCACCGTTGCGGTCGGTCAAGTGTCTGAGCGGCAGCGCGGAATTTACGATCTGGTACTCTGCGCACAGCTGGCTGCCTTGGAGGCCGTTAAAACAGGCGCCATATGCTCGCAGGTTGACGCTGTGGCCAGGGACATTATTTCCGGTGCGGGCTACGGCAAAAATTTCGGGCATTCTTTGGGCCATTCGGTGGGGCTGCAAATCCATGAATCGCCCTCTTTGTCGCCAAAATGCCACGATGTTTTGCAGGAGGGTATGGTGGTTACGGTGGAGCCGGGCGTGTATGTGGAGGGCTTTGGCGGCGTGCGGATTGAGGATTTGGTTGTGGTCACGGGTGGCGGCCCTCAGATATTGACAAAAACAAAAAAAGATTTGCTGATTCTTTAAAAAAAGCTTGTAATTTGCACGGTTTTCCATTAGAATGTATGAAGTTGGATTTAAAAAGCACTATGGAGGTTAAAATGTATGATTTCTGCAGGTGATTTTAGAAACGGCGTCACGTTTGAGCTTGACGGTAACGTATACCAGATCGTAGAATTCCAGCATGTAAAGCCGGGCAAGGGCGCCGCGTTTGTGCGCACAAAGCTTAAAAACGTCATCACCGGCGGTGTGGTTGAAAGAACCTTCCGTCCGACCGAAAAAATGGAGAACGCGCGTATTGACCGCAAGGAGATGGAGTATTCTTATTCGGACGGCGATCTTTTCTACTTTATGGACCAGGAAACATTCGAGCTTATGCCGCTTGGCAAGGATAAGCTAGGCGATGCGCTGAAATTCGTTAAAGAAAATATGTCGGTTAAGGTACTGTTTTATAAGGAGAATGTTTTCGGTGTGGAGCCGCCTACGTTTGTAGACCTTGAGGTCACCGAAACTGAGCCGGGTGTTAAGGGCGATACCGCAACCAATGTGACCAAGGCAGCGGTTGTCGAAACCGGCGCGACAGTGCCCGTGCCGTTGTTCATTAACCAGGGTGACAGAATCCGGATCGACACGCGTTCGGGAGAGTATATGGAAAGAGTATAATGGATAGAATATTGCATGTACATGGCCAAGCAGCTAACGAGAGGAGGAAATGGTAATGGAAAATTTTTTGAAAAAGGTAGCATACTTAAAGGGCTATGCCGACGGGTTGGACATCAACGAAAAAACAGACGAGGGCAAGCTTTTAAAGAAGATTATTGAAGTGATCGACGAGATGGCGGATGTCGTTTCGGATCTTGACGCGGAACAAGGTGAGCTGATAGAGCAGGTGGAATCCATTGACGAGGATCTGGCTGAGCTCGAAAGCGTTTTCTACGGCGACGATGAAGATGACGACGATGAGGATGACGATTTGGATTATTTTGAGATCGAGTGTCCCAACTGCAAGGAAACTGTCTATATCGACGACGACTTTTTAGATGACGACAGCCCCATCATCTGCCCGAACTGCGATCAGGAAATTGAGCTTGACTTTTCCTGTGACGGTGACTGCGATTGCGGACATGGGCATGACGATAAGCAAGATTAAGTTTTATCTTAAAAAGCATATGGATTTTGGGGGATATGCGCAGGCGCATATCCCTGTTTTATCCTTGGTTGTCGTGTGGAGGTGGGGCTTATGTTTGTCAGGGCAGTTTTAGTGGCTGTTTGTGTTGTGTTTGCTTTTGCCGCATTCTACTGCGGGTTGATCATAAGGCGCTATCAGCTCGGCAGCAGGAAGCTGGCAGAAGGGCAAAGGCTGAATATTGCTTTGATTGCTGATTTGCACAGCCGTGCAGGCAGGAAAAGATTAGAAAAGCTTCTGGCAAAAGTTCAGGCAGAAAATCCGGATATTATTGTCTTGGCGGGAGATATTTTTGACTCGAAAAAAAGTATGTCGGGCGCAGAAGCATTTTTATCGGCGCTTCCAACGATCGCGCCTGTTTTTTATGCTTTTGGAAATCATGAATACCGTTCGGGCAAAATTGGAGCTATCAGAAAAACGGCACAACGCTGTCACATAACGCTGCTGGAAGATGAAATAAAGGAGATCACAATCAATGGTATCACCCTGCGGATAGCGGGGATTGCCGACGGGTTGAAAAGCAAGTATGACTGTGTGGGCTATGATCTTTGGGAGGCTATGGATACAGCTTTTTGCGATCTGGATGATTCGCGCTATAATATTTTGATTGCGCACAGGGCTTATTATGTCAGCCGGTACAAAAAGTATCCCTTTGACCTTATTCTGTCCGGCCACGCACACGGCGGGCAATGGCGCATACCGTTCCTGATTAACGGGCTGTTTGTGCCGTCGCAGGGGTTGTTTCCCAGATATGCCGGCGGAGCATACCACCACGGTGAAACGACCCATATTGTCAGCAGGGGTGTGAGTGTGACGGCTATCGTTCCGCGCATTTTTAATCCGCCCGAGCTGGTTATGGTGTATGTGGGCAACAAGACCTGTTAGGTCTGCCAAAAAAGAAGGACAAATTCCGGCTGATTTTCCGCCAAACGCCGTTGTTGTCCTCACCGGGCGGAAGCCGGCTTTCATCCTTGCGCCTTGTTTGATAAAAAAAATCTTTTCGGACTTTGTTTTCCATATTTCTATGGGATATTAGTATTGCATAAAATGATATCGTGTCACCGGCCTCCTTTGGGTTGCTAAGGGAGGCTTTTTTGCTGCGTCAAGAAATGTTTATACTAATTTCATTTTGAAATATAGCAATAAAAAAGCCGGATTTTTTTCGTCAGGCGAGGCGGCAGGCGGTGGGAATACTTAGTGTATTCCCGCCGGCGACAACAAAGCATGGCGAGAAAAAGACAAGTTTTTATCTATAGTTTAAATTGAAATTAGTATCAGGATTATTTTTTTAGTAAACCAGGCATAAGTGGCCTGTCCTTCTCATAAAATGAACTAATCAAATTTGGACAAGAGGTGCTGAAAGGGAAATGGTTATTGCTGCAAAGGAGAAAACAGGGGGTTGTGAAACGCTGCTTCGGTATCTGCCACCCGCTATACGCCTGCCGGTATCGCATATTTTCACCCAAGAGCTTGAGGAAATCCGCCTCCGTCTTGGGCTGCCTTTAACTCTGCAGGGCAGGAACGGCACATATTTTGTAGGCGGGCACAAAAATCTGAGTACAAATCCGCAAGGGGCTTATATCACCACACGCTCTGATATTGATACTGCGCTTGAACTTATCAGCCGGGGCTCTGTGTATTCGCTTGAGGATGAAATCCGCCAGGGCTATATAACGGTTAGCGGCGGCCACAGGATAGGGCTTTGCGGGAAGGCTGTGATAAAGGACGGCGCAATTACCTACCTCAAGGAAATATCCGGACTGAACTACAGATTTGCCAAGGAAATTATTGGGGCGGCTGACTGCGTGATAGACGAGATATGCGGGGGCAAAGCGCCGTGCAATACGCTGCTTATCTCACCTCCGCAATGCGGGAAGACTACCATGCTGCGTGACATCTGCCGGCTGTTGTCATACAGGGGCTATAAGATATGTGTTGTGGACGAGCGTTGCGAGATAGCGGGTATGGCGCAGGGGATCAGCAGCTTTGATATGGGTCCGCAGACCGATGTGCTGGATGCCTGCCCTAAAGCTCAGGGGATGCTGATGGCGCTCCGCAGTATGTCGCCGCAGATATTGATAACTGATGAAATAGGCACACAAAACGACTATGACGCGATCTGCAGCGCCTTAAGCTGCGGCGTAAGCGTTATAACAAGCATTCACGGCAGCAGCCGCAATGATCTGTATGCCAAGAGCGGATTTGAGCGATTTGGCGAACGGTTTGACTGTATTGTAACGCTTAGTAAACGGCGGGGCAGCGGAACCGTAGAGGAGATCTATCGCAGGTAGAAGCGGCAAACGCCAGACATATGAGGTGGTAAAATGGCTTTTAAGTTAATTGGGTCTGTATTGATTGTACTTGCCACGACACTGATCGGATTCAGCTACGCGACGGCTCTGGAAAAGCGCCGGCGCTCGCTTGTGGATTTTCAAACCGCGCTTACCATGCTTGAAAGCGAGATAACCTTTGCCGCCAGCCCACTCGATGTGGCATTTGACAGAATTTCAAAAAATATCGCCTCGCCTGTGGGCGCATTCTTTTCAGAACTGGTGAGCAAAACCGTCAGCCAAGAATTGCCGTTGCAGAAAATATGGACAGACACGCTGGACAGTCATGTAAAGCAACTTAACCTTACACAGCCGGATATGCAGATATTACTGGCGTTTGCGGCACAAATGGGAAAAACCGACCGCGAAAATCAGATAAAAAATATCTGCCATACCTTAGCCCAGCTCAAGACTCAAACCGAGCTTGCCGGGCAGGTCTGTAACAAAAACAAGCGGATGTATCAGAGCTTTGGCGTACTTTCGGGGATTCTGATCGCTATTTTACTGTTTTAGGAGGAGAATAAAACAATGGGAGTAGACCTGGTTTTCCAGATAGCAGCCATAGGCATAATCGTTGCGGTGCTCAATCAGGTACTGATCCGCTCGGGCCGAGAAGAACAGGCCATGCTGACTACGCTTGCCGGGCTGATCGTGGTGCTGTTTATGATAATCGGACAGATCAGCACACTGTTTGACACCATAAAAAGCGTCTTTAACCTTTAACCGAAAAAAGCGGAATATCACTAAAAACAAAAGATATAGTCGATCCACGCCAAAAAGGTCTGAAGATTTGCGAGAATTTTTTCCGCCAGACAAGGCGGAGGACGACGGCGGGCTGGCGCCCGCCTAGGACGACAACGCAGCATGGTGGGAAAAAGGCCTCAAAGACCAGACTGTTTTGGTGTGGATCGACTATATATGACAGGGGTATGGCAATGGATATTTTGCAGATTATAGGGATCGGCATTATTGGGGCTGTCAGCGCGCTGCTGCTGCGCAGCCAGCGTCCGGAAATTGCGCTCCAGATTACTCTGGCCGCAGGGGTGGTCATCTTTTTAAGCATTGCGGTGCCGCTCAGCACCACCGTCAGCTCGATTCTGTCACTGGCCCAGAAATACGGGCTGGATACGGGTTACATAGGAACTGTTATCCGCATAATAGGCATCGCGTATATCTGCCAGTTTGCATCGGAGGTATGCCGCGACTGCGGAGAGGGCGCAATTGCTTCCAAAATTGAGTTTGCGGGCAAGGTTCTTATTCTTATCTATGCGATTCCCATCGTAGAAGCGCTTTTGCAAATGATAGTGGAGATACTGCCATGAAAAAGACCATAATATGCCTATGTATTTTATTATTGCTTCTACCGCTTGCTATAAGGGCTTCCGCCGTTTCGGTGAAGGATATCATAGCGGAGCAAATGCAGACACAGGACATGGAGAAGCTGGACGGGCTTGCCAGGCAGGACGATAAGCTTGTGCTTCCCAATTTTACCTTTTCAGACGCGGCCAAAAGCTTTGCCGCAGGGACTACACCTTTCGAGACCTCAAATCTGCTTTCGGCAATTCCCAGATCATTTCTACGGGAGGTCTACGTTAATCTTTTTCTGATGCTCAAGTTGATTGCGATTGCGCTTTTATTCTCGCTTTTAAACAACCTAAAGGCGGGCTTTGATAAAAAGAGTGTTGGCGACGCAGCGTATCTGGTTTGTTATATGCTGATGGCCGGTGTGCTGTTTCAGGCGTTTTTGCAGGCCGCGAATCTGACAAAGGAAGCTGTGAGTCAGGCAGCCGCTTTTGTCACAGGAATTGTGCCGCTGCTCATCACACTCATGATTTCAAGCGGCGCAATCACTACCGCGGCGGCGTTCGACCCTGTGCTGCTGATCTGCACGCAGGTGGTAACAAATATGACGCAGTATTTTTTCATACCGTTGTTTTACGTCATTGCGGCGCTTTCGCTGGTGGATAATCTCAACGAAAAATTTCCCGTTACCAAGCTAAGCGATCTGCTGAAAAAAACGGTCAAATGGAGCTTGGGATTTGTCATGACGCTGTTTGTGGGCATTATGAGTGTGCATGGATTTGCAACGTCGGTTCTGGACGGGGTGACGGGCAAGGCGGCAAAGTATGTGGTAGGCAGCTTTGTGCCTGTTGTGGGCAGTATTCTCTCCGATACCGTCGACACGATGGCAGGCTGCATACTGGTGGTGAAAAGCGCGGCGGGCGCAGCCGGAATTGCCGCCGTTGCCGTTATCTGCCTTACGCCCATACTCAAGCTGGCGGCAATGTCTTTCGTATTCTATATTACTGCGGCTGTGGTCGAGCCTGTGGCAGACAAACGCATTACCCAGGCAATAAGCGCGGTCGGTTCGGTCACAGGGATGATGGTGGCTGTGGTCAGTGCGGTGGCGCTGATGTTTATCATATGCATCAGCATGGTGATCGGCATGGGCAACAACGCCGCAATGTTAAGGTAGGTGAGCATATGGAGTGGCTGAGCGGATTTACCATTACGGTGTTGTGCGTAGTATTGTTAACGTCGGTTATGAACGCGCTGATGCCTGACGGGAATTTGTCTAAATTTATTAATATGGTATTGGGCATGGTTGTGATGGTTACTATTATAGGATCCGCAATTGGCCTGACAAAGCTGGATTTTGACAAAGTATTCGCCGTGGACGCTGCCCGGGATTTCAACAGGGAAAACGCAGCCGAAGCGTATAACAGACAGATTGCGCAAAACTTTGAAGCACGCCTTGCCGAGGAGATTGCCGTATTTATTAAAACCAACTACGGCATTGATGCATCCGTAAGCGCAAAGGCGGCGGTTGACGCAAATAACAATGTGACGGGGGTGCAAAGCATAGCGGTCCGTGTTCCGGTATGGGCAGACGCCGTGACCATCAGGAAAGACCTTGCGAAAGTCTACGGCGTGAGCACAAAAGACATAACGGTGGGAGGTGGTGAATGATGCATATACAGTGGCTTGAAAAATTGATACCTAAAGGCAAAAATACCGCGGTATTGTATTTGATCCTGATAATAGGCATTATTGCACTGGCGCTTGGCAGCAGTGTGCTCGGCACAGGCCAGTCGGGCAAAAAAGCGCAAAAAACAAACGCACAGGTCATGCTGCCGACAGACCAGACCGAAAAAAAGCTTACCCAGATCCTTTCAAAAATTAAAGGGGCAGGGAACGTTTCGGTTATGATCAGCTATGAAAGCACAGGTGAAAAGGTGTTTGCCGCCGATACCAATACACAGACCTCTCAGTCAGAAGATAAAGACGGCGAAGCAAAAACCAAAAGCGATACCGATACGAAGCAGGATATCAAAACCATCACGCCGGCAGGTGCGCCTGTGGTGTCTAAGGAAATCTATCCTAAGGTATGCGGCGTGATCGTTGTCGTTGACGGGGGAAATGATGCCGTTACCAGGCAGAATATTATCCGGGCGGTAACAGCGCTGCTTAATGTGCCGGAGCATAAGATAGGCGTATTCGCAAGCAAATAGTGCCGCTCTGCTTTGGCTATTGTTTAAAAATCCATAAAACACTTAAAATATAAGGAGGAGATATTTGTGATGATGGTCATGAAAAGAAAAGAAATATTGATAGGGGTTCTTATCGTGCTGATAGGCGTGGCAGGGTATGTTAACTGGAGCTATACCAAAGATCCGCTTCCCAAAGGGCAGAGCGTGGCGGTTCCGCAGGATGAGCAGACGAATGGTGAGGAGGAATTTGGGGAGCACTCGACGCAGGCTGAGCAAAATGAGGAAACGCAGGCACGCAGAATGGGAGAGGCGCAGTATGTCAGCGCAGGTGCGGGGGCGGAAAGCTTTTTTGCCGAGGCCAGAATCAGCCGTGAAAGCTCGCGAAGCAAGGCAATAGAAACGCTTAATGGCATTGTCAATAATCCAAATTCCGATGCACAAAGTAAAAAGACGGCGCAGGACAAGATCATAAAGCTTGCGAGCGTGATCGATAAGGAAACCGCGGCCGAAAATATTATTAAGGCAAAGGGCTTTGAAGAGGCCGTTGTATTTGTCAATGACGATACGGCGACCGTTACCGTAAAGACGGAAGGGTTGTCGGCTACCGACATGGCAAAGATTCAGGATATCGTGACATCTCAGACGGGGGTGTCCATAAAAAATATAAAAATAGTTGAAGTTAAATAAAAGGCGTGATATAATCATACAATAAAGAAAAAATGGAAGGGGCAACACGATGGATGATATATTGAAAAATACAAACGATGACATCGGAAACGTTAAAATTGCCGATGAAGTCATTGCTACCATCGCCGGTATCGCTACTTCGGAAGTGAAGGGCGTAGCGGGCATGTCCGGTACTATCGCAGGCGGTATTGCCGAAATTTTGGGTAAGAAAAACTTGAGCAAGGGCGTTAAAATAGAACACAACGGGGATCTTGTTTCCATAGACTTGCATCTGATCGTGGCGTATGGCGTCAGAGTGCCGGAGGTGTCGTGGGAGATACAGGAAAGGGTCAAAAAGGCTGTTGAAAGCATGACCGGGCTTGAAATAGAAAAAATTAACATTTATATTGAAGGCATATTTATTGAAAAAGAGCCGCGCAAAGAAACAAAGCCGCCCAAGGCTGAAGATATTCCCGCGGATGGACTCGAGGCAGAAGAAAACGGCGAAGAGGATGCCGGCAAATAAGCTGCCGTATATTTGCGGCAAACTTACGGTTCAAACCTTCGGCTTGGCGATATCTTTCGCCGATTCGAAGGTTTTGTATTTGTTTTTAATGCCGATATTATTGATACACCGCATTAAGGCGCTTGATCGGGAATTTGTGACAAAACACGACATAAAGCCTTGACGCTGTGTGCGCGGAAATGTTACAATAACATAAATATAAAATTTTTATGCTGGGAGAGAATGGGATTGTGGCAGGCAGATGACTGGAAGTCCTATGAACTGATAGACAGTGCGTCCGGTGAAAAGCTGGAAAGGTGGGGTAGCTATATCCTTCGCCGTCCGGACCCGCAGGCGGTATGGACACAGCAGTGCTCGGAATTGTGGGATCAGGCACACGCCACATATTACCGTTCAAACAGCGGCGGAGGGCATTGGGAATACAATGTCCGGCTGCCGGAGCGGTGGGCTGTGGATTTTAACGGGCTTACCTTCAATATACGGCCTATGAATTTTAAACACACGGGATTGTTCCCCGAGCAGGCGGTTAACTGGCTTTGGTTTTCTGAGCTGATACGGTCTGCGAAAAAGCCTGTCAGGGTGCTTAATCTTTTTGCCTATACCGGGGGCGCTACGGTCGCCGCACTGGCGGCAGGTGCGGAGGTTGTGCATGTGGACGCGGCAAAGGGCATGGTTTCATGGGCAAAGGAAAATGTGCTTTCATCAGGACTTGCCGGCGCGCCTGTCCGTTATATTGTGGACGACGTCATGAAGTTTGTGGGGCGTGAGCAGAGGCGGGGAAAGTATTACGATGCTGTGATTATGGATCCGCCTTCGTACGGGCGCGGGCCGTCCGGCGAAGTGTGGAAGGTTGAAAATGAGTTGTATCCGCTGGTTTGCGAATGTGTAAAGCTGCTAACTGACACACCGCTTTTCTTCCTCATAAACTCTTATACGACAGGGTTTTCACCAAGTGTTTTAAAAAACGTGCTGGCGCTTACAGTGGGCGCAAAGTTTTCCGGCAGCATCACGGCCGATGAAATCGGCCTGCCAATGACTGCAAAAGGACTTACCCTGCCCTGCGGGATATCGGGGCGCTGGCAGCGGTGTTGATTAAAAGGCGGTATTTATCATATGATTCAGGTTGAAAATCTAACGTATCGCTACCCAAAGGGCGATGATCACGCACAAACATATGTGCTTGACGGAATTGATATCAAAATTCAGCCCGGTGAGTTTGTAGCCGTTGTGGGGCATAACGGTTCGGGCAAATCTACGCTTGCCAAGCACTTTAACGGTATTTTGCTTCCGGCGGGCGGCAAGGTGTATATCGATAGCTTAGACACAGCCGATAGAGCGCTTCTTTTTGAAATCAGAAGACGTGTGGGCATGGTGTTTCAGAATCCGGACAATCAGATCGTGGCTACCATTGTGGAGGAGGACGTGGCGTTTGCGCCCGAGAACCTGGGCGTGGCGCCCGAAGAGATCCGCCGCCGCGTCGACTGGGCGCTGAAGGCTGTAGGGATGTATGATAAACGCATGCATGCGCCGCACCTGCTTTCGGGCGGACAAAAGCAGCGTGTGGCTATTGCGGGCGTGCTTGCCATGACGCCTGCGTACATCGTTTTGGATGAGCCCACCGCAATGCTTGACCCCGTAGGCAGGCGTGAGGTGCTGGATACCGTTTTAAAGCTCAACCGGCAAGAGCACATGACGGTCATACTGATTACGCATTTTATGGAGGAAGCGGCTTTGGCGGACCGCGTTTTGGTGATGCAAGACGGCAGGATTTGCATGCAGGGCACGCCAAAGGAAGTGTTTGTACAAGCCAGGGCGCTCAAAAGCATGGGACTTGACGTGCCGCAGACCATTGAGCTTATGTATGCGCTTAAGGCAGCCGGCCTTAACGTCGCGCTTGACACCGTTACGGCAGAGGAATGCGCAGAGGAGATAATGAAGCTGATATGATAAAAACGCAAGGCTTGTGTCATGTTTATCAGCCCGGTTCACCCTTTGAAAAACATGCCATAGAAGATATCAGCCTGCATATTCAGAAGGGCGAATTTGTAGGTATCATCGGGCACACAGGATCGGGCAAGTCCACTTTGATCCAGCATTTTAACGCCCTTGAGATGCCCACATCGGGCAAGGTATATGTAGACGGGGTGGACACATCGGCGCCAAAGGCTGATTTGCGTCTGATACGCCGCAAGGTGGGACTTGTTTTTCAGTATCCCGAGCATCAGTTTATGGAAGAGACCGTAAGGAAGGATATTGCGTTCGGGCCTTCAAACCTCCGCCTTTCACAGCGGGACATTGAAGAATGTGTGCTTGAAGCGGCGGCCATGGTGGGTCTGCGGCCTGAGCTTTTGGATAAGTCGCCGTTTGATTTGTCGGGCGGTGAAAAAAGAAGGGCCGCCATTGCGGGCGTGCTTGCCATGCGGCCTGGAGTACTGGTGCTGGATGAGCCTACCGCGGGTCTTGACCCGGCAGGGCGCGACGAGCTTTTAACGCGCATAAAAGAAATGCACGAAAACGGACTCACAGTCGTTTTGGTATCGCACAGCATGGAGGACATTGCCAAGACGGCCCAGCGTATTATTGTGCTAAATGAGGGCAGGATTGCCATGGACGGCAGCACGGCATATGTGTTTTCGCATGCGGATGAGCTTGGCGCGATGGGGCTTAGCGTGCCGCAGGTCAGCGTGGTGATGGCGCTTCTTCGCAAACAGGGAGTCAGCATACCTGATGCGGTATATACCGTTGATCAGGCAAAACGTGTGATCATCGGGCTGTATAACAAAGCGCATAAGGAATGAAACTATAAGGATACACTGTTTTGATTTTACATCTGTTTTCCCAATACATTAACGGATTTGCCGCGCCTGCAAATCAGGAGTAGGTTTGACATGTTAAAAGATATCACGCTGGGGCAGTATTATCCCGGCAATTCGCCTGTCCACAGAATGGACCCCAGGCTTAAAATACTGCTGACTGTGCTGTACGCTACGCTTTTGTTCTTTATCAAAGGGTTTTTAGGTTATGGGGTAGTGTTTATTTTTACAGTAGGCGTAATTGGGCTTGCAGGGATTCCTGTTCCGTATGTGGTCAGAGGACTCAGGCCGTTGTTTTTTGTTATTGTGTTCACGGCGGCGATCAATATATTTATGACTCCGGGCAGGACCGCTTTTCGCCTGTTCGATACGCCCATAGCGGCCACACATGAAGGCATTTATATGGCGGTTTACATGGTGCTGCGGCTTTCGTTTCTGGTTGTGGGGACATCTGTTTTAACGCTCACCTCGTCGCCTGTCGCTCTGACAGACGGTTTGGAAAGGCTGCTTGGCCCGTTTAAAAAAATAGGCGTGCCCGCGCATGAGATTGCCATGATGATGTCCATTGCCATCAGGTTTATTCCCACGCTGATGGAGGAAACGCAAAAAATCATCAAGGCGCAGAAAGCAAGGGGCGCGGATTTTGAATCGGGCAATATCTTCAGACGGGCAAAAGCGCTGACGCCTATTTTGGTGCCGCTGTTTATGGGTGCGTTCAGACGGGCGGACGAGCTTGCGCTTGCGATGGAGTCCCGCTGTTATAACGGCGGTGAAAACCGCACCCGTCTCAAGCAGATGCATATGACGCTTTCGGACTGCCTAAGCGCCGCAATTGCGGCTTTGGTTCTGGCGGCGGCGGTTACCGTAGGGTATATGGGTATATTATAAATGATGAGGGCGCAATATGAAAAATATCGTTTTGGAACTGCGGTTTGACGGGACGGCGTATCATGGCTGGCAGCGTCAGGCAAACGCGCTGGCTGTCCAGCAGGTTGCGGAAGAAGCGCTGTATGGTATTACAGGGGCAAAAACAACGCTGACAGGCTGCAGCCGCACCGATGCGGGGGTTCATGCCTTGCGCTATGTATGCAATTTCTTTTCGGATACCGCGATTTCAACCGAGAGACTGCCATTCGCCCTCAATGCCTGCCTGCCGCGTGACATACGCTGCCTGAAGGCCTGGGAAGCGCCCCAGGCGTTTAACGCCAGAAAAAACGCTTCGGGAAAGCGCTACAGGTATATCATCGTCAACAGCCGCTTTGAGGATGCGCTTATGCTGAACCGCGCATGGCACTGGCGGCAGCCCTTGAACCTCGCCGAAATGCAGGCGGCTTGCGGATATTTTGTGGGTGAGCATGATTTTTCCGCTTTTTGCGCAAGCGGCTGCGATGCAGCCGATACGGTGCGCAGGATTTATTCCCTGACAGTCAAAAAAAAAGGCGGGCAGATTTTTATCGATGTATTTGGCAATGGTTTTCTGCGCAATATGGTGCGTATCATAGCCGGAACGCTTGTGTATGTGGGCAGCGGAAAGCTTTCTGCCTGCGATGCAGCGCGTATCATCGCTTCCGGCGACAGGAAAACGGCAGGCATAACGGCGCCGGCGCAGGGGCTTTATTTGCAGGATATCTATTACTAATGGGGGGACAGCCGCATGAGCAGGCTTGATATCAGGCGCAGAAATGAGCGCAGGCAGACGAAAAAAAACCTGCCTGAAGTCGGTTTGGTCATATTCCTGATGCTGCTTGCGGCTTTTGTGCTTGCAGTATTTCTGGTGGGTAAAAATTATAATTTTTTAGGCAACACAACAGGCATACACAGCCGTGATGTGATTATGGAGCCGAACGTCGTATGCTCTGTTTCGTATCAGGCTGACCTGACCTACGGCTATATGCCGTACAATGATTCGGTATTGGTTTACGGCAGCAGCGGGGTTAAGGCCATATCATCAGACGGCGATACCGAGTGGGAAGTCGCTTTGGGCCTCAGCTCGCCGTTTATCTGTGTTGCGGATAATTACATCCTTTTGGCCGACAAGGGCGGTAAGCAGGTGTACATATTAAACCGCGATAAGCTGATTCTGGCATCCAAAACACAGTACGCGATTCTGGACGCTTCCATTACCCCGAACGGCACGTTTGTCACCGTGACCGACGAGCCGTATTATAAAGGTTTGGTTACCGTGAAAAACTTGCACGATGAGGAGGTTTTTGTGTGGCATTCGGGCAACGGTTACGTTGTTGACGCTGTGCTGTCAGACGACGGGAAAAGGCTTGCTGTTGCGACTATGAATGCGGAAAACAAACTGGAGGCCGGCGTCCTTTTCTTCAATGTCTCGGAAACGCAGGCCTACCAGACCTATGCCTACGAAAACTGTCTTATCGGCAGTCTGTACAACGACGCTTCACAGTCGGTCCTGGCTGTGGCGGATGACAGGCTTTTATGCTTTGATGCAAAGGGCGCTCAAAGCTGGCGTTACGATTATGCAGGAAAAAGTATCGAAAAGATAGCGCACAGCCGCACAGGCGTGTCGGCTCTGGCTCTCTCCTCGGGCAGTGCTGACAGCGGCGAAATCTGTGTGATTGACAGCAAGGGAAGGCAGGTTGCTTCGGCTAAGCCGGATGGAAAAATACGCTATCTTACTATGTACGCCGATAAAATTGCCTACAACGACGGCGGCAGTATTGCCGTCGGCGATACCGGCAGCCTGCCGCTTTATAAGATTAAGCAGAGCAAGGATTTGAGGGATGTCGTTTTGTTTGCCGGCGCCAAATGCGCTTTAGGCGCCGGCAACGTTTCTCTGGACATAATGCGTATAAAATAACAGGAGGGTAGCATAACATGCCGTATGTTTTGGATATACTGATAATAATTATTTTGGTATTTTGCATTTGGCGGGGCTTTAAAAAAGGCTTTATCGCCTCACTGTTTGGTATCCTTACTTTCATCATTGCCGCATCTCTGACCTTTTTGTTTTATGTTCCGTTTTCACACTACATTGCCCAAACGCCTGTTGGAGACAGTGTGAACGCGGCTGTGAACAGTTCGGTATACCAGAGCGTTTCAAACATGATGACAGAGGGTGCGCAAGGCAGCAGGGCAACAGCCGAACAGATTGTGGAAGATATGAAAATACCGGATTTTATACGGGATACCGTATTCCAGGGAAGCGATTTTCTGATGCGCAATGCGCAAAAGACGGCAGCGGAGGCTGTCAGCGCCTCAATGAGTGATATGATTATAAAGATAGGCGCGGGGCTTTTGCTCTTTATCATTCTGCTTATCGGGCTGTGGATTCTGCGCTTTGCCCTAGAGATGATATTCAGGCTTCCTCTGCTGCATGGCATCAATAAAATCACCGGCAGCGCGGCAGGATTTGTAAACGGCATACTGCTTTCTTATCTGGCGCTGACTATCGTATCGTTTCTGATGACGCTCACAAGTGCCGCCTGGCTGCTTGAAACGGCGCAGCATTCCTATATTTTCACAAATGTATACAAGGGTGGTTCTATTTTCACTATGTTCACAAAAAATTAAAGGGATAAGTGAGGTGTGACATGCACGACTATGAGGTATTACAGGCAAAATCTCTCTCAGAGCTTCGCCAGATCGCTAAGCTGATCGGGCTTCACGGCATTACGGCTATGAGAAAAGCCGAGCTGTTGGAGCACATTGCTTCTGCGGCCGCATCGGATTCCGGGAAGGATACTGCCAAAGCGGAAATACCCGCCCCAAAAAATCGTGTTGTGCCAAAAAGCTCCACCGCCGGCGACGCTATCAACACCGTTAAAGCGGACTGGGTTGACCCCGGCGCGCAAGGCCCGGAAGCGCAGAGCGAAAAGGAAAAAGGCCGGCAGCAAGAGGCCGGAAAGGTTATGCAGTCCGAACCGGCCCCGGCGCCGGCGAAGGAACGTCAGCGTCCTGCCGATGTTGTGGAGGTAAAGGGCTTTTTGGAAGTGCTGCCCGAAGGTTTTGGTTTTATCCGGTTTGACAACTACGAATCCTCGGCAAAGGATATCTATGTGTCAAACACGCAAATCAGGCGCTTTAACCTTAAAACCGGCGATGAAATCTTAGGCGATGCCAGAGGCTCGGGCGGGGAGGAGAAATTTGCCCCTCTGTTGTTTGTGCATAAGGTAAACGGGGATTCCCTGGATATGGCCATTAACCGCAAGCCCTTTGACAGTCTCACACCTATTTATCCTACCAACCGCATTCATTTGGAAACATTGCCTAATGCCTATTCCATGCGGCTGATCGACCTGATGGCGCCGCTCGGCAAGGGGCAGAGAGGTCTTATTGTGGCTCCTCCTAAGGCGGGAAAGACCACGCTTCTTAAAAAGATCGCACAGAGCATCTGTCACAATCATCCCGACATCAAGCTTATCGTACTTCTCATTGACGAGCGCCCTGAGGAAGTCACCGACATGAAGCGCTCCATAGACGGGGAAGTGATCTACTCCACCTTCGATGAAGCGCCAGACCATCACACCAAAATAGCGGAACTTGTGCTGGAGCGCGCTGCGCGCCTTGTGGAGCACAAAAAGGACGTTGTGATACTGTTAGACAGCATCACGCGTCTGGCAAGGGCGTATAATCTTGTGATCCCGCCTACCGGCCGCACACTTTCCGGAGGTCTTGATCCGGGTGCGCTGCACAAGCCCAAACGCTTCTTCGGCGCCGCCAGAAACATTGAGGAAGGCGGTAGCCTTACCATCCTTGCGACCGCGCTGGTTGAAACGGGCAGCCGTATGGATGATATGATTTTTGAAGAATTTAAGGGCACCGGCAATATGGAGGTGCGGCTTGACCGCCAGCTGCAGGAAAAGAGGGTGTTTCCTGCTATTGATATCAATAAGTCGGGCACAAGGCGTGAAGAGGATTTGCTTTCAGAAAACGAGCTGAATGCGGTTTGGGCTGTGAGAAAGGCAATGGCCAACCGCAATACCGCCGACGTAACCGAAGAGCTTATTCTCAAGCTGACACGCACCCGTACCAACGCGGAATTTGTGCAAAATATTTTGGACAGTATGGGCAGATAGCCAAAATTTAAAGAACGGGAACCGGAATAAAACTAAATTCAGCAAGAAAAACTACTATTGTGTGTAAAGCAAAATAATCAAAACAAGACCGCAAAGGAAAGAAAAGCGAAAATGAAGGAAATATATCTCGACAACGCTGCAACGACCAAAACCTATGATGAAGTGAATAAAATCATGTCAGAAGTGCTGATGTGCGACTATGCGAATCCTTCTTCCCTGCACAGGGGCGGTATAGCCGCCGAAAAGAGGGTTAAAGCCGCTGCGCAAATAATAGCGGATATTTTAGGCTGCTCACCCGATGAAATTTATTTTACCTCGGGCGGCACAGAATCGGATAACCTTGCTATATTGGGGTTTGCCAAGGCCAATGCTAAGCGCGGCAAGCATTTGATTACGACAGGGTTTGAGCATCCGGCTGTGGCCGAGCCTATGAAGCAACTGGCGGAAAACGGATTTGAACTGGAACACTTAAGCGTGGACTTGCAAGGCAGCATAAGTCTTGCTGAATTGGAGGACAAGCTAAGGCCTGACACCATTTTAGTCAGCGTGATGCAGGTCAACAATGAGGTCGGCAGTATCCAGCCCGTCGACAAAATAAAACAGATACTTAAGAAAAAATCGCCTTGCGCCGTCCTGCACATTGATGCGGTTCAGGCGTTTGGCAAAGCCGAAGTGCTTCCCGCAAAATGGGGGGCGGATATGGTGAGCCTCAGCTCACATAAGCTGCACGGGCCTAAGGGCGTGGGTGCGCTGTATGTCAAAAAAGGGACCATCATTACGCCTATCCTCTATGGAGGCGGGCATCAGCGCGGCTTGCGTGCGGGCACAGAGAACGTGGCAGGGATCGCGGGCTTTGGTGAGGCGGCAAGGCTTAGTTATAAAGATTTAAAAGAAAACTATCAAAACGCGGCCCGGTTAAAGCAGTGGCTGTGGCGCGAAATTGAGAAAAGCATTCCCGATGTGGTTTTAAACGGCGGGCCGGACAGCCTGCCATATATACTAAACGTTTCATTTTTAGGCACGCGTTCAGAGATTTTGCTGCACGCTATGGAGAGCAGGGGCGTCTTGCTTTCATCAGGCTCGGCCTGCTCTTCGCGAAAGCCTTCGCCCAGCAGGACCCTCACCGCTATGGGCACAACCGCAGGTCAGATCGACAGTGCGATTCGCTTCAGCATGTCGCATCAGACAACGCAGGCGGAGCTTGAAATATGCCTGCAGGCGCTTGCCGATGAGGTTGCGTCTATACGCAGATACGTCAGGAGGTAGTGTTTTGGCGCTAAAAGAAATCATTCTCGTCAAGTACGGTGAGATTATTTTAAAGGGCTTAAATCGCCCGATATTTGAAAATATACTGATCCGCAACATTAAAGATGCGTTGGCAAACATCGGTGAGTGCAGGATTTATAAAACCCAGGCGGCCATCTACGTTGAGCCGGCGCAAGGCGTGGATTTAGATACGGTAGTGCTGCGGCTCTCCAAGGTATTCGGCATTATGAGCATCACGCGCGCATGCGTTGCAGACAAGGATCTGGAAGCCGTTTGCAAGACTGCGCTTACATATTGCGGTGCGCAGGTAGAGCAGGGGCGCACCTTTAAAGTGGAAGCCAAACGCTCGGATAAAAAATTCCCGTATAAATCGCCGCAAATTTGCGCAGAGGTGGGCGGCTATCTGCTCAGTCATATTGACGGGGCGGCTGTGGATGTGAACGACCCTGCCAGTATTGTTATGGTTGAGGTGCGCGACTATGCCGCATATGTGTATTGCGGTAAAACAGCGGGGCAGGGCGGCCTGCCTATCGGTACGGGCGGCAGGGCGTGCCTTTTGCTGTCGGGCGGGATCGACAGCCCTGTGGCAGGGTATATGATGGCAAAGCGCGGCGTAGAGCTTGAAGCGGTTAATTTCTTTTCCTACCCCTATACCAGTGAGCGCGCAAGGGAAAAGGTAGTCGAGCTTGCTTCAATCCTGACAGGCTACACCTCCAGGATGCGGCTGCATATTGTGCCGTTTACCGAAATTCAGCTTGAGATACGCGACAAATGTCCTTCGGAGCATTTGACCTTAGTCATGCGGCGGCTTATGATGAAAATATCGGAAAGGCTTGCGCTGCAAAACAACTGTGATGCGCTCATTACGGGAGAAAGCCTGGGTCAGGTGGCCAGCCAGACCATGAAGGCGCTGCATGTGACAAATTCCGCGGTAAATATGCCCGTGTTCAGGCCGCTTATCGGTATGGACAAAAACGAGATCGTAAGCATAGCAAGGCGCATAGGCACGTTTGAGACCTCCATTCTGCCCTACGAGGATTGTTGCACCGTCTTTACGCCAAAACACCCCACAACCAGACCGGAGCTCGGCCGCATTATAGCGTCCGAAAAGCTTATAGCGGACACGGACGAAATGATAAGCAGGGCAATAGACGGTATCCAGACAGTAACGGTAACACCGAAATAGGAGGTCAGGACAATATGAATGCGGAAATTATCGCGGTTGGAACTGAGCTGCTGTTAGGCGAAATTTTAAACTCAGACACCAAGTTTTTGGCGGAGGAGCTCTCCAGGTTGGGTATTAACGTATATTACCAGACTGTGGTGGGGGATAATCCGGTGCGTTTAAAGGGCGTGCTGCAAACAGCGCTGAAACGGTCGGATATTATTATCACGTCGGGCGGGCTTGGGCCTACGCATGATGATATTACAAAGGAAACGCTTGCCGAGGTGATGGGTGTGGGCCTTGAGCTGCATCAGCGCAGCCTTGACGATATGCGGGCGTTTTTCGGCCGTTTAAGGCGCGATATGCCGTCTGTCAATGTCAAGCAGGCAATGCTGCCCAAAGGTTGTATGGTACTTAAAAATGATCATGGCACCGCGCCGGGCGGCATCATACAAAAAGACGGCAAAACGGCGATTTTCCTGCCCGGGCCGCCAAATGAGCTTATGCCTATGTACCATAATTATGTATTTCCGTTTTTGCGCGAGAAGTGCTGCGAAATTTTTTATTCCAAGGTCCTGCGCATTTTCGGAATAGGCGAGTCCTCTGTGGAGGAGCTGCTTTCGGATTACATGAAGACATCCCGCAATCCCACCATTGCACCCTATGCGAAGTCAGGCGAGGTGACGCTGCGCATTACCGCAAAATGCGCAAACGAGCAGCAGGGAGAGGAAATGATCGCTCCTGCGGAGGCAAGGATCCGTGCTGCTCTGGGGGATACGGTATACGGCACAAACGACGACACCCTGTTTTCTGTTGTATACAGAGAACTGGAAAAGCGGGGGCTGACCATCTCATTTGCGGAAAGCTGCACAGGCGGTATGCTTGCCCAAAGCATGACTGCCATTACGGGTGCTTCTCATGTGTTTCGTGAAGGCTTTGTCACCTACGCAGATGAGGCCAAGGAAAAATACCTGGGCGTGAGGCGTGAAACGCTAAAAAATCATGGCGCCGTCAGTGCGCAGACGGCCGAGGAAATGGCACAGGGCCTTGCGGATACGTCCCATGCCGATATATGCGTTGCGGTTACAGGTATTGCGGGGCCTGGCGGCGGCAGCGAGCAAAAGCCTGTCGGGTTAGTCTATGTTGCAATTGCTGCAAAGCAGCGTGTGTGGCACAAGAAGCTTTATTTTATTGGCAGCAGAGAAACGATCCGTTTGCGCACATGTATGGAGGCAATGGATATGGTAAGACGGTATTTAATGCGTTTATAGCGAAAAAAGTGTCCGGTGAACATACGCCTATATAAAAATCAAGTCAAATCCGGTAAAATGATTTGACTTAGTTTTTATATTATGATATAAAATATGAGGCATGCAGTTGACTGCACGCTATGTTTTTATAACATTGCTAAGATATTCCCCGTCTCAAAACTTGTTTAGGCGGCGCTTACCGATTTATCGGGCAAGCGGTGAGACAATCTTTCGCTTTGTTAAAACGCGCGGAGGCGTGAAAAAATTTCTGCAAACGAAAAATTTTCGGCCCGTTACGTTATAAAACCCGATTGTGCAGGGAAAGGAATTGGTTATGCAGACTGACATTCAAATCGCACAGGCGGCAAAGATGCTGCCTATTAAAGAAGTTGCGGCTAAAATAGGCATAAAAGAGCATGAACTGTATCATTACGGCCCGTATAAAGCCAAGGTTACGCTTGATTTGATAAAACGAGTCAGCGGAAATCCCGATGGTAAGCTGATTCTGGTTACGGCTATCAATCCGACGCCCGCCGGCGAGGGTAAAACCACGACAACCGTAGGTCTCGGGCAGGCGTTGAACCGGCTTGGGAAAAATACCATCATCGCGCTTCGTGAGCCGTCATTGGGGCCTGTTATGGGCGTAAAGGGCGGCGCTGCAGGCGGTGGCTATTCGCAGGTTGTGCCTATGGAGGACATTAATCTGCACTTCACAGGCGATATGCACGCCATCACCGCCGCGAACAATCTGCTTTCCGCGCTGATTGATAATCATATCCAGCACGGGAATGAGCTCAGGATTGATCCGCGAAATATATTCTGGCGGCGTGTGGCCGATATGAACGACCGTGCCCTGCGTGATGTGATTGTGGGCCTTGGCGGAAAAGCCAACGGCTTTGTGCGTGAGGAAGGGTTTATGATTACGGTGGCCTCTGAGGTCATGGCTGTTTTATGCCTGGCGAATGACCTTGAGGATCTCAAGCTAAGGCTCGGGGAAATGATAATTGCCTACAACACGGACGGCAAGCCGGTGAGAGCTGCCGATCTGAGGGCGCAGGGCGCAATGGCGCTTCTTTTAAAGGACGCTATCATGCCCAATTTGGTGCAGACGCTGGAAAATACGCCCTGCTTTATGCATGGCGGACCGTTTGCCAATATTGCGCATGGCTGCAACAGCGTGCAGGCGACCAGGCTTGCATTAAAGCTTGCAGACTATGTGATTACCGAGGCCGGCTTTGGCGCAGACCTTGGCGCAGAGAAATTTTTGGATATCAAATGCCGCGCCGCAGAGCTAAAGCCTGATGCCGCGGTGATTGTTGCTACAGTGAGAGCGCTCAAATACAACGGCGGAATGCCCAAAGCATCGCTGCAAGAGGAAAATATGCTGGCGCTTGAGAGCGGTTTTTGCAATCTTGAAAAGCATGTTGAAAATATTAAAAAGTTCGGTCTTCCCACGGTGGTCGCGCTTAATGTCTTTGCGACAGACAGCGATGCCGAAATCGCTTTTGTCAAAAGCCGCTGTGAGGCGCTTGGCGTCAGGTGCGCGGTTTGTGAGGTGTTTGGAAAAGGCGGCGCGGGCGGCGTTGAGTTGGCAGGCGCTGTGCTTGACGTCATAGAAAAGCAGCCGTCGCAGTATCGCCCCATTTATGATGCCGACCTGATCATTGATGAAAAAATACAGCTTATCGCGCGTGAAATATACGGCGCAAGGGAAGCGGTTTATACGTCTAAGGCCAGAAAGCAGATGGAACGGCTAAGTGAATTGGGCTTTGGCGGCTTGCCGATATGCATGGCAAAAACGCAGTATTCGCTTTCGGACAATCCCGCACTTTTGGGACGCCCGCAAGGGTTTGTCATTACCGTTTCTGAAATGCGCGTGTCTGCCGGCGCCGGGTTTATTGTGGCGCAAACGGGAGATATTATGACTATGCCGGGATTGTCGAGAAGCCCTGCCGCACAAAAAATTGATATTAAACCCGACGGGGAGATCGTGGGACTGTTCTGATGTTATTTTACAGGCCGCATGGCTGTGGTTTTGTGGTTTAGAGAGGATAAACCCAAATCAAGGCCTTTGCAGTCTTGCCTAGGGGAGATAGGATTTGTTTGTTTCCGAAAATGCGGATGAAACCAGAAAAATTGCCGCTGCCTTTGCAAAGAAACTAAAAGCGGGGGATGTGGTGTGCCTTGACGGAGACTTGGGCGCCGGCAAGACGGTATTTGTTTCAGGCATTGTGAAGGCACTGGGCTTTACAGGGTACATCAGCAGTCCTACATTTGCTTTGATGAACGAATATGCCGCTCGCTTGCCGGTTTATCATTTTGATGTATACAGGATCCAAACCGAGGACGAGCTTTTGGATACAGGCTTTGACGAGTACCTTTTCGGAGACGGGGTATGTATTATTGAATGGGCGGACAAAATTTCAGGTATCCTGCCGGAAGGCCGCTATGAAGTCACGATTTCAAAAAATATGCAAAACGGCGATGATTACAGAGAAATTGTGATTGATAAAAAGGGGGAGCCGGCATGAAAATTCTTGCGATAGATTCTTCGTCGAATGCTCTGGCAGTGGCCGTTACAGATGAGGATAAGCTGCTGGGTGAATCTGTGTTAAATCATAAAAAAACGCATTCCCAGACGCTCATGCCAATGATAGAGAAGCTTTTGTGCGCAACCGAGACAGATATTTCACAAATAGACCTGTTTGCCGTAGCGGCAGGCCCCGGCTCATTTACCGGCCTGCGAATCGGGGTTGCAACGGCAAAGGCGCTTGCACACGCGACAGGCAAGCCTGTGGCGGGCGTATCTACTTTAGAGGCAATGGCGTATCAGCTGCCGTTTTGCAGTGCATTGGTTGTGCCGATCATGGATGCGCGCCGTGCACAGGTATATAACGGGGTTTATCGGTGGGAGGGCGAAATGCTGATCACCGTTATTGAGCCGCAGGCAGTTGCAATAGAAGCGCTTTTGGATAGCTTGGCCGATTGCGGACAGAAAGCAGTGTTTTTAGGCGATGGTGTGTCCGTATATCGTGACATTATCCTACAAAAAATAGGGGAGAGCGCTGAGTTTGCGCCTGTAAACGCCAATATGCAAAGGGCATCCTGTGTGGCGGCGTTGGCAAGGCGGCAGGCGGCAGACGGCAAACTGAGCCGGTATAACGAGCTGCTTCCCATTTATCTGCGTAAGTCGCAGGCGGAGCGTGAGCTTGAGGAAAAGCATGGCGGTGCCAGGGTTAAATAGTGGTTTATCCGATTTTTCCGGCGGATAACGATTTTGGAGGATAGCATGAACAGATCAGAGGCAAGACAGAAGGCATTTGAAATCATCTTTCAGATAGAAGCGCAAAAGGATGAATATGCGCAAATTTTAGCGCAATTCCAGGAGGAAAACGCGGCGCTGAAAAAGACTGACCGCAAGCAGTATCAATATATTTGTGATGCCGCTGCGGGCGTGCATGAAAAGCTTGGTGAGCTGGACGAAACGATAGAAAAAAATCTGACGGCAGAGTGGAAAAAGAGCCGCCTTTCACGCGTGAGCCTGGCCATACTTCGGCTTGCGGTGTATGAGATTTTCTATATTGACGATGTGCCCGACAGCGTTGCGGCTAATGAGGCGGTTAATCTGGCCAAAACATACGATA
>JAKJBW010000040.1 GCA_022706785.1 Bacillota bacterium
CTGTTCTTTCCCATGCAGTAAAATGTTTTCCCATAGATAAACCTCCAGTCATAGTTATTTTCCTACAACTGGAGGTTTTTTGCAACCGTCCGTTTTTGGGGGTTCTGTTCAATCTGCCCGGGCGGCTCTTTTATCGTTTTTACTTCATCTGAAGCCTTATCCTGTCCGCTATCATTGCGATAAATTCCGAATTGGTCGGCTTGCCCTTACCCGAAGAGATGGTGTAGCCGAACAGTTCTTCCATCGTTTCGCTCCTGCCGCGGTTCCAGGCAACCTCAATAGAGTGTCTGATGGCGCGCTCGACGCGGCTCGGCGTTGTGTGGTACATTTTTGCCAGCTCAGGATAGAGCTGCTTGGTAATTGAGTTGATCACTTCCATATTCTCAACAGACATCATAATAGCGCTTCTGATAAACTGATATCCCTTGATATGGGCGGGAATACCCGCTTCATGGATAACCTCTGTGACCACATTCTCAAGCCCTCTGGATTCAAGCGATGTGCCCGGCGCACGCTTCGCACCCACCGCTTTGGTTTGGGTATCGCACCGAAGCGGCATAAGCGGCCTTACCTTGGGCGCAGGCATGTCCGCATTCGAAAACTGACGAATCCTGTCTGACAGTGTCGTCAGCTCCAGCGGTTTTAACATGTAATATTCCGCCCCCAAAGCAGCCGCTCTCTGAGTAGCCTTTTCCTGCCCCACGCCTGTGAGCATCATGCAGATAGGGCGTTTTTCCATTTCGGTATTCTGGAGTTTTTCAAGCACGCCAAGCCCGTCCACTCTGGGCATGATCATATCTAAAAGGACCACATCCGGCCTTGTTTCCATGATCATTTCAAACGCCTCATTGCCGTCGTAAGCTACGCCGGCAATTTTGATGTCATCCTCTTTTTCCAGATAGCTTTTTATGACCTCCACAAACTCTTTGCTGTCATCCGCCAGCAGGACAGAAATACTGTTTGACATTTGAACCACTCCTTATTTTTTTATTTCCCTTGCGCTATAGTAACACATCTGAAATTAAAATGCAAGACTTTTTTTACAATTTTTAGTATTTTATTTGGAAAATATTTCATTTTGTTTGAAAAATAAATGAGATTGTTACAAATTGCAACGTATTGTCCTTTTGGTTTGCTTTAAATTTTAAAATGTTGGAATAAAAATCCATATCCGTGACTATAATGATATTGTAACCTTAAGTCGCCAATAACAAGGCTTACATACGGCAAATCCTTAGCCGCTTCATATCGCTTCAGTTGATAGTATTAGCTTTCATACCAAGAAAACAGGAGGAAACCTAATGTTTGAATTGCAAATGAGCAGATCACTTCCATGGATCACGAGGGAGGCAAATGCAATGACGAATTATCAGAGCCGGGAAAGAGCCGAATTACTGGAAGGTATAGCAAAGGCAAAGCTTGATTTGGAAATTTCGAATCAGAATTTTTCCTATGCCACCGATCCTTTATTGGTGGATATGTACGCCTATGAAATCAAGGCCACCCAGGCAAAATACCGGTATCTGCTCGGCAAAGCCCGCTCGCTGGGGCTGGAGCAGCGTGAATATATTGAAAAGGCGCTTCTTGAAAGGGTCAGCGATATATGAAAGACATATGGCAAAAGATTAAATAAAAGGGGTGTGGTCTATGAACTGGGACTATGGTATGGTTGCGTGGTTAATTCTCGGTTTTGCACTGCTCTACATTTTGATGTGGCTGTTCATCAAGCCTGTCAAAATCGCGTTGAAGCTAATTGTAAACAGCCTGATCGGAGCGCTTCTGCTGGTTGTGTTCAACTACATAGGCGGAATATGGGGAATCACCATAGGCGTCAACCTCTTCACCGCACTCACCTGCGGCATACTCGGAATCCCCGGCTTTTTGCTTCTGCTTCTGTTAAAATGGCTGTTTCATATCTGAGAAAGCCGGCCCTGCATCACCACTGCGCGCGGACAAAGCAATAACGGTTTGCAAATCTTAAAAGAATTGCAGGCTTTGCCGTTGTACTTTTTTAGAATTTAGTATATACTTGATGTATACTTTTCTTGGAGGTACACCGTTTATGTTTTGCAAAACCTGCGGCGCCCAGATACCGGACGATGCCATCCGGTGCAGCCAGTGCGGGAGCAATCCGCACGACGAGCCCGCCCAGCCTGAAGAAAAAATCATTCATATTCCCGTCGGTGAGCAGTACAGATCAAGAACCCTGGCGGGAATTTTGCAGATTTTGCCGTGTCTGATAGGCGTAGGCGGTATCGGCAGGCTGTATTTAGGCCATATGAGACTCGGCTTCATACAATTTGCCGTGGCCGTGCTGACCGTTGGGATGGCCAGCATATGGTCGCTTGTGGACGGCATTTTGATCCTGACGGGAATGGTAAACACCGATGCGCAAGGAAAGCCGCTTAAATAAACGCTGGCGATTACTTACATTATCCGCCGCCAATATATGAAAAAACGGCCCGGTTCCAGAAGAAGCTTTCTGTTGCCGGGCCTTTTTCCGTTTTTTTTAAGCCCGTCTGTGGTGTCTCCTTGCGCGCCTGACAGCGCACTACGCTATACGGTGATGCTTGCCAGCTTTTTGAACATATCGGCAAAAATCGCATCGCGGTTTAAAGCTATCCCAACACGCATAAAATGAGAATCGTTGCGCATACTCCATGTTACGTCGTAAGTCAAAAGGGGCGTATGCACAAGCTCGGTCCAAACTAAATGGGGGTTTACCAAGTATGCAATTACGCTGATATCCCAAATGATTTTAGACCATCCGTATGGGTTGCCCTTGTATTCCTCAACAATGGTGATCAGCTTGTCGCAGATTTCGTTCTTGCCGCCCAGATAATGCCTTAGCTCCGCCACGGTGGTGATCAGGTTGGCCGCCACGCACATGCACGGTATCTGCACCACAGCCGCGCCGCAGCCAAACACCACCCGCGCCGCCGCAACGTCCTGGAACAGATTAAACTCTCTGGCGGTGTGCCAGTAATGCGGGTGACCGCCAAGCCACACCACCACGATTCTGTCCACGATATCGGGATTGATCAAAATAGCGGAGGCAACATTGGTGATCGCGCCTAACGCCCCCACATATAAGGGCTCCTCAGGCGTGTATTGCATCGCGCGCTCGGCTAAGTCCTTGGCCGCGTCTGATATAACAGGCGTTTTTTCATCGGCAAGGTATGACTTTGAACCTTTGAACACAAACCCGTCTGTCTTTATGTTCATTTTTTTCAGCCAGAAAAGTATCTCCTCATAGCTCTTTTCCATACCGTCCTCGGGTCCTTCCGAATTGTTGTTATGAAAGGGCGCTGCATATACAGCCTCCACGCTCATGCGCTCCGGCGAAAGAAGCGCATACAGCAGCGCAAACTGATCGTCCACCTCGTTGTATGTATCGGTGTCTAACACCATTGCAATCTTTTTGCCCTCCTGCGGTAGCCTTAGCCTGTCGAGATTTGTGCGGATATCCATGATAGATCTTCCTTTCCCATTATATTATTGTATTTAATACTGTTTTCAAATAAAAGAATAGATAAATAAAACGCCGGATTTTTTCGTATGACAAGGAAAGGTTTTCCGGCAATAATTTGTTTATTGCCGACGGTTCTTTGACACAGTCAGACGAAAAAAGACAAGTTTTATGCTATAATTCTATTTGCGAACAGTATAAAAATAAATATCAGGCTATTCCATTTCGGCTTTAAGCTTTTCGCTCTGGTCGGCCGTTACCAGCGCGTCGATAATTTCATCCAGCGCACCGTTTAACACCGCTTCAAGCTTGTGCAGCGTAAGCCCGATCCTGTGATCGGTCACACGGCCCTGGGGGAAGTTGTATGTGCGTATGCGCTCGCTTCTGTCGCCCGTGCCGACTTGATTTTTCCGATCCTGCGCAATTTCGGCGTGCTGCGCCTCCTGCATAAGCTCGTAGAGCCTTGACCGCAAGATCTTCATGGCCTTGTCTTTGTTTTTATGCTGGGATTTTTCATCCTGGCACGACACCACAAGTCCCGTCGGCAAATGCGTGATGCGGACCGCCGAATCGGTGGTGTTGACGCATTGCCCGCCCGGCCCGCCGGCCCGGAACACATCGATGCGCAAATCACCCGGATTGATGGAAACCTCCAACTCCTCCACCTCCGGCAGCACCGCCACCGTAACGGTTGAGGTATGGATGCGTCCGCTCGACTCTGTGGACGGCACCCGCTGCACCCTGTGGACGCCGCTCTCAAATTTTAAGCGGCTGTACGCCCCGCGGCCTTCCAGCATAAACGACACTTCCTTAAAGCCGCCGATGTCAGTTTCACTTGAATTCAGCATCTCAATACGCCAGCGCCTGGTTTCGGCATACATGGTATACATCCGCAAAAGAGCCGCCGCAAACAGCGCCGCCTCGTCGCCGCCGGCGCCGCCGCGGATTTCTATGATAACATTCTTTTCATCGTTGGGGTCCTTGGGCAAAAGCAGGATTTTAAGCTCTTCCTCATACCTACGAATGTTTTGGGCCGCCTCATCCATCTCGGCACGGATCATATCCTCCATGTCTTTGTCGGAGGTTTCGACAAGCATTTCGCGGCCGTCCGCTATGGTCTGCTTTGCCGCCTGATACTGGCGGTATTTTTCCACAATAGGCGTAATATCTGCCTGCTCTTTGCAAAAAGCGCGCCATGACTCGTTATCGGCAATCACAGCGGGATCGCTTATCTTCTGACTCAAAAATTCGTATCTTTCTTCTATAAACGCAAGCTTGTCAAACATAGTTTCCTCCACCCCTGCCAGATCGTCTAAGAAAAACTGACAGCCCGGACTTTTATCGGTATTCCCGCGCAACCCCGCTGTCTATCATAATGGGATTGCACGCAAAGCTGGCGGCACTGCCCACTTCCACGTCTATTCCCGTCACATCGGCGATGACGTTGAACATGCTGATCCTGCCCAGCAGTCTGCATTTGTGCCCGTTTATCTGCGCATAAATGCCGTTGTTTTTAAACAATGCCAAAAAATCGTGATAAATATATCTTAAAATATCCACAAGACGAAAGGCGTCAGCGACCTTTTGCACGCCAAAGCCATCCTTATAGCCAAGCGGTATGACGGCTATTTTGGTCGGCGCTTTGGTGGAATAGGTATTGGCATAGCCGATATTATGCTTTGCCGGCAGTGTCTTGACCTCGCAGACCGTGCTTTCAATATAGCCGATTTTGGAAAGTCCGAAGGGATCGGCTATGGGAAGCCTGCCTAAAAATGCGGAGCCGACGCGCACCGCGTCAAGATGCATGGCGGGAAAACGCAGAAAGCCGCAGGAGTTGCATATATGGCGCACGCCGGTATAAATACCGGCGGCCGTCAGCCGCTCTACGCCTTTTAAAAACAGGTTATACTGCGCATAGGAATGCTTGGTGTTTTTTCCGAACGAATCGGAAAAGTGGGAAAACGTGCCCCATATGTCCACATTCTCAAGCTCCGATATAGCCTTGGCGGCATAATCAATCTCACCGGGAAGGAAACCGAATCTGCCAAAGCCCGTATCAAGCACGATCTGTGCCTTTGCGCGTTTCCCGGCCTCCCCCGCGGCCAGATCAAGTATGGTGGCCGACTCAAAAGAAGCGATGGCACAAATAATATCCAGCTCCGCCGCAGACCTGGCCTCACTGATATCGCACATGGGCGACAAAAGCATGATTTCCGCCCCGATCCCGCCGTCCCGCAGAGCCTTCGCCTCACTAAACTCACTGACAGCCAAAAGGTCAACGCCGCAATCGCAGAGAAGCTGCGCAAACGCACAGATGCCAAGCCCATATCCGTTACCCTTGAGCATAGCAATCAGGCGCGTGCCGGTCCTGGCTGCCCGGGCTTTGATGATATTAATATTTTCTATCAGCTTTTGCTTCTCCACTATCAGCTTCTTCACTGGGATTTGCCTCCCTGTTCGTTGTAAAATCCCCCGCCGCATCTCGCAAGCAAAGCTTTTGCTTTGCCTCCGTTTGCGTCTTTCTCGCTGTGTCCCTTTACTGTAAATGCTTTAGCAGCAGTGTCAGGATCACAGGATACGGCAGCAGCACCGCCGCAAACACCAACGGTTTTCGGATGCCGGCAGCCTGCCTTGCCTTAAAGGCGAACGGCAGAAGCATCAGCAATGGCAGGAAATAGCGCCCCTGAACGCCCTCGATCAGTGCAGCCCCCACCGCATTCCATTGGATGTACAAGCTGGTATAAATGAGGATGCAAACACACATTGCCACAAGCGCGGCAAGGTAACGGCCGCTCTTTTTGATGTCCGGCAGCGTATGATGCGACGCCAGGTACAAAAGAAATATCAAATAAATATTTGAAATCCAAAGATGCACCGGCACGTCAAACAAGCACAAATTCGCGCCCACCATACTATGCAGCTGTGTATTCGCATACTGCGAGATGGTACGCAGCAGAATCATAACATAGCGCAGCGGATGATTCACGATATACATAAGCTGGCCCGCCGCATTTACACCGTCCTTGACCTCCTGCAAAAACCGGACCGAATAACCAAGCCAGCCTAAATTCAGCGCGATGCAGGACACAATCAGTACCGTCCGGTATGCCGCGCAGCTTCTTTTGCTTCCAAACCGGGAAGCGGGTATCATAAAAAACAAAGCGCACAGCGGCAGATACACAATCTTGCACAGCGCGATAAACCAGGCCATCAAAAATAAAAAAACCAGGCTTTTCTTTGGCAGCGGCTTGTCCGCGTCAATGTATGACAAACGCAGGATACAGGCCGTAAAAAGCATTGCCAGCGCGTTGGTAACCGCGTCGGGTGAAAGCGTGGTCGCCGTATGCAGCGACATGGGCAGCAGCGGGATCAGAAACGCAAGCGGCATACCGCCTAAAAACCTGATCGCCAAGAAACACAGCAGGCCCCACGCCAAAAAATTGCATACCCTGCCCAAATAGGCGCTTATCATGGGCGGCGCACCGAACGCATTGCCAAGCGCAATGCCCACGGCCTGCGGAATATACTGCACGGGCGCGTAAAGCGCGGTTGTGGTGAAGGGAATAAACGCCGTCTTATCCCTGTCCAGAGCAATACCGAAACGCTCCGCCAAATCGCTGTAGGAAAACCGCAGCGTGTCCTCCGGTGAAATTGCGCGAAGGCTTGCGGGCAGCTCCCGGCCGCCTTGCAAATCGCGAAGCTCTGAGGACATATGGCCCTGCGAAACCTCATAGGCCCGATAAAAGTGAAGCTCTTCATCCGCTCCGCGAAATATTGGCACAGCAAGCATAAAAAGCAATCCGCAAAGCAGACAGACAGGCAAAAAACACTTTTTCAGGTCATAATCTAAACGCCTGCATACGGCAAGGAGAAGCAAAAGCGCCGCGCCAATACCGGCGGAAAGCAGGACAAATAATTTCATCTTCGCAATCTGCTCCGCTATGAGGAAGTAGACGCCCAGATTGATGAGAATATATGCAAATGCAAGCAGCAGGGCCTTACATTTTCGCATGTCCACTTTATCACAATCCCTGTTAAAATATGGAAATCCGTCTAAAGCCGTCTCCCTGTTTTAAAGACGGGCTATTCCGCTTCGTTTTCCGTTTGGGCCTTGCCGGCTTTTCCTTTGCCTTTAAGCAGGAATAAACGCCTTCGCAGCTCACGGTACCAGCGCTCACCCTTTTCAATAAAGCAGTATAAAAGCGGCTTTGTCACATAGTCAAGCGCACCCACGAACTCCACAAACTCACCGTTAAAGCCCTTTTTGAAGCGATACAGCCCGTAGAGCGGCTGGCCCTTGTTCAGATCGCCCGACACGCCGCGAAAATCGTATATGTCGCAGCCGGACTCCACCGTCCACTTTATCATTTCCCACTGCATAAGATAGTTGGGCATGACATTCCTGTGCTCGTTTGAGCTTGCGCCATAAAGGTACCACACCTTGTTGCCGTACAGGATCGCCACCGCCCCCGAGACAAGCTGCTCCTGATAATAGACCAGATACAGCCGAAGATAACCCGCCGGCGCCATTTCGTCGTACATCTTTTGAAAGTATGCCAGTGAACGCGGGATGAAGCCGTCCCGCAAGCCCGTTTCCATCATTACCTTGCAAAACGCCGGCAAATCGTCACGTCCGCCGATTTTTACGCAGACGCCCTTCTTCTTGGCAAGGCGGATATTGTAGCGGTGCTTGCTGGCAAAGCTTTCAAAAACCTCGTCCTGCGTTTTACCCGCCACGTTCAGCCGGAACACAAACCGCGGCTGCACGCCCTCAAAATTTTTAGATTTATTAAAACGGAAGCCTAAATCGCTCATGATACTTTCAAATTTCTGATCTCCGACAGCCACATCGGGATCCATTTTCAGCACATAGCTTTTATGTTTTTTTGCCAGCTTTCGCGCACAGTCCACCAGTTCCTTAATGGTATCCCTGTCATAAATATCGCATACCGGACCTCTGGGCGAATACATGATGGTGTACGGCAGAAACGGAACCTTGCGGATAAGCAGCGACATGGCGCCCCTGATGGCGCCGGAAGCATCCCGCACAACGATGATCTCGTTTTTCCACATGTCCTTGACTCTTGCCCAGCACGGCGCCTGCATAAAATGCCCTTTTTTGCTGCTTTTCAGAAACGCTTCATATTCCGCATATCTATCGGGTGTAAGAAGCTCCAAGGTATAGCCTCCTTAATGTTGTCGTTATAACGGCAGCCGTCATTCATTGCAACGGCAATGGCAGCGCACCGTCCGGATGAGGCTTGAGATCTCCGCACCGTTTGAAAAGCCGGAATGGCACAGAAAACATCTTTTTGCCCCATGATAAAGATTATGACCAAAAACATGCATATTTTATAACAAAACCAGCCTGCTGTCAATGATATAGCCCAGATTATTTAACAATAATAAGTTATGTCTGCCGAATAATTCGCAAAACAAATGATTCGCGCGCCACACCACACAAATTAAAGGTAAAATGGCCGCGGCTAGAACAGTCTGCCAACGGTTTTTGCCATTTCGCCCGTAATTTTTTCGTAATCCAGGGTCAAAAACTCGCCGTCCCTGTAGAGGATTTTGCCGTCAACCATGGTCAGGCGCACATTCGCGCCGTGCGCCGCGTAAACCAGATTGTCGGCGGCGGCGTGCATGGGGACCATGTTCGGCGCGTGCGTGTCTACCATGATCAAATCCGCGGCAAGCCCGGCTTTCAGCATACCCGTCCGGTTAGCGCGGCCTGTGGCTATGGCTCCGTTTACCGTCGCCATTTCAAGCACGCTTTGCGCATCTGTCGCCTGCGCGTCAAGCGATACGCCGCACGCTACCAGCGCCGCCAGATACATCTGCGCGAACATATCAAGGTTGTTGTTGGAGGAAACGCCGTCTGTGCCAAGCGCAACGTTGACGCCGCGCCTGTGCATCTCCCATGTTTTCGCTATACCGCTGGCAAGCTTTAGGTTGCTGGCCGGGTTATGGACGGCGGTGGCGCCTGCCGCTGCCATCAGCGCCATATCCTGCTCTGAAAGATGAACGCAGTGCGCGGCAATGGTGTTTTGTGACAGCACACCGATATCGTGCAGGTACGCTGCCGGCGATTTGCCGAAGCGTGCGGCACATTCCTCGTTTTCCTTCATGGTTTCGGACAGGTGGATATGGAAGCGCAAACCGCGCTCGCACGCAAGCGCATACGCTGTCTGCAGATACCGCGGCGTGCTCAGATACACCGAATGAACGGCGATATCCACCTTAATGCGCCCGTCGCCCGCGTTGTGGTAGGCGTCATAAAGGCTGATCTGCTCCTTTAGGCGCGGGTCTGCCGAAAAATCGTCCTGCTCCTCGCCAAACCATTGCCCGCACCGCGAAATATTTGCCCGCATACCGCTTTGCAAAATGGTTTCGGCCAGGCTCTCCGACTTAAAATACATATCCGCACAGCAGGTAGTGCCGGAAGCCAGCATTTCGCATGCGGCAAGCTGATTGCCCCAGTAGCAGTCGTTGTATTCCAGACGGTCCTCAACCGGGAAAATGTATTTTTCCAGCCACTCCGAAAGCGCTTTCCCGCCCGCATAACCGCGAAAAAGCGTCATGGCGCTGTGAGTATGGGCATTGATAAGCCCCGGCATGATGATATTGGCGCCGGCGTCTATCACTTCTTTGCAACCGCTTTGCACTGCTAAAGGCACGGCCGCCTCCCCAATCGCCTCAATTTTACTGTCTCCTACCAGCAGCCAGCCGTTTTTTATGACCCTGCCGGCGTCCATGGTGACAATAACCGCATTTTTGATTAGTATGTTCATGGTCTTTTCTCTTTTCTATGAAATTTTTCACTCATTATGTTGTATTATATCCTACTTTATGATATATTACAATACGGCAGTTTTTTGGCTGTACTTTTAAAAAATCGTTAAAAACATGGGGTGTGCGGATGAAAAAATCACTGGCAGTTGCAGCGAAAAGTCTTGCGGTTGGAGCGGCTTCACTTGTGCCCGGCGTCAGCGGCGGCACCATGGCAATTATCCTTGGCATCTATGATAACCTCATCGTTGCCATCAGCCGCTACAGAAACGATATCCGCAAGCATACCATGTTTCTTGCCGCTTTCGGGATCGGCGCAGGACTGGGCGTTTTGCTTTTTGCCCAGGCGGTATTGTGGCTGTTTGAAAATTTTAAGCAACCCATGATGTATTTGTTTATAGGCTGTATCCTGGGCAGTATCCCCGCGCTTTTTAAAAAAAGCGGCATTCGCGCAGGCAAGCTGGGCGGTATGGTATGGGCGCTTATCGGTTTTGCGTCCGTGGCTGCGCTTTCCCTTATCCCCTCCGGCATCTTTGCGGTGGGCGACGCAAATCCGATACTCAGCTTTGTGATGCTGGCGGTTGCCGGTATTGTGGTCGCCATCGCGTTCATCCTCCCCGGCATCAGTACATCCTATATGCTTCTCATTCTGGGCATATACGACATAACCTTGCGCGCCGTCAGCAATATGGATATCATATTCCTGCTTCCGCTTCTGATAGGCGGTGCGGTCGGCACTGTGGGAACCGCAAGGATCCTGGAAAATGCCATGCGCAAATACACATCCGCTACTTATATGGCGATCGTAGGCTTCGTCCTCGGCTCGCTGCTTGAGCTTGTTAAAGAGGTGCCCTACCTTCCCACAGGCTGGAATATTCCCTTGTGCCTGATCTTGTTTGCCGCAGGCTTCAGCGCGGTGATGTGGGTGTCGAAATTTTCGGATTAGGGCGTATAAAATTACATAGGTAATATGGCATAATCAAACATAAAATAACCATCTTCCAATAACCGGGAAGATGGTTATTTTGACAACATGGAAAATTACGTTAAAACAGATTACCCGCCCGCCATCTGCCAATTGGCGCAAACTATCCGGACGGGCGCCGGCAAGCGCGGCCAGTTTTTTTGATCTATAAACCCAATACCCGAAATTCGGGAAAAAGCCCTTCCAGCTCGGATGCGCACTGGCGCACATACTCCGGCGGATGCGGCATGCGCGCAGCATAGCCCGGCACAGGGCGGTACTGCTGAAGCACGTAGCTTTTCGCGCCCTTTATTTCCTGCGCTATGGCAAGCAGATCGGCTCCCGTCAGCTCGGGCACAAACGTTGTCCGAAAGCTGTAGTCAATCTTTTTGCCTGTCGTGCCCTCCCCTTTTCCGCTTTCCATCAAAAGGGCTATGGTTTCTCTGACGGCGTCTGTGTCTACGCGCCTGCCGCACACCTCGCCGTACCGGTCAAGGGGCGCCTTGATGTCCATGTCCACACGGTCCAGCACACCTGCGCTTATCATACCCTGCACAACGCCCGGATTGGTGCCGTTGGTGTCCAGCTTGACAAGATAGCCCAGCTTCTTGATGTCGGCCGCAAATCCGGCTAACCCTTTTTGAAGGGTAGGCTCGCCGCCTGTGATGACTACCGCGTCTAAAAATCCCTTTTTCCGCTCCAGCTCGGCAAAAACCGAAGCCGGACTGTAATACACCGCCGTATCCTTGGGCCGTATGAGCTGCCTGTTGTGGCAGTACCAGCAGTTTAAATTGCAGCCGGCGGTAAAGATGAGCATGGCGATTTTGCCCGGATAATCCACAAACGAGTTGGGCACAATGCCGCCAATCATCATGCCTGCTCACCCACAACAAGCATCCTTCTTTCCTTGTATTCCTCTTTTTTGCCGATGTTATAGTTCTGCACAGGGCGCAGGTAGCCCACAACCCTTGACCAGACCTCGGCCGGCTTGCCGCACTCGGGGCAGGTAAAATGCTCGCCTGCGATATAGCCGTGCTCGTTGCATATGCTAAACGTCGGCGTGATGGAAATGTAGGGCATTTTGTACTTGGTGAAAATCTTGCGGATCAGATTTTTGCACACGCCAATGTCTTCAATCCGCTCGCCAATATACAGATGCTGCACAGTACCGCCTGTGTAGAGCGACTGTATGTCGTCCTGCAGCTCCATCATTTCAAAGATATCGTCGGTATAGCCCACCGGAAGCTGGCTGGAATTAGTGTAGTAGGGCACATCCGCGCTGCCCGACGTGATGATGTCGGGATACCGCTTTTTGTCCAGCTCGGCCATACGGTAGGAGGTCCCTTCCGCCGGGGTGGCTTCGAGATTATAGAAATGGCCGGTCTCCTGCTGTAGTTCAATCATCAGATCACGCAGATAGTGCATGATCTCAAGCGCAAAGGCCTGCCCTTCCGGCGTGGTGATATCCTTGCCCATAAAGTTTTCGGCCGCCTCGTTCATGCCTATGATGCCGATGGTGTTGAAATGGTTGTACCAGTATTCGCCCGTGCGCTCCTTGACATGGCGCAGATAATTGCTGGCATAGGGGTATAGGCCCTTGCCCGACTGATCCTCTATGATTTTTCTCTTAATCTCCAGAGACGTTTTGCCAATATGCACCAGCCGCCAGAGCCTTGCCTTGAATTCGCTCATGGACGAGGACAGATAGCCCACACGCGGCAAATTAATGGTATATACGCCAATGGAGCCTGTGAGCGGATTGGAGCCAAACAGGCCGCCCCCGCGCTTGCGCAGCTCGGTGGTGTCGAGGCGCAGGCGGCAGCACATGGAAACCGCATCCTCCGGCGAAAGATCGGAATTGATATAGTTGGCAAAATAGGGTATACCATATTTGCAGGTTATCTGCATAAACGCGTCAACCACCTCGGAATCCCAGTCGAAATCGGAAGTGATGTTGAGCGTCGGGATGGGGAACGTAAACACCCTGCCCTTGGCGTCGCCGTTTAGCATAACTTCGCAGAACGCTTTATTGAAAATGTTCATCTCCGCCTGAAAATCGCGGTATTTTTCCTGTCTGATCTTGCCGCCCACAATGACGTTTTCATCCGCAAGGGTTTTTGGCACCTTGATGTCAAACGTCAGGTTGGAAAACGGGCACTGGAAGCCCACGCGGGTGGGAACGTTGATGTTGAACACAAACTCCTGCAGGCACTGGCGCACCTGATCGTAGGTCATGTTGTCGTAATGGATGAACGGCGCGCAGTAGGTGTCAAAGCTGGACCAGGCCTGCGCCCCCGCCGTTTCGCCCTGCGTTGTGAAGGTTGAGTTCACGACCTGGCCCAAAAACGAGCGCAGGTGCTTAGCCGGGCCGCTTTCCACCTTGCCGTAAACGCCGCCGAAGCCGTCGGTCAGGAGCTGGCGCAAATCCCAGCCCGCACAGTACGGCCCGAAAAAGCCGAGGTCGTGGATATGCGCGTCGCCGCTCTCATGCGCTTCGCGCACTTCATCCGGATAGATCTCGTGCAGCCAGTATTTTTTGGTAAAGGTCTCACGCACATAGTTGTTGAGCCCGTTTATGCTCTTCTGTGTATTGGCGTTTTCCTGGATATGCCAGTCGCGGTCACCGAGGTAATCGGAGAACATATCTATGGTAGCGCCGATCAGGGCGTTTAACTCACGCGCACCCTTTCTTTTCTCACGATACAGGATATAGGCCTTAGCCGTAGCCGCGTGCCCGTTTTCGATAAGCACTTTTTCAACAACATCCTGAATGGTTTCAATGTCGGGCGTCTGCCCCGGAAACTGCGCGTTTAAGCTTTCCACAACCTGAGCGCACAGCCGCTCCGCTTTTTCAAAATCATTTCCCCCTACGGCGTTCGCGGCCTTGAAAATCGCCCATGTAATTTTTTCGGCGGCGAAGTTTTCCAGCCTGCCGTCCCTCTTTCTTACTGCCTTAATCATGCTTCCATCCTCCCATTCTCTGTATATCGTATATGAAGCGTTATATAAATACTATATATTGTGATGCGTCGTGATGATATTATATCACTGCCGGCAACGCATGCAACAGTCAAAATCAGTCAATTTTCAAAAATAGCCGCTGTGTACTCGCATTTGCTTTGTTTTTCACGCAATATCTGTATATTGTATTTTTCTTGTGGATTAACTACAATATCTTGTGGATAAGTCGGCCAGTTATCAACAACATGCCGCTATGTATCTATTATATCAAACAAACGTTCCCAAATCAAGAGGGATTTCAGCAGTTTTTTTCCCAAAACTTTCCCGCTTTTGCCAGGAAAACAAATATAATACCCTTCTCCCCCTGAAATGGTGATAAGGTTTTTGCGGATTTTTTCTGTCCTGCAAGGATAACAACGCAGCAGGGCGGGAAAAAGACTAAAAAGATATTATCATTTTAGCGGGAGAAGGGTATAAGCAGCTTTCAGCCATAAAATTTGCCTTTGGCATATGCCAAAGGCAAATTGGTATGACAACATATGCTTGAACGAGGTCCAAGATTTACACAAGAAGTTCGTCTGCCGAAACATTAAACAGCTTGGAAAACGCGAGCAGCTCAATATCGGTAACAAACCGCTTGCCGTTTTCTATCCTCTGAATGGCGTTTTTGTCGACATCAAGGCCGATCAGCTGGAGCCTGTCGGCCAGCCCTCTTTGGGACAGCTTTGGCCGGAAAGCCTTCCTAAGCTTTGCGATATTCGGGCCGCAAACATTATTTTTATTATTTGTGTGTCTGTTTTTATACATATCATCACCCAATATTTTCACATTTAGTAGTTGCCACTTTAATCATTATATGATAAAATTCATTTAATGGTGGCATTTACTGAATGTCATATTGGGGGGATTAGATGGCTGAGTTCTGCCTTGCATGCTGGAATAAGGTAAATGATATTAACCTGACCGGAAAGGATGTTATACTCTCGAAGCGCTTGACGTTATGTGAGGAATGCTCGGAATGGAAGTATATTATTATGCGGTATAGCCGGCGATATTTGCTTTGCGAATATGTAAAGGCTTTCAAAAGACGTTAGCTTTATCAAGGTTTTCCGGCGAGCTGACCCTATAGCTGAAAGCTATAATTTACAAAGGTTATAGTGAAATGCTATAATAATTTATAAAGTGATTTGTATGGTTGATGATATAGGAGGGTCCTTTTATGAATAACATACTGCAAAAAATAACAGAGGATTATGCTGTCTGCCAAAAGAACTCCAAAACCTTGCGGCTTAACTGTATGCAGCTGGGACGCGGTCTGTCCGCCCATGATAAAAAGCTGTTGCTTAGCATTATTGACGAAAAGGATTTGATGATTGAGGAAGCGGCATTTGATAATTTTGAAAAGGGATTTTGCGCCGGTATTCAGTTTGCCTTCGAGGTGTTTTCGAAGCGGTAACAGCGCTTGCCGCCGCTATTGTGTCGCCCCTTTTTCCGCATTGGCTTGAAAGCGCTTCTGTATATCGTATCTGCGCAAATGATGCCGCAATCAAAACCACCAGTTGAACTGGTGGTTTGCACAAGCCCTAAAAGGGCATATTACTGGCGCAGCGTCTTAAGACGCATTGAATAAGTCCGCCAACCGCATTACTATTACAGGCCGCCGCTTAAGC